>JAZNFQ010000001.1:0-4741 GCA_045576075.1 Clostridia bacterium
TACAGTCGGGATTTCCCCTCGAACTTCCTTTCCCACGGTTTGTTACCTCCCCGCAGTTGTTCTTCAGGTCTGGGATTCCGCATCATCGCGGCTCCGCGCGGACTTTCACCGCAGTGCGCATATCGCGTCGGTCGTACAAAGCAAAGGCGGCGCTTTCTATTTGAAAACGCCGCCTAGAGGGGTCCTTCAAGGGGGGCGAACTCAAATAGACTCCAACATCGATTTTTGCGGGATTAAAAACAGAAACATTGATATATCAATGTTTTTATTTTGCCCAAACTGTAAAAAATGCCATTTTGGGCAGTTTATTGCTCCGTTCAACCTACAACTCAGACAAATGGCGTTTTAATGCTTGGTTAGGCGTTTTTGTTCCGCTCATGCGTCAAGAAAATTCATCACAAGCTTCACCATTGTCTCTTTTTCTTCGGGCTTAGATTCCGCAATCATCACAACCATGGCTACCAAGGTGTGATCGGCTATGACTTTTTCGCCATCCCGGAATAATAAGCCGTTTCTTTCCAGAAAATACAAGAATACCGCTGCCGCAATTCGTTTATTGCCATCCGAAAAAGCGTGATTTTTAGTCACGAGGTAGAGTAGGTTAGCTGCCTTTTCCTGCGCGGATGGGTACACGTCCTTTCCGGCAAAGCTCTGGTAGATATTACCCAAACTTCCCTTAAAGGAATCATCCTTTTCATTGCCAAATACACTACTCTCATCCCCATACCGCATGGAATCTATGAGCTTCCTGCACTCCTCATAGGTCAGTACATAGGCATGGGTATCCCCTTGCGGCTTCTTCAGGCGCTGGTGATCGTAATCATCCAGCAAATCAAGAGAGCGGGTGTACTGCTGAACCACTTCCAATATCTGGGCCGAATCCAACTTGTTTTCCACACGCTTCATCACGCGGATGGTAGTGGAGAGGTCTTGCAGACGCTTTTGTTGGCATACATACCCCTGCATCAGATACTGCCGAAGTACATTCGTAGCCCAACGGCGAAACTGAACACCCCGTGTTGATTTCACGCGGTATCCTACGCTGATAATCATGTCCAGATTGTAGTATTCTACCTGATACGTTTTTCCATCGCTGGCAGTTGTCGCAAATTTTGCGACAACTGAATCTTCCAGCTCCTCACGCAGTGCTGACTGAATATGCTTACCTATCGTTTTAATATCTCTATCAAAGAGTTGCGACATTTGTAGGCGATTAAGCCATACGGTATTCGCCTGAGGTTCTACTCGAACCGACAGCTCAAACTCCCCCTCTCTGAAATGTATTTCTTCTATGTTCCCCATGGCTTACTCTCCTAAAAGATATTCTAGCATATTTTACTCCACACTCAACTCAAATACGAAAATATCCGGCAGTCGACTTCATGCCAAAACTTCCAGATAGGGGGTTAACTTGTCTATCACTCCAAGCTTTGTGGCGTATTCTGCCAGCCGGTTCAGATTTTTCTCCTTGCCGGAAAATGAAACATTAGCATGGCGAATAGAAAAATAATGTACACAAATGCGTCATAGTTGTATACATTATTTCATCCCTTTTTGAACTATCCCCATTATATACACTTTCATATCAACGGAGCAAAGGTGTTATATAATTTGCACGCAGTAGTCAAAACCCATGGAACAACATCATTTTCATTATCTCTTATAGAATGAGAAGCTTGAATATAACAATGTTTCGGTGCTTCATGCCAAACAAGTTGTTCTCCTATTTCATCCTCGAATCTGTGTTTGTCTATCTCTGTGCGATATAAAAACGCCTTGTCGTCTTTCATATAGAACATTACATCGACCTTTTGAGTTCGAGTGTTGAGACTAATAGATATTTGATAGCCTCCCCGCCCGAAGTGTATATCCACATATCCGCGAGAACTTGGAGACGGCAGCCTAAATGATTCAGGAAGCTCGCTCTTATGCAAATTAGCATATGCTAGAAATGCATTCCAAAACTCTGCTCGATAGTTTTGGAGCGTTGTCTTGCCTTCGTATTTCTCTCCCTGAATAGGTTTAAGGTGAAAAATAAGTTCACTAGGCTTGTAGTCATAAAAAGTAAGAAGCTTGCTCATATGGCGGATAGCCGACTTGTGACTCCATGAGCAGTCAATAGAATACTCGGAATTGATTTCTCGGACGTATTTGGTGGTAGAACCCGTGGCATATATAAGTGTGGGAACCTTTTTTGCGACTTCCTCTAAACGTCCCGGTTTTTCTCTATCCAAATGCTGAACCAACGATACTAATAAATCAGCAAAATTTGTATCTTCAAACGTCCTATTCTGCAAAATAGTTTCGCGAAGTCTACGCTTAGTCGCTTTATCCGACTGCTCCGCAGTAATTGTATCAATTTTTTCAAAAATAATCTCAGGATTCTCTATTGCGTTGGGCGTTGGGAAAAGCAGTAGCAACTCTTCACTCAACACGAAACATCGGTGATTGATGTGGTATGCTGTCCACTCTTCTTGTTGTTTGATGTAATCATTGAGTCTGGTCGCTTTTGAAGTCCGATATAGCTCTTTTTTCTGAAGAAACGGCTTGTTAAGGAGTTTTCCATTATCTCCAGTAAGAGTCAAATTGCCTATACGATGAGTCAACATCTGACGTTCCTCTTCATCTGGAAATACCTCCTTCCATTGAGTGCTTGGAGTTTGAGGAAGGATATGCTCAATAGTAATATTTTTATCATCAATCAAATGTTCGTTACCAATGTTTTCCAAACGGAAAAGCAAGTATCGACACAAGCTCTTGTGATATATATCCCCCTGTAAGATGGCTTTTCTAAAATCATCATCACTAGGAAAAGATGAACTTGTTCCCCTTAGTTGCTTCACCAAAAAGAGAGCGACAGAATCGGCATAATGGTCTCTTTTTTCATTGTATTGAAAAATGCGATGATGAAGTGTCAGGAAAAATTTTCGCATACCTGCTGTTGGCACACCACATACGCTACGCCGTACAAGATATACGATGAGCGTTTTGAGAACATTGCTCAGTTCATTATCCGTAATGCCATAGTTTTCTCTATCCTGCAATAATTTGATGATGAATGGGCGGCAAGTTGTAAAATCGAGCTTGTGCAGTTCCTCAAATTGTTCTCTGAGTGAGGGAGATAAACTTCTTGCAACTTGGGGGTGCATCATAATGTTATACAACTCGGCATATCGTTCTAGGTCATGTAGACAGTTAGGCTTATCCCCTTGAAATTTGTCATAGCAAAGTTTTTTAAATGTCTCATAATAATCCTCATATCGAGAGATAACATGCGTTTCACTCATTATATATGTTGAGAAGAAGTCTTCCTGTATCTGTAACTGCTCCGCAGGGGTAGGGTGACCATAACGGAAAAGTTCCCGCATTAATTCGTGCCATCGTTGACTAAGCATCAATGACTGTTTATCACTTAAGAGAAGGTAGTTACGTATTTTATCGGTCTCTGTTAGCGGACGCCCTGTCGAATTCAAAGTTTCAAAAATAAGCTGTGCGTTATCTTTCCCTGATTCCAACATGATGCAAATAATTTCGCAGCGGTTTATTGCATCAATCAGCTCACCAAGATTAAAATCTTTCACTCGTGCTTTAAAATAGGTATAATTAGCAGTAATGTTACTCGTATTATCATCTTTCAAGCATCCTGCCATCAAAGCGCAATATGCTTCATTATTATCAGGTGTTTGCTTAAGTTTGAGGCTGTAACCACAAGATCCCTCATTATTCCGCAGCATTTGTCCAATTTCACAAACCAGATGACTTATCCCCTTTTTTTCAGCTTGATCTTGTATAGCTTTAAGCAACAAAGCAACAGTAGTGATTCGTTGTTGTCCATCGATAATGGTATACTCTATGCGTGTTTTACTCTCATCTGTTTGCATTATCACCATATTGCCAAGAAAGTGCTTTCGCTCAGGATTTTTGATCAGAAAAGCAATATCATCCATCAATCGTTCACACTGTTTCCTTTCCCAGTCATAATTGCGCTGGTAAGCAGGTATCGTATAGACACTCTTCGGCACTTTATATATCCCGGTCAGCAAATCTCGCTTTTCAACATCCATAATCAAAAAAACCGTCTTGCGAGGATACTAGCAACTTTTATATTTGTACTCAAGAGAAAAGTTGCGCTAGGAAACTTGTCTGCATTTTATAATGGACTCAATTTCCGCTCCCTGACTGATAAAATATCTACGAAGCTATTTCCCATCAGGGGGGCTAAATGGTAGTTTAACCCACGCGAGTCCCGGGGAGTCCCAAGCCCCTGAAAACGGGTGAAAAACAGCCTGATTTTCGGCTAATTTAGGGCAAAATCAACGCGCGCGTCGTGTTTGCAACTGAATGATATTGTGACGATTTGGTATAAGAAGTTTTGCGCGGTTTCCTCATTGCTGAAGAAACCGCGAAGGGTGGACGATGGGATTCTACCCGCCCCCTGCGCCGGGCAGAGGTGTTTGCCCTGCAAGGGTGAGCGCCCGTGGGGCGCGGGCGCGAATCAACCTCCGGTTGTCGTGGATTCGAATCCCGCCACGCTAATAAAGCAAAAGCCCCGCACCTTAACAGGCGCGGAGCTTTTGCTTTAAGGGTGGACGATGGGAGTCGAAAGTTTTCTTTCCTTGTAAAGCATTTACAGACAGCGCATTAAAAAAATAAGGTTACAAAAGAAAGACAAAAATCAGCTTTTTGTTTTGGGGATTAGGTCGGTAGTCTATGAAATACAGACGTTTCGACCTGAGTTGCA
>JAZNFQ010000002.1:0-4124 GCA_045576075.1 Clostridia bacterium
ATTCGAATACTAACGTTTTTGTAAAGTTCGCTAAAACTTTTGGAATTGACAAGGTCCTAAAACCTTGTTCAATTGTCGTAACGTTTGTCTATTTGACATTTCCGTTACCGCTCTTTCACTGTTTACTTTTCAAACATCATCTCGTCGAAGTGCGCTCTCTTTGCTTCGTTTTATCTTCCGATAAAACTTCGCCCTGTCGAGCGACTTCTCCTCTTTCCCAAAAAGTGCACTTCGTCGGCGCTTTTTGGGAGCCCTATGCTCCGCTTCCGCTTCGCCAGGTTCTGCCGTCTCTTGAGTGACAGCTTGTCTATTGTATCACGATTATTTGTCTTTGTCAATACCTTTTTTTAAATTTTTTAAAAAAATTTTTTGACCGCAAAACTTTGTGATATCACGCTCTCCATCGGGAGAGTGTATTCAAGAGTATATCATCTTTTGGCGAAAAAGTCAACATCTTTTTTGACAAAAAAATCACCAAAAGCTTTATCTGTTTATACCACTATTATGTGCATAATTTTTAACACTTATTTACTTTTGCGCATATACTGATTTAGAACATCTAAAACTATATTATAAATCCAGCTGTGTATAGTATTTCAGAAAGGATGATTTTAATGTGCGGAATTGCCGGATGGCTTGATTTTGAGTCAGACATAAGGGAAAACGAACAGATATTTTCAGTTATGTCTGACACCCTGAAAAGACGCGGTCCAGACGATGCGGGGGCTTACCTTTCGGAAAACGTTACCCTCTTTCACAGACGTCTTGCTGTTGTTGATATCGAAAACGGAAAACAACCAATGTACAAAAAAATTGGGGGCAATGAATATATAATAGTATACAATGGCGAGCTTTACAATACCGATGAGATTCGTGCCGAATTATGCTCGGCAGGTCACCGCTTAAACAGCCATTCAGATACAGAGATTCTCCTTCTCTCATATATAGAATGGGGGGAAAAATCGCTTGAACATCTAAATGGGATATTTGCCTTTGCAATTTATGATAAATCAAATGAAACCCTCTTTTTTGCCCGTGACAGAGCAGGAGTAAAGCCATTTTTCTTTCATAAATATAATAACGGATTTATATTTGGTTCGGAAATCAAGACGATACTTGCAAATCCAAGAGTGAGCAGAGCCGTAGACCGTTTCGGAATAGGCGAAATATTTCTCATAGGACCTGGTAGAACGCCAGGAGCTTCAGCTTTTTCTGACATAAAGGAGTTAAAGCCGGGCGAGTGCGGTACATTTAGCAAGGACGGTCTTTTTATAAAGAAATATTGGCAGATTGAGGCAAAGGAACACACTGACTCTCTTGAAGAAACTCTTGAAAAGGTGCGTTTTCTTGTTACAGATTCTGTCAAACGCCAGCTTGTATCGGATGTCCCGCTTTGCTGTTTTCTTTCAGGCGGACTTGACTCGAGTATAATTTCTGCGACATCCGCTCTTGAATATAGAAAATACGAAAGACAACTTACAACATATTCTGTGGACTACGTAGATAACGCCAAATACTTTAAGGCAAATTATTTTCAGCCAAACAGCGACGATTACTATATTGATATAATGCAAAGTGCAATAGGCTCACAGCACAAAAAAGTAATTCTCGACAACACCGATGTTGCATCAGCGCTATATGACGCCGTTCTCGCCCGCGACCTTCCCGGAATGGCGGATGTGGACTCCTCTCTTTTACTGTTTTGCAGAGAGGTAAAGAAAACGCATACAGTTGCTCTCTCAGGCGAGTGTGCTGACGAAATTTTCGGCGGTTATCCGTGGTATTCAAATCCCGAGGTATTGTTTGCAGATGATTTTCCCTGGAGTGGTAACACCTTGCTGAAATCAAGCTTAATTGCAGACGATCTTTTGGTTTACAATCCCACAGACTATGTTTACAGCAGATACTTAGAAACCATAAACAATGCCCCCAAAACAGGTTTCGAAACCAAGCTGGATGCACGTATAAAAGAGGTGACCATGCTGAACCTGAAATGGTTTATGCAAACACTTCTTGACCGCAAGGACAGAATGAGTATGTATAGCGGACTTGAGGTTCGCGTCCCGTTTTGCGACCATAGAATTATGGAATACGCCTATAATATTCCTTGGGAAATAAAAGCATATAAGGGCAGAGAAAAAGGTATGCTCAGAAAGGCTTTTGAGGGGATTTTACCTGACGAAATAATCCATCGCAAGAAGAGTCCATACCCCAAAAGCCATAACCCAATATATATTAATTGTGTTAAAGACAGGGTCAAGACTCTGCTTGATAAGCCGTCCGCTCCAATCTGGGAGATTGTGAATATCTCTTCCGCCCGCAATTTATATGAAACGGAAGGTGCAGTCTTTACACGCCCGTGGTACGGTCAGCTTATGAACTTCCCTCAAATTATGGCATATCTATATATGATAAATGTATGGCTTGAGGAATATGATGTGGATATAGTGTAAACAAAAAAGCGGTGCCGCAAAATCGGCACCGCTTTTTGTGATTATTTCTTATTTAAATATATTGTAGAAAATCTGTGCAAGCTCTGCTCTTGTAGCTGTACCCTTGGGATCAAACTTGTTATCGCCCTTACCCTGTACATAACCCTTGCTGCTTGCAAATGCAACTGCATCCTTTGCCCAGTCAGAAATCTCATCTGCATCAGCAAATTCGGCTGCATTCTCTACGGTAACATCCTCTGTTGTCTTGATATAGTTGTAGAGCATAGTTACCATTTCTTCTCTTGTAATTTCGCTTTCAGGTGCAAACATATTGTCGCCAACACCGCTTGAAATTCCAAGCTGCTTAGCAGCTGCAAGGTAGCCTGTGTACCAGGTATCGCCTGCATCTGCGAAGTTGTCACCTTCCATCTCTTCTATGCCATAAGCACGGCAGAGCATTGTGATAAACTGAGCTCTTGTAACTGTACCCTGAGGAGCGTACTCTGTTTCAGACATACCATTGGTTATACCATTTTCGTATACAAAGCTTACTGCTTCAAAGAACCAATCGTCCTCTGTAACATCAGCAAACGCCATTCCGCCGTCCTCTGCAGCCTCTACCCACTTTACAAACAAAGTGAAGGAGTTTGTTACAGGAGTAGCGAAATCATACTCGGCTGTAAACTGTGCATCTGTATACCAACCATCGAACTCGAAACCTTCCTTTGTAGGAGCTGCAGGTTCGGTCACAGCTTCACCCTTCTTAACCTTTGCAGATGCAATCACGCTGCCGCCATTTGTGTTAAAGGTTACTATATACTGACCGATACCACCTACACCACTTACAGAAGAGTCTGGGATAATTTCTCCATACTTAACTACATCTGATAAATCCATTTTAAATGTTGCAACATTAGAAACGGGATCATTGTTTTCGTCAAGCCACTGAAGAGTTATTTCTGTTGCAGCATCATCTGCATCTGTGTAGAAAGCTATACCCTTTGTTCCAATCTTATCAATATCTTCCAAAGATACTGTGCCTGCCGAATCTCCAAATGTGTATTTAGCATATACTGCATCTGCATGAGCTTTTACTGCAAATCCTGTCCAGTAACCTTCTTCAAGGAGAGCGTTTGTATGCTCTTTAAGTCCCCTGTTAGAAACAGCAACTTTAATTACTCCTTCTCTCTCTGTTGCAGCTACTTTGTAGGAAGAATAAACCTTTGCTTCTGCATCATCGCTGTCCTCGATAATAGCTTCTGTAACATCATCAACAGTAATGTCAACTGCGCCTTCATATGTTACATCGTACACAATCTCAAATGTTACTTCCTCTGTTGCGAATTCGCCTTCCTCAGTATACCACTGAAGTGTCAATGCTGTCTTAGGTGCCAGTGCGTCTGTAATGAATGCTACACCAACCTCATCGCCATATTCACCATCAATATCTTCTACGCTAGTAGGTACTGCAACTACTGTGCCGCCCCATGTGCATGTGAACTTTGTTGCACCTGCAGGAGCTACTACTGCAAATCCTGTCCAGTAACCTTCACCCTGTCCGTCGCTTGTATGCTTCTCAAGGTTTTCCATTGTAACTGTTATAGCTCCATCCGCTACTGCTACTGCATACTCATCATATGGTGTGTTACCAACCTCACCATCATAATCTCTGATGTTTGCTTCAACTACTTC
>JAZNFQ010000003.1:0-2007 GCA_045576075.1 Clostridia bacterium
AGTTTGATATACATCGTTAATAATTTTAAAATACATTTCTATTAAAATGTACTTTTCCGAAAGTACCAAAAGGGGAAAGGGCGTAGGCTGACGCCCTTTCCAAACCGCAGCCCCGCTGTGGAAATTCAAGGACTCCGCAAAGTCGACCACATAAAATTAGCCGCCGCATCAACTCGCAAACCTATTGCTCGGTGATGCTAAAAATGGCAATCCGCAAAGGAAACTGATTATTGCCATTTTTACGGCGAATTTTACTTGTCTTTGTTTGCTTCGTTGCCCTTGAATTTCCAAGGCGGTCGCATTATTTTGGATAGAGATACATTGATATTCTATATGTGTTTAGTGTTCTTTGGATACACTCTATATCACTTTGTGCGAATATGTAATAGAATCTGGCATAGAGTAACCCGCCTTGGTGATTTTGGTGGTAAAATTGAGTAAATATAACGAGCTGTAAAAAGCCGAGAATGTACAAACGAGTCTTTTAGTTACTCATACATTCTCGGCTTTTGCGCGAAGTTATATTTGCTCAATCCGCCAAAATTGCCACAGCGGGCGCGCGGGGTCGCCAGGGGTGCCGCGGGGCACCCTTGGCAAAGAATTGTTGTTAATATATTCAGATTAAAGCAACGATGGAAACGCATTTTTTTATTGTCGTTGTCATTTTGCATTGCACGAAGTGCGCTAAATCATCATTTGTCATTGATTTTTTCCAACCAATAGTTTATACTTTTATCAGAGGTGAAAACCTATGAAAAAAATCAAATCCGTCATTGACACACAATTCGACGGAAAATCTGTCAAAACAGTGCTCAAGCATAAGCTTAATATATCCTCAGCTATCCTCACAGATCTGAAAAAATATCCCGACGGCATCACCGTCAACGGAGCTCACGCCAATGTGAATGTGATACTCCATACAGGAGATGTGCTGATACTAAATATACACGATATCCCATCTCCGAACATAGTACCTGTAGACATAGGACTTGACATTCTCTTGGAGAATGAGGATATACTGGTGGTGAATAAGCCCCGCAATATGCCTACCCACCCGTCACAGAATCACCATGACGATACCCTGGCAAACGGGGTTATGTACTATTATCGTGACACGGACTTTACATTCCGTGTTATCACACGGCTTGACCGTGACACCTCGGGAGCTGTGCTTATAGCCAAAAACCGCCTTGCGGCATCTATGCTGTCAGAGCAGATGCAGGATATGAAAATATACAAAGAATACGTAGCTCTGTGCCACGGCACACCTGCTGAGACTAAAGGCACTATAGATGCACCCATAGCAAGGGAAGAAGGCTCCACCATACGGAGACTTGTATCACCTGAGGGCAAGACCGCCATAACCCACTATGAGGTGATATCCTCAAAAAACGACCTGTCATTGATAAAACTAAACCCTCAGACCGGCAGAACACACCAGTTGAGGGTTCATCTATCCCACATAGGGCATAGTATTTACGGCGATGATATGTACGGGTCTGCCGTAGTGGGCAACACCCGTCTCCACTGCAGGGCGATAACCTTCATAAATCCTGTCGATGGTGAAGCCATCACTGTGGAAGCTCCCATGCCTTCAGACATTACCGAGCTTATCCAATAGCTCTTTTGCCTTGTCCAGAAGCAAATCTTTGCTGTTGGGCAGTGTTTCGCATATAACACTGTCCAGCAGTTTTTTTAATATCTCTCCTATCTGCACACCTACAGCACCTAAGGTGATTATATCACTGCCGCTTACGGCAAGCTGAGGTATAGACACACATTCTCCCGAAGCGACTATTTTATCTGACATATGTCGCAGAACGCTCCTGTCCTTACCGTCTATGGCAGAAACGAAATGTGTCAGCATCACAAAGCTGTCTCCATCCATACGTGAGAGATATTTTTTCAATGTTATCCTGTCTGTATTTTCAGGCAAATCAGCCTCTGATATAAGAAGCTTCACCCTATCATAGGTCATATTGTCACATTTCAATCGGCGTAACGCCC
>JAZNFQ010000004.1:0-21582 GCA_045576075.1 Clostridia bacterium
CCTAAGTCTAGCGCGTCTGCCAATTCCGCCACGCCCGCATATTAAGTTTTTACCTCTTAATTTTTACACGGTGGAGGTACACCGAGGAGGAGCGTATCGCTTAATCCTCATCTATGAAAACGGAAAAACCGTAATCAACAATAAAATCACATACAGGACGGATCCTAAGTCTAGCGCGTCTGCCAATTCCGCCACGCCCGCATAACCTTGAACAAATATGTATTGTAGCATAAACTTAGGGATTTGTCAATGTATTTTATAAAATTTGCGTAAAAGTTTGGGGTTTCATAAATACATATTCTTAAATTTTTTCCGGTGGCACGCTATGTCACTTTTAGTTGTAGTATTATCTTATTGTGCGGTGGATAAATCACACAATTCCCGGGAAACCGCGCAAAAAAATTACAGTTGCAGATAACTGCAACGGAGAGGAGAAAAAATGTTTAGTTTTACAACAACAAAAAAGCAGACTGAACCGACCTTGAATACAGCAATACTTGGCGGTCAGAATTCTGCAGGTGCAAAAGCGGAGGGAAGTGCCATTGGTGCTACCGATGAAAGAGGAGAGGCATATATCAATGCGAGGATTAGCGAGATTGAAGCGCAAAAGGCTGCATTCTTAAAGAAAAACCCCGATTTTGATATGAAGGCCGAGATGGAAAATCCTGAGTTTATAAATTACGTATGGAAAAACGGCTTGACAGTTGAGGAGGCATACTTCCTTGCACATCGCGATGAAATAATCGAGGCGGCTGCCAAGGAGACTCTCAAACGCATGATGGAGCGCCAGAACAGAATTTTTGAAAATGGCGCCGGCAAGAACAGCCCTGCTGTTGTAAAGAAAAACCCGAAGGAAATGTCGGATAAGGAAATTGACGATGTTATAGCGAGGGTTCAAAAAGGCGAAAGAATTACTTTCTAAGCTGACAGTGTAATATCTTATAAAATAAAATATTACAAATGAAAATTAATTTATAAAAGAAAAGGAGATTTAATATGAGCATAAATTATAATACTCAAACAACCACAACAAACAACGCGGGCAACAGCCTTAGCGCTGAAATGAAAAACTATTATGACAGAGCACTTATTCGTTTTGCGACACCGAAGCTTGTGCACGCACAGTTCGGGCAGAAGAAACCGATTCCTGCAGGAAGCGGTAAAACAATAGAGTTCAGAAAGTTCAGTCCCCTTCCCAAAGCGCTTGTTCCGCTTACAGAGGGTGTAACGCCCAAGGGCAACGAACTTAATGTTACAACGGTTGAATCTACTGTTGAACAGTATGGTGACTATGTAACACTTTCTGATATGCTGACCTTGGCGGCTGTTGACTCTGTTATCAGCGAAACACAGACTGTCCTCGGCGACCAGGCGGGCCGTACTCTTGATACAGTTATCCGTGAAAAGATAAATGCAGGAACAAATGTTCAGTACGGCGAGGGCAAAGCGGACAGAGGCTTGCTTGTCGGCGGGCTTGCAACATATGAAGATAATGACTATCTCAGCGTTGCTGCTGTAAAGCGTGCGGTTGCAACACTCAAGCGCAACAATGCAGCACCCTTTAAGGATGGTTGCTATGTTGCAATCATTCATCCCGATGTTGCAAACGACCTTACAAATGACCCTGAATGGAAGGCTGTTAAGCAGAATGTAGACCCTGAAGATTGGTATAAGGGTGCAATCGGAAAAATTCACGGAGTTGTTTTTGTTGAGTCTACAGAGGCAAAGATTTTCTCTGCAGAGCCGCTCAGAAAGGCGGAAAACATCGAAATGGGTATTGCGAAAACCCTGACAGTTTCATCGGTATCAGGAAATACCATTACGGTAGCTGAGGATATTGACGAGAGCGACGCAAGCGCGCTTGCTGGCAGAGCTATACAGATAAATGGGTTTGATTACTCTATCAAGAGTGTAACAGCGGGTGCTGCAGGCAGTGCAAAGCTTGTTACAGAAGAAACTCTTGATACGTCTGCTACAGCGGGCAGTATCATATATCCGGGCGGTGCAGGTGCAGACGGAAGAGATGTATATTCAACTCTGTTTGTGGGACAGAACGCATATGGCGTTACCAATATTGAAGGCGGCGGTCTTGAAACCATACTCAAGCAAAAGGGAAGTGCCGGTACAGGCGACCCGCTTGACCAGAGAAGTACTGTTGGCTGGAAGGCTACACAGACGGCAGAAATTCTCTCGCCCGAGTTTATGGTGCGTGTTGAAACAACCTGCAGTTATTAATGATATTGCCGGCGGCGCATATGCCGCCGCCGGCAAAACAATAAAACAATAAGAGGAGGATGAAAAATGGCTGCAAAAGCAAAGGTTAAACCAGAAAAAATAGATGCTTTTTATAAAGAGCTTGTTCCTGTTATGCTGATAAAGGATAATGCCAAGTATAAGGATGATTTAACCGTTACCGTAAACGGAACAAATTATCAAATTCAGCGCGGGGTTCAGGTTATGGTTCCGAGATGTGTTGCGCTTGTACTCGAGCGCAGTCGCCTTCAGGAGCTTAAAGCGCAGGAGTATATGGAAAGCTTGAAGGGATAGGTGCACAGTGGAGATTTTAAGGGCAATAGAGAGAGCCGACGCACTTTGCCCGAACCCGTATACACAGGATGAGAAAATATGCTGGTGTGACGAGGTAACGGCAGAGCTGCGTCGGAATGTAATCAAAATCTATGATGTCATAGAAACGCAAATAAACGGATACGGAGAGCTTAACCTGCCGAGCGATATTCCATTTGAAAGAGTTGAGATAGTATATGCGGGTGAAACACGCCTTGACAAGCATGACTTTCGTAGCTTTGCGCAGAAAATCGCAGACGGAGGCATAAAAGAGGAAAACCAAAAAAGGTTAAGGGTGGTATATCTTACTATGCCAAAGCCGATAAGGACTCCTGATATAAGGGGCGAGTTCAATACGGGTACGGATACAATAGAAATCAAAGACCCGCCCTTTATAGAGGGGGACAAGATTGAAATTGCGAACCTTGAAACGCTCGGAAGCGACCCTGACTGGAGCGGGGGTGTGACTGCGAATGTTATGGAGGTCCGCGGGGATATGCTCCTTCTTGACAGCGAGGTTTTAGAGGCACAAACGGGAGCCTGCCTTGCAATCAGGCGCGTTATAGACGACTGCACAGAGATTGATGAGGCACCGTATGACTCGATGTATATAGAGTATATTCTTGCAAAGATGGCTCTGTATCAGCATGACTATACGGGTTATAATGCGCATATGACGCAGTATAACAGCTTGTTTGAGGCTCTTCGCCGTGAGGTTGCAAGCAGAAGGCCGCTCAATAATATGGCGAACTTCAGAAACTACAGCTGTATATAAAGGAAAGGGGGTGTATGAAAGAAAATGTTATTACCATATTTTCAAGCAAAAGAGAACAGCAGAACTCAGATAAAGGTTTTTGCAGGTCTTGACAGACGCGACAAAATCTCGGACTCGGCATTTACCGAGATGATGAATATGACAGCCGATTCTATACCGTCAATTGCCCCGAGAGAAGCGAGAAAGCTTATTGCAAGTGCAGAGGGTGCAACAGCAATTTGCCCGCCTGAATATACAGGCGGTGAGCTCAGTAGCTTTACGGGGGTCAGGGGGACGACCTTTTATTATAACGGAACTGCAATAGACGGCAATCTATCCGAGGGCAAAAAGTCTATAGCGGATTTCAATGGGAAAATCTGCATATTTCCCGATAAGGTATACTATGATTATCTTCCGTCCGTTGAAACAGGGGAGATAAGTAATGTCCTTGTTTCTATGGAAAAGAAGCTGACGGTTAAGGGTGCATCATTTTATTCATCGTCAAACGATATAACGGGCGAATATACATCTTACATTTCGGCAAACGGTACGGGTTTTGATAATAATTTTAAGGTTGGTGACAGTCTTGTTATTTCGGGTTGCAGTACAGAGAGAAATAATACAAAGCCTGTAGAGAGCCGTAAGGATTTTGCCTCAGAGGATGATATCATAAGCGTGGTTGTGCAGGATGTAAGTGACAGCCAAATAGATGTGTTGCTTTACAACAAAAATGGTGAGAAAGTGAAATTTACCAATGCAAAAGAGGCGGGAGATGTCACAGTCAAAATCGCTATTCCCGATATGGACAATGTCTGTGTCCATAATAATCGTCTGTGGGGAACAGCGATATCCGGCGAGTGCATCTACGCATCCAAGCTTGGTGATTGCACAAACTTTCACTCATTTCAAGGACTTGGCGACGACAGCTGGTATGGAATTGTAGGTACGGGCGGGGGCTTTACCGGAATTTGCAGTTACAGAACGGCTGTTGTAGCCTTCAAGCGAGGCTGTATACACCACATTTATGGTGACGCGCCCATAAATTATTCTATGCCAAAGCAGACTGTCGGCGGTTGTATAGACGGCAGAAGCATTTGTGAAATAGAGGGGGTATTATACTATCTCTCGGCAGATGGATTTAAGGCGTACAGCGGCGGCGAGCCGTACTCCGTTTCGCCAAACCTTGTATTCAGGTATGTTTCGTGTGCATCAGGCAGTGATGGACGTCATTATTATGCGTCTGCCGTGCGCGAGAACGGAGAGAGGGATGTTCTTGTATACACCCCCGATATGGATGTATGGGTTAGAGAGGACGATGCCGCATTTGAAGGATTTTGTACATACAATGGTGGTGTTTATGGAATTGCCGATGGCAAAATGTGGAAGATGAACGGCGGGACTGAACCTGTAGAATGGGGCGTTGTGTCAAAAAGATTTACCTATGATATGATTGACCACAAGGGGATGGCTTGCGTATGGCTTCGAATGGATGTATCGGACGGGGCGTCGGTGAGGGTGTCGATGTCTGCAGACGGAGGAGAATTCAAAGAGTTTGCCCATATAGACAATTGCGGATTTTCTGTTTATCGTGTCCCTGTAAGATTTTGTAAGTGCAACAGTTTTAGAATAAAGCTTGAGGGCATAGGCAAAACAGTGGTTCACGATATAGAAATTGTAACTCATAACGGCGGAAGAGTGATGTAGAACATTAACCGATTGCTAACTTTCGGTTAAGGAAAGGAGGAAGCAGTAATGCAAACGATTACGGATAAAGAAAAGGAAAAAAACACAAACAAAGTGGAAACAGAGGTGCCGAAGCTTGGTGATTCTGTCGGGATAAGAGCAACCCTTAAAAATATGGGGTTTTCGGACAGAGAAATCGGATATGATGATAAGAGCGGGACTGTAACTCTCAACGGCAAAACCTTGATGAAGCCGACTTATCTTGATAATGAAGCAGGCGTTTCATACGCGCCTGCCTCGAAGATACAAGGAAGTCTTGTGGATTATTATAAGTCAAGCAAAAATCCTATCGTAAGGGTCAGCGATGCATATGCGACGGCTGCGGGTAAATACGGGCTTGGCGCAGATGCCTTGTCATATGGTAACGGTACAGTTTCTATAGGCGGAAAGCCCCTCGAAACCCTCTATATTGACGACAGCGGAAAAGCGTGGGCGTGGCAGGATGATGTCAATTCGCTGACAGAGCTGTATGCAAATACCGTTGGCGTGCAGTCTGCCGATGAGGTGGCGCAGAAATATTCGGACAAGTATCTATCCGAGGTGATTGACCGAATAAATGCGTTGGAAAACCGAGAGGCGTTTTCGTATAATCCCGATGATGACCCTGTTTATTTAGCCTATAGAGATAAGTATATTACCGAGGGAAATCGCGCAAGTCAAAGTGCGATTGCAGATTATTCTGCAAATACGGGCGGATATGCGAACTCTGCGGCAGTTACGGCGGGCGCTATAGCAAACCAGTATTACGCGGGGCAGCTTGCAAACACCGTGCCCGCTCTTGCGGAAATGGCGTATCAGAGATATCGCGACAGCTATCAGTCAGAGCTTGATATGATAGACAGATTAATCAATGCCTATGAGGCAGAATATAAAACTGCGGCAGATGTGAATGAGCAAATGGTAAACAATGCAAATTATTCAGCCGCCGCCGCGGTTCAGCGCGATGAGGATGCATTTGAGAGAGAGCAGAGCGAATTTGAACGCTACTGGAAGGAACTGCAGAATGAGCAGGATTATAATACCCAGGAGCGCGAGAATTATTGGAACGAGCTGATGAATCCAATTGAGCTTGAGCAGAGTATATTGGAAAATACTGCGCTTGGACTCAATAACGAGCAGAAAAAAGTCTATAGTGAATACTACAGACGATTGCTCGAGGAGGAGCTTGAGGGGATGGAGCTTAGTAACCAAAAGACTCTTTTGAGCATCTGGAATTAAAAAACGAGCGACCATATGGTCGCTCGTTTTTACAAATACGCCCTTACATCTTTTGCGAGGTCATCTTCAAGGCGGATGAGCCGCTTTGCGATATCCTTGGCACGCTCTTCTGCGGCTTCGTACTTGTTGAGATACTTATTCAGCGACTTTACGCCCATATTACAGCCGTCTGTAATCAAATCGGCTATTGTGTTGTCGCTCTCATTCATTGCAATCATAACATTTGTCTTTATCCATGACATACCCTTTGCCACCATGTTTGGTTCTTTGCCGCTATCGTGGTAAGCATTCAGCATTTCGTGTGTTTCGCTTCCGAGTTTCTGGTGCTCCTTTTTATTATTGTCAAGGATAGTTTTAAATTCGTTGCTCTCTACCTTGTCATAAACATCCTCTATAGAGGTAACACCCATTTTAATTCCCGCATTACATTCTTTTAAGAGCTCTATTGTATCGCTATTTATCATTTTATCATCTCCTATGTTTTGTAGTATAGACGAAAATCTTATTAATATACAAATCTATATTAATATAAAGTTGTCAATGACACGCCCGAATAATAGTGCTTTAAAATTTCGCGGTAGTCCTTGCCGCCGACAGCCAGAGTGTTCGCTCCGTTTTGGCTCATACCGACGCCGTGGCCGTAGCCCTTTACCCTAAATGTAATCTTATCGCCCTCGGTCAGAATTTCAAAGTTTGCGCTTCTCAAGTTAAAAATATCTCGGATTTTCTTGCCTTCTATCGAAACTCCCCCAAGCTCAATTGTTGAAACGCTCCCGCCCTCTGTCCTTTTAACCTCGCCAATCATAGTTGCAGTGTCGGTGATTTCTATGTCAGAAAACTCCTTCTTTAGTTTTTGCACAAAAATATCCTTTGGATAAGAGCTCAGTGACTCATATCCGTCGGCGCCGATATCTTCTCGACTGACTACGGATTTAAGGTAGGGGAGATTGCTGCCCCACACTTCCGACACGTTCTCGGTTCTGCCGCTGCTTATGGCATAAAAATATGCCTTTACAACCTTGCCGTCATATATCATATACTCCCCAGAGGTCTGCGATACAGCCTGTTTGATTTTTGCCTCATAATCGTCGGCAAAGCGCGCATCCCAACCCGCCTTTGCGTCGCCTAGGCTTTTCCACGCCTTACAATGCGCATAGTCCGTGCATACTATAGCCCCGTTGTGCTCTTCGGGGATTTTTCCTGCCATATGGTCGGCGACCTTACTGAGTATGTAGCTCCTTGCGGCGACTGCCTGTGCCTTCAGCGCTTCGATGTGGTAGGTAGGGGGCATTTCGCCCGCCAGTACACCGCATAGATATTCTTCAAACTCAATCTCGACAACGCGTCCCTCGGAGGTTATGTAAACGCTGAGTATAAACGGGTCAGAAAAATTGCCTGCGGTTACTGCATCGCCCTCGCCGTTTGAAATGGTTGCGACTGCTTGTCTGTCTGCATAGCTCATTACTCCCGATATGGCATATGGCAGAAAAAAAGCTGTCAGGATTATTGCGAAAAAAAGTGCCAGAGTCTTTCTCATTCTAATCTCTCCTCATATGTTTTTGTATATTGATATGAAAAAACTTGTAAAAATATTCTTGACATATCAGGGAAACTGTAATATAATAAACAAGTTATAAGTATAACAATCCTTACTCCCAAGCAGATTGGGGGTCAAAGTCCAAAAGGAGGTGACAAGAGATGGCAGAACATATCAATAAGTACGAAACCATTTTCGTTATTGATGCGACCAAGACTGAAGAAGAAATCACAGCATTGGTTGAGAAGTTTAAGTCATTGATTGAAAAGAACGGCGAGATTGAAAGCGTTGACGAATGGGGTAAACGCAGACTTGCTTACGCAATCAATGATTTGACAGAAGGCTATTATGTTTTGGTAAACTTTAAGTCAAGCCCTGATTTTCCGGCTGAGCTTGAGCGTGTTTACGGAATTACCGATGGTATCATCCGTGACATCGTTGTAAGATGTGAGGAGGCGTAATCCATGATTAACAAAGCAATTTTGATGGGTAGGCTCACACGTGACCCTGAACTTCGTCATACGGGTACAGGGACTCCTGTTTGCAGTTTTACTATAGCTATTGATAATGGCTATGGCGAAAACAGACAGACAGATTTTATTAATTGTGTTGCTTGGAACAAGACTGCTGAATTTGTCAGCAACTATTTTGAGAAGGGCAAGATGATTATTGTTATCGGTCGTATTTCGACCAGAAGCTGGGAAGGTCAGGACGGTAAGAAGAACTATGCAACAGAGGTTGTTGCAAGTGAGGTTAGCTTTGGTGAAAGCAAGCGCAGCGGAGAGGGCGCAGCGCCCCAACAGTCCGCAGGCGGCAGCTATTCTGCACCTGTTTCGGCGGCTCCACAGATGCCGCAGGATTTGGCAGACGACGATTTTTCACCTCTGCTTGAAACCGATGACGATCTCCCGTTTTAATTGAAACTAAAGGAGGCGAAACAAATGGCTGAAGAAAAGAAAATGGACAGACCCCGTGTTAGACGCGCAAAGAGAAAGGTATGTGCTTTCTGCGTTGACAAGGTGGACCATATAGATTATAAGGATGTTGCAAAGCTCAGAAGATATGTGACAGAGCGCGCTAAAATTCTTCCGAGAAGAATCAGCGGTTGCTGTGCAAAACATCAGCGTCAGCTTACAATTGCAATAAAGAGAGCAAGACAGGTTGCACTTCTTCCTTATACAGCTGAATAATGCTAAAAGTAAAACGCGGTCGCAATGCGACGGCGTTTTTTTTCTACATTTCAATTCCGCATATTGCCTCTGCGGCAATACCTTCTTCCCTGCCGCAAAAACCGAGCTTTTCGGTAGTTGTGGCTTTGATGTTTACACTGCCTTTTGGAAGGTTCAGGGTTTTTTCGACAATCTCAACCATTTCTTCAATATATGGTGCCATTTTGGGCTTTTGCGCGATTATCGTTGCGTCAATGTTGATTATTTTTGCACCTCCTTCGGCAAGGAGGCTCCCAACCCTCTCGAGCAGCTTTGTGCTGTCAGCCCCGTACCATTTCTCGTCAGTATCGGGAAAATGCCGCCCAATATCGCCAAGAGCCGCCGCACCGAGCATAGCGTCCATTATCGCGTGGAGCAAAACATCCGCGTCGGAATGGCCGAGCAGACCTCGCTCATAGGGAATTTGCACACCGCCGATTATAAGCGGGCGTCCCTCAACCAATTTATGAACATCGTATCCAAAACCAACACGCATTTTATACTCACGCTCCGTATTTTTAAGCAGTCCTTGTGCGACCTCCAAATCATCGGGGGTTGTAATTTTTATGTTAGAGGCAGAGCCTTGAATAATCTTGACCCCTATCCCGAGATTTTCGCACAGCGCACAATCGTCCGTAACCTCTGTTCCCGACTCTTTCGCGGATTTGTGAGCTTTTTTAATAAGCTCTGTCTTAAAGCCCTGCGGGGTCTGGATTGAAAAAAGACTTGCGCGGTCACAGGTTTCTGTTATGTAGCCGTTTGTATCAGCTCGCTTCAGAGTGTCCTTTACGGGTACCCCGATGGCCGCGGCGTCGCAGTCTGTCAAAGTGTTTGCAACAGAGTTTATCTGTTCGGGCGTTACAAAAGGTCTGGCACCATCGTGGATTAAAACTTTCTCACCGCTGACGCATTCGAGAGCTGACATAACAGACGCTTGTCGAGTGTCACCGCCGATGATAACATCGGTTACTTTTTTTATTCCATATTTATTAACCAAGTTCCAAACCGCTGTGATATCATCCTTGCGGGTTACTACAACAACCTCATCTACCTCGGATGCTCTCTCAAAGGCAAGCAAGGTTCGTGCAAGTACAGGGACGCAGCCGAGCATCATAAATTGCTTTGAGGTCTTGCAGTTCATTCGGGTTCCGCTTCCCGCCGCCGCAATTATGGCAGAGGTGCGGGTTTGTTTAGTTAAAGCCATAAAAATCAATCCTCGATTTTAAAAAATATCGTTTATTACATCGCGAATGTTGGTGTATGCGCTTATCTTTATCTTGTCAAATTTTTTCAGTTTTTCTAAATTTGCAGCAGGGATAAGACAACGCTTAAAGCCAAGCTTTTCTGCCTCTGCAATTCGGTTTTCAAGATAACTGCAAGACCGCAACTCGCCAGAGAGACCTATTTCTCCGATAGCAACTATTCCACTGTCTATTGGTTTGTTGCGAAAGCTTGACGCAATCGCAAGAAAAATTCCCATATCAATCGCAGGCTCTACCATTTTCAAGCCGCCGACAACATTGACGTACACATCATAAGAGGATATGTGCATCCCTATGCGCTTGTCCATAACGGCAAGCATTATCAAAACTCTTGATAGGTCAATGCCTGTTGACATTCGGCGCGGGTTGCCGAAGCTGCTCTGCGATGCAAGCGCCTGAACTTCAGCAAGTACGGGTCGCGTTCCCTCCATAGTACAAATGATGCAAGAGCCCGGCTCGCCCAAAGGTCTGCCCGAGAGCATTGCCTCGGAAGGGTTCGGGATTTCGGTAAGCCCGTTTCCACACATCTCAAAAACGCCAATTTCATTTGTTGACCCAAAGCGGTTTTTAATCGCCCTTATTATACGATAGGCGCGGTGTTGGTCGCCCTCAAAATACAAAACACAGTCTACAATATGTTCAAGAATTTTCGGGCCCGCAATAGAGCCTTCCTTTGTTACATGACCCACAAGGAATGTAGCAATAGACTGTTCTTTTGCAATTCGCATAAGGGTTGCCGCAGTATCGCGTATCTGTGTAACGCTCCCGGGAGATGGAGAAATCTCGGGGTTAAACATAGTCTGAACAGAATCTACTATAAGAATATCGGGTTTTTCTTTCAATATGCACTCTCCGATAAGAGCCATATTTGTTTCTGTATAGAGCTTTAAATTCTGGGTTGAAACCCCGAGCCTGTCTGCGCGCAGCTTTATCTGCCGTTGTGACTCCTCGCCCGATACGTAAAGGATTTTGCGCTCTGCGCCCAAGTGCTCGCAAATCTGCAAAAGTATTGTAGATTTACCGATTCCGGGGTCGCCGCCAATCAGAACAAGCGAGCCCTTAACAAGCCCACCGCCGAGAACTCTGTCAAGCTCAGAAAGTCCGGTCCCTATCCTCTCATCCTCTGTGATTGAGATTTCCGAGAGGACCTTTGGCGGCTCCGAACCGACAGAAAAGGCAGTACCACCCTTTGACATTTTGGGGGTAGATACGACCTGCTCTTCATTCATTGTATTCCACGCACCGCATCCGGGACATTTTCCGTTCCATTTAGGGGACTCGGTCCCGCACTCTGAGCACACAAAAACAGTTTTTTGCTTCATTGTATATTCATTGCCTTTCAAACATTATTACTAAAAGTATAGCATATATCTTTGCGTTTGTCTATCTAATATTTTCCTTTGCAAAAATGCAATGTGCTAAGTTCAATATATGCTTATTTTATGATGGTAGTTATATCACTAAGCATATTATCATTATGTTTCAAACAAGTGTATTTGTGAATTTTGATAAAATTTATATTAAATATTCAAGATGAATTGACTTTTGAGGGTATATGTGGTATTATGTGGTAGATAGAAACTTATTAGGAAAAATAATAAAATAAATATATTTTAGGGGTGTTTAAAATGGATAGGTTACTGGTGATTTTAACATTTGCAGGTGCATTAATTGCACTGTTATTTGCATTTGTTGCGGCGCGAAAATTAATAAGTTTCCCAGAGGGAAATGAATTGATGAAAAAAATATCCTCATCAATTAGACGTGGTGCAAATGCATATCTTAAGCGCCAATATAAAATTGTATTGGTGTTTTTCGGAGGTATGTTTGTTATACTAGGGGCGATGGCGTTCGCGGGATTTCTTACCCCTTACGTTCCATTCGCTTTTATTACAGGGGGATTTTTCTCAGCATTGTCAGGATTTGTAGGAATGAAAATAGCTACACTTGCTAATTCCAGAACTGCAAATGCATGCCAGGAGGGATTGAACAGAGGACTTCGGGTTGCCTTTTCATCCGGAAGTGTTATGGGATTTACTGTTGTTGGACTCGGACTTTTAGATATTTCAATATGGTTTTTCCTCTTAAAATTTGTATTTAATCTTTCAAACGAGGCTATTACAAGTGCAATGCTGACTTTTGGTATGGGTGCATCTTCTATGGCTCTCTTTGCAAGAGTTGGTGGCGGCGTGTTTACAAAGGCTGCTGATGTAGGTGCTGACCTTGTGGGTAAGGTTGAGGTAGGTATTCCCGAAGATGACCCACGTAACCCTGCTGTTATAGCAGATAATGTAGGTGACAACGTAGGTGATGTTGCGGGTATGGGCGCTGACCTTTATGAATCTTATGTTGGCTCAATCATTTCCGCAAGTGCTCTCGGTGTTGCTGCATTCCAGAGCTTAGAGGCAATGGCATTGCCTATGATTCTCTCTGCAATCGGAGTTATATGCTCAATTATTGGAACCTTCTTTGTAAGAACAAAAGAGGGTGCAAATCAAAAACAACTTTTAAGTGCATTATCTCGTGGCACAAACTTTGCAGCAATTACTATTGCAATTGTATCATTGCCTATTGTATATTACATACTTGGTAAAGAAAACTGGACTATATATTTTGCCATTCTTGCAGGTCTCGTAGCGGGTGTGCTTATTGGTCAGGCTACCGAATATTTTACATCAGACAGCTATAAGCCTACAAAAAATCTTGCATCTACATCTGAAACGGGAACAGCTACAATCATAATAAGCGGTTTGTCTGTCGGTATGCTTTCAACACTTGTTCCGATAGTAATTGTTGCTGTATGTGTGCTTGTTGCATATTTTGTTTCAGGCGGTGCAAGCAGTGCTTCAATGGGCCTCTATGGTATAGCTCTTGCAGCCGTTGGTATGCTTTCAACTCTTGGTATTACTCTGGCTACTGATGCGTATGGTCCGGTTGCTGATAATGCGGGCGGCATAGCCGAAATGGCAGGCCTTGATAAAAAAGTAAGAGAACGTACAGATGCTCTTGACTCTCTTGGAAATACAACAGCTGCTACAGGAAAAGGCTTTGCAATCGGTTCAGCAGCACTTACAGCGCTTGCTCTTATGGCATCATATATAGATAAAGTCAGCACTATTGAGGGCGGTGCTGCAAAGATTGCAAATCTCAGTATAACCAATCCTACCGTTCTCGTTGGATTATTTATTGGTTCATGTCTGCCTTTTGTGTTTGCAGCGCTCACAATGAATTCTGTAGGACGCGCGGCACAGAGTGTAGTTAAAGAGGTTCGTCGTCAGTTTAAAGAAATTAAGGGACTTATATCCGGTGAAGCAGAAGCAGATTACGAAAGTTGTATTGACCTTTGTACGAAAGCCAGTCTTAGAGAAATGGTGCTTCCTACAATTGTAGCAGTAATTGTTCCGATTGTTGTAGGACTTGTACTTGGTTGCACAGGCGTTGTTGGAATGCTTGCAGGCGCAACAGCATCCGGATTCCTTATGGCAGTATTTATGTCAAATTCAGGCGGCGCATGGGATAATGCAAAAAAATACATTGAAAGCGGCGTTTACGGCGGCAAAGGATCTGATAATCATAAAGCTGCAGTAGTAGGTGATACTGTAGGTGACCCATTTAAGGATACATCAGGCCCTGCTATTAACATCCTTATAAAGCTTCTTTCAATGGTTTCAATCGTGTTTGCGGCGATAGTAGTACATTTTTCAATATTGTAATAAAAAAGTATCCAACAATATTTTATTGTTGGATACTTGATTTGAGGTTGCAAAAAAAGACTTTTAATTGTATCTTTTTCGCCACCGAATTACATAATGGCAGCATTGATGACATTTTCTACACAATGCTGTCATTATATTTTTACCCTAACTTGATAACATATCGGTTTTTGCAGCGGCAAGCCTGCCGTGCACTAAACTTACAGAAGGTGAATTTGTGTACTCAAATGCAGTGTTTATTATAACAGATATATTTATATTGATTTTCTTTTTGCTTGGGGCGTACTATCTAGGGACGGCGGTATTTTCATTTTTCCCGCAAAGACGAATTGCAAGCGATTTAAAAGAGAGAAGCTTTGCTGTGTTTATCCCCGCCTATAATGAGGCACAGGTTTTGCCTGATTTGCTGAAAAGCATAAAAGGAGCGGATTATCCGCAGGAGCTGATAAGTGTTACTGTTATAGCAGATGCCTGCAGTGACAACACAAAGGAGATAGCAGAGAGCTTTGGAGCAAAGGTCATTGTGCGCCAAAACTCAAGCGGTAAGGGTGATGCGCTCTCCGAGGTGCTTTCGATGCCGAAAAATATTGAGGCCGATTGTATTGCCGTGTTTGATGCTGATAACGTGATGGATTGCAGGTTTTTCCGCGAGATAAACGAGAGATTTTCTGCGGGCGAGCTTGCGGTGCAAGGATATATCGACTCAAAAAATCCGTATTCAAGCTGGGTATCAAATGCGCATTCAATCTGGTATTGGATTACTAATCGAACAGTCCAGACGGGAAGAAGTAAGCTCTCTATGGGCTCCAGGCTCGGGGGTACGGGCTTTGCGCTCAAGCGGGAGCTTCTTGAGAAAATAAAATGGAAAACAACTACGGTTGCAGAGGATGCGGAATATACATATATGCTCGCGGAGCGGGGCATAAAGGTTGATTTTTGTAAAACTGCAGTTGTATATGACGAAAAGCCCGTGCTTTTTTTCGAGTCGATAAAGCAGAGAAAGAGGTGGGCAAAGGGCGTAGGAGAGGTGCAAGGTGAGTATACCTTGAGATTATTAAAGAAATTCCGCATAAATGCTCTGCTCGGTCTATGGTGTGATACCCTGTGCCCGCTGTCATTTATGATTTTGTTTATTACGGCTATATTCAGACTCGGGGGAGTAGGAAAGAGCGCTATGGGGCTTGTGTGCATTTGGCTGTGCGTATTGGCAAATATACTGACTTCTGTGTGGGCTTTAGTTTTGGATAAAAAAATGAGCAAAAGAGTGCTTTTCAACACCCTTGGCTTTTTGATTTATATTATAAGCTGGATGCCGATTGGAATAATGGGCATTTCAAGTCGTGATAAGGCTTGGTCGCACACAAAACACGGGGCGGGCAAAAGGATATAAATACACCAAAATTCCTTAATTTGAGAAAAAGGGTATAAATTTACAAAAAACCGACTATAATTGGAAATAAAGTGCAATAATTGGCTGTAATTACATTTGATTTATTTAGTATTTTCTTGTATCATTACACTCGTTAGCACTCGGAGGTCAAGAGTGCTAACAACATAAAATTGTTTTAAATTATTTCATATTAATATAAGGAGGGTTCATTTTATGAACATTAAACCATTGGCAGACAGAGTTGTAATTAAAATGCTTGAGGCAGAGGAAACCACAAAGAGCGGTATTATCCTCGCGGGCGCTGCAAAGGAGAAGCCGCAGATTGCGGAGGTTGTTGCAGTAGGCCCCGGCGGTGTTGTTGACGGCAAAGAGGTTGTTATGGAGCTCAGCGTCGGCGACAAGGTTATTATGAGCAAATATGCAGGTACAGAGGTTAAACTCGACGGCGAGGAATATATTATTCTTAAGCAGGGCGATATATTGGCAAAAATTGACTAATTAAATTCTATTTGGAGGTAAAGGATAATGGCAAAACAGATTTTATTCGGAGAAGAGGCAAGACGCGCACTCGAGAGAGGCGTAAACCAGCTTGCGGATACTGTAAAGGTTACACTCGGTCCCAAGGGCAGAAATGTTGTTCTTGACAAGAAATACGGAGCACCTCTTATCACAAACGATGGCGTTACCATTGCAAAGGAAGTAGAACTTGAGGATGCTTTTGAAAATATGGGTGCACAGCTCGTAAAAGAGGTTGCGACCAAGACAAATGATATTGCGGGTGATGGTACAACCACCGCTACACTTCTTGCCCAGGCTCTTATACGTGAGGGTATGAAGAATGTTGCAGCAGGTGCAAACCCAATGATAGTAAGACGCGGTATGGCTGCTGCTGTTGATGCTGCTTCTGCTGAAATCGTAAAGAACAGCAAGAAGGTTGACGGCAGAGAGGATATAGCGCGTGTTGCATCCGTTTCAGCGGCAGATGAAACAATCGGTAACCTTATCGCAGATGCAATGGAGAAGGTTACAAGCGACGGTGTAATCACAGTTGAAGAGTCAAAGACTGCTGAAACATATTCAGAGGTTGTTGAGGGTATGCAGTTTGACAGAGGATACATTACACCTTATATGGTAACAGATACCGATAAGATGGAAGCTGTTATCGATGATGCATATATCCTTATCACAGATAAAAAGATTTCAAACATTCAGGAAATTCTTCCCCTTCTTGAGCAGATTGTTCAGTCGGGTAAAAAGCTTCTCATTATAGCAGAGGATATCGAGGGCGAGGCTCTCTCCACACTTATTGTAAATAAGCTCAGGGGAACATTTACCTGCATAGGTGTTAAGGCTCCCGGCTTTGGTGACAGAAGAAAAGAAATGCTCAAGGATATTGCAATTTTGACTGGCGGTCAGGTTGTATCAGAAGAGCTTGGAATGGACCTTAAGGATGCAACTGTTGAGCATCTCGGACGTGCTCGTCAGGTTAAGGTTCAAAAAGAAAACACAATCATCGTTGATGGTATGGGTGACAAGAACGCGATTGAAAGCCGCGTAAATAATATTAAATCACAGATTGAGGATACGACCTCTGAATTTGATAAGGAAAAGCTTATGGAACGTCTTGCAAAGCTCGCAGGCGGCGTTGCGGTAATCAAGGTTGGTGCGGCAACAGAAATCGAAATGAAGGAAAAGAAGCTTCGTATAGAGGATGCCCTTGCAGCAACACGTGCAGCTGTTGAAGAAGGTATTGTTGCAGGTGGCGGTACAGCTTTCATCAATGCAATTCCCGCGGTTGAAAAGGTTGTAGCAGCAAGCGAAGGTGACGAGAAGACAGGTGCCCAGATTGTTCTTCGCGCTCTTGAAGAGCCTGTTCGCCAGATTGCATTCAATGCAGGTATAGAGGGCAGCCTTATTGTAAATAAGATAAAGGAAAGCGAAATCGGTATAGGCTATAACGCTCTTATTGATGAGTATATGGATATGCTCAAGGGCGGAATAGTTGACCCGACAAAGGTTACTCGTTCTGCTCTTCAGAATGCGGCAAGCGTTGCAGCAATGGTTCTTACAACAGAGAGCCTTGTGGCAGATAAGCCAGACCCCGCGGCAGACGCAGCGGCTGCAGCTGCTATGGCAGGCGCAGGCGGCGGAATGTACTAAAAAGGATAAAAAATGGTATCGGAAACCCGATACCATTTTTTTATACTGCTTCTTTTTGGCGCTTGTATTTTTCGCGTGTTGCACAGCCGCCTCTGATATGACGTTCCTGCTTGTTTTCAAGAAGAATTATGCGTACCTTCTCGGCAAGCGAGCCATTTATTTCAATAAGTCTTTCTGTAACATCTTTATGTACTGATAGAGGAACATTGATACTTTTCGTCAAGTCCTATGTCTGCAAGGAGCCTTAGGTATATGTCAATATGTCCGTCTTCCGCTACTTCAATTCGGTCTATGACTCGTTTCAGCATTTCATTTGTAATCTCTGCAGTACTTAAGATATCGCCTATACTCTTGAATGTATCGGAGAGCCCATATTCAAGCCTGTCCGCCTGTGTGATGCCGAACCTCACCATCTTGATTTTCTCTTCCAGCTTTTTAATTTCAGCGTTGGTGGACTCGGTCTTTTCTTTTAAATCTTCCATTGAAATAACCTCATTGTCATACATATCCACATATCTTTGTCGGCTCTTTTTGAGTTTTTCTATCTCTTTCGCTATCTCTTTTTCGGTTTTAAGATTTTGGTGCATCGGCTCGTAATTCTTGTTAAAGTCCTTGATTATCTTCTTAATAACCTTTTGCTTGTCCTCAATTAAGCCTGTAAGATACTTTTTGATAGACTCAAGCAATTCACCCTCATCTATGACCGTCTTGTTATTACAGAAATCTGCTCCATTGATGTTCCGACCGCAACACACCCATGTGTATTTATAACCGCTTTTCACCTTTCGTTTTGCTTGCCTGAAGAAGTGTCCGCAGTCCATGCATTTAAGCAGTGTGCTGAATATATGCTTACAGTCCTTTCGCTGCCCCTGAGAAAATTTTTGTTTGTTTATCTCCATCTTCTTTTGAGCAAGGTCAAAGGTGTCCATATCTATAATCGCAAGGTCGGGTCTCTCTGTAACTTTCCATTCTTCTTCGGGTTTATAAATTCTGTCTCCTGTCAGAAAATCCTTTACTTCTTCTTTGCCATTGATGATAATTCCGCAGTACATTCTGTTAGTGAGAATTCTGCAAATTCCGTTTTGGGTCCACTTGCACCCTCGCTTTGTCTTTATGTTTTCTTCGTTAAGGATTTTGGCAATTTTGCTTGCACCGAATTCTTCGTTTATGTACATTTGATATATTCGGCGTACTACATTTGCTTCGAATGTGTTAATGTTTAGGTTAAAGTAATCGCCGATGGTTTTGTCATAACCAAATATGATGTTTGGCACTCTGCCTTTTTCTGCATTAAGACTTTTACTGAACTTAATTCTCTTGGATGTATTTTCGCTTTCCTGCTGTGCCACCATCGCAAGCATAGTGAGCACCAATTCTCCGTCTTCGGTTGACAAATTAGTGTTTACGAATACAACCGGGATTCCTATTGCTTTCAGTTCTCTGATTGATTGCAGGAAGTCCACCACGTTTCTTGCCATTCTTGATATGTCTTTCGTTACTACCATATCGAATTTTCCAAGCCTTGCATCTCTCATTAGTCTCATAAATTCAGGACGCTTTTTCATTTGCGTTCCTGAAATACCCTCGTCTGCATACATATGAGTAATTTCGTGGTTGTTTCTTTCAGCAAATTCGCCGTAGAATTTCTTCTGCATTTCCAAACTATTCAGCTGATCAGTTTTGTCAGTTGATACTCTGCAATATGGAGCTATTCTCATAAATAATTACCTCTCTTTCTGTGGTTGTGTAACACACAACATACCACACTTTTTGTTACAAGTCTACGAAGGAATTATACCTTCTTTAAGAAAATACTCCGCCTAAAAATTTAATTCAGGCGGAGTATGTTTGCTATGTATTCCTAATCCAAATCACTACTTGATTCAGAGTTTTTATTCTCACTATGCTTATCCATCTTGTCTAAAATCATTTTGGTTAAGACTCCGCTTGCGGCACGAGAGATAAATTCTCTTGCTAAACATTCAGAGTCTAACCTAGTATTTGGATTATGGAAGGTTATATGTAGTTTCGCTTTCTTCATATAATTTAAACCTCCTCGTCGAAGCGAAGTCCACTCGCTCCAATTTTTAATCCAAAATTCTCGCCCGTTTCCTTGCTTCTCCTCTTCCCAAAAAGCTATCGCTTTTTGGGAGCACTTGGAAACTTGCTTTATGTTACATACTATGTAAGCCTGTCCTAAAATATTCACTCTTTCGGAGAATTAAATTCTCCATGTGTACGCTTAGCATCGAACACCGCTACCTGATGAATTTCGTCACCCCATTCCTGCATAACATCTAATCTTCGAACCATTAGCCAATACAATTTCGCAATCATAACCTCATTCTTGAAAACCAATCTCTCATAATGCTTCAGCATATTCTTCACCGAATTCTCAACTGATTTCGCAATAGGCGATTTCCATTTCGCATCATCGGGACTCTCTATATACTCGTTATACATTTCAATGGCTTTCCTGATGTACTCACTTTGATTCTTTGCTCCAGACAATTTCATCAGCATTTCGCTTGATTCTATCTGCTCTTTGCTAAGCGACACAGTAATTCTCACATTTGCCACAATTCTGCCTGACACCTCCTTATCATACGGTGAATTCTGCTTGATTTCAGCCATTTCGCCTTAAGCATCCTACAAATCAGCACCACTACTCATGATTTAGCACCATCTCCCAACGGCACTGCCGGTGGGCGTTTGACCGCATTGGTGTCGGAATCCGACACCAATGCCTTTTCCTGCTTCATTTTATTCTGTCGCAGTTTTTCGCTTTGGTGTGCTAATCAGGACTCTAGATTTTGGTACTATGTAGGTCATTCCGCCTGCTCTGTTATCAGCCTTTAACTTAAATTCATCAGGGAACATCCTCACGAGTCTTTCGAGTTTTCTTATCATTCTCTTGTTATAAGTGAACACCTCTGCAGGCTCGCTTGTCTCATTGAAAAGAATAATAGTCTCGCGCTCGTATGCAGATAATTTCATCAGTAGCACCTCCTGTAACCAAAATCTTTGGCGATGTCAACATCAACATCTATGTCAATTCCATCTATCGCATTGTAGAGACAGGCGATGGCATAGCCTACTTCATTTGACATACTCCCGGTGTTCTCAAGCATCTTTTTCATCATGAATTCGATAACATCAGGTGTGATTCTTGAGAGCTGTTTGATGATTTGCTCACGAGGTATCCTTGCATTATTTACCTTAATGTATTCCGAGTAGTACATCTTGGTGATAATGCTTTGGATGTAATCTCTGCGATACTTGTCTTTGATTCCGTCGAGGTAAGCCAGGTCAAGAATTTCGTCAAGACTCTTATTGAATGATTGATTATTCAAATAATTATCTTTCAATTCTTTTTGTTTATTTATTTCCTGACCGTCTCTTCCGGTAGCACCACCCTCGTCTAAGTCTGTGGGTACCGTATCCAAAAACTCATCCATACCTTTTTTGTGGTAATATGCAATACCATCAGGCAGGGTGTAGAGATTACTGATGATACGACTGTCACGGCTGCGGTTCGACTTGATGATAAGTGCTTTGCGTTCTAATTCAACAATCGCTTTCTCAACAGTACTTTTGCTGATATCAAGTTTTCTGGCTATGTTTTTCATACTCGGCCAGCACTGCCTTGTGTCTTTGTTGATGCTCGACAGTAAATAGAGATACACCATTGCAGTATGAGGCCTAAGCCTCAACTCAAAAAATCCTCTGTCCACCTTAAAATAACCCTTTGATTTCTTTATCATAATTGAATCCTCCTATTGTTTATTGAATTTTTCACTCGAGTGTGATATCATTATAATAAATAAAATAAGACTCTACCAAATGGCAAATTCTATTTTATAGTTTTATACATTTTCACTAAACCACAAGGGGGTGCAGATATGGATAAAGACGGATTATATATTCGCATAGGTAAGGATGGAAAACTTGCACGCACTTTGATTTCGCACGGAGAGAAAAAGAAATTCAAGAATACAACTGTTCAAGACGAACTTATTTTATTTTCTGAAC
>JAZNFQ010000005.1:0-3812 GCA_045576075.1 Clostridia bacterium
CCCAGATATATGTATACATTAATAAACAAGTTCACCATTTCACGGATAATTGCTTTTGCTGTAATTTTGTTTTTTTTCTTCTTGATAAGTATTTTGACTCTAGAAAATATGGATGTAATTTCTCTTGATCGTCCATATTCAAAAAAATATTGTATTTTAGAGTGTTTTTTTTATGATTTATTGATATTTCTGTTTCCTTTTGCGAGTCTCTTTGTGTATTTTAAGTTTAATCTGGATGCTGTATGCATATTTGTTTTTGGTTATTTGAACATTGTGTTATTGAATAGCATTGTGTTTTATTCTGAACCATCACGATTACTTCCTTTTATAAATTCTACTACTTTCGATATTTTCAAAATACTGTTTGCGAGTACTTTTTATTGTTTTTTAGCTCATCTTATATGGCTTATGTTCGTTTATTTTTCCAAAAATATAAAATTAGGGCAAAAATTTAGTTTATTCTGTACCATTCTATTCCTTTTGTTAATTTATATAGGAAAAAGCTTTATAATTCTTTTTTTAACAAATCATCGCTATTACTTTTAATATAATCAGCATAATACATATAATTATAAGTAACCGCATATTGATAGGTGTTTGATATTCTTCTAGCTTTTAACTGAATTTATCTGCAGGAATTGAGAGGGGGCTTTTGCCCTCCCTCAATTGAAGCGGTATATTGTTTATATGTATATCGAGAATCCTTTTAATTCAGTTGGGCTCTTTGGTTGATAATTATGGCGCGAAGGCGTGGGTGGCATAGCTGGAGGAGCGGCTGATTCACCGTACGGATTTGCTGGCTGTTCCAAGTCTGCACATAATGGCCTCCCTGTACTGTCCTTGATGGGAATCCAGTAGCAACATTACCGGCACAAGGTATTTCAAATACCGGGGTGAGTGGTTGCACAAGCTCCGTGAACGCTTAGGTGTATAGTGCCGTGCGCAAACGCCATGGGGTCGCTCCCCCCAAAACGCTACAAAACACCAAGTCCCGCACCTTAACAGGCGCGGGGCTTTTTCTTCAAGGGTCCTTCGAGGGGGTCGAACTCACCGGGACTCTGCCATCATTTTTTGCTGGATAAAACAATAACATTGATATATCAATGTTTTTATTTTGCCAAAACTGCAAAAACCGCCATTTTTGTCAGTTTATTGCTCCGTTCGGCTCACAACTCAGACAAATGGCATTTTAATGCTTGGTTCGGGTTGTTTTATTCCGAACTTATTCCGAATTTTATTCCGAACTGAACTCACAAGAAGCGTATCAGATATGCGGGAGCAACACTTTCCACTTACCATTCTTCCTTGCGCCTTCTCGTTGCAAAACTCCCTTTTTCTTTAATTCAGCGATGTACTTCTCAATCTGGCGGGCAGACATACCACATTGCTCTGCTAATTGTCTGGCCGAAATGGAATCTTGTGGAAATTCTCAACTAACGACTAGCGTAAGTTGCAAAGCAAAAACTAACTACTCTTCTGTAAAATCTTGCGACATGTATTCCATACCGAAAAACACGACAAACCACACATTCCTATCCCTGTAAGAAAGAAGATTGCGGGAAAAAACGTAGATGGGTTCAATATTCTCATGTTTGTAGGATTATTTGCTTGGTAATACACTTGAACTTTTTTTCCTATGTCGCATGAGAAAGGTTCATAGATAGGAAATTTACTAGTTGTATCGATAAAACAACCTGTTCTTGTAGTGTAGGAAATAATAGGGTATACTTGAAATACTGTGTCACCTCTTCGATCACGAATCATACTTTTTATAAGCTTTGTATTTGTACCCTGTACGATACCTTCTACACATTCACCTGTAAAAATTAAGCCTACTGCATCCCATGCAGTAGGCCAACTAACAAGGCTAAACCATAGCCCCACTATCCCCAGAATAGCTCCGTTTATAATGCGTTTTTCGAGTTTTATGTTCATGCCCAATAAAGCATCGTTATCCTTACGTGAAAGCGTAAGTCTGATAGTATTTATTTTCAACACTGAAGTTAGTCATACTAGATAAGCAATATTCTTTCGCTTCATTGTTTTGCAAACGAAACAATCTACGATTATTGCTCCGGCAATAAAACATGATTGTACACCTTAATGGGACGGGTATCGTAGAAGCGAGAAGAATTAGCAGCATAGACATTTATAGTCTTGCGCGGATTCAGTCAAGGTAAAAAGAAAGCGAGCTGACCATCAGCAACTAGTCAGCTCGCGGAAAAGAGTCCAAAATGAATCTTAGAAATCTTGGATAACCTTAGTATAACGTAAAATGCGGTAATGTCAAGCTTTCGACATGAAAAGTCATCGAAAAAAAATCAGGAATCAGGAAAGGAAACGCACGCACCCCTGTTGCTGCAGGAGTGCGTACTCGCCATTAGAGTCTCATAATGAAGAGAACAATCTTCAGGATAAGCACTAACAGCTCGATTCCATTTCTAAGATTCATGAAACATAACTCCTTTCCACCTGCCATGGTTAGCTGCTGTTCCGTACCCTTGCGGCTACGTTACCATCAGCGGTAAGGACTGGCTTACTTCCCGCTGACGGTGCACGTAGACACCCGCCATGCGGCATGTCGGCGGAAAAGCGTGAGGAGTCTATCATATAGCAGCCATCCGTTCAAGCCTGAACAGCTTATACTTTTGGCACTTCGGCCGTGGTGAGTACTCTGCGCCATAAATGGAGTTGAAAATCAAATCATTTTATGCTTGATGAATAACATTTGCTGAGTACAATACAGGTATCAACATCAGCACAATGATATGGAGCACACGAAAGGATACATTTATGTTTTGACCAACCCTTCATTTCCGGATTATGTCAAAATAGGTTATGCTGATAATGTAGAAACCCGATTGCAACAATTGAATCGCAGCGAATGCATACCTTTCGCATTCCGGGTTTATGCAAAATATGCTGTAAACTCGAGATTATCTGATATCAAGGTTCACGCTATCATTGATAAGTTGAATCCTAATCTGCGCTCCATCGAAAACTTTAACGGGCAAAAGAGAGTTCGCGAGTTTTATGCCATGTCAGCCGAGGATGCCTACGCAGTACTGGAAGCTATGGCTGAAATACATGGGTATACCGACAGATTGGAATTGGTTGCGCCGGACGCAAAAGAAGTGGAGGCTGAGGAGACCGCCGAAGATATCAAGGAAGCCAGGAAAGAACGACTCACTACGTTTACCTTTGCCCTGTGCGGCATTGCACCCGGCAGCGAAATAGAGTTCTGTTGTCGCAATAATCCGTACTCCGGGGCCATATGCAAGGTTATAGATGACCGCAACATAGAATATGAAAATGCATCATGGTCTTTAACTGCACTGGCAAAACACTTTACAGGCTCCAGTAGCAACATTGCCGGCACAAGGTATTTCAAATACCGGGGTGAGTGGTTGCATAAGCTCCGGGAACGCTTAGGTGTATAGTGCCGTGCGCAAATGCCATGGGGTCACTCCCCCAAAACGCTACAAAACACCAAGTCCCGCACCTTGTCAGGTACGGGGCTTTTTCTTCAAGGGTGGACGATGGGATTCCCCCTCCGGGGCCGCGGCAGAGCCTTTGCTGGCGCAAAGGTGCCCGCAGGGAGGTGTCCCTGCGGCTCTGCCGGGAGGATTGCCACCGGCAATCCTCCCCCACAACAACCTGCGGTTGTCGTGGATTCGAATCCCGCCACTCTCATGACGAACAAGCCCCGCACCTTGTCAGGCGCGGGGCTTGTTCGTCAAGGGTGGACGATGGGATTCGACCCCACCACAACCGGAACCACAATCCGGGGCTCTACCGCTGAACTACGTCCA
>JAZNFQ010000006.1:0-20494 GCA_045576075.1 Clostridia bacterium
TAAATTCCAATTTGTTGAACTAAATAGCATATATCCTATAGGAGCAAGGTTGAAATATACCTTGCTCCTTTTTATTGGGTATTCACCAAAAATGAATAAAAAGGTGATTTATGCATACCAATACTTATCTAATACAGAGACTTAAAAATAAAAAACCTCAATTCCACTTGATTATCGGATAGCAATATGGTAAAATAATATTAATATGGAGGATTATAGCTATGTTTGATTATATATCGGGTACACTTACAGAAAAAACCGATTCTTACGCCGTTATAGATGTGGGCGGGGTCGGATACCGCGTTTATTCAACGCTCTCTAGCTTGTCTGAAATCGGCGAGGCAGGCTCCTTTGTCAAGCTATATACCTACCTCAATATAAAAACTGCGTCTGATATTGTTACGATGTATGGCTTTACCACTAAAGAAGAAAGAAAAACATTTGAAATGATACTCGGCGTATCGGGAGTCGGGGCAAAAACCGCGGCGGCTCTTTTATCTAATGTTTCGGCGTCTAAGTTTGCGCTTTGCGTTGTTACGGGCGACAGCAAATATTTGTCTTCCCACACCCCCGGGCTTGGGCCAAAGGGTGCTCAGCGCATTATTCTTGAGCTTAAAGACAAGTTTAAGCATATTGAGGCAGAGGATTTAAACACCAAAGAAATTTTCTCTGACGATACAAATACCGATAACGAGGCTCTCTCTGCCCTTGTTGTTCTTGGCTACAGTCGGCTTGATGCCGAAAAGGCGCTTATTGGCGCAGAGGGAACGATAGAAGATAAGATAAAATACGCTTTAAAGAGGTTGATGTAGGGGAAAACAATCCCTCAATCAAACCTGCGGTTTTGCCACCTTCTCCTCAAGGAGAAGGCTTGTAGGGACCGGCAAAGCCCTCCTTGCCTAAAGGAGGGGGGACCGCTTTAGCGGTGGGAGGATTCATCCGACGGTCCGTTGCGGTGGAAATACAAAATTTGTAGGGGAGGGTCTGTGTGCCCTCCCGCTCAAAAAGGGTTGATATAATGGAAATTGATAGCGAAAACAGAATTGTTACCACGTCCGAGCTGACGGGTGACAGCGAAATTGAATACAGCCTTCGCCCAAAACGTTTGACAGAGTATATCGGGCAGACCAAGGCAAAAGAAAATCTCAAGGTTTTCATTGACGCTGCGAAAAAACGCGGCGATTCGCTTGACCACGTCTTGCTGTACGGTCCGCCAGGGCTTGGTAAGACCACTCTTGCAGGGATAATTGCAAACGAGATGGGCGTGAACTTGCGCATAACCTCGGGGCCCGCGATTGAAAAGCAGGGCGACCTTGCGGCTCTTCTCACCAATTTAAATGAGGGGGACATTTTGTTTGTAGACGAGATACATCGCCTCAGCCGAAGTGTAGAGGAAATTTTATATCCCGCAATGGAGGATTATGCCCTTGATATTATAATCGGAAAGGGCCCGTCCGCACGTTCAATCCGTCTTGACTTGCCGCATTTTACCTTGATTGGTGCGACAACTAAAGCGGGTGCACTCACTGCACCTCTGCGCGACAGGTTTGGAGTGATACTCCGTCTTGAAATGTATAAAAAAGAGGAGCTTGCGGAAATTGTAACGCGAAGCTCAGATATACTTGGGATAAAGATTGACCCAAACGGCGCCGCTGAAATTGCTTCGCGCTCCCGCGGGACGCCGAGAATTGCAAACCGACTTTTAAAAAGAGTCCGTGATTTTGCAGAAATAACTGCTGACGGAGAAATAACAAAGGCGGTTGCGGACTTGGCGCTTGGCAGGATGGAGGTCGATTCGCTCGGCCTTGACGCCATTGATAAACGAATGCTTATGACCGTAATCCGTTTATATAACGGAGGACCGGTCGGACTTGAAACCCTTGCCGCAACAATCGGCGAGGAAGCGGATACTATAGAAGATGTTTACGAGCCATATCTGATGCAAATTGGATTTTTGAGCAGAACGCCCAGAGGTCGGCAAGTTACCCCTCTTGCGTATAAACATTTCGGTGTAGAGTATAATGGAAATGCATAAATGCAGAATTACACCTCATCCGTCAAAACCTGCGGTTTTGCCACCTTCTCCTCAAGGAGAAGGCAGGCGAGACAGGGGGACCGCTTGCGGTGGATGAGGTGGAAAAACGAACAAATTAAAATGAAAGGAACTACAACAATGGATAATAGAGAAAAGTTTTATATAACCACCGCGATTGCGTACACATCGCGCAAGCCTCACATCGGGAATACTTACGAGATAGTTTTGACGGACGCTATCGCAAGGTTTAAAAGATATATGGGCTATGATGTTTTCTTCTGTACGGGTACGGATGAGCACGGCCAGAAAATTCAGGAGCTTGCAGAAAGCGCGGGTGTTACCCCTCAAAAGTACGTGGATGGCGTAGCCGAGGAAATCAAACAGATTTGGGATTTGATGAACACAAGCTATGACAAATTCATCAGAACCACCGACGATTACCACGTTGAAACCGTGCAGAAAATATTTAAAAAGCTCTACGATCAGGGGGATATCTACCTTGATTCGTATGAGGATTGGTATTGCACCCCGTGTGAGTCCTTCTGGACGGAGACCCAGCTTGTAGACGGAAAGTGCCCCGATTGCGGAAGAGAGGTTCATAAGCAACACGAGGAGGCGTACTTCTTTAAGATGAGCAAGTATGCCGACAGATTGATGAAATATATCGAAGAAAACCCCGAGTTTATTCAGCCTGAGTCGCGCAAAAAGGAAATGGTAAATAATTTCTTAAAGCCGGGTCTTCAGGATTTGTGTGTGTCACGTACAAGCTTTAGCTGGGGTATACCCGTTTCGTTTGATGATAAGCACGTAATTTATGTATGGCTTGATGCCCTTACAAACTATATTACCGCCCTTGGCTACCGTTGTGACGAAAAGTCAGAGCAGTACAACAAGTATTGGCCCGCCGATGTGCATATTATCGGTAAGGATATTTTGCGCTTCCATACGATTTATTGGCCAATATTCCTTATGGCTCTTGGCGAGCCGCTCCCTAAACAGATTTTTGGCCATCCGTGGCTTCTCAACGGCGAGGATAAGATGAGTAAGTCAATCGGAAACGTTATTTACGCCGATGATTTGGTTAAAGCCTTTGGCGTGGATGCGGTAAGGTACTACCTCCTCCACGAGATGCCATTTGCGCAGGACGGAACCATCACGTTTGAAACCTTGATTTCAAGATTTAATTCCGACCTCGCCAATACTCTTGGTAATTTGGTCAACAGAACTGTTTCGATGGTTAATAAGTATTTTGACGGTGTTATCCCCGCACCCGCTGTGGCTACAGAGTTTGATGCGGATTTGGCACAAGTTTGCACAAATTCTGCAAAAAAGACTGCAGAGTGTATGGAAAAACTAAAGGTTGCCGATGCGATGGACTGCATTTGGACAATTGTGAACCGCGCAAACAAATATATTGACGAAACAATGCCCTGGGTTCTTGCAAAATCAGACGAGGGCAGAGAAACTCTCAAAACGGTTATGTATAATCTCATAGAGGCAATAAGATTTATTGCATCGCTTATCGGCTCATTTATGCCCGATACACAGCTTGCAATCGCAAGACAGACAGGTGCTACAGAGCTTTCGTGGGAGAGCCTCTCTTGCTTTGGCAAAACAAAGGCAGGGGAAAAGGTTGGTACAGCAGAGCCTATGTTTGTAAGGCTTGACCCCGAGGCAAAGCTTGCTGAGCTTGAGGAGGCGCTTGGCACACCCGCACAGCCTGAGGTAAAAATAGAGCCGTACAAGGACGACGTATCCTTTGAGGATTTTGAAAAGCTTGATATTCGTGTCGGCAAGGTTGTTGTGTGCGAAAAGGTGCCAAAATCTTCAAAGCTTTTACGCTTTGAGCTTGAGGTCGGCAGTGAGCGCAGACAGATTTTGTCGGGAATCGCAAAGTATTACGAGCCCGAGGATTTAATCGGCAAGAATGTTCTGTTTATCGCAAACTTCCCGCCGAGAAAGATGATGGGGCTTGAGTCAAACGGAATGATACTCTCTGCCGAGCACGACGGAAAGCTTGTTGTGACATCAACTCTTGACGATATCCAAAGCGGAGCATGTATAGTATAATAAAAAGCACCCGAAAGGGTGCTTTTGTTATGCAAAAATGAATTGATTTTATTTTCAAAACTGCGTTTAGGTATGTTCCTTTGCGCGAGCAAAGGAACCGAAACTCGGTCGGGGGCACCCCGACACCCCATTGGCGCACCCGAAAAAGATATGCTAATATCATTCGGGGCTATTTCGCAGTCTGACGACGCAATTGCTACCATAGTGCACGTGATTTTTGTGGCGTGGCGCTGATAATATTTCACCGAGATTGCAAACGGCAGTTTTGGACAACTCAAGGCGTGGTTTATCGGTTTTTGCGAATCAAATTAAAATTTTCATTGCCGCCGCGGTAGGCACGGCGGAACAGGGGTCGGCGGTTGTTCAAAAATTTTAATTTGATTTTTCCGAAACGACCTATGTGTCGTTCCGTTGCGGGTTTTATCACATCATTACATTATGCATTTCAAGCTCTTTTTCGAGGGCGTATTTGACGGTGTATGCCGTCCCGCCGCGCGGGGCAGACATATAAAAAACGCAATGGGTGCTATGCTCTACCATAAAACGATTGCGTTTTAACATACAGCCGTTTGTATATTCTTCCGAAACATAAATAATTTCGTCCGCCATACTTAAAATCTCATTATATACAGCGATATCCTTTTTGTGCCAGCCCGACGTCTGCTCTCTGCAAGGCAGGGCGAGGACGAGTCGTATGTCGGGGCTTTTCTCCCTCTCTTTGAGGATAGACCTCGCGGCAAGAGTATCAAAGCCGAGGGCGCCGCCCGTTATAAAATCGGTTACGCCGCTCTTTGCAAGCTCTTTTATTATATCGGGCAGAGCTAAATTCAATTTTTCTATATGTGTGTTTGCAATATGCCGATGCCCCGTAAAGCAGCAGCAGTTTTCCTTTGAGTTCATAAAAACGCAGAAATCCTTTCTTCTTATGCTAAAAGTATATCATAATCGCAATTTTATGTCAATCAGAGCGAAAAACTGCACAAAAATATCGGGGTATTTGCGTGGGCTTGCGCCTACGCCGTATATCAGAATTGGATTAGAATATAAGGTGATAAGCACAACATTTAGGGCAGAGGAATTCAAGGACCCACACTATAAGGCGAAAAAATCGGAATATTACAGGAATATTACAGGGCAAGAAGAATTGTTTAAAACTTACAAAAAAACGGTAAAAATGAAAACAAAATATGAAAAAACGACGGAAATGCTTGATTTTAAGCCAAAAATGTGGTACAATTTATATGTTGCCAATGAACTTTTGGTACAAGTTTGAAGTGAAAATCAGGCTCTCATACAGAGCTTAATACAAATTTGAGGTGGATTAAAATGCAGAAGCGATTTCTTGCAGCAGTAATTTGCATAATGCTGATTTTATCTGTGACAACCGTTCCTGTTTTTGCTATTGATTTTTCGGATGTCCCGATTACAGCGTCATATTACAAGGCTGTTGACAAGCTGAGCAATGCCGGCGTTATTCAGGGCAGAGGCGATGGTGCCTTTGCGCCGGGGGATAACACAACCCGCGCGGAGTTTTGTGCATTTGTTGCCCGCGCAAACAGTTTTAATCAGGCGTATTATAAGGCATCCTCTACTCCCTTTGAGGACGTGGAAAAGGGAAATTGGGCAGAGGCTTATATTTCCTTTTGCTATGAAAACGGATATGTAAATGGTATGGATGATGATAGCTTTGAGCCGACAAGCAACGTTACTTGCGAGCAGGCAGTTAAGATGGTTGTCTGCGCGTCGGGTGTCGGGGACGAGTCGTTGTCTAAAGTCGGACCCAAGTGGTACTCGGGATACATAAATGTTGCAAGAAAGCACAACCTTTTAGACGGTGTGGAGCTGGAGATTTCAAAACCTGCAACCCGTGCCTTTGTTGCGCAGATTGTATACAACTCTATGCTTGTCAGAAGTGAAAATAAAAGCGGCGACCACGCAGTTGATGTGAGCAGCAATAACACAGGCAGAGATTTTGGAAGCGGAGATAAGGTTGTTTCTAAAATAGAATACGAACCTGAAGAAATTTGGGAGCCTGATCCCGAGGATGTTGAATGGAATTATTATCAGTATTATGGTGAAAACTATAAGGAATATATGAAAGAGGATAAAAATTCCGAGGAGTATACTGTAACCGAAATACCCGAGCCTGAATATGTATATGTTCCGAGGGGCTCATCCGAGGGTATGCTGGTTGTAATTGATGCAGGGCATAATTATAATGGTGTTGATACTGGCGCAACAGGAAACGGTCTGCGCGAGCAGGATATCACATATTATATTGCAGAAGAGCTCAAGCCTCTCCTTGAGAGAAACGGCTTTGAGGTAATTATGACGAGAAATTCGCTCAAGGATAATGTTTCGACAGAGTCAGTAAGTGCAAGCCTTGCACGCAGGTCCGAGATTGCAAATCGGGCGGGGGCTGACTTGTTTGTATCCATCCATTGTAACGCCGGCGGCGGAACGGGAACCGAAACCTATTATTGCACAGGTTCAGGTGAGGGCAAGGTTCTGGCAGGATTTATTCAGGATGGTATGCTCGATGCGGTTGGACTCCGTAACCGCGGGGTTAAGTCAGCGAGATATGCGGTGCTTAGAAACACTAATATGGCGGCGGCACTGGTAGAAACCGCATTTATCGATAACGAGGCAGATGCCAAGTATCTTGCAGACGCGAAATATCGTGAGGCGTTTGCCGAGGGTATTGCGCGGGGTATTTGCGATTTTGTCGGCATTGAATATAAATAAAAATAAGGATTATTTGCCGACGACAATAATATGTCGTCGGCAATTCTTTTAGGAGAGAAATATGAAGATTATAAAAAACAAACCCGAGCTGCTCGCCCCTGCGGGAAATCTTGATAAGCTGAAGGCGGCAATAAATTACGGAGCGGACGCTGTATATATCGGCGGAGAAGAATTTTCGCTTCGGGTGGCGGCTGATAATTTTACAATCGATGAGATTAAGCAAGGTATAGAGTTTGCTAAGGCGAGAGATAAAAAGGTTTATTTAACCGCCAATATCATACCTCATAACGACGATATTGACGAATATGCGAGGTATTTAAAAGAGGTAAAGGATACAGGAGTAGATGCAGTTATACTATCTGACCTTGGTATGTTTGAGGTGACGAGGGAGGTTGCGCCCGAGCTTGATATCCATATAAGCACGCAGGCAAACAATGTTAATTACAAGAGCGCAGAGGCGTGGTACAAAATGGGGGCAAAGCGCGTAATCTTGGCAAGAGAGATGTCGCTCTCTGAAATTGCAGAAATCAGAGAAAAAACAAGCCCCTCTCTTGAACTTGAGGCGTTTGTCCACGGTGCGATGTGCATATCCTATTCGGGCAGGTGCCTGCTCAGTAATTATATGTCAGGGCGCGACAGCAATCAGGGGGCGTGCTCTCACCCCTGCAGGTGGAAGTATTATCTTATGGAAGAGCAACGCCCGGGTGAGTATATGCCTGTGTTTGAAAATGAACGCGGGACCTTTATATATAACTCTAAGGATTTGTGTATGATAGAGCACATAGATAAGCTGATAGACTCAGGGCTCTCGAGCTTTAAGATAGAGGGCAGAGTCAAGTCGGAGTTTTATGTAGCTACAGTTGTTGCGGCGTACAGGCGCGCAATTGACAGCTATCTTGAAAACCCGAACAACTGGCAGCTTGACCCTGCGCAGCTGGAAGAACTGAGAAAGGTTAGCCACAGGGCGTATACAACAGGTTTCTATTTTGGCAAGCCGGGCGGTAGCGAGCAGCATTATGAGAGCAGCTCTTATATAAGAGAGTACGATATGGTCGGAGTTGTAGAGGATTATAACGAGGAAACATCTGTTGCGAAGGTTGTGCAAAAGAACAGATTTTTTAAAGGCGACGAGGTGGAATTCCTTTGCCCCGACGGAACCTTCTTTACACAAAAAATAGAGGGGATAACAAACGAGGACGGAACAGAAACTGAGGTTGCGAACAGACCGCAGAGTATAGTTTATATCAAGACATCACAAAGAGCCCCCCGTGAGTCCTTTATGAGAAAGAGGAGAGAACAGAAAGCCTAAAGGCGCATTGTTACATATTTGTAAGAGTTTTACAGATGTGTTTGTATTGACTTTTGACAATAAAAATGATAGAATAATGATGTGAAATTGGCGTTTTATATAAACGGTTAAAGGAATTTATTATGGAGGTATGTTTATGAAGACAATAAAAAGACTGCTATGTATGGTGCTTGCAATTACAATGATAATGTCTTGCGCATCAATAGTTATAGCTGCCGAGGAAGGTGCGTCGGGCAGCTTTGCGGACGTGTCAAATGATCAGATATATTCAAATGCGGTTTCGACCCTTAATCTTATGGGCGTAATCAACGGATATCCTGACGGAACCTTTGGCCCTGATAAGAATGTTACAAGGGCAGAGTTTACTGCAATGCTTATGAGAATTCTCAATCTTGGAAATGTTGGATCTCCAAGCGCGGCAGAGCTTCCCTTTACCGATATTGCTGATGATAATTCGGACATCAACTGGGCTATCCCCAACATTAACACAGCTTACGGAATGAGAATCATTAATGGCTATGAGGATTTGACCTTCAGACCTAGCGCAAACGTTGCATATGAGGAAGCTGTAAAAATGATAGTTTGCACACTCGGTTACGGTGACAATGTTGACGTTTCAGCAAATCCCTGGTATGCAAACTATATTGCAATTGCAAATCAGATAGGAATTACAAAGACGGCTTCAAAGGTAGGACAGGTTGAAACACCTGCAACACGTGCTTGTATCGCACAGCTTTTGTATGATTCGCTTGAGGTAAGATTGCTTAAGAATGGTTCAAGAACTGACGAAACTATTCTGGGCAGCTATCTTGGATATGAAAAGAATACAGGTATTATTGCCTCAAACGGAATTACAGGCCTGATGAGTGCCACTGTAAATGACAGAGATAACGAAGTACAGATTTATGTAGAGGACGAAGATTCACTTTATACTTATAAGACAAGTGATGACAGTTTGAAGAATTACCTCGGCCACGAGATCGAATTTTATTATGCAGAAAACGATGCTCGCGATCGTGTACTTATGCTCTATGTTCTTCGCTCAAACGAGCCTGTCGTTATAAATGCGGCAAACATCGAAAAGAGAGACACAGATGCGGGAACCATTGCTTATTACGAGAACATTGGTGACGATGACGAAACAAAGCTTTCACTCGAGAGCGATAACGTTGTTATTTACAATGGCAAGCTGTATGGTGAGGATGCAGACGAGAGCCGCTTTGACAACAGTATGATTCCGACAGTCGGACAGTTAAAGCTTACGGACTCAGACGCCAATGGCAAATACGATGTCATTGAGATAACAGCATATGAGATGTACTATGTTTCAAACAAGGATACAGCTAAAAAGGGAATTATAGATAACTTGATTGCCCCTGCAGACAAAAAGACCGTATACCTTGACACAGATACAGACAGAAATCTCTATATAGTAGACGGAAACGGCAAGGAAATCAGCTACAGCTCTATTTCTACTGGCAACATAATTTGCCTTGCAAAGAGCAGAAGTGAAAACGGCAGTGATGTTATAACAACGGCAGTTGTTTTAAAAGACAAGGTTACAGGCACCGTGACGGCTAGCAACGGCGACGGAACCATTACTATTGCGGACAAGAATTATTCCTATTCAAATGCGGCTCCGTGGCTGAATGGCGGAAGCCTTGCAGAGCCTCAGATTCAGGATGCAGGCACATACTTCCTTGATATAAACGGAGATATCGTTGCATATAACAAAAATACAGTAACAGAAAACGTAAAGTACGGATATATTATTGGCTACTATGAGAATCTGGAATCTATGGAAGAAGAGGTTGAGTTCAGAGTCCTCACAACTACAGGGGCTACTGAAGATCTCGGCACATACAAATATACAACCATAAACGGCGAAACATTTGAGACGGGACTTGAGGTTGTAGAGGAGCTTGAGAAAACTGCTACAAACGGACACACCGGAAGATATGCGGTTCAGCAGCTTGTGAAGTACACAACAAAAAAGAACGACGGAAAGAACGTATTTGCAAAAATTGTTACAGTCAGCGGTGTTGATCAGGGACAGGACATCACAACAGATAAGCTCACAGCACTTAAGGGCTTCTATAATGATAATACAGATGCTGATAATATGAGCGAGCCCAAGACTGCGACCTATAACAGTAGCTCTAAAACTCTTGTAACCGTTGAAGACGGCGAGACTGCATCTACTAAGGTTAGTGTTGGTAATGCGGTAGTTATATCCGTTCCTCAAGACAGAGATGCCTACGATGAATTCAGAAAAACTTCAATCTCTACAAGCCTTAAAAACGGTGTTAACTATACTGTAGAGGTATTTGACCTCTCTAAGTCTAATGTTCCTAAGGTTGTTGTAGTATATGGTGCGGATAACTCTCAGGCTGTTAACACTCTTTCGCCTGTATATATTGTTGATTCAGTGGAGAGAGCGACAAATAATGGCGAGAGTATGTATAGAGCGGACGTTTATAAGACAACTGACCTTAGCGGCTCGGCTGTGCCGGAGTGGATTTCTAATGATAGTACAGCTCCTGAAGATTTAGAGCCGGGTGATATATTCAGAGTGGCCTTTGACAAAGATGGGAATTCCGTTGCCGAAGACGAACATATGATTTTGGATATGAGCGATGGAGTGGATTTTGGAACCGTTATAAAGGACACTAATGTAGAAGTTACTGATATCAAAGAGGCAGAGTTTGTAACCATCATCGGAAGCGTTGTAGCAAGAGACGAAGACAGACTTCTTGTTGCTGACTGCGAGCTTAGCGAGGATGACGTTTATAATACAACAGATGCTGAGCCATTTGATATCGAGCAGTTCGGGGACGCTATTGTTTTGACGTATGATTATGATAAGGAGAGAGACAGGCTTGAAATAATCCCGGGTGATTATGACAATACAATTGCGGGATTTGCCTCTTACACGGATGGGGTTACACCTACAAAGATTTTGATTTATATGTCAGAAGGCGAGATTAAGCTGCTCTGCGTGCTTCCCGAAGAATTCTAAAAAACAATCCCCGAAACAGAGATTTCTGTTTCGGGGATTTTTAATGGCAGGGATAATATGAATTTACTAAAAAAAATAAACATAAATGGCGAAATATTCTTTGAATATGCCTTTTTAACATACGAGTTTTATTTTGACGAAACAGTTTCAGACGTTGGGGCGGAATATATTTTTGCGCTTCCCGATGGGGCTGTAATTTCAAATGTCAAAATTATATGCACAGACGGACGCAGAATAGAAACCTCTGTAATTTCAGCAACTCACGCAGCGCGCCTCAAAGATGCCGCAACAACTGCGATTTTGCGGCGGCTTGATGATACCACATACTCTATCTCTATAGGGGATTTGGGCGCAGGGATAAAAGCCTTGCGCCTTAAAGCGTATGCACGCCTTGCGGCAGATACGAATGAAAGACGGCTGGTTATTCCGCTGGCGGCACGCATCGGCGGAGCGGAGCGGAGCTGTGCAAAAGCCAAAATATCTCTTGCTTTGCAGGGCGCAGCGGCATCAGAAATTGCATATGACTCTCCGACGCACAGGCTGAGTTTAACAGGGCTTGACAACGAAATTGAAACGGATGAAATCCCAGCTGACCGAGATTTTTGTTTGCGGATGCAGGGTGTGGTAAAGAGAAACTCTGCTATCGTGTCAAAGGGTAGCTTTGGCGGAGAGCTTTTATGCACAATTTATCCCGACCAAAATTTAAACAAATTCAAAAAGACCTTATTTATATTTGACGCGACGGGCTCGCTCCTGTACCGAGCGGACGCGGTTGCACGCGAACTGCTCTGCGCTATGGCAGAGAGAACAGAGGGCGAATTTGCCGTGCTTGTTGCGGGGGAAACCCCGACGATGATAACCGATGGATTTTGCAAGGCGTTGGATATATCGGCTCTTATAAATTCGGTCAGCGGGATACAAATTTCGGGCGGGTCGCTCTCGGGGGCACTTGAATATGCAGGCAGGATTGCGGATAGTGATACACAGGTAGTCTTGATTTCGGGGACCTCTCTTGCAGAGGGACGGCTTATTGCGGATACGGCAAGGACCGTATTTGCAAAAGGAGCGGTGAGTGTGGTTACCCTTGGCGCTACAAAGCGCGGGGGCGATATCGATGCACTTATAGCCGTTTGCGGCGGAAAGAGGGAGCATATATATGGCAGTGACGATGTTAAACTCCGCGCAGAGATTATATTAAACAGTTTTAAATATCCTGCCCCTGAGCAACTTGAGGTTAGTACAGAACACGGAGAGGCGTATGTAGTTAATGCATCGGAAGAGAGAATAACCATATTTGCAAAATATTCAGGAGAGTCAATGCCAAAGAAATTCTTTATAAAGCAAGGCGGAGAGGTTCAAACGGCGCTTGCAGAAAATATTTCGGTATATCAAAGCTTTGCACCAATAGGGCTTGCCTGCGGGGCAATGATGTCAGAAAGGCTGGAGAAGCGTCTGCTCGATTGCAGGGCGGACGAGGTGGTGCAAATAAAAGAACAGCTGGAAAAGATTGGGGTAAAATACTCCGTCCTTAACTCCGAAACTGCGCTTGCCGCGGTGCTGGACGGAAAAAGACCTGCAGCTATGAGGGCTTGTATCCCGAGCGGAGCGTGTAATTCGTATGAGGTATTCGCAGACAGGAATTCTGTTTTTGGAGAGACGGACAGCGGAAATATTTCAAGGCGTCAGAAAAGAGAGATTTTCTATGCATATCTTGGCATAATAATCAAAAGTATGCGCTCTGATGGTGCAATATGTGCAGACGGCGAGATTAATCAGGAGTTTAGATGTCAGCAGACCTTGGTTGCATTGCTTACCCTGTCTGCGTTGGGACTTTTGGACGAATATCGGAATTTTGTCGAAAAAGCAATTGAATATTTAGGTGATTTCAGTTTTTCAGAGCTCAAATTTACATATGACAAAACCGAGGCAAGGAAAATGCTGGGCAGGCTTTGGGGTAAAAGCGATGTGGTCTGGACGGGTGGAATTCCCGATTTGCTGACCGCGTGCAGATACTTGCTTGGTCAAACCGCAGAATTTTGACAAAAATAAGTGGTCGAAATAATGCATTTCTATAAAATAATAATAAATTTTATAAAATGTATTGACTAAAATGGATGTGCGTGGTAAAATAATAAAAATGTGAAAGAAAGGGGACGGATAGGATATGCCGGCAAAAGAGAATAAGCTTTCGTATGTTGGTCATATAGTATTGTCCCATTGTTTCGTATTTTCAATTCCCAATTGTATGGGAGAAGTATTTCTATAATGATAAATAAAGGACATTGAACTTTTGTTCGATAGTCCTTTTGTTTTGCGCAGACAGGCTGTGTCCTGTCCAAAACTGAAATTTACAAAGGAGTGGTTTTATGCATTCAAAGATGGCAGAGCTCATTCTTGAAAACGGAATGCGCTTTAAAGGGCGTGCGTTTGGATACGTGCAGGACGTAGTGGGAGAGATTATTTTTTCCACCTCTATGACGGGATATCAGGAGATGCTGACAGACCCGACGCTGTGCGGGCAGATAGTTGTTGATACCTATCCGCTTGTCGGCAATTACGGAATAAATCTTGAGGATATGGAGTCGGACAAGCCCCGACTTACAGCTCTTGTTGTACGCGAAAAATGCGATTATCCGAATAACTTCAGAACAGAGATGGACCTTGACGGCTTTTTGCGCCAGAACCGCGTTGTCGGACTTGAGGGGATAGATACCCGCGCTCTTACACGGGCTATCCGCGATAACGGCTGTATGCGCGCGATTATCACTACAGAGGTTGGTATGCTCCCTGACCGTGCCCTTGAGGAAAGGTTTGCGGGCTTTGATAACTCGGATGCAGTAAGTAAGGTCAGTGTGAGAGAGAGCTACACAATCCCTGATAGCGGAGCGCATGTCGCACTCCTTGACCTTGGTGTTAAAAACAGTATTTTACGCGGACTTAAGAGTAAGAATTGTAAGGTAACGGTATTTCCTTACAATACCTCTGCTGAAAAAATTCTTGCGGCAAAGCCCGATATGTTACTTGTGTCAAACGGACCGGGCTCTCCCGAGGACATCCCCGAAACTGTTGAAACGGTTAAGGAACTGATTGGCAAGCTCCCGCTCCGCGGAATTTGTCTTGGTCAGCTGGTAATCGGAATGGCTCTCGGCGCTACAGTTAAGAAGCTTAAGTTTGGGCACCACGGCGCAAATCAGCCTGTTAAAAATCTTATCGACGGAACCCTTTTGGTGACCGCGCAGAGTCATAATTATGTTTTAGACGATATCGGAGATAGGGCAAGGATTTCGCATATAAACGTAAATGACGGAACATGCGAGGGTATTGTGAGCGATGAGCTTAACATAAAATGTATACAGTTCAGACCCGAGGATTATCCCAGCTCACACATATCGGGCAGTATATTTGACGATTTTCTTGTATAGGAGGTAGAGGTATGCCAAAGGATAACAGTATAAAAAAGGTATTGGTAATAGGCTCGGGCCCGATTGTTATAGGTCAGGCGGCAGAGTTTGACTATTCGGGAACACAGGCATGTCAGGCACTTCGCGAGGAGGGCGTAGAGGTTGTTTTGATTAATAGCAACCCCGCCACAATAATGACAGATACACAGACTGCGGACAAGACGTATATCGAGCCACTTACAATAGAAACAATAGAGAAGATAATAGAAAAGGAACGCCCCGACAGCCTTATCGCAGGAATGGGCGGACAGACGGGTCTTAACCTTTCATGTGAGCTTTATGACAAAGGCATCCTTGACAAGTATGGCGTGCGTGTAATCGGAAGCTCTATAGACACAATCAAAGAGGGCGAGGACAGAGAACGCTTCAAAAACCTTATGGAGCGCACAGGACAGCCGATAATCAGGGGCGAAATTGTAAATACCGTTGAGGATGCAGCGACATTTGCGAAAGAAATTGGGTACCCCGTTATTGTAAGACCTGCATATACGCTTGGCGGAACAGGCGGAGGTATCGCCGAGAATGAGGCAGAGCTTCTTGAAATCGCGACGCAGGGAATACACCTCTCGCGCGTGGGTCAGGTTTTGATTGAAAAGTGTATCCGCGGCTGGAAGGAAATAGAGTTTGAGGTTATCCGTGACGGAGCGGGCAACTGCATAACTGTCTGCAGTATGGAAAATGTTGACCCCGTCGGCGTGCATACGGGTGACAGTATTGTTGTCGCACCCGCACAGACTCTTGCCGACAAAGAATATCAGATGCTCCGTACAGCAGCAATTGATATAATAAATTCTATAGAGATACAGGGCGGATGTAACGTACAGTTTGCCCTCAACCCCAAGAGCTTTGAGTACGCAGTTATCGAGATTAACCCGAGAGTTAGCCGTTCATCTGCGCTTGCGTCAAAGGCAACGGGATACCCGATTGCAAAGATTGCTACAAAGATAGCCCTTGGCTACCGCTTAGACGAGATTAAAAACGCGGTTACAGGCACAACCTATGCGTGCTTTGAGCCGACAATTGATTATGTTGTTGTAAAAATCCCCAAGTGGCCGTTTGATAAATTCTATGGTGCAGAGCGTACCCTTGGAACAAAAATGATGGCTACGGGCGAGATTATGTCAATCGGAAACACCTTTGAGTCGGCGCTTTTAAAGGGTGTGCGCTCACTTGAAATCAAACAGTTCACTCTTGAGCACGAGGCGACAAAGGGTAAGTCATCCGAGATATTGCGTGCAGGAATTAAAACCCCTGACGATGAGAGATTGTTTGAAATTGCAGAGCTTCTCCGCCGTGATTACAGAATGGATAAGATTTCGGAAATCACGGGTATGGACCCCTTCTTTATCAAAAAGATAAAGAACATAGTCGATATGGAGGAAGAACTCAAGGAATACAGCCTTGCGACCTTGACACCCGAGCTTGTAACAAAGTATAAGAAAAAAGGCTTTGCTGACGAGGGTATCGCGCAGCTTATCGGCTGCAAGGGTGCAGATATCCGCAACTTTAGAAAGAGATACGGAATTCTGCCTGTTTATAAGATGGTTGATACCTGTGCAGGTGAGTTCGAGGCAGTATCGCCGTATTACTACTCTACCTATGACGAGTATAACGAGGCAGCGCCGTCCGATAAGAAAAAGGTGCTTGTAATAGGCTCGGGCCCTATTCGTATAGGTCAGGGTATAGAGTTTGACTACTGCAGTGTTCACGCTATAAATGCACTTAAGAAGTTTGATATAGAAACTATTATTGTTAACAACAATCCCGAAACTGTCAGCACCGACTTTAATATTTCAGACAAGCTTTATTTTGAGCCGCTTACCGAAGAAGACGTAATGAGCATAATCGAGCTTGAAAAGCCCGACGGAGTAATTCTTCAGTTTGGCGGACAGACCGCAATTAAGCTTGCAAACTTCCTCGCTGATATGAAGGTTCCGATTTTCGGTACTCTGCCCGAGCAGATTGACGAGGCAGAGGACAGAGAAAAGTTCGATGATTTGCTTGAAGAGCTGAACATAAAGCGCCCCAAGGGTAAGGCTGTATGGACAACAAAAGAAGGTATAGAAGAGGCAGAAAAGCTCGGATATCCCTTGCTTGTCCGTCCCTCCTACGTTCTTGGTGGGCAGGGTATGGAAATCACGCATAACGAGCAGGAGCTTACACTCTATCTTGAGGATGCGTTTAAAAAGGATGCCGAAAACCCTGTTCTTATTGACCGCTATTTGAGCGGAAAAGAGCTTGAGGTTGACGCGATATGCGATGGCGAGGATGTGTTTATCCCCGGTATTATGGAGCATTTGGAGCGCGCAGGCGTACACTCGGGCGACAGTATATCAATCTATCCACCGCAGAATGTTTCGGAAGAAATGAAACAGAAGATAATGGATGTTACACGCCGTATATCTGTTGCGCTTAAGGTTATAGGAATGATAAACATTCAGTTTATAGAGTTTGAGGGAGATTTGTATATCATAGAGGTAAATCCCCGCTCAAGCCGAACTGTGCCTTATATAACAAAGGTTACAAACGTTCCCGTAATCGAGCTTGCAACAAGAGTTATGCTTGGCGAAACGCTCAAGAGTATGGGCTACGGCTCGGGCATAAACCCCGAAACCGAGATGGTTGCAGTAAAGGTTCCTGTTTTCTCGACAAAGAAGCTCCCGATGGTAGAGGTAAGCCTTGGCCCTGAGATGCGTTCAACGGGTGAGGTGCTTGGCGTAGGAAGAAATTATCACGAGGCTCTCTATAAAGGCTTTATCGGCGCGGAGATGACAATGCCGACACAGGGAAGTACGGTTCTTGTTACAGTTGCAGACCGTGATAAAGAGGCATTCTTGCCGATTATGGAAAAATTCAAGGCGGCGGGTTGCAGATTTATTGCGACAAAGGGAACAGCAGACTTCCTTGAAGGCCACGGATATGCAGTACAAAAGGCAAAGAAAATCAGCGAGGGTGTGCCGAATGTCCTTGATGTAATAAGAAGCGGAATGTGTGACCTTGTTGTCGATATTCCGAAAAAGGCAAATGTCAAGGAGAGCGACGGATTTAAGATGCGCAGAACAGCGTCTGAATGCAGCGTTAATATCCTGACATCTATGGATACGGTAAGTGCTCTTGCCGATGTAATGGAGAAAAATTATAATTTGTCAGAGATTGGACAGATTGCCGTAACAGATATAAAATAAAACAAAAAAAGCGCCAATTGGCGCTTTTTTTGTTTTTTATAACCCAAGCATATGTGTTGCAATGTTAAAAAATATAAGGACGGAACACGCATCGAGTATTGTAGATAGCAGAGGCGCCGCCATAAGCGCGGGGTCAAGCTTGACCTTTTTTGCAAGGATGGGCAATATGCAGCCCAGAGATTTTGCCAAAACCACAGTCCCCACAAGGCTGAACCCTGATATCATAATAAGCTTGAAAATTGAAATCTGATTGAGAACATCAGAGTTATTATAGTACATAATAAATACTCTTGCCGCGTTTACCAGCGCGAGTGTTACGCCCGACATAAGTGCGACGCTGCATTCCTTGAAAAGAACCTTGAAAAAGTCACGCGTTTTTATTTCATCAAGGGCAAGACCGCGAATTATAGTCGTTGAGCTTTGAGAACTGCAATTTCCCGCAGTTCCCATCAGCATCGGAACAAAGGCGACTAAAATCGGGATTGCAACGAAAGCGTTTTCGTAATACTGCAGTATGCTTCCTGTAATTGTTGCAGAGAGCATAAGGAAGAGCAGCCACATTATACGGTTGCGTGCGTGTTTCCAGGCGGGGATTTTGAGATAACTGTCCTCACTTGGCAAGATAGCTGCCATCTTTTCAAGGTCTTCTGTATACTCTTCCTGAATGACGTCAATGGCGTCATCGACTGTAACAATGCCGACAAGACGATTTTCGGCATCAACCACAGGGATTGCGAGAAAGCCATACTTGTCAAACATTTTTGCAACATCCTCTTTATCGTCAAGGGTATTAACGGAAATAACATTTGTTTCCATTATATCTCCGATAATTTCATTTTCTTCTGCAAGGAGGAGCTGCTTTACAGAAACAAGACCGAGAAGACGCCTCGATTGGTCGGTAACGTAACAGGTATAAATAGTTTCCTTATCGACACCTGTTCTGCGAATTCGCGCAAAGGACTGTGCCACAGTCATACCTTTTTTAAGGTCCACATACTCGGTTGTCATTATGCTGCCTGAGCTGTCCTTCGGATAATTCAGAATTTCGTTTATGCTTTTGCGCATCTCGGGATGGGCGTGCTTAAGTATACGCTTGACCACGAGAGCGGGCATCTCTTCGATGAGGTCAACGGCGTCATCTACGAATAATTCATTAATGACATCGCTCAGCTCTCTGTCTGAAAAGGCGCTGATTAAAAGCTCCTGCTCATCAGAGTCCATTTCGATAAAGGTTTCCGCCGCAAGCTCTTTGGGGAGAATTCGGAAAATCAGAGGAAGATTTTCTTCGGGAATTTCGCCCAATAAAATAGCAATATCCGCAGGATTAAGCTCTGTGAGCAAACTTCGGACTGCACCGATTTTCTTTTCTTTTATAAGGTCTGTAATCTGTTCTATAAGCTGTTCTTCATTCCATTCTTCGCCCACAAAAATCACCTCCGCGGTTAACTGAATGCATATACTATAAATATACCACAGAAATGCAAAATAATCAAGGACTTTATAAAACCAGCCGCGTATATGGACTCATATCCAAAAGGGGGTATAGAGAAATCTCAACAAATTTATTGCATTTTCTGATAAAATAATGTATAATGTACGTGTTTGTTTTAAAGGCAAAAAGATATTGGCAGGAGCGGGAAAATGGAAAAAGTAAAGACGAGTGTAAAACAGTATATAAAGATTATTTTTGGAATTATGATGACGGCATTTGCAATAAGTGTTTTTTATGTTCCAAACAAGATTGTAAACGGCGGGGTATCGGGTTTGTCTACGATTTTGTATCATACCTTCGATATCCCTGCAAGTATTTCTTATGCCATTATAAACCTTGCTTTGCTTGCGGTGGCGTTTAAATTTATCGGAAAAAAGTTTGTTATAAATTCTCTGGTCGGGGCGGGACTTATCTCGCTTTTTGTGGAGATTTTCTCATACATTCCGCCAATGACGGACAATGTTTTTCTTGCAACGGTATTTGGTGCTATTTTTTACGGCTTTGGAATAGGACTCACACTTATTGAGGGGGCGTCTACGGGCGGAACAGATATTCTCGGGCGGTTGGTACAGCATTTTTTCCCTCATATGAAAATCGGTCAGCTCCTTTTGGCGATTGACTCTGTTGTTATCGGGGCATCTCTAGTTGTCTTCAAAAACTCAGAGCTTGTGCTTTTCGGTATTATAGCGCTGTTTTTATCCACATATTCTATCGACTGGCTGATACGCAAGCTGAATATATCAAAGCTTGCCTTTGTTGTAAGCGACAAAGGCGCAGAAATAGCAAAGATGTTGGTTTCCTCTTCCCCGAGGGGCGTTACCATAATAGATGTTGTAGGCGCGTATACTATGGATAATAAAAAGGTCCTTATGTGTGCCCTGAAGGAAAATGAACTAGCCGAGTTTCAACGGAAAATACACGAGATTGACGAAACGGCGTTTATAATATTCTCAGAGTCACAGCAGATTGTGGGAAATGGCTTTCATGTGTATAAATAGCTTAAAAGGCTGCGGCAAATGCCGCAGCCTTTTAATTACGCATTAAAACTGTCAAGGGTTTCAACCGTCAATGTAGTCGATAAACAGTTTACAAGTTTTGATATAGCGGTTGGTGAGACGCTGCTGCACATTCCTATGGCCTCTGTGTCGGAGATAAGGTGAATTAGAGCGCATAGGTTT
>JAZNFQ010000007.1:0-11839 GCA_045576075.1 Clostridia bacterium
ATGCTTGTTCTTAAGCGCCATTATCAGTTCTGGTTCTGTATGCTTGCGCTTCATAAGATCGGTGCTATCGCAATTCCCGCGACAAACCAGCTCGTGGAGCACGATTTTACTTACAGATACAAGGCCGCAAAGGTAAAGGCAATCGTCTGCACCGCTGACGGAGACGTATCCTGCGAGGCAGAAAAGGCGGCGGCGGAATTCCCCGGAATGCTTAAGATCCTCGTTGGCGGTAAGAAGGACGGATGGAATGATTTCAACGTGGAAATGGAGCGCTTCAGTACCCATTACTATCGCACCGAGAATACGCCTTGCGGTGATGATCCTATGCTTATGCTCTTTACCTCGGGTACTACCGGATATCCCCGTATCGCAACCCATTCCTACAAATATGCTTTAGGTCATTATCCTACGGCAAAGCACTGGCACAATGTAAATCCCGACGGACTTCACTTCACAATTTCCGATACAGGCTGGGGCAAAGCTCTCTGGGGCAAGCTCTACGGACAATGGCTATGTGAGGCAGGCATATTTACCTATGACTTTGACAGATTCCATTCGGAAGATATCTTGCCGATGTTTGCGAAGTATAACATCACAACCTTCTGTGCCCCGCCTACTATGTATCGTTTCTTTATCAAAGAAGATTTGTCAAAATATGACTTATCCTCTATCGAGTATGCAACCACAGCGGGCGAGGCATTAAACCCCGAAGTATTCAATCAGTTCAAAAAGGCAACGGGGCTTACAATTATGGAAGGTTTCGGTCAGACAGAAACAACACTCTCTATCGCAAACTTTGTTGGCTCTACACCGAAAATCGGTTCAATGGGCAGACCGAGTCCGCTCTATGATGTCGTTGTTTTAGACCCCGACGGGAACGAATGTAAAACGGGTGATGCAGGCGAAATCTGTATCCGCGTAAAAGATGAAATTCCCTGCGGACTCTTCATCGGATATTATCTCGACGAAGAAAAAACAAACGAGGTATGGCATGACGGATATTATCACACAGGCGACCAAGCAACGATGGACGAAGACGGATACCTTTGGTACGTTGGCCGTATTGATGATGTTATTAAATCGTCAGGCTACCGCATTGGGCCTTTTGAAATTGAAAGCGTTATCATGGAGCTCCCGTATGTTTTGGAATGTGCAATCACTCCTGTTCCCGATGAGGTCCGCGGACAGATTGTAAAGGCGACCATCGTACTTGTAAAAGGTAACGATGGTACAGATGAACTTAAAAAGGAAATTCAGGAATATGTAAAAACACATACGGCACCTTACAAATATCCGAGAATTGTCGAGTTTGTGGATGAACTTCCCAAAACAATCAGCGGTAAGGTAAGACGTGTTGAAATCCGTAAAAACGATATGGAAAAAATGAATAAATAAAATTTAAATATCCCCTCGCTATGCGAGGGGATATTTTTGCCTAGTCTGAAAATTCGGTAGTTCCAATATAGTCGATATATGTTTTAAGACTTTTGGATAGCCACTTGTTTTTGTGATAGATAAGCTGTTTCCATATTTCTATATTCATATCACAAATATCAAGATAGCACAAATGACCCGTTTCAATCATTTCCCTTGTAACAAAATCGGGAAGAAAAGAAACCATATTCCCCTGTGCAATCAGTGAAGTTATTATATCCGTTCTTCCGATTTCAAGAGCGGGTGTTATATCCAGCGATTTTTTTGCAAGCTCTTTATCAAAGACTCTTCTGTATCCCTGACCGTATTCAGTTAATATAAAAGGCTCACTTGCAATATCGTTTATGGATAAGCGCTTAGCACCCGCAAACTTTGAATTTGTATTGGCAACAAAGTGCATTGATATAGGCTCTTCCTTTGCGATGACATAATCCTTGTGATAGGAATGACTGTCGAGGGTAATCATAACATCTGCTTCGTTATGGTCAAGCATATCAAACATAACAGATGTATCCGCTGTTGTAAATTTAATGGAAATATGTGGATACTTATTATGAAAATCTATGTAATTACGATTAATAATATCATCACACACAGAGTCAGGAGTCACGATATGTATGTGCCCGCGGCATTCCTCTTCCTCCTCAAGATTTTCTTTGAATTCATCAGTAAGCTCACGAATTTGATGAGCATATGACACAAGCTCGCGCCCTCTTTCTGTAAGCGTTATGGTATGATTTATTCTTTCAAACAAAAGACACCCAAGCTCATCCTCAAGCTGTTTTATCTGGAACGAAACAGTTGACTGTGAGTAATCAAGCTGCTCGGCAGCCTTGGTAAAGCTTCCGAGCTCTGCAACATGAGTAAATGTAATCAAATTGCGCAATTCCATTATATTCCCTCCATTATCGAAAATTTCGATACTAAACATCAAAACCATTCGTTTGACTAATCTTTAGGTGTATTATATAATATTTTATAGAAAAAAGCAAGACTTGGAGGAAATTAAAATGCAAAACACTCAGGCTTACACAATCATTGCTCTTTGTATCTATGCAATAACAATGGTGTTTATCGGCTGTATCAGCTACGGCAAATCAAAAACACTGGACGGCTTTCTTATCGGAGGAAGAAACATCGGCGCATGGGCTACCGCCTTTGCATATGGAACTACATATTTCTCCGCAGTAGTTTTTGTGGGTTATGCAGGTCAGCACGGATGGAACATTGGAATTGGAAGCATTTGGATAGGTATTGGCAATGCAGTGCTCGGTTGTTTGCTATCCTGGCTCTTGTTTGCAAACAGGACAAGAAAAATGACGAAAAAGCTTAATGCCAGAACAATGCCCGATTACTTTGAAAAGAGATATGCTTCAAAAGGTATGAAGGTTTTGGCAGCAGTTATTATCTTTGTATTCCTTGTTCCATATTCTGCAGCGGTTTACAAAGGCCTTGGTTCTCTCTTCAGCGCGGTATTCCCCGGTGTTGAAACTTGGGTATGGATGCTGCTTATTGCTTGCCTTACAGCCGTTTACCTTGTCGCAGGCGGATACATTGCAACAGCTTACACAGACCTTGTTCAAGGTGTAGTTATGATAGTCGGCGTCATATGCCTTGTTTGTGCCGTTCTGGGTCATGATGCAGTCGGCGGACTTTCAGGACTTGTCGAGAATTTGAAAAACTTCCAATCGCTGCCTGATGACCCCAACCCCACAACAGGTGCACAGCTGACCAGCATTTTCGGCGGTTCATCGTTTAAGTTCCTTTGCTTTAACATTATGCTTACAAGCTTTGGTACTTGGGGACTCCCTCAAATGATTGGCAAATTCTACGCAATCAAAGACACCGCGGCAATTAAGAGAGGTACTGTTATCTCCACAATATTCTGTATTGTTATTGGATGCGGTGCATACCTTATCGGAAGTACATCAAGACTTATCTTAGGCGGAGTTCTTCCTACCGGCGGAGTCGATTCTGTAATCCCCACCATACTTATGGATGTTTTAGGCAGCGGCACTCTCGGGATTATACTTTTGGCAATTATTATGATTCTTCTGCTTTCGGCATCAATGTCAACACTTCAAGCAGTTGTTTTGACCTCTTCATCAGCAGTGGCCGTTGACCTTATTCCGTCTATCAGAAAGAAAGAGACAAAGCCTGAAACACAGATGCTTCTCACAAGACTTCTTTGCCTTACATTCGTTGCATGCTCGTTTATCTTTGCAACGCAAAACATCCCGATTATTGTAAACCTTATGTCTTTCTCCTGGGGTGTTGTATCGGGTTGCTTTATCGGGCCTTACATTTGGGGACTTTTCTCAAAGAAGATTACAAAGATTGGTGCATACTCGGGTATCCTTTCAGGGCTTTTGGTTGTAGGAATTGCAACACTTGTAATTACACTTAATGCTGATTTTGCAACAGCTGCTAAAATGTCCCCCGAAATGGGTGTTTCTGCAATGGCGGTTTCTTTCATCATTGTCCCCTTGGTAAGTGCCTTTACAAAAAACAAGGACTCAGAGAGGGTCGAAGAAATTTTTGCTTGCTACAACGAAGAATAATTTTTATATATGAATAATTTACCTCCAACTGCAGAAAATAGTTAAAACTGCAATTGGAGGTAAAAAAATGTTCAAACACGAAAAAATGCTTTTTCATCCTGTAGGAGTGGAACGACCAAACCCACAATATGCCGTTCTTCTTCAGGAACAACTCGGGGGCGGGAACGGAGAACTCAAAGCTGCTATGCAGTATATGTCACAGAGCTTTCGTATTAAAGACCCCGAAATCAAGGATTTATTTCTTGACATAGCCGCAGAAGAGCTTGGTCATATGGAAATGGTTGCTCAGACTATTAATCTACTCAATGGCCATGATGTAGACGCAACAAAGGTACAGGCAGGCGAGGTGCAGTCCCATGTTATTTTAGGTCTGAATCCCGGGCTTATAAATGCCTCCGGCTATTCCTGGACCGCAGATTATGTTACTGTGACCGGAGATTTGTGCGCCGATATTTTAAGTAATATAGCGTCAGAGCAGCGTGCAAAGGTAGTCTATGAATATTTGTATCGTCAGATAGATGATAAGAAGGTAAAAGAAACTATTGACTTCCTCCTTAATCGCGAAGAGGCTCACAACCAGATGTTCCGTGATGCATTTAATAAAGTACAAAACAGCGGTTCTAACAGAGATTTCGGTACAACAAAAGCTGCGAAAATGTATTTTTCAATGTCAGATCCGGGGCCTAATGCATTTGCAAGCAACGAAACCACCGCGCCGTCATTCAATAAATAATTCCAAGGCGTGAGTTACTCAATAATAGCTGTGAAATAAAATTTGCCTTTTCATACGCAAAAAGGCGTATCTCAAACAAAAAATAACGACACCGCAAAGCGGTGTCGGTATTTTTGGCAGGGGCAGTAGGACTTGAACCCACGGCACTCGGTTTTGGAGGTCGTGTCAAATTAAAAAGACCGTCCAAATTGTTCCCACTGTTGAGCCGTTTGTGGCACACGGCCTTTTGAACCTTATGCCTTTTGATGCTTTATTGATGCTATTGAAAATTCTCCTCTGTAAAACTGATGCTCAACTACCAAAAACGACGCACTTAACTTTATTTTAGTATAACATAAATTCTATGAAATTGCAAATAGAATCAAGCAGAATTGCCCGTGTAAGACGATAGAATGAATTAAGGTGGAAAATTAGTCGAGAACTATTCTTAAAAGCCATATAAAGCATTTTTGAGCCAATTACGGCAAATCATAGTTTAATCGCCATACTAAAATATGGCACGCCTTAAACAAAGAAAAAAGCTTATGAAGTTTATGCACGAAATCAAGATTATTAAAACAGTATATTTACACGAAATCAAGATTATCGCACACAAAAATAATGTTTAAAGGGATATTAGTGCATAAAATCGATAATTTTATCCCCTTAACTTGCATTTAACTAAATTTAGTTGTTTGAAATATAACAAGCTGTATAAAATTTTCAAAAAGTATTGCTATCTTCATTATAAAGTGATATAATATAAAAAATCGAATAAGAAACGGGAGCTTGTGTTACAGGCTGAGAGGAAGGTAAAACCTTCGACCGAGAACCTGATTTGGATAATGCCAACGTAGGGATGCCTGAAACGCAAGTTTTAGGAAAACTTAAGTAGTCTTAGGAGTTACCAAATCGGTAGCTCCTTTTTTGTTGCAATTTTTGGAGGTGATTTGGGTGGTAAGAATTAACGGAGAGAATTTAGATGTAGTCGGAAAGTCTGTTGCAGACTATCTTGATTCTGCAGGTTATGACCGGATGCGTGTTGCAGTAGAGCTTAATAGCAATATAGTTCCAAAAGCACAGTATTGTGATACGATTTTTAAGGACGGCGACAGCGTTGAGGTTGTAAGTTTTGTGGGAGGTGGCTGATATGATTCCAACTAAAAAAGAATGGATACAAGCGTTAGATGACCGACACGGGATTGAGTTTCAAAAGAAAATCTCATCCACAACCGTTGCAGTATGCGGTCTCGGCGGTCTTGGCTCAAACATAGCCATTTCACTTGCTCGTGCTGGTATAGGGAAACTTATACTGATTGATTTTGATAAGGTGGATATAACCAATCTGCACCGTCAGCAGTATAAAGCAAATCAAATTGGAATGTGCAAAACAGAAGCTTTACAGAATAACCTAAAAGAAATAAATCCTTATCTTGAAACCAAGATACATACAATTTGCCTTGATGAAAGCAATGCAAAGGATGTGCTTGCGGATGCCGATATTATCTGTGAAGCTTTTGACAACGCAGAAGCAAAAGCAAATATTGTCAACTTTGTTTTATCTGAAATGCCGGATAAATACATTGTTGCTGCATCAGGTATGGCAGGCTTAGATAGTGCTAATTTGATAAAAACAAGAAAAGTCTCAAAACGGTTTTATCTTTGTGGTGATGAAGTAAGCGATATAAAAGACGGAATCGGACTTGTATCTACAAGAGTGATGCTGTGTGCTGCACATCAGGCGCACACAGTCTTAAGAATTATAGCAGAAGAATACGAAGTATAGAAAGAAGGAATTGCAAATGAATAATGACAAACTTGTTATCGGTGGTCACGAATTTAATTCCCGTTTTATTTTAGGTTCGGGAAAATATTCTCTTAATCTAATTGAAGCTGCGGTAAAGGATGCAGGTGCGGAGATTATAACCCTTGCAGTCCGCCGAGCAAACACAAAGGAACAAGAAAACATTTTAGATTTTATCCCAAAAGGTATAACACTTTTACCAAACACAAGCGGTGCAAGAAATGCCGAAGAAGCAGTGCGAATTGCAAGACTCGCCCGTGAGCTTGGTTGCGGTAATTTCGTAAAGATTGAAATTATGCGTGATTCAAAATATCTGCTCCCCGATAATACCGAAACAATCAAGGCAACAGAAATCCTTGCAAATGAGGGTTTTGTCGTTATGCCATATATGTATCCCGACCTAAACGTTGCTCGTGATTTGGTTAATGCAGGAGCAGCTACCATAATGCCACTTGCATCTCCTATAGGTTCTAACAAAGGCCTTGCAACAAAAGACTTTATACAGATACTTATAGATGAAATTGACCTGCCGATTATTGTTGATGCAGGTATCGGTAAACCTTCTCAGGCTTGTGAAGCTATGGAAATGGGTGCAGCAGCTATTATGGCAAACACAGCACTCGCTACCGCAGGTAATCTTCCGCTTATGGCATCCGCATTCCGTCAGGCAATCGAAGCCGGAAGAAAAGCATATCTTTCAGGCCTTGGCAGAGTGCTTACAAGAGGTGCCTCTGCATCCGATCCTCTTACGGGATTTTTGCGTGATTAAGGGGGATTTAAAATGGAAAATCAATTTTTTGTGGATTCAGAGCATTTATCTCCAGAAGCACTTGCAAAGAAGCACCAGATAGAAACAGATCCTTCCTCACGAAAAAACCACATGGAATATTTGCCGGGGATGGAGAAAATAGAATCCGATGTTTGCAAAAATGTAATGGAACAGATGAATTCTTTCGATTACTCAAAATACACTGCCAAAGATGTAAAAGCAGCATTGGAGCATGAAACCTGTACCATAGAAGATTTTAAGGCACTTTTATCTCCGGCAGCAGAACCGTTTTTGGAGCAGATGGCACAAAGAGCAAGACTTGAAACCAGTAAACATTTCGGTAACACAGTGTATCTATTTACTCCTCTTTACATAGCTAATTACTGTGAGAATTACTGCGTGTATTGCGGTTTTAATTGCTATAACCATATTAACCGTATGAAGCTTTCTATGGAGCAGATTGAAAAAGAAATGAAGGTTATAGCAGACAGCGGTATGGAAGAAATTCTGATACTTACAGGCGAAAGCCGTGCTCAAAGCGATATAAATTATATCGGTGAAGCGTGCAAGCTTGCAAGAAAGTATTTCCGTATGGTAGGACTTGAAATATACCCCGTAAATACCGATGAATATAAGTATCTTCACGAGTGCGGTGCTGACTATGTGACCGTATTCCAGGAAACTTATGATACAGATAAATATGAACAACTTCACCTGCTCGGTCATAAGCGTGTGTGGCCTTATCGTTTTGATGCACAGGAACGAGCACTTATGGGCGGTATGCGTGGAGTAGCATTTTCTGCACTTTTAGGACTTTCGGATTTCAGAAAGGATGCTTTAGCAAGTGCGCTTCATGTGTACTTCCTGCAAAGAAAATATCCTCATGCGGAAATGTCACTATCCTGTCCAAGACTCAGGCCGATTATCAATAACGATAAAATCAATCCATTGGATGTTCACGAAAAACAGCTTTGTCAGATAATCTGTGCTTACCGTATATTCTTACCTTTTGTCGGTATTACAGTATCTTCCCGTGAAAGTGCAGAATTTAGAAACGGAATTGTGAAGATTGCCGCAACAAAGGTATCGGCAGGTGTTTCTACCGGAATTGGCGACCATGAAAGTAAATACAGCGGAAAAGAATCAGATGAAGTACAGGGCGATGAACAGTTTGAGATTGACGATAACAGAAGCCTTGATAAGATGTATAAAGACATTGCAGACGAAGGCTTACAGCCGGTCTTAAATGACTATCTTTATGTATAGGAGAAAAAGAAGATGAGAAATTTTGATACAACGCTATATTTTATAACAGACAGTACCGGATTTAGCGAAGAAGAATTTTTAAGAAGAACCGAAGAAGCATTAAAAGGCGGGGCTAGCCTACTGCAGCTTCGTGAAAAGGATAAAACAACAAGAGAATATATTTCACTTGCAGAAAAGGTGCATACACTTACAAAGAAATATAATGTTCCGCTTATCATTGACGACAGAGTTGATGTTGCTCTCGCTATGGGAGCAGAAGGTGTTCATCTTGGACAAAGCGATATGCCAATCAACACAGCACGAAAAATCCTCGGTGATGATTTTATTATAGGAGCAACAACAAAAACTGTTCCGCAGGCTCTTGAAGCTTATCAGCAAGGTGCAGACTATCTCGGGGTAGGAGCGATATATCCAACTACAACTAAAGTAAAAACAGTTATTACATCAACAGAAACGCTTGGCAATATCTGTAGTGCTGTTCCAATACCTGTAAATGCTATCGGCGGACTTAATAAGGATAATATTGATATTCTCAAAGGTATTACAATTGCAGGTATCTGTGTTGTATCGGCAATTATGAAGGCAGATGATCCCAAGCATGCTACCACCGAACTAAAAGTCAGAGCAAAGGAATTGGGATTATGTTAAAAGGAGCAATATTTGATTTAGACGGAACCATCCTTGATTCGATGTTTATATGGGATACAATCGGCGAAGATTATCTTCGTTCTCTTGGTAAAGAGCCAAAGGAGAACCTGAAAGAAACATTCAAAGCCTTTACTTTGGAACAGGCTGCAGAGTATTACAGAGAGAATTATGGAGTCACCTTATCTGTAAATGAGATTATAGACGGCGTAAACAAAATGGTAGAACGATATTATGCCGAAACTGTAAAACTAAAGCCAGGTATTGAAGTTTTCTTGGAAAAACTCAAAGCCAAAGGTGTAAAAATGTGTATTGCTACAGTTACAGATAAACCTTTGGTAGAAATTTCATTGGATAGACTTGGCGTTAGGGATTATTTTTCTGAAGTATTCACCTGTGCATCGGTGGGACATAGCAAGGAGGAACCTCACATATACCGTGAGGCACAAAATCATCTCGGAACTTCTAAAAAAGAAACAGCTGTATTTGAAGATGTCGTGCATGCTTTGAGAACAGCAAAATCGGATGGTTTTGTGACCGTTGGAGTTTTTGATGTTCATGAAGAAAATCAAGAGGAACTTAAAATGATATCAGACTACTATATTGAAAACTATTCAGATTTTGAAAAGATTTATAATAGTATAAACAAATAAATAAACAAGCGGCAGATTGGGGGCACCACCTTATGTCGCTATATAAAACGATGCTGAAATACGAAAGGAGTAATTGAAGTGAGAATGAAAACAGCATTGACCATTGCAGGAAGCGACTGCAGTGCAGGCGCCGGCATTCAAGCAGTTATTAAAACAATGACGATGAATGGTGTTTATGCCATGAGTGCTATAACGCCACTGACGGCACAAAACACGACCGGCGTGAGAGCAATTCAGGAGTCAACACCTGATTTCCTGAAACAACAAATTGACGCAGTGTTCGAGGATATCTTTCCTGATAGTGTCAAAATCGGTATGGTATCATCAAGTGAGCTTGTTTGCGTAATCGCAGAGAGACTCAAATACCATAAGGCAAAAAACATTGTTGTTGATCCTGTTATGGTTGCAACAAGCGGTTCTGCACTTATGAAAACAGATGCAGTTGAGGCGCTTACCAAAGAACTACTTCCGATAGCAACACTAGTTACACCTAACATACCGGAGGCTGAAGTTCTGTCAGAGCTTGCCATTGAAACTAAAGAGGATATGGAAAAGGCAGTAAAAGTTATTGGTGATGCACATAACTGTGCAGTTCTTCTAAAGGGAGGTCATAACATCAATGATGCAAATGACCTTTTATATGCAGACAGAGAGTATTATTGGTTTGAAGGTAAGCGAATAGACAACCCCAACACACACGGTACAGGATGTACATTATCAAGTGCTATAGCATCAAACCTTGCAAAAGGGTTTGCTCTCGCCGAGTCCGTACAAAGAGCAAAGGAATATATTTCGAGTGCTCTATCCGCACAGCTTGATTTAGGACAAGGTTCAGGACCGATGATGCATAACTTTGACCTTACATCGCATTTTGCCGAAGAAAAAATATCTGATTGAAAGGAACTGATAGAATGAGAAATTATACAACACAAATGGATGCCGCAAAAAGGGGCATCATAACACCTGAAATGAAGGCAGTTGCAGAAAAGGAATATAGAACACCAGAGGAAATCAGAGAGCTTGTTGCCAAAGGGCAGGTTGTAATTTGTGCAAACAAATTACATACCTGTATAGATCCAAACGGTGTTGGCTCTATGCTTCGCACAAAAATCAATGTAAACTTGGGCGTATCCAAAGACTGCAAAGATTACGACATTGAAATGGAAAAGGTTATGGCTGCAATTAATATGGGTGCAGAAGCTATTATGGACTTATCCTCTCACGGCAATACCCAACCATTCAGGCAAAAGCTGACAAGCGAATGTCCTGCTATGATAGGAACAGTTCCCGTATATGACAGCGTTATTCACTATCAAAGAGATTTAGACACACTTACTGCAAAGGATTTTATTGATGTCATAAGACTTCATGCTCAGGACGGCGTGGACTTTGTAACCATTCACTGCGGTATCACAAGAAAAACCATAGAACAGATAAAAAACCACAAGAGAAAAATGAATATAGTTTCCCGTGGTGGCTCTTTGGTTTTTGCATGGATGAGTATGACAGGTGAAGAAAATCCGTTCTACGAATATTACGATGAAATACTCGATATTTGCCGTGAATATGATGTTACCATTTCTCTTGGAGATGCTTGTCGCCCTGGATGTCTTGCAGATGCAAGTGATGTTTGTCAGATAGAAGAACTTGTCCGACTTGGTGAGCTTACAAAAAGAGCATGGGCAAAGGATGTGCAGGTTATGGTAGAAGGCCCGGGACATATGCCGCTTGACCAGATTGAAGCTAATATGAAACTTCAGCAAACAATCTGCATGGGAGCTCCTTTCTATGTTTTAGGACCAATTGTAACAGATATTGCCCCCGGCTATGACCATATAACGTCTGCAATCGGTGGTGCGATAGCAGCCTCTGCCGGTGCTGCATTTCTTTGCTATGTAACACCTGCAGAACATCTTGCTCTTCCGAATGTGGATGATGTGAAACAAGGTATTATAGCATCCCGTATTGCCGCACACGCTGCGGATATTGCAAAGA
>JAZNFQ010000008.1:0-171390 GCA_045576075.1 Clostridia bacterium
ACACGAGAGTGTGCGGATTTTTTCTGGTCGGGGTTACAGGATTCGAACCTGCGGCCCCTTGGTCCCAAACCAAGTGCGCTACCAAACTGCGCCAAACCCCGACGAACTAGTTAATTATATACTCTGGACACGAATATGTCAAGTGTTTTTGAGAAAAAACTGATAAAAAATATGTAGGGTAATACATCTATTGTAAACCTGCAAAAAATGTTTACGCGGTTTAAATTTAAGGTTGAAAAGAAATAAAATTTGTGTTATACTAAAAAGTAATCGTTATAGTGGCGATTAAATTGGAAACGAGATGATGAATATATGCAAAATAAGAATTGCGATGTGAATATTCACAAAACCTCTATAGGCGGGCAAGCCGTTATGGAGGGGGTAATGATGCGCGGGCCGAAAAAAATTGCGACCTCTGTGCGCAAGCCTGATGGTGAGATTATTACCGATATCAAGGAACTTGGAAAAGTTCGTACAGGCTGGATTGTTAAAACTCCTGTTATAAGAGGATGTGTAAACTTCTTTGATTCGATGATTACGGGTGTTAAGGCTCTTATGTTTTCTGCCCAGTTTTTTGATATTGAAGAGGATGGCACTCCTAAAGAGCAGGAACCATCCAAATTCGAGGCATGGCTTGAGAAAAAGCTTGATTCAGAACGTGCAATGAACGTTGTTATATACATATCCGTTGTGCTCTCGCTTTTGATTAGCGTAGGACTGTTTATATTACTTCCTGGCTTTATAGGCGAGGCTGTGCGGATGGTTATAGACAACAACTATATTGTAACTCTTGCAGAGGGAATAATAAGGATTGCAATATTTATAGTCTACCTTGCACTTGTATCGCAAATGAAGGATATCAAGCGTGTGTTTATGTACCATGGTGCAGAGCATAAGAGTATTCATTGCTATGAGCATGGCGAGGAGCTGACAGTGGAAAACGTAAAACGTCATACAAGACTGCATCCAAGATGCGGAACAAGCTTTTTGCTTATTGTTATGGTTGTAAGTATGCTTGCGTTTTTCTTTATTCCAAAGATTTTCTTTGTCTATCGACTGTTGCTGCGGCTTGCACTTCTGCCGATAATTGCAGGAATTTCTTACGAAATTATAAAGTACGCAGGGCGGCACGATAATGCGTTTACACGCGTAATAAGCAAGCCGGGGATGTGGTTTCAGTATATAACCACGAACGAGCCTGACGATGCTCAGATTGAAGTTGCAATCGCATCATTAAAGGCGGTAATCCCTGAAGAGAGATATGAGGATAAGTGGTAACTTATGAATGTTAAAGAGCTTCGTGCCGAGATTATAAGACTCCTCGAAGACAGTGGCTCTGAAAGCGCTTCGGCAGATGCGGGTCTTATAATTATGAGCAGCCTTAAAATCGATAAAACACGCTTGCTTATGGGGGATATGTCTGTCGGAGACGATGAGACTGAAATTGTCAGGGATTTAGCAAAGCGCTGCGCAGAGGGAGAGCCCGTACAATATATCATAGGTAAATGCGAGTTTATGTCGCTTCCATTTACAGTAAACCCTAATGTCCTTATTCCAAGGGCGGATACAGAAATTCTTGTCGAGGCGGTTATGCAAAGGCTCGATAAAGTACAAAACCTGTCTGTTTTGGATGTATGCTGCGGAAGCGGGTGCATAGGGATAAGCCTTGCTTACTATATGCCGAACATTTCTGTTACGGCAATTGATATATCAGAAAATGCGCTGGCTGTTGCCCGTGAAAATGCAGAAAACAACGGAGTTTCAGACAGAATATGCTTTGAAAAAGCAGATGTTATGAAGAAGTGTTTGAGCGTGGGCGTGGATTGCGTTGTGTCCAATCCTCCGTATATAAAAACCGAGGTAATTAAGGGCCTTGACTCTAAGGTCAGATGCTTTGAACCTGAAATTGCACTCGACGGAGGGGAGAGCGGACTTGACTTTTATGAGAGAATTACAAAGACTGCGAGGCTCAAAGACGATGGATTGCTCGCCTTTGAAATCGGCTATGACCAGGGAGAGGCAGTATTTGAAATTTTAAAAAGGAATGGATATGCAGACATAGAAATTATAACCGATTTAGAGGGCAGGGACAGAGTTGTGCTCGGGCGGGCTACAAAATCCCGCACAGCAAATGTGTCATAATCATTCCGGGAACTCCGAGGACGCCGCTAATCATCGCGCTGAGAGGATTGATTGCAAAACTTACCCCAAGCGGTGCCATCACTTGGTTGGCAAGCAGCATTGCTACGCACCCGAGAGCGCAGCTGAATGATAATTTAAGGAGCCATTTAATCGGTCTTATAAAAATTCTGCATATTATATATAGTACAAATATTCCTAATATGTATAGTATTATTGAGATAGGGTCTGTGTTCATATGAATTCTCCTTGTCCTTTGATAATATAAACTATTACTGAATATGCAAAAATATTACATTAATATATAAAGTTAATATTTACTTAACATCTTACGCAAATTTCTTTGCTATAATATGAAAATTGATGTTAAGTATGTAAAATTATAAGTGTATTTGTCGGAGTGTGTCCGACCGGAGGTGCATAATGAGAAATTTTTTCCGCAAGGATAAAAGTAACATAAGTGATACGCCTGAAGACTTTGTTTTGTTCAAGGACGAAACAGAGGCTGAGGGTGCAATAACTGGAATTGGGAATGTCACAGATGACGACGAAAATATAGAAGATACAAACAGCATAGATGTTCAGGCAGTATCAGAGGCGCTTGAGAAAACAAAAGACAAAAGTCGCAAAAGCACTACAAAGGGAGCGCTTGTTGGTTTTATGGCCTCACATCGCGCACTCTCTGCTTGTATTGCCGCAGTTTTGATTTTGGCAATTGTGGCAGGAGGCGGGCTTGGAATTGTTATGATTTCTAATCCGCTTTATGGATATGCACAGGTCGCTGCGTCAAAAGAGAATATTATGCGCACGATGGAAACCTCAGGGACACTTGCCTCGGGGGACAGATATGAGATAACATCTCTTGTTGCGGGCAAAATTATCAGCTCGGGGTATGATGTAGGCGATGAGGTCGGTCAAAACGATGTATTGTATAAGCTTGATGATACCGAGGCAAAGCTCGCTGTAGAGCGTGCAAAAAATGAGGTTGAAAAGGCAAATGATGCAGCACTTAACCCTGTTAATACAACCGCCAGGATTACCGCGATAGAGTCGGGCGTAATTCAGACTCTCGGCATAAAAACAGGAACCTCTGTAACCGCGGGAAGTCAGATTGGTACCGTTAAAAAGACTGATGGAACTATTGTGCCTGTGTTTGCATATATGTCGGGACAGGTAACGGTTGTAAGTGTCCGCGTCGGTCAGTCGGTTTCTGTAGGGCAGCTAATCGCTACGGTGAATACCAAGGGCGGTAGTGAGCAGGATGCAGAATATGATAAAAAAAGCAGCGAGATAGATTTACAATCCGTACAAAGACAGCTTGATAATTATACGATAAAATCGCCCGTTACAGGGGTTGTTGTTGAAAAGAACGCAAAGGCAGGGGATAACGTCGGCGTTACCGATAACAACAAACCTATGATGGTTATATTGGATACAAGCACACTGAATTTTACCTTCAGCGTTGATGAGTATAAGATTCGAGAAATAGAAAAAGGACAGGCAGCAATAATAACAGCCGACTCTATTCCCGACACTACATTTTCAGGAACTGTTACAGCTGTTTCTACAGAAGGATGGGCAGGGGAAGACGGCAAACCTATGTATGATGTAAAGGTTGTAATCTCAGACCCGGGTGACCTTAAAGCAGGGATGAATATTTCAGCAAAAATCGTCCTTGACTCGGTAACAAACACAATCTCTCTTCCAGAAAAGGCATTGATGGAATCGGATGGCGAAAATGCTCTTGTATTTTGCAAAATTGAGGACCCCGACGCAGACCTTACCGAATCTATAGAGAACGAGCTTGCATATCCGTGGATAAAGGTTCCCAAGGGCTGCGAGCTGCGCCTTGTTAAGTATGGAATATCGGATGGCGAGAGGGTTCAAATCCTGTCAGGGCTTAAATTGGGAGATATAGTTGTCTATGACCCCGACAAAGACTTTGGCGCATTGGTCCCAACCACTTTAGAAATAGAGGATGATGAGATTGAAATTGATACCGACTCCGATGAAGAGGGACTTGAGAGCGAAGAGGAAATAGAAGAGGCACTTAACCAGGAAATAGAAAAGTTAATAAGCCAGCAAAGTAATATTTGATTGGCAACCGATAAATTATGGGTAATAAAAAAAGCGATTGATTCAATCGCTTTTTTTGTATGTAGTTTAGCATATTCTATTTAAATCAAAAACAATCTTACTAAAGAATATAAAACTGATGGACAAAGCAAACAACCCAAACCGGTATAGAATGTTGCGGTCATTGCCCCATATGGAACTAACTTAGGATCAGTTGCGGCAAGTCCTGCTGATACTCCGCTAGTGGTTCCGAATAGTCCACCATAAATCATTGCGGAACTGGGGGTTGTAAGGCCTATTTTCTTAGCAAACAGTGGAGTAAGAAGCATTACGGCAATGGATTTAAATAACCCTGCAGCAATAGAAATTGCAATAACGGTTGACTCTGCCCCAACCGCTGCACCGGTGACAGGACCAACAATAAAAGTGACTGTGCCGGCAGCAATAGTTGTTACACTAGCAGCGTCTTTGTATCCAAAGGCAACTGCGATGATAGCGCCCACAATAAATGTCAAAATAACACCTGCTAAAAGTGAAACGACACCAATTAGTCCACATTTTTTGATTTCTGAAAATTTTGCACCATAGGATGTTGCAACGATAGCGAAATCGCGGAGGGAAGAGCTTCCTAAAATTCCGATACCGGCAAAGATACTAACATCAGCAAGTCCCTTTGAGCCGCCTGCCATTCTTCCGCCAACATACGCCAGAATAAGACCGATAAATATTGCAAGCGCAGATGAATGAATTCTTCCGCGTGTTATCTTAGTTGAAATGAAGTTAGAAAATAAAGATATAATTCCAACTATTAAAAAGGACATTACAAATGCATTATCTACAAATAATTCTACAATAATATTTGCTATTTCTTTCATGACTCTACCTCCGTTTTTTCTTCATCAGCATTAGTCTTTGCTGTAAATTTATTAAAAACAGGAATAAGCAGAAATGCAAAAATCACAACTCCAAGCCCTGCTGTCAAAGCGAGAATTCCGCCATTTAATGCACTGACAACATTTTGAGATGCCGCCATTGCAATGGTAACGGGGATAAACATCTCTTTCCAAAAATTAAGTCCTTTTGTATAGCCTTCAGGCAAGAGATTCGTAAATTTTTTTGAGTTGGTTACTACTAAAAGCAAAAGCATAGAAAAACCAACACCGCCAATATCAGAACCAAGACCTGTTAAAAGACCTAACAAGTTTCCTACGAATGACCCTACCAGCATACAGCCGGCCAACAAAGCCACACCATAAATCATAACATACCATCCCTTCATATTCTTTGTTTTTTCGTACTCATTGTGCACAAAAAAATCGAGGGTTCACACCCTCGATTTTTTATAGGGGGGTTAATACCCTTAATAATTTTTGGTCGGAGTGACTGGATTCGAACCAGCGGCCACCTGAACCCCATTCAGGTACTCTACCAAACTGAGCCACACCCCGAAAACAACAAAAAGTATTATATCACAACAAAACAAAAAAATCAAGTGTTTTTTTAAACTTTATTAAAATAAATTTCGCCTACTGCAATATCCTGAAGCTGAGGCCAAAATGATTGACAAAATTATAGGCTTGTATTATAATTGGAACTATCCAAAATTCCTTTGGAAAAACTTATTAGTATAGTGAGATGAGTCTATGGACAAGCAAACAAGGGATGCGCGCGGGATGGTAAAAAATATGCCGATAGGCGAGCGACTCGAACACTTTTGGTACTATCATAAGGTGCATACCATAGTCGCAGTGATTGTTGCGATTCTAATTGGAACAACTGTGTATCAAACCCTGACGCGTGAAAAATATGATTTGGAGATTTCGTATTATGGTACTTTGCCGCTCGGCGAGGCGGAAACGGTAAGGCTTGAAGAATACCTCGAAGAATATATTGAGGATACAGACGGCAATGGAGAGAAGAATGTAAAAATTTACTCGACTGTTCTCGGGCTCAATCCTGAGAGCGGAAGCACGGTTGCATTTGACCAAAAGCTGATAGCGGAGCTTACCGCTGCGGTGTACCCTGCTTATATATTTGATGAAGGTTTTCTTCAAAAGGCGGGTCCCGACCTCGAGGGTACTGTTATGGAATGTGCGATTGATTTGCGCAGCAACACAAAGACAGGCGAAATACTTAATCTTGGCGAAGAGCCGGTATACTGGTGCACGCGAATGTTGTATGAAAGAGAAAGCGGCAAGGAAAAGGCGGTAAATGCATATAACAATGCGAAAATTGCAGAAAACGCAATACGAGGGGAATAATTCAAAATGAGGCTTGCTCGCAAGCCTCATTTTTGTATAAGAAATCCTTCTCCTCAAGGAGAAGGTGTCAGTGTCAGCTGACGGATGAGGTGACTTAAATATGCTTTGAAATAAAAATGTAACATTTGGGCACTTTTGCCTTATTTCGTCGAGATGTAGGTTATTGATAAAAGATTGTTGGTAAAATTGCACAAAAAAAATACTTTTTTTCTGTCACCCAAACCCCTTGATAAATTTTCTGTGAGTGATATAATATATGTGATAGTATGATAGGGTGAGATTTATTGTAAACATTTTTGATTTTATTTTTGATTTTTATATAGAGAAAAGTGTATTAATTGTGGTTTTAAAGTATGGTGTTGCGACAAAACTACCCTTAATGACGTAACTTGAGAGATGGAGGCAAAAGATGAGAAAAAGAGTAGCGTTTAGTATATGTTTGGTAATTGTATTGATGATGTTTTCGGGTATCGTTGCGTTTTCTGCAGGAGAGACCGCTGCAGAGACGTTCTCTCTTTACGGGACATTTGATAAGTCCGCATATAATTTGGGTGACGAAGTGACGGTAAGGATTAAGGTTGACGTTCCGGATAGTCTTACAAGTACCAAAATCGGTGTATATGCTATGCATCTTCAATTTGATACAAATGCACTGGATTTTACAGGCGGAACAGTAGAAAATTCCGCAATAGGTTCAAGCAGTGTATCAGGGCACGGCCCAGATTCTGAAACAGGAGAGGCGGGTTCCATCTCAATCCTTGGAGAGTTTGGCGATGACGGCTTACAATTTACAGATAATATGATCATTGCAACTGTTAAATTTACGGCTACGTCGGCAATCAAAGAGACTGATGGCTTGCTCAGTTTCCGCGGATACGAGTATGACAATATATATGGACTTGACAAAGAGAACGGGTATAAAAATTTTGATTTTGGAATTATTGATGATTATAAAATGAACAATCCGGCTGTCACATTCTCAGCTGCGGAGGAAAAGGTTACCGCAACTGTTGATGTCGAGCTTCCGCTTGGCGGCACAGGGGTGATGTTTGTAGGCTTGTTTGACACAACTACCGGACTTCCTTTGCCAAAGCTTCCGCTGATATTCAAGACTATAGATGGCAATAACTTCGGCGAAAATCCTTTTACTTTTGAAGGCGTTTCGTCGATGGACAATATTGAGGTCAGATACTTTATGTGGGAGAGTGTTACATCCCTCAGCCCCCTTACAGAAATGCGGACTGCTACAATACAGCAATAATAAGACTGTACAAAGGAGGTATTGTTAAAGTGTGGAAAGTGATACGAAGAAGTGCGGCGATGATTTTAGGGATTGTAATGCTTTTGTCAGTGGCAAGTGTTTCTGCAGACAGCGGGCATAAGTTCCAGATATTCTTTGCGCCACACGTTATGAACGACACAACGGGCGAGATTGCGGTTGATGTAAACATCCGCAACTATAATATCGCGGTACATAATATATATGGTGATATGTGTGGTTTGACATTCTCTTTTGAATATAACAGCGACAATTTCAAAATCAAAAGGGATGCAAACAAAAATATTGAGCTTATTGCAGGCGAGGGCAAATTGTTAAAGGATTTATCCGTGGCAGAAATAAAAGAGAACGGAAACGTAATCACATTTACTTTTGCGGATACATCGTTTGAGAATAACGTTATAAATAAAGATGGTACGTTATTCAGTTTTACCCTTATTTCAAAGGAGACAAAAAAGTTTTGGAACTCTTTTGACAGATATCGTTTGAATTTTGTTCCAGGTTCTATAGGGGTTGTTACATACAACAAACAAAGCAGAAAGGTATCAAGCTTTTATAATTTTGAAGGTCTTGATTGTACAGTTGGCGCATACAATGGCGTACCTGCGGTACAGGCAAAAAGTGTTGACAAGCACTTTAGCTTTACAGTAGGAAATAAAGTAATAAATGTAAATGACGCGGAAATAGAAACAGATGCCGCACCTTATATTCAGGACGGGGCAGTGATGCTGCCGCTTAGAGCACTGGCTGAGAATATCGGGATGACAGTTGAGTGGAATGACGCAAAATGGCTTGCAAGCGGATACACAGATTGTAAAACCATAAGTGTCTCTTTGAAGAATGGAAGAGCATATGTAAACTCCGTACCCTGTGGCGGTGGTGTAAAAGTGGCACTGGTTAACGGACGCACATATGTATCAAGCGATGTGGTTTCGGCTCTTTATCCAAATGCGCAGGTTGAGACGGATTTGGATAAGGGCACAGTAGAGGTTTATATACCATAAGATACTGAAAAGAGTTTTGACCATCGTAGGGGCGATTCACGAATTGCCCGTGGGACATTCGTGAATGTCCCCTACAATGCAAAATTAATATAGGGGATAGAGTTCTCGGAAGAACCCCCAAAAAATTATTATTCGAAAAATTAAATTTATTCATAAAGGAGTGTTAAGTTTATGAGATTTAACAAAAAAAGGTTAGTTGCAGGTATAGCAGTAATTGCTATGGCTTGCACAGTGGTTCCTGCGTTTGCAACCACTCCGATAGTTAGTATCGCAAGCGTAGAAATTCATGACGGAACTGCGTACGGCGACCCAATCGTACCTGTAGACACGGTGACATCTGTTGCGACAGTAACTTCGGCAAATATGATTAAGGTTACCGCGACAGTGACTAATCCCGTTGCTGAAGCTCAGGTTTCTATCTTGTCTTGTGCTTCAGGGCAGGAGGTTCTGAACAATGACAATATTCAATATATTGAACAGGAAGCGATTTTTGATGGCGGTAATGCAGTGTTTGAGTTTAGACCAAGGGAACTCGAGCCCGGTGACTACATAGTAAAAGTCGGCACAACAGACGCGACTGATGTTGCACAGTTTACTTACACAGTTGAAGTTGCAGACAAGACAATGGCGGTTACGAGCAATACAACATATCCTGCAAACTTGATTGTAGATACAACATTTTCTATAACAAATCTGAATGTAGCACTTGCAGAGGATGCAATCAAGCGTGATGGCACACTGTTGGTAAAGGATACCGATTATACGCTTACTCAGGATTTGGAAGCTGGTACAGCTGTGCTTATTATAAAAAAGGCTGCAATTCCGGAAACTCCTGCTACATACAACTACACAATTGATGCAGAAGGATATAATCAGGCTACTGCAACAATCGTAGTTACAGAGAAGGAAACTGAAATTGTAGATAAAGAGGCTGCGCAAGGCGCTCTTGACGAAGTTGTAGCGGACCTATTCAATGATCCTACAGAAACAGACGGCAAATTCTCAATCGATTTGTCAGGGCACAAATCCACTGCAGACGGCACAGAGAAGAACGTTACATTTGTAGTTAATAAAATGAGCGGTGGCGTTGCTTTGAATGACGGAAAGCTTGAGTTTGAGTTTGTAGAGGGAGTAACTGCATTTGTTGGTAAAGCACAGATTACTGCAAAGGTTGGTCTGGATGTTACGACAACCAAGGAAGTATATTTCATACCTGGGGACACAAAAATTGGTTTTGGTAATATAACTGCTCTTGATAACAACAAAGCAGACGCATTTGGAGCAGGTGTAGGAAATGATGCATTTGCTGCCTGGATGGCAATTGAGGAGAATGCGGCTGCTGTTAATAACGATGCAAAGCTTAAGGCTATCGCAGTTGCAACCGGCAGAATGAAACCTGATGAGATTGCTCAATCAGACGAGACACTTGACTATAACAGAAAAGATGACATTTCTCTTAACGAGTATAACATCTACAGAAAGATGGTTGAGGGCTTTACAGGATTCGATATTGAGACAGTACAGGAAAACAGACCCAGCGCACAATAATAAAGAGAAGAAATACTGACAAAGGGGTAATCGCCCTCTAAAAGAGTAAAAAAAAATTAAATTTTATTTATAAACAAGGAGATGTAATTTTTATGAAAAAATTATTAAGTATGGTACTTGCGCTTGCGCTTGTACTTACAACAATCGTGGTTCCGATGACAGTATCGGCAGACGAACTCCCAACCATCACTGTTGAGTATGAAATCACCGCAGTTGATGGAAAAGGTGCGGAAAGAATCGGTGCGTACTATCCCGGTGATGAAGTAACAGTTGCTATAAATGCAGTATCAAGCGCAGACAATACAGCAATTGCAGGTTACGATTTAATTATTCCCTGGACTGGTAACAGCGCGACGGGACCTGAAATTGCAAAAGTATTTGGTGCAGATGACAGCTATGTAGGAGCTGAATTGCTTGCAAATAACAACATATTTTTGTATGCTACAGACCAGGAAGCTCTGACATTTGGAACAGAAGCTATAACGCTTGCAACCCTTACATTTACTGTAGCCGATAATGCTCTCAATGGATATACTATTCCGGCAACTGGCACAGGTAGCTATGTAACATTGAACAATGGTTGGTACGATGAAGTTTCGGTAACTGCAGAAGATGCGGAATACACAGTTGGATCACATATTGTAACTTTGACGGCTCAATCAGCTTCAATTGCTGAGACCCCGATTACAGCTACATCAAGCAATGATTCGATAGATCTTAAATCTAAAAATGAAGAGACTATAACTCTTACTCTTGCGTCAGAAACAGGCGGTACAATCACTAATGCAAAGGTTTATTCTGCTACTTCACAGAGCGGTGAATATACAACAGAGGTAGCCACATTTACCGAGGGAGTTGCTACAGTTAATGCTTTTGGTTACTATAAGGTAGTATGTGAAACTCAGAACAAGAAAGACTATGCGTTCTACTTCAACTACAAAACAAACATAAACGCAGACCTTGACTTCGTAGCTTCAGGCATCGGCGTTGTATCGGGCAATACCTTTACAGTGACAGTTTCAGCCAGCGAACTCGGCGAAAATAAGGCAGAGGTTGTTGACTTTACGGTTGTGGCCGATGAAGGTATAACACTCACAAATGCTGAGGTAGCCGACGGTGTTACTGGTACAGTTGAAAATAACGATGGTGTAATAACTTATGAGTCAGGAGAAGTAGGTGTTGCAAATGGTGATCCAATTGTTGTGCTTACATTTACAGCTAATACTCAAGTGATTGGCACATATGGCGTTGCTTTCAACAACCAGAGCCTCGCTGTTTCACAAGGAATGGACGGCGATGGAACAGCTCTTACAGAGAGTGAAGATGCAATAAAAATGACTATCTACAAGGTTGAAGATGTATTTGAATTTGCAGAGCTTGAAGATAAATATACAACCGAAAAGACTCAGGATGCTGACTATGCAGATGGTTGGTCTGCAAAGGATGGTGAGGCTTCCTACAAGGTTGTTGCAAGCACAGGAGCTGCAACTGCTGCAGAGGAAATGTTCGCTGCAACCGAGGACGCAACTGAGTTAGCAATCCCCGGAACTATCACCTATAATAAGGTTGATTACAATTATTATACAGTTGCAAGATTTGGTGCAGAGGGCAGCTATGTATACGAAATAATCCAGTCTTTGACAGCTGAGGCTATTATGCTTGACGGAGAAGCTCCGACAATAGACCTTACCACTGATTTCGAGGATTATAAGAATTATGAGGGCATTGGTGGAAAAATTACATTTGACGTAGCAGATGACAATAAACTTGCAGATGACACACTTTACTATAGCTTTGAAAGTGCAGAAGATGTTGCAAATAACCCTGCAGCTGTAGTAGATGGCGTTGCTACTATTACGCTTGAAGATACTTCTGTTGTTTACGACAAAGTATATGTAAAGACAACTGACGAAGCTGGACACGAGACTGCAAAAGAAATTGCAATCAAGTATGATAACGTTGACCCTGAAATTTCAGCAGTAGCAGGATTGCTTACAGGCCAGAAAGTTCCGATTACTGTTACCGTTTCAGAAAACGAGGGTACTCAGTCAGATATAAACACAGCTGTAACTGTACTTTATAAGACAGAGGAAGGTGCTGAGCCAGCAGAGAAAGAAACAATCAACGTTACAATTGGCGAAGGCTATGAATATATGGCAGACAACGGTTTCTATGCCTTTAAGGCAACAGATGAAGCCGGCAACGAAACTACTACAGATTTCATTAAAGTAAGCACTGATAAGAAGGCACCTGTTGGTATTTCACCTAAATTTGCTATAAAGACAGGCGTAGCCGCAGAAAATGCAGGTTCTCTTAAGAATGATGAATGGTTAGCTACAGCTTATGAAGAAGCTAATACAAGAAGAGTAGAGGCAGGCAAGGAAGCAATTGCACCTTCAAATGGTTCCTTTGCATATCTCCAGATGTTTGACAACGCTGCTGCAACAGGAACTGTAGAAGGAGCAGGCACTTATGCAACAGAGTATAAACTCGTAGGTCCTGGTGGAAACGAGGTTGCAGATTGGGATAAGACCCTTGATGCAACAACTGATGCAAAGGGTGAGTATAAGCTTACTGTAAAGGTTTATATGGAAGACAACAAAGAAAACGACTATCAGGAAGAGACCTTTACATTCTCAATTTATTCAAATACTGATACAGAGTTTGCAACCTTGAATGGAAATAACACATACACAATTGCAGACTACTCAAGATTAAAGAAGATGGTAGAAGGTTCTGCGAACAAGGCAGATACCGAATTCGCAGCTGTTGCTGAGTACTTTGAGGGCGGATTCTTCTGCGGTGACCTTGACGCGAGTCTTGATGGAAACTATATGGCAGACAGAGCTGCATTTATCGAACAGCTCAAGACAGCTAAGAGAGCAGCTGAATATCAATTTGCTATTTACAACAATATAACACCTGCAGAATAATACAAAGTAATAATACGAATTAGATTTTCAAAAGGCGCGGCGCTTTTTGCGCCGCACCTTTTGTAGCTGATAAATTGGTTACGCTCCTTTATCGGTTACAGAGAAAAGCCCTCCCTTAGCAAAGGGGGTGCTCGGGGCAAATGCCCCAAAAAAAACAAATTACACCAAAGGAGTTGTTGGATTAATGAAAAAGCTTTTGAGTATAGTACTCGCGCTTACGCTTGTGCTGACTACATTTGCAGTACCGATGGCGGTTTCGGCAGCTGATGCACCTGAATTCACAGTTTCTTATGCCGTTTCTGCAACAAATGCAGATGCAAGCGTTACCAGAGACACTGTGTATTATCCTGGTGATAAAGTAACTGTCGATGTAAATGTTACAGCTTCGTCAGAAGCTGCTGTTTCAGGATTGACATTGTTTGTTCCCTGGAGCGCAGAGGGCAAAACCGACGTTGCTACTGAGATGCATTTTTCTAATGCTGATTCAGGAATAGTGGCAGGCGCTGATTACTATAAAATTTATGCAGCAGATCTTGATGAATTGGATATAACATTTGGTTCTGAGTCTGTTAAAATTGCGACAATTTCGTTTACAGTTGCATCTGATGCAGAGGCTAAGACATATGCTATCGAAGCAATAGATGTAGCTAATATAGATGATAACCAGATAGCTCTTGACGCAAACGCAGGTTATGATTTATGTCCGGTTATAAACGAGGCTGCAAGCTATACAGTTGCAGTACATGAGGTTAAAGCTAAAGTATCATCAGCAAGCATTTCTGAAACAGAGGTAACAGGGACAATAGCTACTCCGACAGAAGTTACATCCCAGAGCGCAGAAGAGTTAGAGATCGCCCTTACATCATCAACAGGCGGCATAATCAGTGATGCAAAGCTTTATTATAAGGACGCATCAAATCAATGGGTCGAGAATGTCGATGTTGTATTTACAGATGGTGTAGCAAAAATTACTGCATTTGGCTCTTATAAAATCACTTGTGCAACACAAAACAGCGCTGATTACACATTCTATTTTGATTATGTAACAAGCACAGTTGCAGACCTTAAGTTTGCAGTTAAAAATGCCGCAAGCGGTGTTCAGCCGTCAGGAACCTTTGATGTTGAAGTAAAGGCAACCAGCCTTAATGAAAACGTAGTAGAGGTTGTTGATTTTACAGTTGCTCCTGATGAGGGTATAACGCTTACAAATGCCGTTGCAGGCGGTGAAGGTAATACTGCATCATTTGAAGGAAATATTGTAACATTTGCAACAGGAACAGATAACCCTGGTATTGCAGAGGGAGAGGTAATTGTTACACTTACATTTACAGTTTCCGCAGATGTAAAGGCAGTTGGAACATATGAGGTTGACTTTACAGAGCAAAGCTTGGCTATAAATGGTTGGTCAGGCGCAGCAACTGAGCTTAGTAACTATGCTGACACAGTTGCAATAACTGTATACTCTGCAGATGTAATCGAATTGGGCGAGATTGCTCCAGGCTATGCTCAGGAAAAGACACAGACTACCGCTTATGAAGATGGCTGGTCTGTAAAGGAAGGCGAAGCGTCTTATAAGCTTATAGAGAGCACCACTGACCAAGCTACAGCTACAGCTGAGGAATTGTTTGCTATGGAGGGAACTTCTCTTACAATCGGTGACGCTATCACCTATGAAGAAGAGGGTACCTACTACTATATAGTTGCACAATTTGGTACAGAAGGCAGCTATGTATATGTAACGCTTCAGTCTGTTACTCCTGAAGATCTCGGAGTTGACTTAAGTAAGCCTGATGTTGATTTGATTGACGAATTTACAAAATATGTAAACAACTCAACCAAGCCAAGCATCGCGTTCACAGTTAGTGATAACTATGCAGAAGACAGCGAGCTTAAGCTCTACTATAAGTTTGATGTAGAGAGTGAATATGAGGAAGTTCCTGCAGATGTTGAATACGGAAGAGCAAAGGTTGCTCTCCCGACAGGCGTAGTTTTGACAAAGGTATATGTAAAAGTAACAGATACTGCAGAAAATACTTTTGAGGATTCATTTGATATTATGTATGATGATATCGTTCCTGTTGTAACAGCTGAGGTTGGCAAGCTTGGTGATGGCTCAAGACCTATCACTGTTACACTTGAAAGTGAAGAAGGACAGTCTCCTCTTGATTTGACCATCAGCGTTCTTTACAGAGCTGACAACAACGCAGAAACAGCAAAAGAGGCACCTGCTGAAAATGCTTCATTTGAAGTTGAGGCAGGAACACCATATGTATATAATGCTACAAAAGCGGGCTTCTACACATTCGTTGCAACGGATGAAGCTGAAAATAGCGGAGAATCAACAGAGGTAGAGGTTAAGCTTGATAAGCAATCAATAATCAGAACACCTAAGTTTGTTATAAACAGCAAGGAGGATGCAGCACAAGGCAACCTCAAGACAGACGATTGGCTTGCTAACGCTTACGCTGGTACAGAGGTAGCACCTACAAATGGTACATTTGCATATCTTGCGATGATTCCTGATGCTAATCAAGCTGGCGGTACTGCTGGAGAAGATGATGAGTGGGTAACTGCTTACACACTCATAGGTCCTGATGGAGCAGAAGTTGAAGATTGGGATTACACACTCGATGCAACAACTGCTGCAAAGGGTGAGTATAAGCTTACTGTAAAGACATATATGGTTCAGAACGAGGCTAATGACTTCCAGAAAGAGAGTTACACATTCTCAATTTATGCGTATGGTGACGCAGAATTTAAGACTGTTAACGCTGATAAGTCATATGGCATAACAGACTATATGAGACTTAAGTTTATGACAGATGGTACTGGCAATCGCAGCGAGGACGACTTCAATACCTATGCACAGTATTTTGAAGGCGGATATTTCTCCGGTGACCTTGACGCGAGTCTTGATGGAAACTATGTAGCAGACAGAGCTGCATTTATTGAACAGTTCAAGACAGCTAAGAGATGGAATGAGCTTGAGTTTGGTATTACTAACGATTAGTAATAAAAGGCAATAAGGCGATTAAAAACAAAAGGTGCGGCACAATGTTCCGCACCTTTTGTTACCAAGGGCAACGCCCCTTTAAGACACTGAAGGAGATGAACACAATGAAATTAAGAAACCTTTTTATAAAATGTCTTTCGCTGATGATGGTTATTTGCTTCTGCACAGCTGCGATTGGTATTATCAATGTTTCAGCAGCAGAGCTTGACCCTCGGGTGATTGGTGTATCTATTCATGCTAACAAACGCGAGGTTGCAATGGGTGACACATTCAATCTTACACTTAATCTGAACATAGATGACGAGGCAGCCAGCGGGGTGTTGTCGTTTGTTGCAGCTATAAAATTTGACCCTGAACTTATAACTCCTGTTAATCCTACCACTAAAGAAGATGTAACCGGAAATGCTTCTGATTATATAGTGATGGGGTCTTCTTTAGAAGAGGGATGTGAAATTACTGCAGAAATGGATGCAGGAGGAAATATTCTTCACCTTGAGTATTTTGATACAAGTACAAGAGATACGAGTATTTACAGGGATGGAAGTGTTGCAAAATTTGCGTTCAGAGCCAACGAGGGAGTGGAAATTAACAATTCAACCCTTTGCGGACTGCAATTGATAAATTGTCAGTTTTTTGGACGTAATGTTTTAGAATATGATGAGGCTGGAAACATTGTTAAATCAGAGTCAATTCAATTTACTACAGAAACAACAGATTGCTCATTAAAAATTACTCCTAAATTTAAAGCTCCAAACATCAAGGACAGCATAAGACACGGAGAAACTATGATTGCATCACATACAACTACTCTTCCGGATGACGCAGAGCTGTTGGCAGAGCTTATAGGACCTGACGGCGATGTTGTTGCAACTGCAAATGCAGAAATTTCTGGTAAAGTATATGATGTAAGGTTTGATATCACAGAGGATTATGCGCCCGGTAAATATAAGTTAAAGTTATCTTATGAAAGCACCTCGATCACAACGGATTTCACTATTTTGAGCAGGACTGAGTCTGAACCTCCGGTTGATAATACTCCGACGGTTCCTGAAGAAGACGAGGAAGACGATGACCAAACAACCGAGCCTGACACTGATGATAGTGAAAATACAAATACAGGGATTACAGATCCGGGAAACACAGGAATACCGACGGACAAAACAGATGTTGATGACAAAGCAGATGTTGATGACAAAACAGATGTTGATGACAAGGCGGACGTAGTATATCCAAGTGATGTTATCGGACATTGGGCAGAGGAAAATGTCAAATATGTATACGACAATGGTCTTATGACGGGCTATGAGGACGGAACATTCGGGGCAGAAAATAACATTACTCGTGCAGAGTTTGTAACTGTTATGGCAAGACTTCTCGGCCTTGAGCAGAATGCTGATGCAGTTGCCTTTGAGGACTGTGCAGGGCATTGGGCAAAGGGCTACATTGGTGCTCTTGCAAACGCAGGGATTGTCGGCGGAGTAAGCGAAACCGAATTTGCACCGGATAGCAACATCACGCGTGAGCAGATGGCTGTAATACTCAGCCGTGCGTTTAACCTTGAAGAGCCGTTTGATTCCATGGCAGTATTTATGGATGACGAGCAAATCTCGGATTGGGCATACAGCGATGTATACAAGGTTTTAAATGCAGGATATATGAAGGGTGACGACAGCGGAAGCTTCGCACCTCTCGCAAATGCGACCCGCGCCGAGGTTGCAACTGTTATATACAGATTGCACTCGCAAATGTAGTTGATTTTAAAAAAGAAGGTATCTAAAAGATACCTTCTTTTTTGATAAAATGAATTGAATTTTTTTGAATAAATTGCCGTCCCCTGTTCCGCCGTGCCTACCGCGGCGGCAATGAAAAAATTCAATTCATTTTGCCCTTATTTTTCGAAAAAAGGCTTGCTTTTTATTCGATTATGGTATAAAATAAAAAGAGACTTATTTTATGCAAAAGTTAAGGAGGTTTTCACCAATGATAAGTGCTGGTGATTTTAGAAACGGACTCACATTTGAGTTTGAAGGAAATGTATATCAGGTTGTTGAGTTCCAACATGTTAAGCCTGGCAAGGGTGCTGCTTTTGTCAGAACAAAGATGAAAAATGTTATGACAGGCGGCGTGGTTGAGCGTACTTTTAACCCGACCGAGAAGGTTGAGCCTGCTCGTATAGAAAGAAAAGAGATGGAATATCTCTACGAGGACAGCGGACTTTATTACTTTATGGATAACGAAACTTATGAGCAGACACCGCTCAGCGAGGATCAGCTTGGCGATGCACTCAAGTTTGTTATGGAGAATATGACTGTAAAAATTCTCTCTTATAAGGGCAATGTATTTGCAGTAGAACCGCCAACATTTGTTGAGCTTAAGGTTACTGAAACAGAACCGGGCGTAAAGGGTAATACTGCAACAAACGTTACAAAACCCGCAACGGTTGAAAGCGGTGCTACTATAACCGTACCGATGTTTGTAAACGAGGGAGACACAATCCGTATCGACACTCGTACTGGTGAGTATATGGAGAGAGTTTAATCAACTCCCCCTGACCCCCTCACTCTTGAGGGGGAAATATAGATGTTGGGGCTCCGCCCCAACGCCCTGAGCGAACTGGAAGGAGTTAAACAACTCCCCCTGACCCCCTCACTCTTGAGGGGGAATATATGATGTTGGGGCTCCGCCCCAACGCCCTGATTTCTCACTTTTGAGGAGATAGAACGAAAACGAAAGGATGGATTTATTATGTCAGAACTTACAAATCGTGCTGCATATCTTCAGGGATTGGCAGACGGACTCAAGCTTGATGCTGAAACAACAGAGGGCAAGCTTATCGGCGAGCTTATCGCGCTTGTAAATGACATGGCTGTAGAAATTGAAGCTATTGATGATGAGCAAGCCTTCATTGCAGACCAGATTGATGAACTCGAGGATGTAATCGAGCTTATAGGTGACGAGGTATATTGCGATTGTGATGATGAAGATGACGAGCTTTATACTCTCATTTGCGATAGCTGCGGTGAGGAAATTGACTTTACCTGTGATGACCTTGATGATATCGCAAACGGCGACTTTGTTTGCCCTGAATGCGGCGAGGTAATAGAACTCGATTTTGAAGAATGTGACTGCGGTTGTGGTGATTGCGACTGCGATTGCGAATAATAATCAGTTAGAAAAAGGGCTGTTGCAAATGCAACAGCCCTTTTTGTTTTCTAAATCGTCACAATCTATCATAAGAAATGACTATACGGCGCGATTAACCTTACCCGATCTCAAACATCTGGTGCAAGCATACACCTTTGTCGGGGTGCCGTCAACGATAGCTTTAACTCGTCTGATGTTAGGCTTCCATGCCTTGTTGGCTCTGCGGTGAGAGTGAGAAACCTTAATTCCGAAAGTTACGCCTTTTCCGCAAACTTCGCATTTTGCCATATAGGTACACCTCCTTAAATCTTCAACAAAATATTCAACCTGATTTATTATAACAGAAACCTCTGCAGATTGCAAGCATTTTTTGCAAAAAAATAAAAAAATTAATAAAATACTAATCTAATGCTTATGATATACATCCCTAAAAGTCAAACACTTTTAGGGATGTATATTTTATTTATTATTTATATTCCACGATTCTGTCGCTTCCTGCCCCAATTCTTATAAGATGAATTTTCTTATCATCTCTGTCGATAGTTACCATATCAAAAAGTATTTCAGATTTGTCGCCGTCAGCTCTTTTTGTCTCGTAGTTATACATAATAGTACAGTCAATAAAAATAAGGGGTATTCCAAGGTCTGTATATTTGACAAAATCTTTGTGATGGTGACCTGCAAAGCAAGCGATTATATTTCCCCTTTTCTTGCTTTTAAAATCAGTTCTAACATCAACAAGGAAGTCGCCATCGCAATATTTGCTGTCAATCTCTTTACCGCTCTTATATGCATCAAGTATATCGTTTATAAGTTTAAGGTTTTTTGATCCAGAGTCATCGTCATATGCAAATGCGTGAGCAACAACGACAATATCATACTCCTCATCAGGAACAGCCAGAGCTTCGTTTATAAACCAGTCCGCTTGATTTTGGGAAATCGCAAATGTGTGCTGTTTTGTATAAACAAGCTTTCCTTTTTCGTCAATCTTGTAGGGTATATCGCCTGTATCAAGGAAAATATAGCGCACCTTTAAAGTGCTATCATCGTAATAATAGTACAAGCCCGGATTTTTTTCATCAAATTTTGCGCCTGTTTTTGGAAGGTGGTTATAAAAAATCTTGTAGAGCTCTTCGTTTGACAAGTGATTGGTTGAGGTTTCTGCCTTAATAACCTGATCCCAGATTGAATTATCATCGTGGTTTCCGTTAGCAGGGAAATAAGCATCATCTCCGATAAGCGCCCTCAACTCTCTGTAGTTGTTTACTTTATATTCTAGGCGTCCGTCGTTTGTCAAATCTCCCCCCAAAATAAGCATATCCGAGCCTACTCTTTTTTTTGCCCCGCGATAAGCATTCATAAGTCTTTTTGTTCTTATGTCGTGATTATGGGTTTGTGAGTAGTGAAGGTCTGTCATAAAGCCAAAGGTTACGCTTCTTTTGCTTTGAACCTTTTGAATTTTTGCTACAGCCTCCGAAACTGCTTCCTGTATGTAATCGGGATACTCGTTAGTTGATGAAAGCTCGGGAGAAAAGTATCCGACATTAACATAACCGACTTCAAGAAAATTATTAGCACTCATTATAACAGCCCCCTTTGCTTTGTAAATAGTAGCACATTTTTTTTCGAAAGTCAATAAAAAGCCCCTAAAAATAAAAAATTAATAAAATACTAATTGCAAATTGTTTTTGTTAATAGTATAATATAAATTGAGATATGATAATTTATATTAAGATACTTTTTGAGGGGGCGTTTTGAATTGGAGAAATTCAGCGTTGAACTGTCTAAAATTGTGAATACTATGAAACTGGATAAGTTGTATTATCCGGACCGTGAAATACAGATTACAACAGCAGACCTTAATCGACCAGGACTGCAAATTGCAGGTTTTTTTGATTATTTTGACCCTGACCGAATTCAGGTTATCGGTATGGTTGAAACTACATATTTATCAACACTTACAACCGAAGAGAGATATAATGCACTCAGGCGTTTATTTGAAAAGAACGTGAGTGCTGTTGTACTTACCAGAAACGGAAACGCACCGGTTGAGATGATGAAGCTTGCAGAGGAATTTGACACCCCCGTTTTGCGAAGCGCGCAACCTACCTCTAACTTTACAAGTACTCTTAACGCCTTCCTCAATGTAGAGCTTGCACCGAGGATTACCCGCCACGGCGTCTTGGTTGAGGTCTATGGACAGGGCGTGCTTATAATGGGCGAAAGCGGCGTTGGTAAGAGCGAGGCTGCGGTTGAACTGATTAAGAGAGGACACCGTCTTGTCGCAGATGATGCGGTTGAGATTAAAAGGGTTTCTTCGATTTCTCTGGTCGGATATTCGCCCGATATTATCAGGCATTTTATCGAGATACGCGGAATAGGTATAGTTGATGTAAAAAATATATTTGGTATGGGTGCGGTCAAGGAGTCTGAAAAGATTGATTTGATTATCCATCTTGAAACTTGGGAACAGGGTAAGCAATACGACAGACTCGGTCTTGTAGACGAGTATACTAATATTTTAGGGCTTGATATTCCGTCCCTTACCATACCCGTACGTCCCGGCAGAAACCTTGCTGTTATTTTTGAGGTTGCGGCTATGAACAACCGACAGAAAAAGATGGGGTATAATGCGGCAGAGGAGCTCAATCGCAGACTTGCCGAGCATATAGGCGGGCTTTCGAACAACTAAAAAGACTTGAAATTTGGGAGGCTATAATGACAGATACAGTAATTGAGTCAATCAGAGAAATTGTCGGCAATGATGCCGCGTTTATAAATGAACCTATGTCAAATCACACTACCTTTAAAATAGGCGGTGCGGCGGATATTCTTATAGAGCCTGAAAGTGTCGATTGCCTTTTGGCTGTTTTAAACGTCTTAAAAGAGCAGAATGTCCCCTTTTTTGTAATGGGGAACGGCTCTAATTTGCTTGTCGCAGACAATGGCATAAGAGGTGCTGTGATTAAAATTTCAAACTCGATGTCTGCTGCCAAGGTTGACGGTGAATATATAGATGCCGAGTGCGGAATTAAGCTGTCACGCCTTTCGGGCATTGCGCAAAATGCCTCCCTTACGGGCTTGGAGTTTGCCTCGGGCATCCCGGGGACACTTGGCGGTGCGCTGTTTATGAATGCAGGGGCATACGGCGGAGAAATGAAAGATGTAGTCACAAGTGTAACATATCTTGATATCAAAAGCGGAGAGATTAAAACCATTTCGGGTGATGAGTGCGAATTCGGATACAGACACAGCATATTTTCTAAAATAGATGCTGTTATAATATCGGCGCGGATTAAACTTGCATCAGGTGATTCGACGGAGATACGAAAAGCTATGAATGAACTGGCGACGCGGCGCAATGAGAAACAGCCCGTTGATAAGCCGAGTGCGGGCAGTACCTTTAAAAGACCCGATGGATATTTCGCGGGGACGATGATACAGGATTGCGGGCTCAAGGGCTATAAAATCGGCGGGGCAGAGGTTTCACAGAAGCACGCGGGCTTTATTATAAACGCAGGCGGTGCAACGGCAAAGGATGTCAGGGATTTGATTGCGTATGTTCAGGATACTGTTGAAGATAAGTTTTCGGTAAGGCTTGAACCCGAGGTCAGATTTGTGGGTGAGTTTTAGTACTTATACCAAGGAGGAGAAATAATGAAATCGTTCTCTGCACTTGTAAAAGAAGAGCTTAGAAAAAGCGAAAATCAGCCAAGAAACTGCGATATGCCAGAGCTTGGCGGTATGATTTTGTTTGGGGGCACAATATCCGATAAAGAAATCAGGTTTGTAACCGAGAGCGAAGATGCTGCCGCTCGGTTTGGTGTGCTTTGCGGTTCTGTGGGCGTCAAAGTGGCGAGTGTAAATTCTGATACCGCTAGATGCATTTGTATGATTGAAAGCGCAGGCGATATAGAATTTATATTAAACAGTCTGCAGTTGAGGGATAAAAAATCGGGATTAATATTATATCGAATTCCCCCTGAGCTTGCAGAGGATGAGGATTGCGCCCGTGCCTTTGTAAAAGGGGCGTTTATGGGCGGGGGCACGGTTATTGACCCTAATAAAAATTATAATCTGGAAATCGTAACGCATCACGCAGGGCTTAGCAGGGAGCTTTTGGCCATGCTTGAAAATGCAGGCTTTGAGCTAAAAACAGTTTCACGAAAATCGAGGTATGTGTTGTATACCAAAAAGAGCGACACTATTTCGGATATGCTTTCATATATGGGTGCATACAGGGCACAGATGGAGCTTATAAATATTAAAATTGAAAAAGAGATACGAAACGACTTTAACCGATCTGCCAACAGCGAGGCGGCTAATCTTGATAAGGTTATAGAGGCATCGGTTAAGCAGATACAGGCAATAGAGTATATAGAGAAAAATATGGGACTTGCTAATCTGCCTGATGAGCTTCGGGAATTGGCACAGCTCAGACTAAAAAACAGGTCGGAGAGTCTCTCGGCACTTGGAACGATGCTGACACCTCCTTTGGGAAAGTCAGGAGTAAATCGTAGATTTCAAAGGATTATAAGTATTGCAGATAAAATGAGATAAGAGGTGAAAAACGATGGCTTTTGCGCACTTGCATACACATACTGCGTACAGCCTTCTCGATGGAGAGGGTACAATTGCGAAGTTAATAGAGAGAGCCAAATCGCTGGGGCAGACAGCAATGGCGATTACTGACCATGGAAATATGTATGGTGTAATTGACTTTTATGAGTGCGCAAAGGAAAACGGAATAAAGCCTGTTATCGGATGTGAGGTTTATGTGGCGGCAAGGTCAAGGCATGATAAGGTGCACGAGCTAGACTCGCAGAGCAGTCACCTCATTTTGCTTGCTGAAAACAATGTTGGATATCATAACTTGATGAAGATTGTGTCTTCAGGTTTTGTTGAGGGCTTTTATTACAGACCCAGAATAGATATGGAAATACTGCGGGAATATAACGAGGGAATAATTGCGCTCAGTGCTTGTATGGCGGGTGTTCTTTCAAAACAAATTCTTGCGGATAATTACGAGGAAGCAAAGCGTCGCGCCCTTGAATTTATAGATATTTTCGGGCGCGACAGATATTTTATAGAAATTCAGGACCACGGAATATTAGAGCAAAAGAAGCTAAATCGTGACCTTATATCGCTTGCACGAGAGCTGGAGCTTGATATCGTTGCGACAAACGATGTGCATTATGCGCAGTGCAAGGATGCAGAGTATCAGGATGTCCTTATGTGCATACAAATGGGAAAGACTGTTGATGATGAAGACAGAATGAAGATGACCTCTGACCAGTTGTACCTAAAGTCAGAGGAAGAAATGACGACTCTGTTTGGATATATTCCCGAGGCAATCGAGAATTCGCAAAAAATTGCGGACAGGTGCAATGTTGATATTGAGTTTGGAAAACTCCATTTGCCAAAGTTTGATTTACCCGAGGGGTATACATCTCCGCAGTACCTTCGTGAGCTTGTAGAAAAAGGTATGCAGGAGAGATACCCAAATGATGATGGCAGTGTAAAGATAAGAATGGAATATGAGCTGTCCACCATTGAATTGATGGGATATGTGGACTATTTCCTGATAGTATGGGATTTTATCAATTATGCGAGAGAGAATGGGATAATGGTAGGCCCCGGAAGAGGAAGTGCCGCGGGAAGCGTAGTTTCATATTGCTTGCACATAACCAATGTTGACCCGATAAAGTACGGCTTGATTTTTGAGCGTTTTTTAAATCCAGAGAGGGTCAGTATGCCTGATATCGATATAGACTTTTGTTATGAACGCCGCAGTGAAGTTATTGATTATGTCAATAAAAAGTATGGCGAGAACAATGTAGCTCAGATTGTGACCTTTGGCACAATGGCGGCACGCCTTGCAATCCGCGATGTCGGACGTGCCCTGAATGTTCCGTACGGAGTTGTTGACGAGGTAGCCAAGCAGGTGCCGATGGAACTTAAAATGACAATTGAGAAAGCCCTTGGAGTTAACTATAAGCTCAAAGAGCTGTATGACGGGAGCGAGGAAATAAAAAAGCTTATAGATACTGCAATTGAGCTTGAGGGTCTGCCAAGGCATACATCGACGCACGCGGCGGGTGTTGTAATTACGCGTGATGAGATACAAAACTATGTCCCTCTTCAAAAAAATGATGATGTTATTACAACTCAATTTACTATGACCACAATCGAGAGATTGGGTCTTTTAAAGATGGACTTTTTGGGCCTTCGTACGCTTACTGTTATTCGCGATGCGCTAGAGCACATTAAGGAAGAGCACGGAATAGAGGTTAATGCGGACAGCCTTAATATGGACGACAAGGATGTCTATGATATGCTCTCTATGGGCGAAACCGATGGTGTATTCCAGCTGGAGAGCGCGGGTATGAGGCAGTTTATGAAGGAGCTAAAGCCCAACTCGCTTGAGGATATAATTGCGGGAATTTCCCTCTATCGTCCGGGTCCTATGGACTCGATACCAAAGTATGTTGCAAACAAAAATAATCCGTCAAAGGTGAGCTATAAGCATCCGATGCTTGAGCATATACTTGACGTTACCTATGGGTGTATTGTGTATCAGGAGCAGGTAATGCAGATTGTGCGTGAGCTTGGCGGGTATTCGCTCGGGCGAGCTGACCTTGTGCGCAGAGCAATGTCGAAGAAAAAGGCGGATGTAATGGCGCAGGAGCGCAAGAATTTTATATATGGAACCACAGATGGCGCTCAAGTCGTAGACGGTGCGGTTGCGCGCGGAGTTGATGAGAATACTGCGGCAGCTATATTTGATGAGATGATGGACTTTGCATCATATGCCTTTAACAAGTCGCACGCGGCGGCATATGCCGTTGTGGCGTATCAGACTGCATGGCTCAAGGCAAAATATCCTGTAGAATTTTTTGCGGCACTTTTAACATCTTTTATTGACAATGCTTCAAAGGTGACAAAATATGTTGCAGTTGTAAAAAGACTTGGTATAACAATTTTACCGCCCGACATAAATAAAAGTAACCGAAGCTTTTCTGTTGATAACGGCAAGATACGATTTGGCCTTGCGGCTGTAAAGAATGTCGGTGGAGCGGTAGTGGACGAGATTGCGATTGAGCGCAACAAAAACGGAAGATTTACGAGCTTTACGGATTTTTGCGAAAGAATGGCAGGACGCAAGGTGAACAAGCGCGTGGTAGAGAGCCTTATAAAATGTGGTGCGTTTGATGAATTCGGGCTAAAGAGAGCGGTCCTTATAAATGTATACGAGCGCGTGCTTGACGATGCAGTCAGCCGACTAAAAAATGTTATGCCGGGACAGATAGATATGTTTGGCTCGCTTACAGAAGAAACGATTGGCTCAGATAATTTCCCTGATTGCGAGGAATTTCCAAAGCGTGATATACTTGCAATGGAAAAAGAGTGCATAGGGATGTATATATCAGGGCATCCCCTTGACAGCTGTGCGGATGCGGTTCGGGCTACTTCGACTGCGACAATAATGGAAATAACCGAAAACGAAAAAATGGAGTTTAATATCGGCTCTCAAGTTGTGGTTTCGGGCATAGTTACAAAGGTCAGAAATCAGCTTACCAAAAAGGGCGAGATGATGAGGTATATAGAGCTGGAGGATTTGACGGGCAGTATAGAGGTTTTGCTATTCCCGTCGATGCTGAGGAGATTTGATGCTCTTGCGCAGACGGATATGATAGTTACAGTTAGCGGTAATCTTGATGTAGCAGATGACGCGCCGCCGAAAATAAGACTTGAGGATATAAAACGTCTTGATACGGCGATAAAGAAGGCAGACAAGCTGTATATCCGTACCGACTCAAGAGATTTGGAACGAGTTGAGGGAATTAAGAAAATTTTGCATAATTCAAACGGCGAAATTGATGTAATAATAAAATATGAGGATACAGCGCAAGTGCTTAAAGCGCCCGCATCTATGAGAGTGCGTGAAAATGATGGAAGAATTGAAAAGCTGTCAGAGCTTCTCGGAGAAGAAAACGTCAGGTTGGTGAAGAGATGAGGGCAGACAGACTTGAAAAAGAAAAAATAGAGGCGCTTATCGGGAACTGCGATAATACCATTATTGTTATGGATGAAGTCGACTCCACCAATTTGGAATTAAAGAGGCTTGCAGGTACAGGCGCAAAAGATGGGACGGTTGTGATTGCAGAGCATCAGACGTCGGGCAGAGGAAGACTCGGAAGAAGCTTTTTCTCGCCCGCGGGGAGCGGAATTTATATGAGCCTTTTGTTAAAGCCCTCGTTTGAAGAGGAGCGGGCCACTCTTGTGACTACGGCTGTATCGGTGGCGGTGTGCCGTGCGATAGAAAAAATAAGCGGAAAGCAACCTATGATAAAGTGGGTAAATGATTTATATTTAAACGGCAAAAAAATCTGCGGAATTTTAACCGAGGCGATAAGGGACGCAGTAAGCGGTAAAATCGAATACATTGTAATTGGGATTGGAATAAATTGCGCTGAAACAGAATTCCCCGATGACATAAAAAGTATTGCAGGCTCTATTTGCGAAAAGGAAGAAGAAATCTCAAGAAACGAGCTTGCGGCGGAAATTATAAAAGAAATCAATCTTATGGATAATCTTACAGACAGCGGCGATTTTATTGACGAGTACAAGCGCCGATCCTTTGTGATAGGAAAAGATATAAGGATACTTGGAAAGACCGAGGAACTTGCAAAGGCTCTTGACATAGACGAAAACGGCGGGCTTGTTGTAAGACTTTGGAGCGGTGAAATAAAAATTTTATCTTCGGGTGAAATAAGTATAAGGCTTAGCGGGAATACTGACTAGTATGTAGTATAAGGAGGATACCAAAATGAATAAGGAATATTACGAATGTGCAAAAGGGCTGGGCAGACGCGGCGGAATCTGGAAATTTATGGCGGTATTGCTTTTTTTAGCACTTGCCGCAATGACGGTCACCGCTTTTATGCTCAAGCTTAAAAATAACCAATACAGAGATATTTTAATTGCAGAGAGCGAAAAGTTTCCAAACACTGAAGAGCAGGAAAAAGAACTTGCCGAGATAAGAAAGAGGAGTTGGAGCCGTGCGCACTCAATGGCAAACAGAAAGTCCTGTGAGGAGCGCCTCGAAGATAACCGCATAACAGAAGAAGCGTAAACAACAAAGGATGTAGTAAAATAATTTTTCGGGACGTCCGGGAGGCCGTCCCCTACATATATATTGCCTAAACACTATGAGTTCAATACCATTTGTAGGGTTCGGCGTGGAGGTGAATTGCCCGAAGGGCAAGAGAGGCTACCCTGGGGCGCCTCGACGAACCGCTGACCATTATAAAACATTCATCGAAGTTATAGGAGAGGAGCAGATATATGAATAAAATAACATTGGATTTAACAGGATGTAAATCGCTACTTGAGTTACACCGCATAATAAAAGAAACATTTAATTTCCCTGATCATTACGGAGAAAATCTTTCTGCGCTATGGGATTGTATGTGGGAGTACTGTAGACCTAATACAATAGTTTATATTAAAGGGATTGGTACTCTCCCTAAAGATTTTGAGGAATATCTGAAAAAGATTTTTGAAATATTTGAGGATGTGCAGGAAGAGATAGAGAATATAACCTTTGAAATTATATCTTAGAAAGATAGTTAAAGGCTCTCGCAAATTTGCGAGAGCCTTTAACATAACATCAGCATTCCATATGCTTTACTCTGTCCTCGACTTCGGCGCGTTTGCCGTTGTTAAAGCGGTCAACTGTGCCAACCAGATAGCCTGTAATTCTGCGGATACGTTCAAAGCCAGGCTTTTCGTCATGCTCATCTGCGCTTCTTCCGCATTGCGGACAAACATCGTTTATAATTCCTGTGTAGCCGCATACGGGGTCGCGGTCAACGGGGTGGTTTATACTTCCGTAGCCGACACCGCATTCCTTCATATATTTGATAACATTTTCAAATGCCTCTAAGTTTTGAGTCGGGTCGCCGTCAAGTTCGATATATGTGATATGTCCCCCGTTTGTAAGTGCGTGGTATGGTGCCTCAAGCTTAATCTTCTCGAAAGCACTTATGGGATAGTATACAGGGATATGGAAGGAGTTTGTGTAATAGTCGCGGTCAGTTACCCCTTCGATAACACCATATTTTTGCTTGTCCATTCTTACAAAACGTCCCGATAAGCCCTCTGCAGGAGTTGCGATGAGGGAGAAGTTAAGACCGTATTTTTCAGCTGCCTTATCCATACGCTGACGCATAAAGCCGATTATTTCAAGACCAAGGTTCTGGGCAGTTACAGATTCGCCGTGGTGCTGACCGATAAGAGCCTTTAAGCATTCTGCAAGACCGATAAAGCCCGCGGTTAATGTTCCGTGCTTTAAAACTTCCTCTAATGTATCATCGGGTCCGAGGTTGTCAGAGTCAAGCCATATGCCCTGCCCCATAAGGAAAGGATAGTTGCGAACCTTTTTAGAGCATTGGATTTTAAATCTTTCAAGCAGCTGGTCGATTACAAGGTCAAGCTTTCTGCCTAAATCCTCGAAAAAGATTTCTACATTTCCGTGTGCCTTGATAGCAAGACGCGGAAGGTTGATTGAGGTAAAACTCAAGTTTCCTCTGCCGTTTACAATCTCTCTTGTCGGGTCGTAGGCATTTGCTACAACACGCGTTCTGCAGCCCATATAAGCCGCCTCAGTTTCAGGGCAGCCTTCCTTGTAATAACGAAGGTTATATGGTGCATCAAGAAAGCTGAAGTTCGGGAAGAGCCTCTTTGCAGATACCTTGCACGCAAGCTTGAAAAGGTCATAGTTAGGGTCGCCCTCATTAAAGTTAATACCCTCTTTTACCTTGAAGATGTGTATCGGGAAAATCGGTGTTTCGCCATTACCAAGTCCTGACTCGGTTGCGAGCAAAACATTCTTCATAACAAGTCTGCCTTCGGGTGAGGTGTCTGTTCCGTAGTTGAGAGAGCTAAACGGAATTTGCGCACCCGCGCGTGAGTGCATAGTGTTCAGGTTGTGGACAAGGGCTTCCATTGCCTGATAGGTAGCCCTGTCGGTTTCCTCAAGAGCAGCCTTAATAACAAATTTGCAGATGCGCTCGGGCGAGTCAACCTTGCCCTCAAGCTTGGCTTTAAGGAACTCGCCGTATTCCTCCTCGTTTGAAAGAGTAGGGATAAGACCACTCTCTTTTTCGATTTCGGCAATAATTTCTTTTGCGGTAGCCTGTCCGTTTTCATCGTTTGCGTCAAGCTCAAGTGCGCGACCGAGGTTTTGAGTATAGCGGCGCTTGTAAGTCTTTGCAACACCGGGCGCCATACTGTAGTCAAAGTTCGGCACGCTCTGCCCGCCGTGCTGGTCATTCTGGTTTGATTGTATCGCGATACAAGCAAGAGCCGAATAACTTGCAATATCATTGGGTTCTCTTAAAAATCCGTGACCCGTTGAAAAGCCGTTTTCAAAAAGCTTTTTAAGGTCAATCTGACAGCAGGTGGTGGTAAGGGTTAAAAAGTCAAGGTCATGGATGTGTATATCACCATTTTTATGTGCTTCGGAGTGCTTGGGGTCGAGAATGAACATATCGTAAAACTGCTTTGCCCCCTCGGAGCCGTACTTCAGCATTGTTCCCATAGCGGTGTCGCCGTCAATGTTGGCGTTTTCGCGTTTGATATCATTTTCCTTTGCATCTTTAAAGGTTAAATCCTCATAAACCTTCATAAGCTTGGTATTCATCTCGCGGACACGCGTGCGCTGTGAACGATAGAGGATGAACTCCTTTGCGGTTCTTGAATGTCCCTCTTCGATGAGAACGTGCTCTACCGCATCCTGAATCTGTTCAACGGTAGGTTTATCGAGATTTTTACTCTCAAGATATTCAACAACCTCTTTTGCAAGGTTGAGAGAGGTATTATAATCCTTGCCGCCTATTGCTTCTGCGGCTTTGTAAATCGCGCTCGCGATTTTCTCAATATCAAACTCCGCCTCGCGACCGTCTCTTTTTAAAATTTTGCTTATCATTTCTTATACCCTCCGAATTTTTACAATAAAATATACCGTCAAATATCGGTTTTTCAACCAATAATAAGTAGGTATTAAATACAATATGTTGTGTTTGATATAAAATAATTGGTACATATATAGTATAAGCATAAGGAATATAAATGTCAATAGGACTAATGTTACAATTGTGTTACAAAGAGAAAAGAGGTTAGAAAAGCGCGTATTTATGCGTTTGTGTCTTGAAAAAAATTATATTTTAATATAGAATGATAATATAAATTTGAAATTGGTGATCGATATGAAGATTATAGCACACATAAAAACCGACTTTCCCGATAAGTTTGGGGTCCCTAGACAGAGCGGAATGGCGGACGGACTTGTCGGCAGAATTATATTTGAAGAAGAGTACAGAAACCCCGATGCGTTGCGGGGACTTCAGGACTTTACACATTTGTGGCTTATATGGGGATTTTCGCTGATTGAAGAAACGGAGGACTGGCGCCCGACGGTGCGACCGCCCCGTCTTGGCGGAAATAAGCGTGTGGGGGTCTTTGCAACACGCTCGCCATATCGCCCGAACCCGATTGGGCTTTCAAGTGTAAGACTTGAGAAAATTGATTATGACGCAGTAGTGGGACCCGTGATATATGTTTCTGGTATAGATATGGCGGATGATACGCCGATTTATGATATAAAGCCATATTTGCCTTATGTGGACTCTCATAATGATGCAAGCGACGGGTTTGCAAAGGATACGATTGATTATGCCCTAAAGGTTTGCATAGACGAAGAATTAAAAAAATCAGTCCCCCAAGATAAGCTTGAGGCACTGATTAAGGCACTGTCATATGACCCGCGCCCCTCGTACCAAAATGATGCAGAGAGAGTCTACGGGATGAGATTTGCTGATTTGGAAATAAAGTTCAAGGTCAACGAAGATATACTGACAGTATACGATATAATTAAAGCTTCCAGGGGATAAGGTTGTTATCCTCTACAAGATAGGCGCGCTTTGCAAGCCTTGCAAGAGGAGTGTCCGAGAGGGAGTCAGAGTAAAACTCGTTTATTTCCTCGGAAAACTTTTCCCTAAAGCGTCTAACCTTTTCTTCACCAAAGCAGTTTATGCCAAGGTACAGACCTGTGCTCTTGTCAACGCGCGATGCCATAAGGTTCTCTACGCCAAGTCGTTTGCATACAGGGATAAGTAGAAATTCGGGTGATGCTGATATAATCACATCATCCGATTTTTTTGTTGTCATATACCAAGGCTTTATTTTATGAAAATGCGCAGCCCAGAATTCATCCACAAAATCGTCTATGTCGGGGATGCCCCGCAAAAAAGAGTATAACTTTTCTTTAAAATATGTCTTACTGCAAAGCTTTGCCGAATAGGCGCAGAAAGACAGCCCCCCGCGCACAAGCAAAAGAGAGAGTGCGGGCTTCTTCTTTACGCACCATTTTATAAAATCTGCTGTACTGTCGCCTGCGTATATAGTGTTATCAAAATCATAAACATTCATAGGTTATCATTCCGTTCTTAAAATTTTTTAGTTATTATCCTTTCGCTCTCAATGATGATGGTGGTGATGATGGTGATGGTGGTGGTGACCGCATTCTTCATTTGGTTTAATACGGCAACGTTCGCTGTCACAATGCTCATCAGGGGTTTCAAGCTCCAAGGTAACATGGAAGATATTGTATTTCTCAAGTTCTTTCCTGACTTCTTCTTTGATTTTATGGTCAGGGTTGTCTGTCAGTATATGCATAGTTGCGCAGTTGCGGTATCCGTCCATACTCCATATATGAATGTGGTGAACGTCTAAAACGCCATCTATTTCACAAAGATGGCCTTTGATTTCCTGCATTTTTATGTTTGAAGGCATTTTTTCGAGGAAGAGATTTTCTATCCTTTTCAAATTCCCTACGGCGTTTATAAATATGAAGACCGAAACGGCAATTGACATAATCGGGTCAAGAATTACAAAATCCGTAAAGTGCATAACAATGGCACCAATTAAAACGACAACCCAGCCAAGCACATCTTCAAGCATATGAAGGTTTACTGCCTTTTGATTAAGGGAGTCCCCATCTTTTGTAAACATAGCCGCCAGAAAATTAACTATTGTACCAATAACGGCAAATATAATCATTCCGTTATAATTGATTGAAACGGGATTGAATATTCGAAGTATTGCATTATAAAAAACCGCAACCGAGCCCAAAAGCAAAATCACAGTTGTGATTAAGCTCCCCATAACCGAAAATCTTGTGTAACCGTATGTATATACATCGTCGGGCTCCTTTTTGCTTTTCAGTTCTAAAAAATAAGAAATTCCTATACTGACAGCATCGCCAATATCATGCAGCGCATCAGAAATGATTGCCACACTTCCTGTAAGCGCCCCTCCGATAAACTCAAAAATTGAAAACACAAAATTTAAAATAAAGGCAATTAAAATATTTTTTTCTGTCTTCATATGTCTATACTCCTTTTTCATATAGGCCCCCTTGCCTAAAGGGGGCTGCCACCGTAGGTGACTGGGGGATTCTTTTTCATCTTAATTAAAATCCCTCTTATATCACTCCACCACCTTCGGCGGTCCCTGTCTCGCCTGCCGGCTCGGTCGGCGATAAGCGGTTGCCACCGGCAACCATCGCCCCTTTAGGCAAGGGAGGCTTTTTTTGTTCCTAACTTTTTCCTACATCCTTACTAGGCTCGTGTCAGTCAGGAACAAAAAATTATTTCATTAGATTATCCCGAACAACATAAAGCCTATTGTATTTATGGCGAAGTTAGCAAACATATGCACCAACCAGGACGGATAAATAGTTGCACTTTTTTCGTTGAGATAGTTAAATATAAGCCCGCCTGCAAAAAGCCCCGCCATAACAATCAAAAAGACTTCAAGCCCAAACCAACCAATCATCATTGCTATATGATAAATGGCAAATACAGCTGCGCTAAAAAGGTAAGCAAACTTTCTTCCTATTATCCTTTTAAGTGTCAGAAAAGCAAATCCGCGAAAGAAAAATTCTTCTAAAAGAGAATTTATAAAGGATATATATAACGATACAAAAATAAAATTTTCGCCTGTAACGCCAATGTTTTTTGTTAAAGAATCGGTAATTGCAGAAAAATCGAAAATATTCTTGAGCAACAAGTATCCGCCTAAAATAATGATATAAACGGATATGCCCAAAAGCATTGCCGTTTTTATTAGGCTCTTCTCAGGCTTAAACATTTCCTTTATTCTCATATCCTTATAATAAAGTGAATATATAGCCGGCAATATTAAAAACAGTACAAGCTTTATACTTGATTTAATAAAGTAACTCGCTTTAAATACGCCGTCAATTACCGCCATTAAAACACAAAATATTACGATAAGAGCAACTATAAGAATTGATTTTTTTCTATTATTTTTCATATAATCCCTTTCTGTGCAAACTCTGTGAAGCCATTATACCATATCCCCCAAAAATATGCAATAATTTTAGGTATCCCTATTGACAAATATGCAAAAGATGGTAAAATATAAATTAGCACTCTGGAGAAGAGAGTGCTAATTCTTTTGGAGGCGATTTTTATGGCAAAGTTTGAGTTTAAATCAGAGTCAAAGAGAATGCTTGACCTGATGATTAATTCCATATACACACATAAGGAGATTTTCTTGCGTGAGCTTATATCAAATGCAAGCGACGCGCTTGACAAGCTTTATTACATCTCGCTTGGGGATGAGAACATAACCTTTGACAGGGACAAGTTTTACATTCGCATAACTCCCGACAGAGAAAACAGAACAATTACTATATCGGACGGCGGTATAGGTATGAGTCGCGAGGAGCTTGAAGAAAATCTTGGCACAATCGCAAAGAGCGGTTCTTTTGCATTTAAGGCAGAGAACGAAAAGCGGGACGATGTTGACATTATCGGGCAGTTCGGCGTTGGCTTTTATTCTGCCTTTATGGTTGGAAAGAGTGTAGAGGTAAAAAGCAAAAGGTTCGGCACAGACGAGGCGTTCCGCTGGTTCTCGGAGGGGGCTGACGGATACGAAATCGAGCATTGCAATATGGATAAGGATGGTACGGAAATCGTAATTTACCTCAAAGATAATACGGATGATGAAAATTATGATAAATATCTTGACGAGTACACTATAAGAAACCTTATAAAGAAGTATTCGGACTATATCAAATATCCGATTAAGATGATGGTTACAAAGCAAAAGCTTAAAGAAACCGAGGATAAGAACGCCCCGCCCGAGTACGAGAGCTATACAGAGGACGAGGTGCTCAACAGTATGGTTCCCATATGGAGAAAGAATAAGTCAGAGCTGACCGAAGATGACTATAATAACTTCTATATGGAAAAGTTTTTTGATTTTGAAAAGCCGATTAAAACCATCCACACAAGCGCCGACGGAACGTTGAGCTATAATGCGCTTTTGTTCCTGCCATCGCGCCCGCCGTTTGACTATTATACCAAGGAATTTAAAAAGGGCCTGGCTCTTTACACAAACGGCGTTATGATAATGGACAGGTGCGAGGATTTGCTCCCTGATTATTTCAGCTTTGTGCGCGGCCTGGTGGACTCTGCAGATTTGTCACTGAATATCTCGCGCGAAATACTCCAGCATGACAGACAGCTTAAAACCATTGCCTCGCATTTAAAGAAGAAGATAAAGAGCGAACTTTTAAATATGCAAAAGAATGACCGCGAAAATTACGAGAGGTTTTACGAGAGCTTTAAGCGCCCGCTGAAATTTGGAATGTATGATAACTATGGCGCTGAAAAGGAATTCCTTGTTGACCTTGTGATGTTCTGGTCATCAACTGAAAAGAAGAATGTTACCCTCGCTGAATATGTTGAGCGTATGAGTGAGGGCCAAGAATTTATCTATTATGCAAGCGGTGAAACGGTAGAACAGATTGACAGATTGCCACAGACTGAGAATGTAAAGGAAAAGGGTTATGAGATACTCTATCTTACAGAGGATGTAGATGAGTTTGCCCTTAAAATACTCGGCAAGTACAGCGACAAGGAATTTAAGTCTGTATCATCTGCTGACCTTAATCTTGAGGATGAAACCGCAAAGGCAGAGCAGGCAGTAGCGGAGGAAACGGAAAAAGAATTGTTTGCATCAATGAAGGATGCTCTTGGTGATGCTGTTGTAAGCGTTAAGCCTACAACGAGATTAAAAAATCACCCTGTTTGTATCACTAATGAGGGTGAGATATCACTTGAAATGGAAAAGGTTTTAAACACAATGCCAAATGGCGGGGTAAAGGCGCAACGCGTGCTTGAGGTTAATATAAAGCATCCTGTCTTTGAAAAACTCAAGTCGGCAAAGGAGGACAGCGACAAATTGTCAAAGCTGACAAAGGTTCTCTATGGTTGTGCCCTGCTCGTTGAGGGGATGAGCATAGAAAACAGCGCAGAATTTGCGGATAATGTATGTGAGCTTATGCAGTAGAGCTAAAAACGGAACGACATATATGTCGTTCCGTTTTTAATTTTATAGTTATTCAATATAAAATTATCGAAAAACAATAAATTTATATTGACAATCAAAAAAATGTATGTTATACTGTTGTCAAATTAAGGAAGGGATGTGCGTTAATATGTATAAAAAAAGTATTACTCACTATATGGCAAAAATTGTAATAGATGTTTTGTTCTGCATAAGTGTAATTTGTACTGTTATGGTGCCTTTTGTATCGGATAAGGTATTCAAATGGATAGGTTACCTTGATGCAAATTACGCAGTAGCATTTACAATTATTGTATTCTTGTCGGGATTATGCTGCAGCTACATTTTATTTAACTTAAGGCAAATGTACTCTTCGCTCCTTATAGGCAATCCATTTACCCTCAAAAATGTAAATTACTTTCGCAAAATGGCTGTGGCCTGCATAATTATATCAGCGATTTACGCAATTAAATGCTTTTTTATGTTTACATATGCAACTGTAGTAATTGCAGCTGTTTTTGCAATAGGCTGTCTGTTTTGTCTTACCCTTAAAGATTTGTTTAAGCAGGCAATAAACTACAAGACAGAAAACGAGCTTACTATATAGGAGGGAAGCATAATGCCAATAATAGTCAATCTTGATGTAATGATGGCAAAGCGAAAAATCGGACTTATGGAGCTTGCCGAAAAAATCAACATTACTCCTGCAAACCTCTCTATATTAAAAAACAATAAGGCAAAGGCAATACGATTTTCCACCCTTGAGGATATATGCAAGGTGCTTGAATGTCAGCCTGCGGACATTTTGGAGTTTAAGGGGGAAGAATACCTATGAAATATCTGTTAAAAGGTGTTGCCCTTGGATTGACGCTTAATACTGCAAACCGAATTTGCGCTTCAGTGTTTGAAGGATTGACATGCGAGGGTGCAGAGCTTGCTTCGGCAGTAATTTTTGCAATCATAATAACCGCATTTTTGGTGTCGGATAATCCTGTACAGTTGTTTATATGTGGATTTACGGGCTTGTTCACCATGTTTTTTGGTGAGATATTTATATTTTCACAGTTGTTTTCAATGTTTGACCCTTGTGTTTATATAGGGGGCTTCTACGGATCTGTGTTTGCAGTTATACTGGCTGTGGTACTCACTGTAAATCATTTTAAACCGTTTAAATATTTTGCAAAGGAAAAGGATGAGATACATATGAGTAAATCACTAAAGCTAAGGCTTATGATATATGCGATAGTTTCGGCAATAAGCTTTTCTTATCTTGTGCTGCCGCAAGATGCAGCTATAAGTGTGCCTGTATTTACAGTATTACAATTTGGGATGCTTTGGTATATAACGCCAAACAAAAAAGACTTATTTTGTTTCTGCCTGTCTTTGTGATGTCCCTTAACTGCTTTATAAGCGCAAATACCATATGGAGAGTGTCGAACTTTATCATAAGTATTTTGCTGTATAGTTGTATGTTTGCAGATATTAGTTTTAAAAATGACAGCTTCAAATTTATTTCAAATGCTATAGCAAATGCCATATATTCATTTTCCCGTTTCGATTTGCCGTTTAAATGGGTGGTGGAGCGGAGCAGCGGGAAAGCGCCCGTTATAAAACGGATAGCAGTGGCGGTTGCCGTAGCTATACCTTGTGCGATTGTTTTGATTATTGTGCTTTCAAATGCAGATATGGTATTCTCATTAAAGACGGCAAGCTTTGTTGAACGATTGTCGGCAGGCAGCGGTGTAAATACAATAGTCAAAGGTGCGATTGGTATAGTCGTGGGATTGTTTTTGTTCGGTATGCTGTATAATGCTCACACTGATGTTGCAGACAAGAGCGATGAAGTAAAGGAGCGCAAGGGCGACCTTATTATAATTAACATTTTGCTTATCACAATACTTATTGTATATACACTTTTTGTTGTAATACAGTTCAAGTATCTGTTTGCGGGTTCTGTGCTCCCCCAAGGTCTTACATATACCCAATATGCACGGAAAGGATTTTTTGAATTGCTTGCCCTTACGGGAGTAAATATTGCGGCAATACTTACTGTAACAAAGCTTACAAAATCGCACAGCGGCAAATGGCTGACATTTTCTAAAGTATTGTGCCACTACCTATGCGGCGTGACAATAGTGCTTCTGGCATCCTCTTTTTACAGAATGTTTTTGTATACAAATGATGACGGACTTACAAGACTGAGATTTTTTGTAATGGGATTTTTATTGTTTGAAGCAATTGGTCTTATAATTACATTTGTTTATATAGCAAAACCAAAATTCAACATACTGCTTGTTTACACCGTAATTGCTCTTACCTACTACACCTTGCTCAATATCGTGCCGACAGACAATATAATTGCCAAAAATCAAATAGACAAATATATGAAGGGAGAAAGAGAGGATGTTGAATATGTTTTTACTCTTTCTGCTGATGCTGTACCAGAGGTGGCAAAATTATATGAGAATACACAGGATGAGCAATTGAAAAAACAAATAGAATTTTTTATAGAGATACGAACGACATCCCGAATTCCTCAAAGATGGCAGAGATATAATTTGTCATTGCAAAATGCGGAGAGATTTAATCGTTAAAAAGCAAGGGTACGCAGATTGCGTACCCTTGTTCTTTTATAATTTTTATTTATCGTTTAATATTTGATATACACCCCAAATTACCTTTGCGGCCTCTGCGCGCGTTGCAGTACCGCGGGGATTAAAGCTTCCGTCCTCGTAGCCGTTGAGGATTTCAAGCCCTACAAGCTCGGAAATTGCTGTATATGCATATGGTGCGATTGCGTCATTATCTGTAAAGTCAAGCTCGGCTGCGCTGTTTTGTGAGCCAAGCCCTCTAAATAAAATCGTAGCCATATCCTGACGCATTATCGACTCGCCTATTCCAAAATACTCGCCTGATTGACCTTGAACATAGCCTGCGCGAATTGCCGAATTGATATATTGTGCGTACCATGCGCCCTCGTCAACGTCTACAAAGTTTGTATCAGTTTCATACTCAAGAACACCGAAAAGCTGAACCGCCATTTTGCAGAATTGCTCACGTGTTACATTGCCTGCAGGGTTGAATACGCCCTCTTCCATACCATTGATTATCCCTGCGTAATAAAGTCCCTCAATCGCCTCTTTTGCCCAGCCGTAATTGTCGATATCATTAAACAACTTCTCTTCTTCGTAATCGGTTGGGTCATCTTTATCAACGTCACCGCTGGGGTATATTGTTCCGCCTGAAATGGGTTTATTGTTGTTATTATTCGAGGGCTTATTTGAAGGTGTGTTCGGGATGCCGATATCGTTATCCGGAGAGGGCAACGACTTGTCACAGAATGCAGTTTTGCTGCCGAGATAGAGTGTGGCATCGGAAATTTTGTAATATACGTGTACTACAACATTTTTCTCCGACGGATATGCGCTGGAAAGTGCCAATAGGTGTGCTTCGAGCTTGGATTTGCCCTCGCCAAAGCTGAATATTTTTTCGTCGATTTTATGCTCGGAATCACTTTCCTTATAAACCACTACTTTAATTTCAGCCTCTACCGCAGAGGATGCATCTCTGGTAATAGTGACAGTATAATTTTCGTTGCATCTTATATCGTCAAGGTCAAATGTCGGAAGTGTTGCTATTCCGTCCTTCATAACTTCGATAGTGTCAATAAGGTTATCTATACGGTCTAAAAAGGCTTCTTTATAGTAATCTTCGCCGACAAAGTTTTCGTCAACATCATTGCGAAGAGCAGTCGCCCTCTCGTAAATTGAATCCACAAAATCATTGTAAAAAGCAGAGCTTGAAAGTGACATAATTATATCAAATTCAAATTCGTTCAATGTTTTATACTTGTTGTCATGGCTGAGTCCTGCCCAAGCATCGTCGATAGAGGTACCTTTCTCTGTGAGAAGTGAAACTGCATTATTGTACTCATCGAGAGCCTTGGTTGCACCTGCTAATTTTGATGCGTCAATGCCCTCTTTTATTTCGTCATACTTGTCGCAGACAAACTGGTACTTAACCAAGTCTTCGTCGGAAACATCCGTCAAAATGTCGGCAAGAGCCATAACATCATATACAGCCTTCATTCCCTCTGTGATAGTTGAAAGAGTGTCAAGCTTTGTGGTGTCATACATATCATATTCAAGATTTTTGTTGACATTTAATTTTTCGCTATCTGTCAAATCGTCATATGAGGCCTTTGCATCGGCTACCGCTTTTGTTGCAGTATCTATGGAGAGGAGATTACTCTCTTCGTCATAGAATGAAAGTGATGTGGCATCGGGAAGAGCGACGATTGCATCATATACTGCCCTTTCTTCCTCGGAAAGCTCGGGCACTACGGGACCCGCGCTGACTGTCAAAGTCGGGTTATATGTAATAACTGTCCCCTCGCTGTTTGTCGCGGTAAAGTCCGTAAAGGTTATGGTATCTGCCCCAAGCGTTGCATCTGTCGGAGTTATCATTATGGTAGAAAGTACAATCTTTCCGCTAAGTACGGTTTCGCTTGAGCCGTGTGCGAAAACGGCTGTTTTGTCGGCATTTGATGTTGATACGCCATATGAGCCTGTTTGGAGGTCTGCCCCGAATTTAGCGGAAGAGATAGTTGCCTCTGTAAAGATTATCGTGAAATTAAAGTCTTTCATATTAGTCAATGCGTCAAGTGTTGAGAAGATTATCTTTCCGTCTTCAAAATAGTTGGCGCTGATTTGAATTGGTGTAGGTGTGTCTTCAGTAAGCAATGCGGGGCCGTCACCTGACGGCAGAGTATCTGCGAAACCGCAAAGCGTGAATGTTGCCAGCAGTATGGCTGCAATAAGAACACAGATTTTTTTGTTTAAAAGATTTTTAAGCATAAGCCTTCCTCCATATTATGTTTAAATAATATAATTTACTTGATAGTTACAATAACATTATAACATTACGAAAATAAATAGCCATTAAGTAAATGCAACAAAATGATTACAATAGTGTTACAAAGAATGCTCTGGATTGGTTATGATATAAAGTAATATTTTTCTTGCAAAACGCTTGAAAAAGTGGTAGAATAAATATAATTGGATAATTATGTGTAAAATTGTTAATATAAGCGTTTTATATTTGAGAGGAAATGATACTGAAATGGCATTTAAAAACATTGTGGAAAAGATAATAGGCACCTATAGCGAGCGCGAGCTTAAAAAGATAAAACCCATAATGGAGAGTGTTATTGCGCTTGAGGAAACAATGCAGAAAAAGACGGATGCAGAACTTCGCGCGATGACTGATGAATTTAAGCAGAGGCTTAAAGGTGGCGAAACCACGGACGATATTCTGCCCGAGGCATTTGCTGTCTGCAGAGAGGCATCCTGGCGTGTGCTCGGGATGAAGCACTTCCCTGTTCAGATTATCGGCGGAATTGTACTTCATCAGGGCAGAATTGCCGAGATGAAAACAGGTGAGGGTAAAACTCTTGTTGCGACACTTCCTGCTTACTTAAATGCATTGACGGGCGAGGGGGTTCATATTGTAACTGTAAATGATTACCTTGCCAAGCGCGACAGCGAGTGGATGGGTAAGTTATATAGCTTTCTTGGGCTCAGCGTCGGTCTTATAATTCACGATAAGGATAAAAAGGAACGCAGAGAGGCCTACGGTGCAGATATTACCTATGGTACAAACAACGAGATGGGCTTTGATTATCTGCGTGATAATATGGTTGTATACAGCGAGGATAAGGTTCAAAGAGGGCACGCCTTTGCAATTGTCGACGAGGTCGACAGTATTTTGATTGATGAGGCGAGAACGCCTCTCATTATTTCGGGCGCGGGCGACAAATCTACCGATTTATATGTTCAGGCGGACAGATTTGCAAAGACGCTGAAGTTTAAGCGTGTTGTTGAAACAGACTCTAAAATGGAAATTGAAGAAGAAGAGGAATTCGAGAATTTTGACTATATTGTTGATGAGAAGGCGCATACGGCTATTCTCACAGCAAGCGGTGTCAAGAAGGCAGAGGCGGCATTTCATCTTGAAAATCTTACCGACCCTGAAAATATGACGATTTCGCATCATATTAATCAGGCGATAAAGGCAATCGGCGTTATGAAACGCGACAGAGATTATGTCGTAAAAGACGGCGAGGTTATTATAGTCGATGAGTTTACAGGCAGAATGATGTTTGGCAGACGCTACAGCGACGGACTTCATCAGGCGATTGAGGCAAAGGAGGGTGTAAAGGTAGAGAATGAGAGCAAAACCCTCGCTACCATTACATTCCAGAATTTCTTCAGATTATACAAAAAGCTGTCGGGAATGACAGGTACAGCTCAGACAGAGGAAGAGGAGTTTCAGGAGATATACAGGCTTGACGTTGTTGTTATCCCCACGAATAAGCCTCTTGTGAGAGAGGATGCGCCCGACAGTATTTATAAGACAGAGCTTGGCAAATTTAATGCTGTAATAGATGAGATTGAAAAGGCACACGAAAAGGGTCAGCCCGTTTTGATTGGTACAGTTTCGATTGAGAAATCGGAACTTTTGAGCAAGATGCTCAAAAAACGCGGAATTCCCCACAATGTGCTCAATGCGAAGTTCCACGATAAAGAGGCTGAAATTGTGGCTCAGGCGGGAAAACTCGGCGCAGTTACGATTGCTACAAATATGGCGGGTCGCGGTACGGATATTGTGCTTGGCGGTAATGCCGAGTTTATGGCAAAAGCGGAAATGGCAAAACAAGGCTTCTCGGAGGAGTTGATTGTTCAGGCTACGGGCTTTGCAGAAACAGATGATGAGGATATCTTAAATGCGCGCCGCATATATAGAGAGCTTTATAACAAATTTAAGGCAGAAATTGGACCCGAGCAGGCAGAGGTGCTTGAGGCGGGCGGACTATATATTATAGGTACAGAACGCCACGAGAGCCGCCGTATCGATAATCAGTTAAGAGGTAGAAGCGGACGTCAGGGCGATGTCGGAAAATCGAGATTTTACCTTTCGCTTGAAGATGACCTTATGCGTCTTTTTGCCCCAGAGCGCATAAATCGCGTTATGGAAACTCTCGGTATGGGGGATGACGAGGCGATTGAAAGCAAGATGCTGAGTAATACCATAGAAACTGCACAGCGCCGTGTTGAGGGCAGAAACTTTGATATAAGAAAGCATGTCCTTCAATATGATGATGTAAACAACCAACAGCGCGAGATGATTTATGACCAGAGAAACAGGGTTCTTGGCGGCGAGGATATGCAAGGATATATCAGAAAAATGATAAGTGATACGTTAGAGCTTATTATTGCGAGATATTCTGCTGTATCCGATATTCCCGAGAATTGGGACTGGAGCGCATTTGAAGAGCATATGACAAGAGTGTTCGGAGATTTGGGCGAGGAAGCCTTTGATTTTGGCGAGCACGAGATGGACCATATGACAAAAGAAAGCTTGAAAGAGCATTTGCTGGAGCCTGTAACTGAAAAATATGCGCAGAAAGAGGCTGAATTCGGCGAGGAAATGCGAAATGTTGAGCGTGTTATACTTCTCAACGTAGTTGACCGCAAGTGGATGGACCATATCGATAATATGGAACAGCTCCGCCAGGGAATAAACCTTCGTGCATATGCCCAGAGGGATCCGGTTGTTGAGTATAAGTTCGAGGCTATGGATATGTTTGAGGAAATGATAGACTCGCTCAAAGAGGATACTGTCAAACTTCTCTTCCACGTTGTTCCTCAAAGCAAAATCGAGCGAACACAGGTTGCAAAGCCCACTGCAGAGAATTTGGGCGGTGATGGTACGGTTAAGAAAAAGCCTGTGCGTACAGTGAACAAGATAGGCAGAAATGACCCCTGCCCGTGCGGAAGCGGAAAGAAGTATAAGAACTGCTGTATCGACAAGGATAATGCGTAATAAGCGGACTATAATTTTAAAGGATGTGATAATGTGATAGCTTTTGACGAATTCAAGCTCGGGCTTGAAGGGATGAAAAAGGATATAACAGATTTGAGGGATTCACTTTAGCATAGAAAAGACAGAAAGCGAGCTTGCAGACTACGAGGCACAAAGTATAGACCCGTCCTTTTATGACGATATGGAGGCGGCGGGCAAGGTTATGCAAAAAATCAAGGGGCTTCGGGATAAGCTTGCGAGGTATTCAGAGCTTAAAAACCTTTGGGAAGATTTAGGAACCTTGGTTGAACTCGCAATAGAAGAGAGTGATGAAAGCGTACTTGATGAGGTAAAGAGCGGTTATAAAACTCTTTGCGAAAATCTTGAGTCTATGAAGCTCGAAACTATGCTCTCGGGAAAGTATGATAAGAACAATGCGATTATTACTCTGCACGCGGGCGCGGGCGGGACAGAGGCGCAGGATTGGTGTGAGATGCTCTATCGTATGTATACAAGATGGGCAGAGAGGCACGGTTTTAAGGTCGAAACGCTTGACTACCTCGATGGAGAAGAGGCGGGAATAAAAAGCGTAACGTTTTTGGTTGAGGGACTCAACGCCTATGGCTATGCAAAGTCGGAAAAAGGCGTGCATCGCCTTGTGAGAATTTCTCCGTTTGACTCTGCAGCAAGACGCCATACATCCTTTGCATCGGCAGAGGTTATGCCTGAGATTGATGATGATATTGACGTTCAGATTAATGCTGATGATTTAAAGGTTGATACTTATCGCTCAAGCGGAGCGGGCGGTCAGCACATAAACAAAACGGAGTCTGCAATAAGAATTACACATATACCTACAGGTGTTGTTGTTACCTGCCAGAACGAGCGCTCTCAGCATAAGAACCGCGAAACTGCGATGAAGATGCTAAAATCCAAACTTATAGAGATTGCAGAGCGTGAGCAAAAAGAAAAGATTGAGGATTTGAAGGGCGTACAGATGGAGATAGGCTGGGGAAGTCAAATCCGCTCATATGTTTTCCATCCATACACGATGGTGAAGGATCACAGAACTAATTTTGAGGTCGGAAATATAGGTGCTGTTATGGATGGAGATATAGATGGATTTATAAATGCATATTTGATTGCCAAGTCAAGAGGCGAGCTGTAATCGGCTCTTATGGCGGAAGGGGTATAACGTATGTTTGAAAAACTTTCTTTTATAGAACAACAATTTGAGAATTTGGCACAAAGAATAAGCGACCCAGAGGTTATAGCTGATCAGGAAACGTGGCGCAAGCTTTGTAAGGAGCATTCGGATTTGTCACCGATAGTTGACAAGTATCGTGAGTATAAGCAGAACAAGAACACGATAGATGATGCAAACCTGATGCTTGATGACCCTGATACTGATAAGGAATTTAAAGAGATGCTTATCGAGGAAATCAAAGAGGCAAAGGAGAATATCGCGACAATAGAAGAAGAACTTAAAATTCTTCTTTTGCCCAAAGACCCGAATGACGATAAAAACGTTATGGTTGAAATCCGCGGCGGCGCGGGTGGCGACGAGGCGGCTTTGTTTGCGGGTGACCTTTTCAGAATGTATTCTATGTATGCTGATGCGCAGAGATGGAAAACAGAGGTTTTAAACTTAAGCGAAATCGGCATAGGGGGAATAAAAGAGGTTACGTTTATGATAGAAGGCGAGGGTGCATACAGCAAACTCAAGTTTGAAAGCGGTGTGCATAGGGTTCAGCGCGTGCCCGAAACAGAGTCAAGCGGAAGAATTCACACATCAACCGTAACGGTTGCAGTGCTCCCCGAGGTTGACGATGTAGAGGTTGAGATAAACCCTGAAGATTTGCAGATAGATACCTATCGCTCAAGCGGCGCGGGCGGACAGCACGTAAACAAGACGGAGTCAGCAATTAGAATTACCCACTTGCCGACAGGAATTGTTGTTGCCTGTCAGGACGAGCGCTCTCAACACAAAAACAGAGAGGCTGCTATGAAGATGCTCAGAACAAGGCTCTACGATATGATGGAGCAGGAGCGTAATGCCTCAATTGCCGCAGACAGAAAAAGTCAGGTCGGTACGGGAGACAGAAGCGAGAGAATAAGAACATACAACTTCCCGCAGGGCAGAATGACCGACCACAGAATAGGGCTTACCCTTTATAAGCTTGAGCAAATTATGAATGGTGATTTGGACGAAATTATAGATGCTCTTATCACAACTGACCAGAGCGAGAAGCTCAAGGCTCAAGCGGAGGAAGTGTAGCAGCAAAAGAGGTGTAAGAAAAATGGATACAAAACTGCTTACAACCGAGGATAAGGATATCAAAATTGCCGCCGATATTTTAAAAAATGGCGGCAATGTGATTTTTCCGACAGAAACGGTTTACGGACTCGGGGCAGACGCAAGAAATCCTGAGGCAGTAAAAAATATATTCAAGGCAAAGGGCAGACCGTCTGACAATCCCTTGATTGTACATATATCTTCTATTGATATGCTGAGTGATATCGCGGAAGATATAAACGAGAGTGCTAAATCTTTAATAAATAAATACTGGCCGGGACCGCTTACCATTATTTTCAAGAAAAGGGAAAATGTTCCATGTGAAACAACGGGGGGGCTTTCAACTGTTGCGGTAAGAATGCCAGGCAGCAATACTGCGAGAAGACTTATAGAGGTATCAGAAATTCCCATAGCGGCACCGAGTGCAAATCTGTCGGGAAAACCGAGTCCCACTTCGGCGGAGCATTGTATAACTGATATGATGGGACGTGTAGATGCAATCATTGCGGGCGAGGATTGTGAGGTCGGGCTTGAGTCTACGGTTGTTGATTTGAGCGGTGATATTCCCGTAATGCTCAGGCCCGGCGGGGTAACCCTTGAACAACTCAGGGAGGTGCTCGGAGAGGTTGGAACTGTTACATCCGTAAAGGAAGGCGAGGCGCCAAAGTCCCCCGGGCTTAAGTATAAGCACTATGCACCGAATGCAGAGGTCGTACTACTGTCGGGCAATTTTGAAGAGGCAGAAAAATATGTTAAAAAGAGTGCAAAGACAAAAAAAGTAGGAGTCTTGGTTTTTGATGAGTTCCCTCAAATAGAGGGCGTTCAAACACTTTCTCTCGGGAGTATTAAAAACCCAAGCGACGCTGCGCACAGGTTGTTTGGAGCACTGCGTCAAATGGACGAGTGCGGTGTTGATATAATTTTTGCTCCTGAAATTCCAAAGGACGGAATGTGGATGGCGGTACAAAATCGTCTTTATCGTGCGGCGGGGGAGAAAATAATAGATTTAAAGAGAGCCGAGAAAAAGAAGGTATTGTTTGTATGCACAGGAAATACATGCAGGAGTCCAATGGCAGAAGCTATATTTAATGATATAGCAGAGAATGAGGGGCTAGTATTTTGCGCGGAGTCTGCGGGCATTTTTGCAGATGGGTCGGATGCGTCTGATAATTCCGTAACGGTAATGAAGGAGTTGGGAATTGATATCTCGGGCAGAAAATCAAGACAGGTTACGCCAGAAATGATAGATGAGGCGGATTATGTGTTTGCAATCACAAGCTCACACAGAGATATCCTGAGTGCAATGCTTAGAAATACGGGCAAGATAACAACGTTGGCAGAGGCTGTTGGTGAAAACACGGATATTGCCGACCCGTTTGGCAGAAGCGTAGAGGAGTATCGCGAATGTCGGGATATTATAAAAGATATGATACTGAAGCTGACGGAAAAACTGAAACAAGAATAGATGAAACAAAGATTTTCTATGAGGTTGGTATCGGGATTTTTACATATTGACAAATAGTTGAAAATAGTGTAGAATATTCAAAAGTTAAATATATTATTTTAATTACTTTTTAGGAGGAAATAATAATGAAAAAGTTAATTTCAATGGTTCTTTGTGTAGTTCTTGCACTTGGCGTTCTCGCAGGCTGCGGTGCTGCACCTCAGACAGATGAAACTGCAGAAAAACTTGTTATGGCTACAAATGCAACATTCCCGCCCTACGAATTCTATGAGGGTGAAAAAATTGTTGGTATTGATGCTGAAATTGCTGCAGCTATCGCTGAAAAGCTTGGTATGGAGCTTGAAATTCAGGATACAGAATTTGGTTCAATCATCACAGGTGTACAGACAGGTAAATATGACATCGGTATGGCAGGTATGACTGTAACTGATGAGCGCAAGCAGTCTGTAAATTTCTCTGATACTTATGCGACAGGCATTCAGTCTGTTATCGTTAAGGAAGGTTCAGACATAAAGGCTATTGAGGATATTGCAGATAAGAAGATTGGTGTTCAGCAGGATACAACAGGTCACATCTATGCAGCTGATGAGTATGGTGATGATGCAGTAACACCTTTCAACAAGGGTACAGATGCAGTTGCTGCTCTTGTTAGCGACAAGGTTGATTGTGTAATCATCGACAACCAGCCAGCAAAGTCTTTTGTTGCAGCAAACGAAGGTCTTGTTATCCTTGATACAGATTACGCGGTAGAGGATTATGCTATCTGTATTGCAAAGGAAAACACCGAGCTTTTGGAAAAGGTTAACGGCGCACTTTCAGAGCTTATTGCTGACGGAACTGTTCAGACTATCGTAGACAAGTATATCGATGCTGAATAATTTTAAACAGAGATAAAAAATGACGCTGTGCCAATTTGGTGCAGCGTCAAATCTGTATATAGGAGTTGATTTTTGTGTCACTAAAGGACCAATTTATACTTAACTTTATAGCCGACAACAGATGGAAGTATCTGGCCCAAGGCCTTGGCAGAACATTGCTGATTGCTTTTTTTGCGGTTTTAATCGGCGTAGTGATAGGCGTCGTTGTTGCGATTATACGCTCAAGCTATGACAAAAATCTTGAAAGTATGAAAAGAAGAAAAAGTCTTGGCTATTATATTCTCAAAGTTTGCAATGTAATATGCAAGATATACCTCACTATTTTCAGAGGTACTCCGGTTGTGGTTCAGCTCCTTATTGCATACTTTATTATATTTGCATCCTCAAATAATGGAGTAATGGTTGCCTCAATTGCCTTTGGTATAAACTCAGGTGCCTATGTTGCTGAGATTTTGAGGGGCGGAATAATGACTGTTGACAATGGTCAGTTTGAAGCGGGCAGGTCCCTTGGTTTTAACTATATCCAAACAATGACATATATAATAATCCCCCAGGTTTTCAAGAGTGTGTTACCGACTTTGCTCAATGAGTTTATAGCACTGCTAAAGGAAACCTCGGTATCAGGATATGTTGGTATAGTTGACCTTACAAAAGGCGGAGATATTATTAGAGGGCGCACATTTTCGGCGTTTATGCCTCTTCTTGCGGTTGCGGTGATATATCTTGCAATCGTTATGTTATTGACATACCTTACAGGAAAGCTTGAGAGGAGGTTGCGTACAAGTGAGAGATAATATAATACAAGTCAAAAATTTAAAAAAATACTATTTAGACGGCAAAATCAAAGCTCTTGACGGAGTTAATCTTGATGTAAAAAAGGGCGAGGTTATCGTAATCATCGGTCCGTCGGGTTGCGGTAAGTCCACGTTTTTACGCTCACTCAATCTTCTTGAAATGCCGACAGACGGCGAGATATATTTAGAGGGTGTAAATATTGCAGACCCCAAAAATGACATTAATTTGCATAGGCAGAAAATGGGGATGGTTTTCCAGCAGTTTAATCTCTTTCCGCATATGACAATACTTAAAAACCTCTGTATTGCTCCAATAAAGCTTCTTAAAATGAGCAAGGAAGAGGCAGAAAAGCAAGCAATGGATTTACTGAAAGTTGTTGGGCTTGAGGATAGAGCTGGTGCGTATCCCGCGCAGCTCTCAGGTGGACAGAAACAGAGAATCGCCATAGTCCGTGCACTTTGTATGAAGCCTGACGTAATGCTCTTTGACGAGCCAACATCGGCACTTGACCCTGAAATGGTTGGCGAGGTGCTTGATGTTATGAAAAAGCTTGCGGCAGACGGAATGACCATGCTTGTTGTAACTCACGAGATGGGCTTTGCAAGAGAGGTCGCAGACAGAGTTATATTTATGGAAAGCGGAAAAATTCTCGAGGAGGGAACTCCAGAACAGATTTTCTCAAATGCCCAAAACGAGAGGACTAAAGAGTTTTTGCGTAAGGTTCTTTAGAGATTTCAAGGTTTTCTTGCAAAGCATAGCTTTGCAAGAAAACTTTTGCAAGAAAAAGCGAAAAAGTGCTTGACAAATGAACCAAATTCTGCTAGAATATATCTCGTGCCTCAGCACAAAGTAAATATATGGCGGTATAGCTCAGTTGGCTAGAGCATGCGGTTCATACCCGCAGTGTCACTGGTTCGAATCCGGTTACCGCTACCAGAAATAAAAAGTCATCATAAGATGGCTTTTTTATTTTTGGTATATTAAATATAAGGGACTCGAACCCTGAGAGGACACGAAGCGTAAAGAAAAATAGTACAGTGTACTATTTTATAGCGGAGTGGTGCGTAGACGGGTACTGAAAGATTTAGCTTTCGGTCGTCAAGCAGTATAGGTGCAATGCACCTATGTCCCCGAAGCTCCACCAGAAAACCGAATGATTTAGATGACAGTCTAGGTTATTCAGTTTCTATTTTTAATAATTTAAGTGTTGATAATATATATAAGGTCTTACATCTTGATTTTCTTATGTTCTTGTGCTACAATAATTGCAGAGGAACAATAAACTTGGGTTTATTTAGGGGGATAGTGTATTATATGAAAACAGCAAACAATATTGAAAAAGATAAAGTTAGATACACATTGAAGGGGCAAAATGGTCAATTATATGTATATGATGATAAAATTGAAATAACAAGAAAAGGTTTTTTTGCCTTAGTGTATCAAGGATTAAAAGGAACAAAAACTATACCTATTTCGGAAATTAGAAGTATACAAGTAAAATCTTGTGGACTAACAGTGGGATACATTCAATTTGGTGTAAGTGGTGGCGTTGAGAATCGAGGCGGAGTTCAAGCAGCGCACAGTGATGAAAACACAGTAACATTTTCAAATTATTCAGCAAACCAGCAGGCAAAGGATATAAAAAATTATATTGAAAACATAATAGTTAAAAATGAAAATCAGCAAAAAAACATAATACAGTCAATATCCAATGCTGATGAGATAAAAAAATATAAAGAACTTTTAGATGAAGGTATTATTACTCAAGAAGAATTTGATGTAAAGAAAAGACAACTTTTAGGCATCTAAACCATTCGGCTCTTCCAGAAAAAAAGACATCCAGTAGGATGTCTTTTTTTCAGCTAAATTCGCGTTCCGCGAGCTAAATTAAGTAGGCTCAGCTAAATTGCCTCTCGCAGCTAAATGTGCCTCGCACGCTAAAAGCGAATTTAATTTAGCTGTTTCAAAGAAACAATTTAGCTATCGAACGAAGTGAGATAATTTCGCTTTGCAACTTGTTGAAAAATTTAGCTAAAATATGTGTCATCTAAGCCATTCGACTCTTCCAAAGAACAAGCAAATGTATGTTCTTTTTTTGCAAAAATATTTCCCTTTATAAATATTGTAAAAATATACGATTAATTCATATAAGAGGAGGTATTTAAATAATATTTGTTTTTCTAAAGTTGATATAATATAAAAGTTTGCAATATAATCTTGAAAATAGATATGCTTTGGTATATAATAATTGTTAAATATAATTTTTAAAAGGAGCAAATAACTAATGACCTCTGTTTTTGAAATTATCGGGCCGGTTATGGTTGGACCTTCAAGTTCGCATACAGCAGGAATGGCTCGAATCGGAACAGCTGCAAATAAGCTTTTTGGTAAAATTCCTGAAAAAATATCTCTTACATTCAGCCCCGGAATGAAGAATACTTATAAAGGACACAAATCTGATGCTGCTGTTATTGGTGGGATTTTGGGGTTTGGGGAAGCTTCTCCGCAACTTAAAAATGCTATTGAAGAAGCGAGAAATCTAAACATAGAAATAAAAATAGATTTTTTTGATGATTCCTGTCCGCCAAATACTGTATTAATTGAATTGGAATCACAAAACGAATTTTTTTCTCTTGAAGGCGTTTCTGTTGGCGGAGGTAGCATTGTTATCAATAAAATAAATGGGGACAACTCAGATTATGTTCCTGAACTCTTCTATGGAACAACTGTGTGCGAAAATCTGAATATTAGTCGAATTGCTGATGTTGTTGATTTGTGCGAAAAAAGTAAAATTTCGTTGGCGGAGCTTGCAATTCAGTATGAAAAGAGTCGTTCGGGCTTTGATGAAGAAAAAATTAGGGCAATTATGCAGACGCAATTAGAAGTCATGAAAAAATCTGTTAAAACCGGTATTGTAGGAAACAATCAAATGCTCTACGGATTAACAGGTGGAAACGATGCAAAAAAGATGTTAGATATAAAGGATACGATTTGTGGAGGAAACATCCCCAAAGCAGTATCATATGCAATTGCCGTTATGGAGCATAATGCTTCTATGGGATGTATCGTTGCTGCTCCGACTGCCGGTTCAGCGGGGATAATACCGGGTTGTTTGTTAGCATTACAGGAAAAATATAGTTTTTCAGATGCGCAATTGTGCGATGCACTATTTTCGGCAGCGATTTTTGGCGTGGTTATGGCGCACAGGAAGGTGAGTTTTTCTGGATCAGTAGGTGGATGTCAAGGCGAAATAGGTGTGTCCTCAGCGATTGCGGCGGTTGCTATTACCAGCTTGTTTACAAAAAATGTTAAGACGGCAGCACATGCTATGGCAATGTGTATGAAGAATTTATTAGGGCTCGTTTGCGATCCGATTGCCGGCCCCATTGAGGTCCCTTGCATAAAACGAAATGCCATAGGTGTTGCAAATGCATTTATAAGTGCAGAAATGGCAAATGCTGGGATTGAAAGTTATATACCGCCTGATGAAGTAATAGATGCGTTAATAGATGTACAAAATAGAATGCCTAAAGAACTAAAATGTACAGTTTGTGGTGGGCTTGCATGTACAGATAGTGCAAAAGCATTGAGAGCGAAGCTAGGGCAATAAATTGTGTCATCTAAACCATTCGACTCTACCAAAACAGAAAATCCTGTCTTACGACAGGATTTTTTAATTATATTGAGTTTTTATAGTCGGTTGGAGTCATATTTGTAATCCTTTTGAACACTCTTGAAAAGTAGTGGGGGTTATCAAAGGATAGAGTGTCTGAAATTTGCGTAAAATTCATATTTTTTTCGCGAATCATTTTTTTTGCTTCTTTTATTTTTCGCATCATAATATATTCCAAAATGGTGTAATCGGTTTCCTGCTTAAAAATTTTTGAAAGATAGGCCCTTGAATAATGTAACTCTTCACAAATTTGTTTAATCGAAATATTTTTATAAATATTATTATCTATTCTTTTCAATATCTCAGATACGAGATGGTTTTCCATGCTTTCCTTTGATGGGAAAACCCTCAGATTTCTCCTGTCTTGTTCATGACGTATTAACAATATGAGAAATTGCTCAAGATAGGTCTTTATCATTTGCTGACTGCCTATGGGAGGGTTTGCTTTAATATTCAGCGTGGTATCTTCATACGACATTGGGAAAAAGGTTTCATTGTATTCTTCTATAATAGATGAAATATATTTTTTCAGTTTTGATGGCACAGGCATGGTTTTTGCATTAAAGAAATGCATGGTTTCTGATGAAGATTCAAACGAAATAACAAAAACATTAGCAGCATTTTTCTTGTTAGCACAAAGCGTATGAAATTCATTGGGCTTATGGAAGATTATCTGCCCTTGTTTTAGGATTATTAACTTTTGATCGGCTTTAATTTCAACAACGCCTGAATCGACGTAAACCAATTCCCAGAAATTATGCTTTTCTCCATTATACCAAAAATCTTTATCAAGCTCGTAGTAATGAATGCTGATAATCTTATCAATATTAATAAAATTCGAAATATTATGCTTTATATAATTTAATTTCATAAATTTCACCTGTTTACAAAAGTGTACCTATTAAATAAAAAAATACATTGTGATTATTTATTAATAACTATATCATATAATTAGAATAAAATCAAGGGGGAGAAGCAATGAAAAAAGGAATTAGCATTTGGTCATTTGCTGAAAGTGATTTAAGAAAATGTATGCTTTTGGCAAAGGATGCAGGATTTGACGGAATAGAACTGGCACTGGATGAAAATGGTCCGGTTTCCATGGCATCTACAAAAGAGGAGATACTTAAGGTTAAGGAAATGGCGGACGAGATTGGTCTTGAATTGTATAGCGTTGCAAGCGGACTTTATTGGCAATATAATTATACCTCTGCAAATAAAGAAAATGTGGAATATGCAAAAAAAATCACCAAAAAACAGCTGGAAGTGGCATCATGGTTGGGCTGTGACAGTATCCTTGTTGTTCCCGGTGCTGTCGAGGTTGCATTTGACCCGGGTGAAGTAGTGGAGTATGATGTCGCTTATGAGAGAGCTTTATCTGCTCTTCGTGAGCTTAGTCCCATTGCCGAAGATTTGAATGTCAGCATTGCAGTGGAAAATGTTTGGAATAGATTTTTACTTTCCCCAATGGAAATGGCAGAATTTATCGATAAAGTCGGAAGCAGTCATGTGGGGGCGTATTTTGATGTAGGAAATGTTTTGTACTTAGGATATCCCGAGCATTGGGTTAAAGTACTTAATAAGAGAATCAAAAAAGTTCATTTCAAGGATTTCCGCAGAGCTGCAGGAAATGGTAACCTTTGCGGTTTTGTGGACTTGCTTGCAGGCGATGTAAACTGGCCTGAGGTTATGAAACAACTGGAAAATGCAGAATACGATGGTTGGGTAACTGCAGAAATGCTTCCGCCATATACACATTATCCCGAAACAATTATTTATAATACTTCCAATTCAATGGATAAAATTTTAAGGAGGAAATAACTATGCTAAAAGTAGGCTTAATCGGTTGCGGTTTTATGGGCACAATGCATGCAAACTGCTATAAGAAAATAAGTGGAGTGGAAATTGTTGCTTTAGCAGATATAAGACGAGAATGTGCAGAAACACTTGCAGAAGGAACTTCTGCAAAAATTTATGGTGACGGAAAAGATTTAATCAATGATGCCGATGTGGATATTATTGATATTTGTTTGCCCACATATATGCATTCAGAATATGCGATTGCCGCTATGGACAAGGTAAAATATGTCTTTGTGGAAAAGCCTGTTGCATTGACCGAAGAACAGGGAAATCAAATGCTTTCAAAGGCGCAGGAAACCGGCGCAAACGTACAGGTTGGTCAGGTAATACGCTTTTGGGATGAATATGTTGAACTTGCAAAAATTCTAAAATCAGGTATTTACGGCAAGGTTATCAACGCAAACTTCAGAAGAATCAGCCCTATTCCTACATGGGGTTGGCAGGATTGGTTGCTTAAAAATGAGCTTTCGGGCGGTGCTGCACAGGATTTGCATATTCATGATATAGATTATGTGTTGTCTTTGTTTGGAGAACCAAACGATATAAAATCTGTTAAAAATATTATTGGGGAGAAATCTTCCTACATCAATTCTCTTTTAAGTTACAATGATTTTGTTGTCGGGGTAGAAGGTACATGGGGCTTGCCTGGAACCCATCCTTTTGAAGCAACTTTCAGAGTTGTGTTTGAAAAAGGCGTGGTGGAAAATGCAGGCGGAAAATTTATGCTCTACACTGATGACGACGCAAAAGAGATTGAGATTGAAAAGCAGAAGGACCTTGGCGAAGGATTTGAAGGCGGAAATATTTCCGACTTGGGTGGATATTATAATGAGCTTGTATATTTTACAGACTGTGCAAAGCAAGGCAAGAATGTGGAAAAAGCTACCATTAAAGATGGCGTAGAATCTCTGCGTTTTGTTTTGGAGGAGATCAGAAATGCTTAGAGTCGGAATTGTAGGCTGTGGGAATATTTTTACAATGCACGCTACAAGTGCACATCATTTGAAGAACGCAGAGATTGTTGGTGTTTGCGATATCAAAAAAGACAGAGCGGACAAAGCAGCAAAAAAGTATAATTGCAAGGCGTATTATGACTATAAGGAGTTAATTGACAAAGAGAACATAGATGTTGTTCACGTTTGTATACCACATTATTTGCATCCGGTAGTTTCAAAATATGCTATTACGAAAGGTGTACATGTATTGTGCGAAAAGCCAATGAGCATAAAATACGAAGATGCACTAGAAAATGTTGCTCTTGCTGAAAAAAACAATGTTAAATATGGTATTATTTTTCAGTGCAGATACAACAATTCCTCTCGTCTTGTAAAAGAAAAACTTGATGATGGCACATTGGGCAAAATTATTTCTGCCAGAGTTGTATTGACATGGAGCAAACCTGATGATTATTACAGTTTGTCAGATTGGAAGGGTACATGGGATAAAGAAGGCGGCGGAGTCGTAATTGACCAGGCTATTCACTCAATTGACCTTGCAAACTGGTTTATAAATGACGAAATTGAAAGCGTTGGGGCACATATGGCCAACCGTAATCATTCTATTATGGAAGTGGATGATAGCGCAGAAGGCTTTATTAAATACAAAAACGGTGCCACGTTGGGATTCTGGGCGATGAATAACTACGGATGCGATGAACCCATTGAAATAAGACTTTTGTGTGAAAACGGAAAAGTTGTTATGGATTATGATAAGGCGGAAATTATACTCAATAACGGAGAACGAATTGAAACAAAAACAGAAATAGATCCTGATATTGTTTATGAAGATGGGAAAGATTATTGGGGATTTCAGCACATCAGACAGATTGAAGATTTTTATAAATCCGTGGAAACTGATAGCGAGCCGGCGATAAGCGGCAGGGAAGCGCTCAAAATTCAAAAACTTATTTGTGAGATCTATAAAGAGGGCACAAAAAATTTTGACAGGAACTAAAATAAATACTGTAATTAAACCATTATGCTTAAAAAAACGACTTGTTTTAACAAGTCGTTTTTTTTAGTTATATTTGCCTTAGCTTCACTTCTGCCTAACAGGAACAAAATAAAAAAATGAGTTAATTTGCAAAAAAATGATAGAATATTATAGACAAGCACCCTTAATTATGGTATTATATTTGGAAGGATTAAATTTGCTAAAGTTAGAATAAATCAATACGGAAGAGAAGGCGAGGCGCAATTTTATGAAGCATTTGCTTGGAATAAAAGAACTCACCAAAGAGGAAATTATTGCAATACTTGACAGGGCTGACAGGATGAAACGCGAAGTCTTGGAGGCGGGTAAAAAGGATAATTGTCTTAGCGGAAAGAGCATTATTACTCTTTTTTATGAGAACAGTACCAGAACCCGTCTTTCTTTTGAGCTTGCATCAAAATATTTGGGTGCTACGGCGGCGAATATAACAGCCTCAGGCAGCAGCGTTGCCAAGGGTGAAACCCTTGAGGATACAGGCAAGACTATCGACGAGATGGGCGCGGATGTTGTTATCGTAAGACACAGTTCATCGGGGGCGCCGCATATGCTTTCGAATTATACAAACGCAGCTGTAATTAATGCGGGCGACGGAATGAATGAGCATCCGACACAAGCCCTGCTTGATTTTATGACTATGCGTGAAAAGCTTGGAAGCTTCGAGGGGCTAAAAGTGTCAATTATAGGAGATGTTAAGCACAGCAGAGTTGCAAGAAGTAATATTTACGGACTTAAAAAGCTTGGTGCGGACGTCACTCTTTGCGCTCCGTCAACCTTGATGCCTGCAGAAATAGAAGAGATGGGTGTCAGGATATGTATGGACGCAGATGCGGCGGCTCATAATGCGGATGTAATAATGGGACTTCGCATACAAATGGAACGCCAAAAGAGCGGACTTTTCCCGTCTGTGCGCGAGTATCACAAGCTGTTTGGTATTAATAAGCGCAGAGTTGCACTTGCGAAAGAAGGCGCTATTGTTATGCATCCGGGACCTGTAAACCGCGGGGTCGAGCTGTCTGCCGATGTGGCAGACGGACCGCAGTCTGTTATAGGCGAGCAGGTTACAAACGGCGTTTGTATAAGAATGGCTGTACTTGATATGCTGACTCACAGAGAGGAGTTATCGTTATGAAACAGATTATAAAAAACGGCTTTGTAATAAATCCCGACAAGGGTTTTGCGGGTAAGGCTGACATACTTATAAATTATGGAGTAATTGAGAGAGTTTCGGAAAATATAAACGACCTTGATGCAAAGGTTATAGATGCAACGGGTATGATAGTAGCTCCGGGCCTTGTAGATTTGCACGTTCATTTCCGTGAGCCGGGATATGAGTATAAAGAGGATATAGAGTCAGGAAGCCGTGCGGCTGCAAAAGGCGGCGTAACAACTGTTTTGTGTATGCCAAACACCAATCCGCCAATTGATAATGCTGCCCTTGTGGAGTATGTAATAAACCGCGGAAAGCGGACAGGGCTTACAAATGTCTTGACTACGGGATGTATAACAAAGGGGATGCAAGGCAAGGAACTGACAGAGATGGCTGACCTTAAGGCATCGGGTGCGGCGGCTGTATCGGACGATGGCAGACCTGTTGACTCATCTGTTATTATGAGACGTGCGCTCGAATATGCAAAGATGCTTGATATGCCGGTAATGTCACATAGCGAGGATTTGGATTTGGTGGACGGCGGAAGTATGAACGAGGGGTATATGTCAACATACCTTGGACTTCGCGGTATACCAAAGTCGGCTGAAAGCGTAGCTGTCAGCCGTGATATATTGCTTGCAGAGGAGCTTGGTGCAAGGCTTCATATCTGCCACGTCAGCACAAAGAACTCGATTGAGGCTGTGCGCGCCGCAAAGGCGAGAGGGGCGAGAATTACGGCAGAAACCGCTCCGCACTATTTCACCCTTACCGACAAGGCGTGCGATGGCTTTAACACGAACGCAAAAATGAACCCTCCGCTTCGCGATGACGAGGATGTGGAAATGATAATTGAGGCACTTAGCGATGGGACAATAGACGCAATAGCGACTGACCATGCACCGCATCATATTGATGATAAGCGTATAGAATTTGATAAGGCGGCAAACGGAATTGTAGGGCTTGAAACCTCTCTGGCGCTTGGGGTAACCTATCTTGTAAAGAGCGGAAGAATGACGATGCTCGATCTTGTTGATCGAATGAGCACAAGCCCTGCGAAAATAATCGGTATAGACAGAGGCACTCTGAATATAGGGGCGCCTGCCGATATTGTGATATTTGACGAGAATGAAGAATTTACTGTAGATGTGAATGAATTTGAAACAAAGGGTAAAAATTCACCATATGGCGGTATGAAGCTTTTCGGAAAGGTTCATAGAACGATACTTGGCGGAAAGACGGTTTATAAGTGCGATTAATTCAAGTTGGAGGAAATTAAAATGATAGATATACTGATAGATAAAATTAAAGAAAAGAACAATCCGACTGTTGCAGGACTTGACCCGAAGGCGGATTATATTCCCGAGGAAATAAAAAAGGCGGCATTTGAGAAACATGGCGAAACCTTTGAGGGAATTTCGGAGGCGATATTTGAGTTTAATAAGATTTTGATTGACTCGCTCTATGATATTGTGCCTGCGGTAAAGCCTCAGGCGGCATATTATGAGATGTACGGAATACCGGGCATAGAGTGTATGCATAAAACAATAGAGTATGCAAAATCTGCGGGAATGTATGTAATACTTGATGCAAAGAGAGGCGATATAGGCACTACCTCTGAGGCATATGCAACAGCTTATCTTGGCAAAACAAAAATCGGAGAGGAGAGCATCTCTGCATATGACGCAGACTGTATGACTGTAAATCCGTATCTTGGTACAGATGGAGTTATGCCGTTTGTAAATGAGTGCGCTGAAAATAAAAAAGGTATATTTGTATTGGTTAAGACCTCCAACAAGTCATCAGGCGAGCTTCAGGATTTGAAGTCAGGCGGAAAGTATATATACGAGCATATGGCAGAGCTTGTTAAAAAATGGGGTAGCGATTTGGTAGGCACAAACGGCTACAGCAGTGTTGGTGCTGTTGTCGGTGCGACCTATCCCGAACAGGCGGCAAGTCTGCGTGCGCAGATGCCGAGAACCTATTTCCTTGTCCCCGGATATGGCGCACAGGGCGGTGGTGCAAAGGATGTTGCACCCTGCTTTAACAAGGACGGGCTTGGTGCAATAGTAAATGCATCGCGTTCGATTATGTGTGCATATATGAAAAACGGCGGCACTGTCGGCGAGGCGGCAAGAGCCGAGGCTATAAGAATGAGAGAAGATATATTGAGCGTGCTGTAAATGCGGCACGCCCTGAATACTGTTTTGCAAAGGAGGAGAAAAATTTGCTTTGCGAATTGACAAAAAAAGAAAAGTTAAGCGAGCGGGTTTATGACTTTACAGTTTTTTGTCCTGAAATGGCAGAAAAAACAAAGCCCGGACAGTTTTTGCACATTCTGTGCGGCGGTGAGGCATATTTGCGGCGCCCGATAAGTGTTTGCGAGGTAGTGGATAAAAAGTCAATCCGTTTTATATTCAGTGTTAAAGGTAAGGGTACAGATGCCCTCTCGGAGAAAAAGGTTGGAGATAAGCTTGATATCTTAGGCCCGCTTGGCAAAGGTTTTGGAGTGACCGACGGAGAAGGCAGAGTTTTGCTTGTCGGCGGAGGGATTGGAATTTTCCCGCTACTGGAGCTTGCTAAAAAATTTGGCAAAAGGGCGAGCGTTCTGCTTGGTTTTAAAACAGAAGCAGAAGTGATGCTTACAGATGAGTTTGCGGAGTATGCTGAAAATGTATTTGTCGCAACAGATGACGGGAGCTGTGGTTACAAAGGGCTTGTAACTGACCTGCTTAAAAATATTGCATCATCAAATGATGTTTCGGGAATTTACATATGCGGTCCGACACCTATGATGCGTGCGGCGGCAGCAGTGGCAGGGGAGTATGGTATCTACGCAGAGGTTTCCCTTGAAGAACGTATGGGCTGCGGTGTAGGTGCGTGCGTGACTTGTGCCTGCACGATTGCAGGACAGCGCAAGCGCGTATGTAAGGATGGACCCGTGTTTATTGCATCGGAGGTGGAATGGGATGGCTGATATGAGAGTAAATATTGCGGGTGTTGAATGGAAAAACCCCGTAACAACAGGCTCGGGCACATTTGGCTTTGGCGAAGAATACGGAGAATATTTTGACCTATCAAGGCTTGGCGCGGTATGCTTAAAGGCGTTATCTGCTGTTCCAAGACTCGGAAATCCGTCACCGAGAATTGCCGAAACACCAATGGGTATTTTAAATAGTGTTGGCTTGCAAAATCCCGGTGCACAGTATTTTGTAGAGCATTATCTCCCGACTCTTCGTACATATGACACAAAGCTGATTGCAAACCTGTGCGGAAGCTCTATAGAGGATTATGTCGAGGTTGCGCAAATACTTGGCGATAGCGTCGATATGTTTGAACTGAATATTTCCTGCCCTAATGTTAAGGTGGGCGGTATAGCGTTTGGCACAGACCCCAAAATGACCGAGGAGATAACAAGACGCGTAAAAGAGGTTTCTAAATGTCCTCTTATTGTAAAGCTTTCCCCCAATGTTACGGATATAACCGAGATTGCAAAGGGTGCAGAGGCGGGCGGTGCTGATGCCCTCTCGCTTATAAACACTTTGCTTGGCATGAAGATTGATATAAATACAAGACGGCCTGTACTTAAGAATAACACGGGTGGACTATCGGGTCCGGCTATCAAGCCTGTTGCGGTGAATATGGTTCACCGCGTCTACAGAGCGGTTTCACTCCCGCTTATAGGTATGGGCGGAATAGCGAGCGGAGAGGACGCAATCGAGTTTATTCTCGCGGGTGCAAGTGCGGTTTCGGTAGGTACTGCGGGATTTGTTGACCCGTATGCTTGGGTAAAGGTTATAGACGGGATTGAAAAATATCTTGATGAAAATAAAATTGCAAGTGTAGCCGATATAGTCGGTGCAGTGGAGTTATATTAAAAGAAAGGATGAAAACATATGACAAACAATGAGATTATCGAAATGCTTAAAGAGGCAGAGGTATTACTAGAGGGACATTTTCTTTTGACCTCGGGCAGACACAGTGACAAATATATGCAATGCGCAAAGATTTTTCAGAATGCAAAATACAGTGTTCCGCTTTGTGCAGAGCTTGTAGAAAAATATAAGGATGACAACATAGATGTTGTAATTGGACCTGCTATAGGCGCTATACAGATGTCCTATGAGGTTGGCAAACAGCTTGGTGTTAAGAACATTTTTGCCGAGCGTGAAAATGGTGAGATGACTCTCCGTCGTGGCTTTACCATTGATAAAGGACAGAGAGTTCTGATTGTAGAGGATGTTGTAACAACGGGCGGAAGCGTACGCGAGGTTATGAAGCTTGTAGAGGAATGCGGCGGCATTATCGCAGGCATTGGCTCTATCGTTGACAGAACTGGCGGTAAGATTGATTTCGGTGTGCCCTACAGAAGTGCTTTCTCTATGGATATCACGTCATATGAGGCAGACGAATGCCCGATATGTAAAACAGGGGCACCCCTCGTAAAACCGGGCAGCAGAGGCACAAAGTAATGAAGGAACTTCATAGCGGACACAGATCGAGAATAGACACAAAGGCACGACTTATGGGTCTTGAATTTCTTGAGGAGCATGAGCAGCTTGAAAAGCTGCTCTTTGCAGTTATACCGAGAGGAAATACGAATGAAATTGCAATCAAACTTATAAACGAGTTTGGCTCAATTTATGGTGTGCTTTGCGCTGATGTAGAACAGCTCCGCGCAGTTGATGGCGTTGGAACTCGTACGGCGGAATTTCTGCATGATATGATGCCGCTTTTGGGCATTGTCGAGCGGGCAGCAATGCAATCTAATTCGAAAAGAATTACTCTTGATACTACAGAAAAGATAGGCGAGTATGCAAAGCAGTTTTTCTACGGGAAGCTTGTTGAAAATTTGTATATGATAAGCCTGAATTCTGCAAACGAGGTAATGCGCTTTGACAAAATATCGGAGGGTACGGCGACCGCAGCAAGTGTTTCAATGCATATAATTGCAAAACGCGCAATTTTAAACGAGGCATCAGCGGTTATACTGATGCATAATCATCCGGGCGGCAGACTTGAACCCTCTATGGCGGATATAACAATGACGCGTGATGTAAAAGAGGCACTCAGCTCTCTCGGGATTTCTCTTATAGACCATATAATTGTTGCCTGCGGAAAATGGATAAGTATGAATGAAGGTAACCGAAGGTAAGGTGAATGCTTTATGAAAAAAATGATTGTATTTACATTGCTTATTGCGTTGATAATCCCGACAAATGCTCTTGCAAAAAGTGGCGATATTGCGGGGGTATATTATAGTACAGATATAAAAACAATGCTCAACGGTTACGAGATAGATGCAATCAACATAGGCGGACAGACGCTTATAAATGCCGAAGATATGCATTTTTACAGCTTTAATGTAAGGTATTCCGATGCCGAAAGAGAACTACGGGTGGATAGGACAACATATGCCACAAACGGCGTACCGCCTACAGTTGCAAAGTCGGAGTTGCCGAGCGGGAGTATACTCGGAAATTACTACGAAACAGATATAGTTACTTATCTTGACAGCAGACAGATTACGGCATATAATATCGGCGGCAGAACATATATCTGGGCAGAGGAAATGCGGAATTTCGGGTATGTCGTGGATTGGTACGCAGAAGAAAGACTGCTTGATATAACATCCCCTGACAGAGCGGGATATGAATACTCGGTAAGATTATCCGAGGGCAAACCTACAACGCAAGAGGGCGTCGGCAATTTCTCGCTTGATTATACTAAAGGCGGAATTGTCGGCACAGGTGATGCCGACCATTTTAATTCGTCACTTTACTGCTCGGGTACGGGATATACTATATCAATGGCGTTTTATCAAAATACAGCCCTGTTTTATTCAAGCGGGGTTTTAGAAAAGCTCCGCAGCTATTGCTGCGATGGTGTTGGTATAGAAACCCCTGTAGACCCAAGTTTAAAGTATGACATTATAAATCAGTCGCTTAAGATAGAGATAAACGGCTATAGAGCACAAAATGTTGCTGTATACGGCGGGACGGGAAACGGGCACAAGGATTTTAGTATTGTTTTTGACGGAGTACCGATTTTTAAAGAGAGCGAGATAGAGTCTGTTCATTTTTCGGTTGATAAAGACGAAACGACAGAGGCGTATAATATCGCATTTACTGAAGATATCGGGGAAACCGTATCGAAAATCGCAGATAAATTAAAGGTAAACTTTGATGACCATATGCGGACATATTACAGCTCTGATGACTATTTCGTGATTATCTATCGTGAGATACCATCCTTTGGCGTATGTCATAACAGATTATATCTTGTAGACAGGACGGATAATAAAGTATTATATGATGTTTTAGAAAAGGTCAGGGAAATTGACGGATATAACTATGATGAGCTGAACCCATTTGATGTTAAGATTGGTGCGGTACCCGATAACATCTTCTTTGCTTGCCAATCCCCCGAAAAGAACGGGAATTTCTATGTGGAGGCAAAGACGGGTATAGTACATCTTATTTCGGAGTATGACAGATAGGAGGGGCTTTGTATATGAAAAAGATATTGGTAATATTTTTAATTTTGGCGTCCCTTTCAACAACGGCGTTTGCAGACACAATTTCCGAAGAATATGAGGTCGATGCCCCATCCCAGTGGGCTGAGGCTGCAGTTAATACTGCAATTAAAAATCAGCTTGTGCCTGAAAGCTTGCAGGAAAATTACAGGGAGCGTATTACAAGAGAGCAATTTTGTGAACTTGCGTTTGAGTTACTGCGGCGCAATACTGATGGGGCTGCATCCTTTGGCGTAATCGAAAGCGCCTTTCCTGATACTGACAATGTAAAGGTAAATTATTTACATTATCTCGGGATAATAGACGGTAGGGCAGGATGGTCGCGCGGACTGGGATATCACATAGTATTTGAACCCGAAGCCCCAATACATCGTCAGGAGGCTGCGAAAATTTTGGATAAGATTTATGATATACTTATTCCAAATGAGGAGAGAAACGAAACTCCGACAGTTTTATATACTGATGATGCCGAAATAGAGGATTGGGCGCGCGGATGTGTCTACAGTATAACGAACTGCGGTATAATGAACGGCTCGGGCAAGTTTGAAATAAACGGAGTGGAGTATAATCCGTTCGGACCATACGAGGGTTACACAGTTGAACAGGCAATAGTGACGATGCAGCGCCTTGAGATGCGTATGCCGCTGAATTAATAATTTTGCAAAGAGATTGCATTCGCTACGCCTTGCCCTGTTCCGCTCGCCCACCCGAGCGGAATCGATTTCTGCTCCGCAGAAACGATTGGGGCGTTGCCCCAAACCCCATAAATACAGGGTTTTAAAGGGGCAGAGCCCCTTTATCCGAGTTTCACGAAGTGAAACGATGGACTGCGGCAGGGTCTGGCTGACGCAACAGGGTTCGGCCACACATATGCGAAGTATTTGCTAAAATAGGACTTATATATAATTTGGGACGATACGATAAATGATTTTATCGTGTCGTCTTTTTTTGTGTTCTAAAGTGGGACAAATTATCATAACAATATTTACATAAAAGAAAACAATAAATACAAGTAAAGGAGAAATTTGACGTGGAGAAACAAAGGATTTCTGAGGTGCTTCCATATCTTCCAAATCGTATCCGCTTTCTGATTACAGAACTAATAGGCGCAGAATGGATAGAAATAGAAGAGATACGTATCAGGGCTGACGCCCCGCTGACTGTAGGGGTATGGGGAGAGAGCTGTTTTGTTACACCTGCGGGAGGAATTACAAATCATGAAAGTGATGCTTATAAGATTACGACAGAAGAGGTCCAGACGGCGTTTAACGCAATCTGTGAAAACTCGGTATATGCCCATTTGGAAGAGCTTCGCTCGGGATTTATTACCATTAAAGGCGGTCACCGTGTCGGTGTTTGCGGAAAGGCGGTCTGTGAGGGAGGAAGAATAAAAACTTTTAAAGAGATAAGCTCGCTGAACTTCAGAATTGCACATCAGATTATCGGGATTGCCGATGGGATAATCGACAGCATAATAAAAAACGGAGAGGTTGTCAGTACTCTTATAATTTCACCTCCGCAAATGGGAAAGACGACGCTTCTTCGGGATATAATGAGGCAGATTTCAAACCGCGGATTTAAGTGCGGGGTGGCAGATGACAGAGGCGAACTCGCGGCAATGTATTGCGGAATTCCTTCTAATTTGGTGGGTGCACAAACCGATGTGATAGACGGTGCGCCCAAGGCAGAGGCGATAGAAATGCTGCTTCGTACAATGTCACCAAAAGTAATAATAAGCGATGAAATTGCATCGGAAAGGGATGTTGCAGCACTCAGACGGGCATCGGGAGCGGGGGTCGCAATTATTGCGACTGCTCACGGCACATCTGTTGAAGAGGTAATGCGGCGCAATATTTTGCTTCCTGTATTTAAGGATAAGATTTTTTCTCAAGCCATCTTTTTAAATCGCGATTTTACAACTCCTGACTGTATTACATATACCAAGGCGGTGAAGCTTTGAGCGGTGCTGTCAGAATAATCGCTGCTGCCGTTGTAGTGATGGGCGGCGGATATATCGGATTATTGTTTTCATCAAGACTTGCTACTCGCGTTTCGCAGATAGAACAGCTACTGAGCGCGCTGACGCAGATTGAATTTAATATAAGCTTTTTAAAGATGCCGATAACAGGAGCTTTGTCGGCGGCGGCCTGTGGTAACAGAGGGGCAGTGGGGAGAATTTTCAGCGAAACGGCCAAGCAGATTAAGGAACTTAATATTTCCCCGTCTGTTGCCTTTGAGAGAGCGGTGATGGGAAACAGAATCAGTTTGTGCATTTTGAAAGAGGATATGGAAATTGTTTCAGAATTCACAAAAAATCTCGGCAAGGGCGATGTTGAGAGCGAGATTAATAATATAAAGGCAGCCTGTGCAAAGCTGAAGCTCGCAAAGGAAAGAGCGGAGGGTGAACTTGCACAGCGCGGAAAGCTTTGGCGGGGAATGGGGATGCTCAGCGGTATGTTTTTGGTAATACTGCTGTTTTAGGAGGAAGATATATGGACGGAGTAGAACTGATTTTCAAGGTGGCGGCGATTGGGATTTTGGTTGCCGTTTTGAATATGCTCCTTGTCAGAGCGGGGCGAGAGGACCAGGCTATGATGACAACGATTGCAGGGCTTGTTGTGGTTTTGCTCGTAGTGGTGCAGGAAATCAGCGATTTGTTTGAAACGATAAAATCGTTGTTTGGACTTTAGATATGTTGATTTTCAAAATTATTGGTATAGGAGTGACGGGGGCTTTATTGTCACTCCTGCTCAAACAATATAAGCCTGAGCTTGCAATAGCCATGCCGATACTTGCGGCCGCACTTATCATAACTATGTGCGCACCTTATTTAAAATCAGTGCTTGCGATGTTCGAGGATATCGCAAATGGGGCGGGGATAGAGCTCTCGCATATGCGCATAGTTATCAAAATAACGGGCGTTGCGTACATATGTCAGTTTGCGGCAGATATTTGCAAGGATGCGGGAGAAAATGCTATTGCAGGGAAAATAGAGCTTGGAGGCAAGATTGTCATAATAACCTTGTCTGTGCCCGTTATATACAATCTTTTAGAGCTTGTAAGTAATATAATTAACTTTTAGAAAAAAGTGTGAGGATATTGCAATGAGAAATCGGATAATTCTTGCGGGTGTATTATTTTTAATATTTTGTATGGCAGAATTACCGGCAAATGCCAAAGGGGAGGACGCTACAGCCGAGGAGCAGATGCTCGACGAATATGCAAAATTTTATGGTGATATCTTCAAAGAAAATCTTGAAGAGGCAGGAATTGAAGATTTTTTTGAATTTGCGCCCGAGCTTGATGCAGAGGAGATTATAAAGCAGCTCAATTCAGGCAAGCTTAATCTGTCGGCGGGGGAAGTGCTTAAATATTTACTCAAGATGCTTTTGGGAGAGGTTTATTCAGGGATAAGACTTATTGCGATAATTCTTGCGCTCTCTATTCTCTCGTCATATCTTGGCGGGCTGAAGTCGGGATTTGGCGGAGAGGCAGTGGCAAAATGCGCATTTTATATGTGCTATATTATAATCGCGGGAATTGCCTCGACTGCCTTTTATGATATCGCGCTTTGTGCAGGAAGAGCCATAGAAAATATAGGCTTCTTTATGAGGGTAATAGTTCCCGTTATGATAACCCTGCTTATGACAAGCGGGGCTGTTATATCGGCATCAACTCTTGAGCCTGCATTTCTCTCGATTGCAGAAATTGCGGTATGGGTGATAGAAACTGTGTTTATACCCTCTGTGATGCTATCTGCCGCGCTCAATATTGTAAATGGGATATCCGACAGATTTAAAACCGACAGAATGGTGAAGCTCTTAAATAATTCAGTAAAGTGGGGGCTTACAATTATGCTGACGATTTTTGTCAGCCTTGCAGGACTTAAAAGTATCGCTGCGTCGGGCGCAGATGGTCTGACGGTAAAGCTGGGTAAGTTTGCGACATCAAATCTTATACCTATGATTGGCGGGGTGTTGGCAGAGTCTGTAGAAACTGTTATGAACTGCAGCGTTGTAATAAAAAATTCGGTCGGCGTCCTTGGAGTTATATGTCTGATAGTGGTGGCTCTCGGACCTGTAATGAAAATCGCTGCTATGTTGATATTGTTCAGAATAACAGCGGCGGTTGCAGAGCCTGTTTCAGAGGAGAGAATAGTTGTTTGTATATCGCGTCTTGCAGATTCGGTGTCGGTACTGTTTTCGATGCTTACGGCTGTTGTGATTATGTTCATTATGGTAGTAACGATAATTATAAATTCAGGAAATACTGCCGTAATGCTTGGGAGGTAGGTAAGATGCCGGAATTTTTAAAGGCGTGGGCAATGTCGCTGTCGGGAATAATTGTGTTTGGCTCTGTGTGCGATATGCTGCTCCCAAATGATGTATATAAAAAATACATACACCTCTGTATCGGCATTATTCTTATACTGGCACTTATCTCACCATTTGTAGAGGGAAACTTTGAAATCGAGGCGTCTCTGCCCGTATTCTCCGAAGAGTATGATATAAAGGCAGAGGGGCAGGAGAGAGAGGCGGTGCTCAGGGTTTATAAAAGTAAGCTGTCTGAAAAGATGAAGGCGGATATAGAGGGGATTGCGGGTGTTGATTTCGACATAAGATGCGAAATAAATGAAGAGGAAGAAAGCTTTGGAGAAATAGAAGAAATTCGGATAATCGCAGATGCCAAGAATGGCGTCAGGATAAATGAGAGGGCGATTGAGATAATATGCGACAGGTATGGTGTCAGCAGAGATAAGATAAGTGTTAAATATATCGCCTGAACCAAAAGAGGAGCCAATAAAGCTATGGGATTTAGAGAAATGTTCAAACATCCGCGTGACATTGTGCCAATCGGCGACAGAAAAAAGCCGAATATGATTATCATATGGATAATAATTGCGGGTATAGTTATTCTTGCCTTCGGCGATTTTGGCGCAGAGAAGGAAGAACAGAGCGTCGATACAGAGGTGAACATACAAACGGAAATTTATGAAAAAAATCAGGCGGAGAGATTAGAAAAAATTTTGAAAAGGATTAACGGAGCGGGAGAAGTTTCGGTTTTTATAAGCATAGAGGGCGGAGGTGAGAAAATTCTTGCGCGGGATAATAAAAGCAAAATATCCAGGGAGGAGGACGCGGACTCGACTATAAATTATGATGAGGAAAATGAAAGCGTTGTTGTGATGAGCGGAAAGGGCTCGAGCGACGAACCTTATGTGGTAGAAGAAAAGACTCCGCAGGTCGGCGGGGTTTTGGTGGTTGCAAAAGGGGCGGCTGACGAAAAGGTCAGGCTTGAAATCTATGAGGCGGTAAAGGCTGTTTACGGAATATCGGCTCACAGAATAAGGGTTACATATTAGTATATATCAATCGGAAAGGAAGAGTTAAAATGAACGCAAGTGGAAGGAAAAAGAAATTTCAATTCAGGGGTAAGCAGATATTGCTGCTTGGGCTTGTTGCCTTGGTGATTACTGCGGGATATTACAGATGGACAATAGAACAGGAGAATTTCTCTGTTTCTGTTCCGACAACGGGCGAGGCTGTCCCTGAACAAACAGGGGATAATGAAAATCAGGAACAGGGCGGAAGTGAGAGTGACAGTACAGAGATTTCGGCACTGCGCAGGGATAGGGATGCGGCAAGAAGCCAATCTGTTGAGGAGTGGAAGAAACTCGCGCAAAGCTCAGAGGCCTCGGCTGATGCAAAGCGCGAGGCGGAGAAGAAAGTAACTATGGAGGCAGAAAATGCCGATAAGGAGAGAAAAATAGAAACAATGGTAAAGGCAAAGGGTTTTGAAGACTGCTTTGTATATGTAGACGACAGCGGTGTGTCCGTTACTGTTAAGGGCGGGGATATAGACGGAGCAAAGGTTGCACAGATTAAGGATATAGTGGTTACAGAAACAAAGGTTCCTGCAAGAAATATAAAGATAAATGCAATATAATGGGTCAATCGCCCGCTGCCGCGTATCTGTGCGGCGGCGGGCGTATCTGTAAAAAGATTGAAATATTTTAAAAATAAAGATTGTAATATCAAAATCTATGTGTTATACTATATGTAGTATTAGTATGCGTAGCAGAGAAGATTTTAATAAATATTAAAGCCGTACAGAGCGGCGGAATGGAGTTTTATTATGGAAAATACAACTAATAACGAAATTTTCGACAATAATGGAAATGTTAACATTTCAGACGAAGTTATTTCTGTTATAGCATCTCTTGCGGCATCCGGAATAAAGGGTGTTGCGGGAATGGCAGGCGGAGCTATCGGCGGTTTCGCAGAGTTTATCGGCAAAAAGAACCCGTCAAAAGGCGTTAAAGTCGTAAAAGAGGATGATAAGCTTACCATTGATTTGGCTATTATAGTTGAATATGGTGCAAAAATCCCCGATGTTGCATGGGAACTTCAGGATAAGGTGAAAAATGAGGTCGAATCTATGACGGGACTTGGCGTTGTGACAGTTAATGTGTCTGTAGACGGGGTGAATGTTCCAACAACTGAAGAGGCGGTAAAAGAGCCTGAGAAAGCCGATACAGCAGAGGAGTAAGCTTTAAATATGAACAGAAGAGAAGCGAGAAAACAGGCGTTTTTATTATTATTTCAGTATAAGTTTCAGGCCGAAAATATGGAGAGGTTGCTCAGTGATTTCTTTGATGAAAATAAGGTCGGGGAGCAACGTGAATATATTGATGCGGTTGTACGCGGGGCGCTTGCTGAAGTTGAGGAAATTGACAGTTTAATTAACGAATATTCAAAAGGGTGGCGGGTTGACAGAATTTCATCCGTCTGCCTTGCTGCGCTCAGGCTTGGCGTATATGAGATAAAATATATGAAGGACATACCGTCCGCTGTTTCTGTGAGTGAGGCGGTTGCACTTGCCAAGGAGTTCGAGGGGGAGGAAGCTGCACCCTTTGTAAACGGTATACTCGGCAAGCTAAAGGACAATATCGGATAGTATAAACGGGACTTAATAATATGGACGAAAGACAAGCTTTATCGGTAACACAAGTTAATCTTTACATAAAAGATGTAATATCAAGAGATGACGCGCTCTGCGATGTTTTGGTAAAGGGCGAGTTGTCTAATTTTAAGGCGCACTCTTCGGGGCATATGTATATGTCGCTCAAGGATGAGGGCGGTGTTATGCGTGCGGTTATGTTTCGGTCAGCGGCTGCAAAGCTTGCCTTTAAACCGCAGAATGGGATGAAGGTTGTGGCGCGCGGACGCATAAGTGTATATGAGCGCGACGGTCAGTATCAGCTATATATAGAAAATATGCAGCAAGAGGGACAGGGGGACTTGTATGCGGCGTTTGAACAGCTTAAAGCAAAACTGTCAGCAGAGGGTTTGTTTGCACCCGAGCATAAGAAGAAACTGCCCAAATATCCCAAAACTGTTGGGGTTGTTACCGCTCCTACGGGCGCTGCAATAAGAGATATAATAAACGTCTTGTCAAGGCGTTTTTCATATGCTGACATAGTTTTGTATCCCGTGCTTGTGCAGGGTGAAAATTCCGCGGCGAGTATTGTTGAGGCGATAGAGTACTTTAACAACTCAAAGACGGCAGATGTTTTGATTGTCGGTAGAGGCGGCGGCCCAATTGAGGATTTGTGGTCATTTAACGAAGAAGTGGTTGCCCGCGCAATATATAACAGCGATATCCCGATTGTATCTGCAGTCGGACACGAGATAGATTTTACCATAGCGGATTTTGTGGCGGATTTGCGTGCGCCAACACCATCTGCTGCGGCAGAATTGGTGGTTCCGTCACAGATTGAACTTGCTGAAAAGTTCAACAATGTATATCGCAGAATGTTTCAGCAATCGATGCGTGTGATAGAAAAAGGCAGAATGAGAGTTCAGCAGTGCGAGGACAGGCAAGTCTTCAAGAACCCGCTGCGGCGGCTCGATGACAGCAGACAATATTTGGATAATATAGCATATATGCTTGAGAGTGAATGTAAAAGCGTGGTTGGGGCAAAGCGAACAAGCCTTGCAGAAAATGCGGCTAAGCTTGATGGACTCAGCCCTTTGGGGACTCTGGCACGCGGATACTCGCTCTCTAAAGATAAAGATGGAAACGTTCTGAAATCCGTAAATCAGGTCGAAGCTGGCGATGTTATAAGCGTTACTGTGAGCGACGGAGATATTAGGGCGGAGATAATATAAGCGAAAGGTGGTATTCTTTATGAGTGATGCTATAGATAAGAAAAATTTCGAGAAAAATTTAGCAGAGCTTGAAAGCGTTGTAAAGGCTCTTGAGTCAAGCGACATAAGTCTTGATGATATGATTGCTCTTTTTGAAAAGGGAGTGGGATTGACAAGAGAGTGCACAGATGCACTGAATGCGGCTGAACAGAAGATAACGATACTTATGAAAAACCGTGACGGCGGTGAGGTAGAAGAGAAACCGTTTGATATAGAAGGATAGCATTTGTATTGGGGAACCGAGAATGGATTTTAAAAATCAGTATAACTTATATTTAGGTGCGATAGAAAAATTAATAGACGAATATCTCAGTGTGCCTGATATTCCGCAAAAGAATGTCTTTGAGGCAATGCGCTATGCTGTTTGTGGCGGCGGTAAGAGGGTGCGACCTGTTCTTACTATGGCGGCTGCGGATTTATTCGGCGCAGACTTAGAGGATGCGGCAAGGGTTGGCCTTGCAGTTGAATGCATCCACAACTATTCTTTGATACACGATGATTTGCCGTGTATGGACGATGATGATACGCGCAGAGGAAGAGCGACCTGCCATAAGGTGTTTGGCGAAAGCACTGCGTTGCTTGCGGGGGACGGGCTTTTGAATTTGGCGTTTGAAATCTTGTCGGACATAGCCGCTTTCAAGAGCATAGCCTGCGAAAGCCTTGTCGCAATAATTCGCAGATTGTCTGCGGCATCGGGTGTATACGGGATGATAGGTGGACAAGTTGTGGATCTTGAAAATGAAAACCGCAGGGATGTCACTATAGACGAACTCGAGTATATGCATGGGGGAAAAACGGGTGCCTTGATTCGCGCTGCAGCTGTTTGCGGGTGCTTGTGCGCAGCTCTTGATGAAGGCGATGAAAAACTTCTGATTGTCGACAGCTTTGCAGAAAAGCTGGGCTTGGCTTTTCAGATAAAGGATGATATATTAGATGTTGTCGGGGATGAGAAACTGCTTGGAAAACCAATCGGGAGCGACCAGAAAAGCGGCAAAAATACTTTTGTCACTCTCCTTGGTCTTGAGGAGGCTCAAAGACGGCTTTCGGATATTACGGATTCTGCAATTGATGCCACCGTGTCTTTGGGTGATGGCGCTTGGTTTTTGAATGAGCTTGCTGTTTATTTGCTCGGCAGAGATTATTAAAATTGGAGTTGGTTAGGATTGTATTTCAGACAATTTTTAGATAATAACATATTATTTGTTGTGTTTTTTGCGTGGGCATTTTCTTGCATATTAAAGGGCGTGCTTGTGTGCATAAGGGATAAAAAGATTGATTTTACAAGATTTCTGGGCGCGGGCGGAATGCCCTCTTCTCACACAACGCTTGTAACATCTCTTGCGATATGCGTCGGTATACACGATGGCTTTGACTCAACAAGCTTTGTAATATGTGCGGCTTTTGCTTTTGTTGTTATGTATGACGCTTCGGGCATCAGGCGCGCTGCGGGACAGCAGGCGCGGATAATCAATATGATACTCGATACGTGGAATGAGAGCGACCCGCAGAAAAAGCAAATGCGCCTTAAAGAGCTGCTCGGGCATACGCCGTTTGAGGTATTCGCGGGGGCTATACTTGGAATTGCCTTTGCTATCGGGGCAAATATTCTTAATTTTATTTAGAAACTTATTGATTTAAACAAAAAAATGCTTGCATTATTTATTTTGTTGTGATATAATATTATGGCGTTTGGGAATTTATGATTTCCAAACCAAAATAAAAGTACGCACGCACGATGATTGTATAGGAGTTGCCGCACACCCATGACGGTACTTATACAAAGTGATTTGTGCGGAGGTAAAAAACTATGGAGGTGTAAAATCATGGGAGTAATTCAAATGAAGCAGCTTTTGGAGGCAGGTGTTCACTTCGGTCATCAGACACGTCGTTGGAACCCTAAAATGGCGGAGTATATCTTCACCGAGAGAAATGGTATTTATATCATTGACCTTCAGAAGACAGTTAAGAAGATTGAGGAGGCATACTACTTTGTTCGTGACATCGCGGCAAACGGCGGCAACGTTTTGTTTGTAGGTACAAAGAAGCAGGCTCAGGATGCAATCCGCGAGGAAGCAGAGAGAACTGGTATGTACTTCGTAAACGCAAGATGGCTCGGCGGTATGCTTACAAACTTCAAGACCATCAAGAAGAGAATTGAAAGACTTTATCAGCTCGAAAAGATGGCAGAGGATGGCACAATGGAACTTCTTCCTAAGAAAGAAGTTATCAAACTCAACCTTGAACACGAGAAACTCGAGAAGTTCCTCGGCGGTATCAAGGAAATGAAAGACCTTCCTGCTGCAATGTTCGTAGTTGACCCGAGAAAAGAAAAGAACGCTATTGCAGAGGCTCACAAGCTCGGTATCCCCGTTATCGCAATTGTTGATACAAACTGCGACCCTGAGGAAGCTGACTACGCTATTCCCGGTAACGATGATGCTATCCGTGCGGTTAAGCTTATTGCTTCTACAATCGGTAATGCTATAATTGAGGGCCGTCAGGGCGAACAGCTCGTTCCCGAAACAGAGGAAGAGGCTGCAGCTCAAGAGGACGTTACTCTTGATATGCTCGACGACTAATTAATAAATTGATTTTTAGGAAGGATTGATATAAAATGGCATTTACAGCTCAGGATGTTAAAAAGCTCAGAGAAATGACAAACTGCGGTATGATGGATTGCAAAAAGGCATTGACAGAAACCGACGGCGATATGGACAAGGCTGTAGAATTTTTGAGAGAAAAGGGCCTTGCAACTGCTGCTAAAAAAGCTGGCAGAATTGCGGCTGAGGGTATTGTTAAGGCTTATATGGAAGGCAATGTAGGCGTTTTGGTTGAGGTTAACTCTGAAACAGACTTCGTTGCAAAGAACGAGGAATTCCAGAACTTTGTTGCAGATGTTGCAAAAACAGTTGCAGCAGCTAACCCCGCTGACGTTGAGGCTCTCAAGGCTGAAAAGTGCGGCGATTCTACAATCGGCGATATGCTTACCGAGAAGATTGCAAAAATCGGTGAGAATATGAACATCAGACGTTTTGCAAGAATTGAAACTACAGGCGTTGTTACAGATTACATTCACGCAGCAGGCAAAATCGGTGTATTGGTTGAGGCTGACGCACCTGACAATGATGACGTAAGAGAATGCCTCAGAAACCTTGCAATGCAGATTGCAGCTCTTAACCCCAAGTACTTGTCAAGTGACGATGTATCTGAGGAATATAAGCAGCACGAGAAGGAAATCCTTATTGCTCAGCTCAAAAACGACCCGAAGAACGCTTCTAAACCCGATAACATTATCGAGAAGATGATTACAGGCCGTCTTGCAAAAGAGCTTAAGGAAATCTGCTTGCTTGAGCAGGAGTATGTTAAGGCTGAAAACAAAGAAACTGTTGCAAAGTATGTTGAGGCAGTTTCTAAGAAGATTGGCGCTGACATCAAGGTAAAGGGCTTCACCCGTTTTGAAACAGGTGAGGGTCTTGAAAAGAGAGAAGACAACTTTGCTGACGAAGTTGCAAGCATGGTTAAATAATTTGCTAATCAAAACACCATAGACCTGTAGGTCTATGGTGTTTTTTTGCTTAAAATTAATTCTTCTTTTTTTGCTTTAGGTAGTTTTTTAATTTGACTCTCAAGTTTTAGTGCGGAGGACCTGTCGGGGACCTCCCATACGGCCTCGATTGAAACTACTGTGCGTGAGGCGGTGTATTTTGCGCCTTTTTTATTTTTTGCTTTATGTTCCTCAAAGCGCCTATTTACATCTGTGGTAATACCTGTATAGAGGGAATTATCACTGCATCGCATTATATAAACATAATACATATCATCACCTATGCTATTTAAGACTTTTTCGCACAATTCCTGCCAGATAAAGAGAACCGCATACAACTGCCGTCCCGCTATTGCCCGCCATAGCTAAAGCGGTTTTTGCGGCAGAAATCGGGTCTTTGTCTATCTGCGCGTTGATATTGTACTTTGTAAATTCAGCTGCAATGGACTCTGCCTTCGCACATCTTGGCATATTAATTTCGGTAACAATTATTTCGGGGGAAATTTTTGCAAGCTCTGCTATGCATCCTGTTATGTCCTTGTCTTCCATCATTGCAATACATATATATAATGGCTTATTCATCTTTGATAAAGTATTGCAAAGCTCATGCATTGCAGAGGTGTTATGCGCCCCGTCTAAAATAAGACCGCAAGATAATCTTTCCATACGTGCAGGGTTAAAGGCTGCCAGTAATCCGCCCGACAGAGCACTGTCGGGAATTAAAAATCCACTATTTCGCAGTTCATAAACAGCTGTTATTACTGTTGTTGCGTTATATTTTTGAAAATCTCCGCAGAGGGAGAGAGTATATCTCGTTCCGTCATATAAAAAGTCATTATCTTCCAGAATTTCAGGAAGACTTGGATATATAAGCCTTGCGTTTTGCCTTATGCAGAATTCTTCAATAACAGATTTTGTTTCGCAATTCTGCAGAGGATATACAATAACTTTGCCGTTTTCTTTGATTATTCCGCACTTTTCAGCGGTAATATCCGAAATCGTATCGCCAAGATATTGCATATGGTCCATACCAATTGAGGTAATTATGGACAAAATGCTCTCAGCGATAACATTTGTTGCATCAAGCCTCCCGCCGAGCCCTGTTTCAAGTATTACGATATCACACTTTTGTTGATTAAAATACTCAAAGGCGATAGCGGTATCGAGTGCAAATTCCGAAACGGGTGTATCATTTGTTTCGATTACGTTCCGGATTTTTGTTGCAATATCAGATAAAGAGGCGTTATCTATCATCTCTCCGTCAATTTTTATACGTTCATTAAAAATCTCAATATAGGGAGAAGTAAATAGCCCTGTCTTGTAGCCTGCGCGTGTCAGGATTTCCGATAACATAATTGCACACGAGCCTTTGCCGTTCGTGCCTGCTATATGGATAAATTTTAAATTTTTTTGTGGATTGCCCAGCTTGTCGAGTAGCTTGCGCAATAAGTCATTCCCAAGAGTACGACTGAACTTTGGGGTGTTGTGTATGTAATTTATTGTTTCGGCATAGTTCATATAGATCACCAAAATTATCAGAGGAACGCATGTATGCGTTCCTCTGAATTAACTTACTTTAATTTTTCAAGACTGTCAAGAACAGCAGAGAGCATTGCTTTATATTGCTCACCCTTTTTGCGTTCTTCTTCTACAACGGCGGCAGGTGCCTTGTCGGTAAAGCCCTTGTTTGAGAGCTTGCCGTCAACGCGCTTTATCTCGCCTTCAAGACGGGTCTTCTCTTTTTCAAGACGCTCAATCTCTTTTGCCTTGTCTACAAGGTCATCAAGAGGGAGGAGGAATTCCCCGCCCGGAGAAGCAACAGAAACGGAATTTTCAGGTATACCGTCTTTATTATCACATATAACAACCTCGGATGCTGATGCAAGCTTTGTATAGAATATACTGCCCGCGTTGAAAAGCTCAGACCTTTCGGTAACAATAAAGAGCTTCGCCTTCTTTGAGGGGGGCACGTTCATCTCGTTGCGAATATTTCTGATGCCCTTTATCGATTCCATAATAATCTGCATTGCCTCACAGGACACTTTATCCTCAAATTCAGCAGTATATGTCGGGAAGGCAGATATCATAATACTCTCGCCATCGTGCGGAAGAGCCTGCCATATTTCCTCGGTGATAAACGGCATAAACGGATGCAAAAGCTTCAGTGTGTTTGACAGAACGTATACAAGTGTATTCTGTGCAACAAGGTTGCTTTCATTATCCTGGCTGAATCTCGGCTTTACAAGCTCTATATACCAGTCGCAGAACTTGTCCCAAATAAAGTCATAAAGTTTAGAAACTGCAACGCCAAGCTCGTATTTTTCAAGGTTTTCAGTAACCTCGCGTACAAGCTCGTTATACTCGTGAAGTATCCATTTATCCTCAAGCTCAAGCTTTGAAGGATCAGGAGTGGTACACTTATTGATTGTAAGATTCATCATTACAAAGCGGGATGCATTCCAAATCTTGTTAGCAAAGTTTCGGCTTGCCTCTACGCGCTCCATATAAAAACGCATGTCATTACCGGGCGAATTACCGCTGGCAAGTGTAAATCTCAATGCGTCTGCACCATACTGCTCAATTATCTCAAGGGGGTCAATACCATTTCCCAAAGATTTGCTCATTTTTCTGCCTTGGCTGTCGCGTACAAGACCGTGAATATAAACATCCTTAAATGGTACCTCTCCCATATGCTCAAGCCCTGAGAAAATCATTCGTGCAACCCAGAAGAAGATGATGTCATAGCCTGTAACCAAAACTGATGTTGGATAGAAATGCTCAAGCTCGGGTGTCTTTTCGGGCCAGCCCAGAGTTGAGAAAGGCCAAAGCGCAGATGAGAACCAGGTGTCAAGCACATCGGGGTCCTGCTTAACAGAGGCTCCGCATTTTGGACAAGTTGTTATGTCTTCTTTAGAAACAATAGTTTCGCCGCAAGCATCACAATAGAAAGCGGGAATACGATGTCCCCACCAGAGTTGACGGGAAATACACCAATCGTGTACATTTTCCATCCAATGTGAGTATGTCTTTGCAAAGCGGTCAGGGATAAATCTTGTGTCGCCTGTCTTAACAGCGTCAGCGGCGGGCTTTGCAAGCGGTTCCATCTTGACAAACCACTGTTTTGAGGTGATAGGCTCTACAGTCGTGCCGCAACGGTAACATTGACCGACGTTATGCGTATGCGGAATTACCTTTACTAGAAGTCCTTCTGCCTCCAAATCGGCAACCATAGCCGCTCTCGCTTCGTAGCGGTCCATACCCTTGTATTTCCCGCCAAAGTCATTTATAGTAGCATCATCATTCAGCACCTTAATCTGCTCAAGGTTATGACGCAAACCAACCTCAAAATCGTTGGGGTCGTGTGCGGGTGTAATTTTAACACAGCCCGTACCGAATTCCTTATCAACATAATCATCCGCAATTACGGGGATTTCTCTGCCGACAAGGGGAAGAATAAGAGTCTTTCCGACAAGATGCTTGTATCTCTCGTCGTCAGGGTTAACTGCAACCGCTGTATCACCAAGTAATGTTTCAGGACGTGTTGTTGCAATTTCCACAAACTCGTCGCTATCCTTTATGGGATATTTTATGTGCCAGAAGTAGCCATCTTGCTCTGAATACTCAACCTCTGCATCAGAGAGTGCGGTGGTACAGTTGGGACACCAGTTTATTATGCGGTTGCCCTGATATATAAGACCCTTTTCGTAAAGGTTGACAAATACCTCGCGTACAGCCCTGCTGCAGCCTTCATCCATCGTAAATCTCTCTCTGTCCCAATCACAGGAGCAACCGAGGGTTTTGAGCTGATTAATAATACGGCCACCAAACTTTTCTTTCCATGCCCATACACGCTTTAAAAATTCATCGCGACCAAGGTCGTGACGTGTCAAGCCTTCATTTACACGCAAATCCTCTTCGACCTTTATCTGTGTCGCAATCCCCGCGTGGTCTGTGCCGGGAATCCAAAGGGCATTATATCCCTGCATTCTCTTTGTGCGGATAATAATATCCTGAAAGGTTTCATCAAGGGCATGTCCCATATGGAGCTGCCCCGTAACATTTGGCGGGGGAATAACAATAGTAAACGGCTCCTTTGACTTATCCACTTCTGCGTGGAAGTAACCCTTGTCACACCAATTTTGATAAATTCTCTTCTCGACCTGTTTGGGGTCGTATGTCTTTGGCAATTCTTTTGCCACAAAAATCACTCCTTATATGTTATGGTATGCCTATAAGCATACCATAACATTTTATCACATATTGACTGTCTGTGCAAGAACTTTTTGCACAAATATAATATTAAATAACTCTATCGTCGCCCCAGAAGAACAGCGCACAGGTTCCGGGACCTGAATGACTTCCGATTGTGGTTCCGATGCTGTATATTTCGATATCGCCATTAATGTTCTTAAATCTCTCTTTTACAAGCTTCTTTATTTCCATAGCGTCCTCAAGGCAAGCGGAGTGAGAAATATAGCACTTGCCTGAGTAGTCAAGACCATCTTGCGCGTGTGCTTCCATTTTTGCAACAATTTCGTTTATAACCTTGCGCTTGGTGCGGATTTTATGACGCGGAATAAGCTTGCCCTCGGTGTTCATATTGAGAAGAGGACAAATACCAAGAATTGTTCCTACAACGCCCGCAGTCTTTGAAACGCGACCGCCCTTGATATAGAAGGTTAAATCAGTAGAGAAGAACCAGTGATGCATTTTAAGGCGATTTTCGGTTGCCCAGTCATATAGCTCCTGTGCGGATTTACCCGCATCGCGCATATCTGCAAGAGTATCGAGAAAAAGTCCGTAACCTGAAGATGCGCCGAGAGAGTCTATAATATAAATCTTGCGGTCAGGATATTTTTCCTCAAGCTCTGCCTTCGCAAGAAGAGCGGAGTTGTATGTGCCCGAAAGCCCGCTTGAAACTGTAAGATGAACAATATCGTTTCCCTCTTCAAGAAACGGGGTGAAATATTCTACATATTCCGATGCATTAACCTGCCAGGTTTTTGTGTCTGCACCATCGGCCATGCGTTTATAAAATTCATCAAAGGACATAGACTGCCCTAAATCGTCAAGATACTCGACGCCGTCTAAGCTATAGTGGAAGGATAAGTAGTGGATATTTCTTCTCTCGAAATGCTCGTGTGTTAAATCCGCGGTAGAGCAACCGCTTAAAATATAGTTTGCCATAAATGTACACCTTTCTGTCCGCATAAAATATGTGAAAATATATTGGTCATATCCGCGGACTCGATATGACGTGAATTTAATTAACTAAATTTTTATCAGTTTTCCAAGTATTGCAAATATTATAAATGCAATTATATAAGTGACAACCACAGTACAACCCACAGGGGTTGAAAGTATAATGGAGATAAGTGTTCCAAACACAGAACAAAAAATCGAGAGCAGGGCGGAACAAATAACTACACCGCGGAAGCTTTTAAATATACGCATAGCCGAAACTGCAGGAAAAACAATCAGTGCCGAGGTCAAAAGAGAGCCTGCAAGGTTCATTGCAAGAACGATTATTATTGCGCCCAGCACTGAGAGCATCGAGTTATAAAAGCCGACTCTCACTCCTGAAGCGGAGGCAAAACTCTCGTCAAAGGTAACTAAAAATATTCTGTCATAAAACAGGATAAAGATTGCGGTTACAATTACGGAGAGTATCGCGCACACCCAAACATCAGAGGAGGAAAGGGTCAAAATCGAGGTTGAGCCAAATAAAGTTCCGCAGACGTCCCCGTTGATATTGGCAGACGAGGGAAAAATATTAAGCACTAAATAACCTATCGCAAGCGCTCCCACGGAGGTCATTGCAAGGATGGAATCCCCTTTTATTTTCGTGATACGCGTAGAGCAAAGCATTAAGATTGCGCATACGACTGTTATGGGCAGAACAACAATCATTTCGTTGTTTATACGAAGAACTGTTGCAATCGCCAAGGCACCAAAAGCTACGTGCGATAAGCCGTCACCCATAAAAGAGTATCGTTTTAAAACTAAAGTTACGCCCAAAAGTGAGGCACAGAGTGCAATCAGGGCACCTACTATAAGTGCATACTTGATAAAGGGGTAGCTTAGATATTCAGACAATGTTGCAAATATATTATTCATCAGCATCACCCCCAAGCGCCGAGAAGGACTTGCAGGCGGGATGCCTTAAGTATTCGTCACTTGTACCGAAAAAGGTTTCATCGTTTCCAATATGCAAAATGTGTGTGGCGTATTTAAGAACTGATGAAATATCGTGAGAAACCATAATTATGGTAACATTTGATTCTCGGTTTATCTTGGATATCATTTCATACATCTCTGCGGTTGCAATAGGGTCAAGCCCTGTTGCAGGCTCGTCAAGCAGGAGAATATCCGACCCTGAACATAAAGCGCGGGCAAGAAATACCTTTTGTCGCTGACCGCCTGACAGCTCCGAGATACTTTTTTTTGAAAGCTCTGAAATTCCTAATCTTTTCATATTGTAGTCGGCAAGACGTTTCGAAGATTTGGAAAAAAATAAGTGGCGGCGCGCGGCGTTGCAGCCTGATAGAACAACTTCCCTTGCAGAGGCAGGGAAGTCAGGCTGAACAAGAGGCTGTTGCGGCAGATAGCCTACCTTAAGTGCCTTTGTATCGAACTCAATTTTCCCTGATATGGGCTTGAGTAAGCGTAAAACGGCCTTAATCAAGGTGCTTTTGCCGGAACCATTCTCGCCTACAATACAAAGATAGTCGCCGTGGCTTAAGGAAAGGTTCAGGTCCTTTATTATTATATTGTTGTCGTAACCCAATGAAACATTGGTGCATTTGATGTCATGCATAAAAGTTACCTCTGTTTTTAAATTTTAGTTAAGTGCTTCTTTAAATATTTTAAGATTATCTGTCATAGCGGATAAATATGAAAGTCCGGAGCTTATCTCAGCCTCTGTTACCGATTGGAGAGATTCAAGAGATAAGGTTTTGATGCCTTCGGATTTCGTATTTAAAATTACAGATTCATCAATATTTGAAATGCCGCCATCAATTGTCAGAACCGATGTCAGCCCTAACTCATCAATCTTTTCTGAAAGTGATAGAATAGTATCAAAGCTTGCATTTGTTTCTGTAGAACATCCGGGAAAGGCGGCATAGCATTTCAGGCCATAATCTCTGGCAAGATATGCAAACGGGTATCTGTCGGCAAAGACCAACTCCTTATTAGCGGAACCCCCAATTGTTTCTGCGTATTCTCTGTCAAGGGCGCCGAGTAACGCCAGATAGATATTCGCATTATTATTATAACTATCTGCACCTTCGGGGTCAAGAGTTATTATCTCTTCAAGAAGTCTTTTGCATAATATTTCGGCGTTCTTGACAGACAGCCATATATGCTCATCATACTCTGAAAGATCAGTGTGATTATGTTGGCTGTGGTTTTGTGAATGATTGGCGGGCAGCAGAGCATCTTCGCCAAGCTCATTCATCATATTAAAGATGATTTTATCTGAACTTGAAGAGCTTTTTACAATGTCCAAAAGTGCCTTGTCAGACTCTCCTCCTGTGAGAACAATCATATCACTGTTTGTTATCTTTATAATATCCTCAGCTGTTGGCTGATAGCTATGAATGTCTACACCTTTACCCAGCAAAATGGATACCTCTATGCCCTGGTTATAACCAACTATATTTTTTATCCAATCGTATTGAGAAAAGCCTGTGCATAGAATATTAAGAGAGGCAGAAGATGTGCCTTCAGGTGCAGGAGATGAGCATGCGCAAAGCGCAAAAAGAAGGACAGTAGCTATAAGAAGTGAAAAAGTTTTCAGAATGGGTTTAAACGTCATTGTATTATTTACTCCTTAAGAAATTTTGTTGCAATCAGAGCATTTACCGAGCAGAATTGTCTGCACATCATCTACTGAAAAATTATTGTCCTGCATAATATTATTTAGTATATTTTCAGATGCCTTGTTATTCATATGAAAAATTTTACCGCAATCTGTGCATTTCATATGGAGGTGGGCGCTGCAGTGTTCACAGGAAATGTATTGATACAGAAAAACACGTCCCGTATCCCCCGAAAACCTCTTAACGATACCATTTTCTATAAGTTTTGATATAAGCCTGTATATGGTGCTCTTGCCGACGGGAATTTCATTTGCAATTTCTTCTATTGTGTATGCTCTGTCGCAGTTCAGCTTTAGAAAGTCGGTAAGAAGCTGCTTTTGGTGAGTGTTATACTCCATTTTAACAATCAACTCCAATTTGAGAATAACTCTCATATTATTATAACATTATAGAGTTTTTTGTCAATAGCGGCTATAAAATTTAATATTAAAAATAAACCCAAAACGCAAAAAGATATGTCTATATTTTAACAATCTAAATTTGGCATTTTTCCTTGACGCGTCAGCTTTTAAAGGGTATAATTATTATAGATTTTTATATCCTGAGGTTAGGAGGATAATAGATGAAAACATTTCATGGCGGAGTACATCCATGCGGAAATAAAGATGCCACAGCAGCAAAACCTATTGTGGACCTTGCCCCACCCGAGGAATTAATTTTTCCTTTTTCACAACATATTGGTGCACCTGCAAAACCTTGTGTGAGGCCAGGCGACAGAGTTCTTATGGGGCAGAAAATTGCAGAAGCAGACGGATTTATGTCTGCTAACATACATTCCTCGGTTTCAGGGACAGTTACCGCAATTGAAAAAAGACTTCATCCAAACAGCTTTCCGACGGAAAGCATAATCATAGCCAATGATGGTATGGATGAGCAGGCACCGCTCATTGAAGGAAGCGGTGCGGACTTTAAATCCAAGTCGGCAAAGGAATTAATTGAAATAATCAAAGAGGCGGGAATTGTCGGTATGGGCGGTGCTACCTTCCCGACCCATGTTAAGCTGTCTGTACCTGATGGGGCAAAAATAGATTATATTATCATAAATGGTGCAGAGTGCGAGCCGTACCTGACATCGGACCATCGTGCTATGCTTGAAACCCCTGATGAGATAATAACAGGTCTTAAAGTTTTGATGCATATATTTGGGTTGAAGGATGGATATATCGGTATTGAGAGCAACAAGCCAGATGCTATTGGAGTGATGAAGAAGAAGGCGGAGGAAGTTAAAGACTACAATATACATATTATTACCCTAAAAACCAAGTATCCTCAAGGGTCAGAGAAACAACTCATCAATGCTGTGAGTGGCAGAAAACTTGCTCCCGGTACATTGCCGTGGCAGAGCGGATGTATTGTAAACAACATTGATACCTGTGCTGCTGTTTATCGTGCAGTCATTAATGGCTTGCCGGTTATAAAGAGAATTGTTACTCTTGGCGGTGATGCGATAATAAATCCAATGAATTACCGTGTAAGAATAGGAACGCCTTTTTCCTATCTTATTGAGCAATCGGGCGGACTTAAGATTGACGCAAAAAAGGTTTTGATGGGTGCGCCAATGATGGGTACAGCCGTTCCGAACATAGAGGTACCTGTTATCAAAGGGACATCGGGCATTACTGCTTTTGGTGAGGAATCTGCAAGGCTTGATGAGGAATCTGTTTGCATCAGGTGCGCAAAGTGTGTATATGTATGTCCTATGAATCTTCAGCCAAACCTGCTTGATTTGGCAGCAAGACAGCATAATACAGACACTCTTGACAAACTGAATGTTACCGATTGTATTGAGTGCGGAAGTTGTGCCTATGTCTGTCCGTCAAAACGCAGACAGGTTCAGCAGATAAAGGTTGCAAAGGTCAAGCTTCGCGAAATAAAGACGAGAGCAAAGGCATAACGGAGGTATATAGATGGAAGAGAAACTTATTGTATCACATCCCCCACACATCTCGGGGAGAAAAACCATAACAACAATAATGCTTGATGTTATAATTGCGTTGCTTCCTGCTTTGCTCGCGGGCTGTATAGTATTTGGTATGCGTGCTTTGATTGTGACAATGGTGTGTGTAATCAGTTGCGTACTGGCCGAACATATCTGGGAGAAGCTCTTAAAAAAGCCTGTTACCACAGACGATTTAAGCGCTGTCGTTACGGGTATGCTTCTTGCATTTAACCTGCCCGCATCGGTTCCGCTTTGGATGGCGGTTTTAGGCTCGGTATTTGCGATTATAGTAGTAAAACAATTCTTTGGCGGAATAGGGCATAATTTTATGAATCCTGCGCTTGGCGCAAGGGCGTTTTTGCTGGCTTCATGGGCACTTGCTATGACTACGTTTTACGAACCGGGAACACTTTTGCCGCTGTTTGGCGCTCCTGATGCCGTTTCATCTGCAACTCCGCTTGCAGCTTATGCAGAGGGGAGCACAAGATTTTCATATGCATCACTTTTTCTTGGAGGAGTGGGTGGTTGCATAGGTGAAACCTCTGCCCTTGCCATACTTATCGGTGCGCTATATCTGATAATCAGAAAGGTTATACGAATTCGTGTTCCGCTTATATTTATTGCTACGGTTGCTTTGGGGACATGGCTCTTTGCGGGAAATGCGGGAATAGGAAGCGGGGACCCTCTGTATCATATTTTGTCAGGCGGTCTTATGCTTGGTGCGTGCTTTATGGCAACAGATTATACTACATCGCCGACAACACCAAAAGGACAGATTGTGTTTGCTTTGGGATGCGGAATTATAACCGTCCTCATACGCGTTTGGGGCGGATATCCTGAAGGGGTTTCGTACTCTATACTTTTGATGAATATTGCGACACCGCTTATTGAAAAGATTACGGCGCCCAAGCGGTTTGGATACGTAAAACCTAAGAAGGAGGCGAAAGCATAGTGAACAAAAGCTCTTTTAAAGAAATAGGTATGCTTACGGCTAAACTCTTTCTTATATGTTTTATTGTATCAGGTCTTCTCGCTTTGGTTAATTCTGTCACCAAGCCTGTAATCGAGGAAAACGAGCAGAAAAGCTTTGAAGAGGCAATGCAGCAGTTGCTTCCCGAGGCGGATAAGTTTGAGGAAATTAAGGATTTGGATTTTGTGCCGACAGAGAGCGGGGTCAAACTTGAGTCCTTATATAAGGGTGTAAAGGATGGCGAGTCTTGTGGATATGTTGTAAGCACTGTCTGCTCAGAAGGCTATGGCGGCGACATTAATGTTATGGTCAGCGTAAGCCGGGAAAATAAAGTCGGCGAGATTAAAATTATGTCGATTAGCGAAACCGCGGGTCTTGGAGCAAGAGCCAATACACCTGAATTTCTCGCTCAGTACAAAGGCTTAAAGGCTGAAATCAGTGTTGAAAAGAATAATGGCGGGAGCGCAGAAGAGAATACCATTTCTGCAATCTCGGGTGCTACTATAACAACAAAAGCTGTTACCAAGGCGGTAAATTGCGCGATTGAAGCAGCAGAGGCAGGGGGTGCGGCAAATGAGTAATCCTGAAAAGAAAAAGGGCGTTTCTGCTCTTGGGGCGTTTTTTAACGGATTGATAAAAGAAAACCCGACCTTTGTTTTAATGCTTGGTATGTGCCCGACGCTTGCGGTTACCACGGGTGTGATTAACGGCATTGGTATGGGACTTTCCACAATGGCTGTTTTGATATGTTCAAATATTGTAATATCATTGCTTCGTAAATTCATACCCGGGAAAATCCGAATTGCATCATACATAGTAATCGTTGCAGGCTTTGTAACTGTTGTCGAGATGCTTCTCAAGGCTTATGCGCCTGCGCTCTCCCAAAGCCTTGGAATTTACATTCCGCTTATAGTTGTAAACTGCATAATTCTCGGACGTGCGGAAGCATTTGCTTCGAAAAACGGCGTTATTGCATCGGCGTTTGACGGGCTTGGTATGGGCATCGGGTTTACGGTTGCCTTGACGCTTGTCGCGTCTGTGCGTGAAATCCTCGGCGCAGGGACCTTTGCGGGAATACAAGTATTTGGCGATGGGTTTCAGCCCGCATCAATTATGATATTGCCTCCCGGGGCGTTCTTAACGCTTGGAATTCTGATTGCAATAATAAATGCTGTTTCAAAGAAAGTCAGAAACTCAAAGGAGGCGGCAAATAATGATTAGTGAGCTTTTGGTTATTTGCGTCGGTGCAATATTGATTAACAATTTTGTGTTGGTGCAATTTCTTGGAATTTGCCCGTTCCTTGGGGTATCAAAAAAAGTAGAAACTGCAAGCGGAATGGGATTTGCGGTTGTATTTGTAATGCTTTGTGCATCGGCTCTTACGTGGGTTGTGCAAGAATATCTGCTAGTACCATTTAATATAGAGTATATGCAAACAATCGCATTTATCCTTGTAATAGCGGTTTTGGTACAGTTTGTAGAAATGTTTTTGCAAAAGTCGGTACCATCGCTTTATAATTCACTTGGTGTTTATCTGCCGCTCATTACCACTAACTGCGCAGTTTTGGGTGTTGCTCTCCAGAACATAACCAAGTTTGGCGGGGCGGAAATGAGCTTTATAAAGTCTATTGTTTATGGAACCTCGGCGGGACTTGGGTTCACACTTGCGATAGTTTTGTTTGCGGGGGTAAGAGAACGTCTTGAAAGTTCTGATATACCGAATTTTCTCAAAGGTATGCCGATTGTACTCGTTACGGCAGCCCTATTGTCAATCGCGTTTCTCGGCTTCTCGGGACTTAGCTTTCAATAAAGGAGGGGCTTTGATATGACACAGATTATAATACCTGTTTGTATAGTAGGCGGTATGGGAATTTTATTCGGAGCCCTGCTTGGCATTGCTTCAAAAATTTTCGAAGTAAAGACAGACGAGAGGGTTCCGCAAATATTAGAGGCTCTTCCCGGTGCCAACTGTGGAGGTTGCGGCTTTGCGGGATGCAGTGCATACGCAAATGCCTTGGTAGAAGGCGGAGTAAAACCTAATATGTGTCCAGTTGGCGGGGATGCTGTCGCAGCACAGATTTCTGAAATATTGGGTGTTGAGGCAGAAGTCTCCGAAAAGATGGTTGCACGTGTGCTTTGCAGTGGAACTCTCGACAGAGCCGTTCAAAAGTATACTTTTGACGGACCTCTTGATTGCCATAGTGCCGCAAGACTTGGCGGAGGAGAAAAAATGTGCCCTCACGGGTGTCTTGGATTTGGCTCTTGTGTTGCAGTTTGTAAATTTGATGCAATTTCAATTCAGAACGGCGTTGCGGTGGTTGATGTAGAAAAATGTGTTGCGTGCGAGGCGTGCGCGATGGAATGCCCGAAAAAGATAATAAAGATTTTGCCTGCAAGGAGTAAATATACAATTTCCTGCAAATCTGTAGAAAAGGGTAAGACAACAAGACGCGATTGTGCGGTTGGCTGTATAGGCTGCGGAATATGCGCAAAGGCGTGTCCAAAAGAGGCGATTGTCGTAAAGGACAATGTTGCAGTTATCGACCCGATGAAGTGCGTGAATTGCGGATTATGTGCATCAAAGTGCCCGCAGGGGGCAATAAACAAGGTGGGTTAAAATTAATTTATAAAAGTATATAAAAATGCTTGACAAAGTTTAAATAATGTAATATAATAAATATCTGTAAAGTGAGTTTGCTTTACAGATATTTGCTTTTTATGGTAAATCCGTGCCGTGGGGTGATGTTTATGGAAAAGAATGTCAAGATGGGCTTGCTCTTTGATTTTTACAGAAATATGCTTACAAAACGGCAGATTGAGTGTGTGGATTTATACTATAATGAGGATTTGTCCCTCTCCGAAATAAGTGAGCATTTGGGAATTACCCGTCAGGGTGTGAGGGATAATATTGTCAGGGCAGAGCATACGATGTGTGACACAGAGGAGCGGCTCGGACTTGCGGCAAAGTTTTTGCGCATAAAAGAAAGGCTTGAAACTATTGATGATGTTATACGAGAGATAGAAAAGTCGCCCAACGTTAGATTTTTGTCTGATGATATAAAGCATAAAATAAATGATATACTTGTAATAATCGGTGACATAAACGAGGAACAGACCTTATAAGGAGGCGGGATTGTGGCATTTGAGAGTCTTTCGGATAAACTTCAGAGCACCTTTAAAAAGCTTCGCGGTAAGGGAAAGGTCAGCGAAAAGGACTTAAAGGATGCGATGCGCGAAGTTAAACTGGCACTTTTAGAAGCAGATGTTAACTTCAAGGTCGTAAAAGATTTTGTAAAACGCGTAACAGAGCGTGCCTCGGGCGCAGAGGTTATGGAATCGCTTACCCCGGCGCAGCAGGTTATAAAAATTGTAAATGATGAACTTGTCGCTCTTATGGGCGGGAGTGAGGCAAAGCTTGAAATATCGTCAAAGCCGCCGACTGTAATTATGATGGCGGGACTTCAGGGTGCGGGTAAAACCACAACTGCGGCAAAGCTTGGCGGAATTTTGAAAAAGCAAGGTAAACGTCCCCTTTTGTGTGCGTGTGACGTATATCGTCCCGCGGCTGTAAAACAGCTTCAGGTGGTCGGCGAAAAGCTTGAACTTCCTGTTTTTGCAGTAGAGGGCAGTACAGATGCGGTAGGAATTGCAAAACAAGGACTCGCGCATGCCCGCATACATTCTAATGACGTTTTAATCATTGATACAGCGGGAAGACTCCATATTGATGAAACCCTGATGAATGAGCTGAAGGAAATTTCTGCCGAGGTAGAGCCAACCGAGATTTTGCTTGTTGTAGATGCTATGACAGGTCAGGATGCGGTAAATGTTGCAGAGGCATTTAATAATGACCTTGAAATAAGCGGTGTTGTTCTGACGAAGCTTGACGGTGATACAAGAGGCGGTGCGGCTCTTTCTGTAAGGGCTGTCACAAACAAGCCGATTAAGTTCTGCGGTATGGGAGAAAAGCTTACGGATTTAGAGGTTTTCCATCCCGACAGAATGGCGTCGAGAATACTTGGTATGGGTGATATGCTCAGCCTTATTGAAAAGGCAGAGCAAGCCCTTGATATGAAAAAGGCAGAAGAGCTTGAGAAAAAGCTTAGAACCCAGAGATTTAATTTCTCCGACTTTCTTGACCAAATGGGGCAGATGAAGAATATGGGTTCTATGCAGGATATACTTGCTATGCTTCCTGGCGTAAACGCCGGTGCCCTTAAAGATCTCAAGATAGACGAAAAAAGAATGGCTCATATTGAGGCGATTATCCAGTCTATGACGCCGAGAGAGAGAGAACTTACAGATAAGCTGACCCCGTCGCGCAAAGAGAGAATTGCAAAAGGCAGCGGTACAACTGTTACAGAGGTAAATGCCCTTGTCAAGCAATTTGAGCAGATGCAAAAAATGATGAAGCAGCTCTCGGGCGGAATGATGGGCAAGAAGGGAAAACGCAGAGGCGGCCTCTTTGGCAAAATGGGCGGTTTTCCGGGCTTGTAAAGATAATTTTGAAAAATAATTAAAACATATATATTTTTGGAGGTAATTTAAAATGGCAGTAAAAATTCGTTTAAAGAGAATGGGCGCAAAGCGTGCACCTTTCTATCGTGTGGTTGTTGCGGATTCAAGATATCCGCGTGACGGCAGATTTATCGAGCAGGTTGGAACCTACAACCCGATGACAGACCCTGCAACAACAGAGTTTGATGCAGAAAAGGTTCAGAAGTGGATTGGAAACGGTGCTCAGCCTACTGATACAGTTAAGCGTCTTCTTAAAGAAAAGGGCATTATCTAAGCTTCGCAGTAATCGAAAGGAATTTTAGAATGAAAGAGCTTTTGGAATTTATTGCAAAATCAATGGTAAACAATCCCGATGCAGTTGAGGTTACATTGAATGAAAAAGAAACCGCAACTGTTCTTCAGCTTCACGTAGCGGAAGAGGATATGGGAAAGGTTATCGGAAAGCAGGGCAGAATTGCCAAGGCAATCCGAACTGTTATGAAGGCAGCTGCCAGCAATGAAAACAAAAAAATCGTTGTTGATATTGTGTAAATGCAAGAATGGAGGGAGGCGGTATATCGCCTCCCTTATGTCTTATTTAACCAATATTTTGGTTAGGAGGATTTATTATGGATAATATGCTTGAAATAGGACAGGTTGTAAATACCCATGGCGTGCGGGGAGAACTTAAAATTATGCCATGGTGTGATGACCCCGCAATTTATGATGAGCTTGAATATTTTTACATCGACGGCAGGAAATATGATATAAAAAGGACGCGACTTCATAAAAACTGTGAGATAGTTGCCGTTGAGGGTATTGATAATATAAATGATGCAGAACTTTTAAAGAACAAGATAGTAACTGTTGAAAGAGAGGCACTTGGCGAGTTGCCCGAAGGGACATATTATATTGCGGATTTACTAGGACTTGAGGTCAAAACGGTTGAAGGAAGAGTTCTTGGAAAAATTTTTGACGTTATACGTACGGGCAGTAATGATGTTTACCACATAAAAGCAGAAGGCAAAAAGGATGTATTAATCCCTGTAATACAAGAGGTTGTAAAAGAGGTTAATATAAAAGACGGGTATGTTACAGTAGCCCTTATGAAGGGATTGGTTGATGATGAGGTTTGATATTTTAACGCTGTTCCCCGAAATGATAGAAGCGGTTCTCGGTGACAGCATAATCGGACGCGCACGCGCCAAGGGGTTGATTGAAATAAACCTTGTGCAGATACGCGATTTTGCTAACAATAAGCACAAGCAGGTGGACGATTATCCTTATGGCGGCGGGACGGGTATGGTTATGCAGGCACAGCCTATTTTTGACGCATACAAAAGTATATGTAAGGATTTGGATTACAAGCCATACACAATCTATTTGTCACCGCAGGGCAAAACCTTCAGACAGGGGACGGCAAAAAAGCTTTCTAAAAAATCGCATATAATACTTTTGTGCGGGCATTACGAAGGTGTGGACCAGAGAGTGCTTGACGAGATTATAGACGCTGAAATTTCAATGGGTGATTTTGTCCTGACGGGCGGGGAAATTGCTGCAATGGCGGTAGTTGATGCGACTGCAAGGCTTGTTCCCGGTGTGCTTAAAGGGGAAGAGTCGTATTCTGAAGAATCGCACTACAGTGGGCTTTTGGAATATCCGCAATATACCAGACCTGAAGTTTGGAACGGGAAAAAGGTTCCAGATATTCTCCTTAGCGGACATCATAAAAATATATGCGAGTGGAAGAGAGAAATGTCGATAAAGACAACATTTCAAAAAAGACGCGGAATGCTATCAAAGGCAAGCTTGACCGAAAAAGAGAGAAAGCTTGTAGAGGACTTAAAGAATTTAGAATAAAATTTTTCAGAAAAATTAAAAAGTTTTTGAAATATGGTTGTATTTAATGTTGAAGTATGGTAAAATAAAGTAGATTATGATATTATGCAATTCTTGTATCGGATTGCAAGGGAGAAAGGCGTGAGATTGATGAAATGTCCAAAGTGCGGTGTAAATTTACTTGAACATGTAGAGGTATGCCCGTTTTGTAAAACACCGATTTCAAGGGATGCCGCAGAGAATGCTGAAGGACGTCAGCATACAGGGAGATTTGCGGCGGTTGACCCGACTCGTGACAGCTATGATTTTGATTTGCAATATACATTGACCTTCAGAGATTCAGGGGAGATAAAGCAGGCTATTGCTGATATGGACGCAGGCTTGTCTGCGGGTGCATCAGGCGATAACTTAAATGGCAGTAAGAAAAAAGCGGATGGCCCAAGATATACTCTTGAAGAAATGCAGGAGGCCGCTTTGCGTGCGCAAGAGAGAAGAGAGCGCCGCAGCAGTGGCTCCGGCAACAGAAAAAAGAGAGTTACAACAACTGAAAAGAACAAGGCGTCAGCATTGCGCTCTGCCAGACCCAAGGTGCGCGTAAGCCGTACATCAGGCAAGCCGAATTCAAAGGGATTGCTTCTTGGAGCAGGCGTTTTGATTATAGTTGTAGCCCTGATAATTGGTATTGTTAATGTTTGTGCATTCTTCGCACACAGGGACCCTGAGTATCCTACTGTATACACAAAGGACAATGCCCTGTATTCATACTATGACGGAAAAGAGGAGCTTTTAACCTCGAACTTTATCACAATGTATGAAACCGCAGATAACGAGGGCAGTTCTTCTGCAAGTGCAGACCCCAAGATTGTGACGAAAAAAGCTCTTACAGAGAAGGATATGCTCAACGTTTCGCAAAGCGGTGCGGTGACATATTTCTTTGAAAATGTAAATATGAACACCCGTGCGGGAAACCTTGTCTATTATGAAAATGGCAACAAGAAGAGCCGCACAGTTCTTGCACAGAATGTCTATTATGACATAGAACTCGGTAATGACGGAATGTCGGTAATGTATATCAAAAATGCGGACAAGGACGGCGCGCACGGAGAATTGTGTTACTGGAAACCCGGAATGAAAGAGGCAGTCAGCGTTGAGCCTGATATAACAGCTGGAAACTTTAAGTTCTCTCAGGATTGCACGAGCGTGACATATATAAAGAACTTTAATCCTGATGTGCATACAGGTGATTTGTGCTATCTTAGCCTTTTAAATGGAGCTGAACCGAGCAAGCGCGTTGATGAAAAGGTTGCGTTTGTATTTGGTACAACCCCTAAGAGCAAGATATATTTCTATGCAAAGAACTATGATAAGAAGAAGGGGACCTATGACCTCTATGTTCAGAGTGATGCAGAGGGACCTAAAATGATTGCAGAAAAGGGCTTGCTTGCCCCTGTTATTTCGCAAAAGACGGAAACTGCGTTTGTATACAGCAACTACAATAAAAATTTCCAGACACTTAGTTGTGTTGATTTGGCAACGGGCACGAACATAAAGCTTGCAGATGAAATGACTGAGATAATTAAAGTTAGAATAGATGACGGTGCGGTGATTTATTCAAAGGCATACGAAACCGAGAAGGCAGATTACTATTTTGTAAATGCCAAGTCACCTAATCCGCAGACAGTTGCTACTGCTATCAACTTGACGGCGGCAAAGAAGGCGGGTATTGTTTCGTTTGATGCAAGTGATGATTTCTCCAAGATTGCTTATATCGGCGGATTTGATACCTCTACGAACAGAGGCGCGCTTTACACTATGTCTATAATAAACGACTATGCGGGTTCAGAGATGAGAATTTCTGACGATGCATATTCATGCGATGTATCAGCAGATGGTGCGGTTATAAGATTTGCAACAAGCCATAATGCGGAGAATAATACTGTAAACCTTGTTTCATATTCTAACTCAAATACCTTGGGCCTTGCAGACGGTGTTGCAGTCGGCGCGTTTACATTTGATAAGATGGGTGAATATGCAATATATGCAAAAGAGGTTGACAAGGAAGAGTCTGTGGGAAGAATACAGTCTGTAAACCAAAAGGGTAGGATAAAAGAACTCTCTGAAGGTGTGAGCGCATATGGCCTTAAAAAAGACGGAACGGTTCTTCTTCTCAAAAAATCGGGCGAGGGCAACTCTCAAATCACATCCTTGTGCAAGGGTAGTCTAAAGGGCGGCAAGGTCAAGTCGTTTGCAGACGGTGTTTCAAAGGTGATTTCCTATTAATGTGTTTTGTAATATGACAGATAACAAAAGAAAAATCGGGATAATGGGCGGGAACTTCAACCCGCCCCATCTCGCGCATTTGACGGCTGCTGAATGTGCTGTACGCGAGCTTGGACTTGATAGAGTTATTTTTTTGCCGACAGGGAGAATTTCGTATAAGGACAGCCGCGAAAATGCGTCAGCAAACGACAGGCTTGAGATGACCCGACTTGCGATTTCGCAAAATCCAATGTTTGATATTTCAGATATTGAGTCTGTTAGCGAGGAATACAGCTATACCTGCTTTACACTCGAGAAACTTAAAGAGTTATATAAAGATGCAGAGCTGTATTTCATTGTGGGAGCGGACTCTCTTGATTATATGGATAGATGGAAGCATCCGCAGAGAATATTTGAGCTCTCGTCTGTTGCTGTTGTTGACAGACAGGGGTTTGGCACCGAGAGATGCTTAAAAAAGGCGGAGGAGCTCAAGGCTAAATTCGGAGCGGACATTCATTTTGTAAAAATGCCAAGGATTGATATTTCCTCATCAGTGATACGCGAGCGGATTGCAAGCGGACAACCTGTAGAGGGGATGCTGACAGATACAGTTTTGGATTATATTCGTGAAAACAATCTTTATCTTTAAATATGGTTTTTAGGGGGCGGTGGCATTATGATTGAAATTCAGAAAATGAAGTCATATCTTGAAGAGAGATTAAGCCCTAAGAGATATAAACATTCTCTTGGTGTTGCCGATGAGGCAGTTTGCCTTGCGAAAAGGTATGGTGCAGACGAGGATAAGGCATACCTTGCGGGTCTTGTGCACGACTCGGCAAAAGAGATAGGTCCAGATACTGCGATAGAATTGCTGGAGAATAAGTATGGCGAAAAGGTTGAGGCAGTTGCACGCTGTGCACCGAAACTTTTGCATGGACCATTGGGTGCCCATATTGCAAAAAGTGAATTTGGGATTTGTGATGCCGAGATTTTAGATGCTGTAAGGTATCATACAACAGCAAAAGCGGATATGGATATGCTGACCAAAATTATATATATAGCAGACTATATTGAGCCAAATCGCAGTTTTGACGGTGTTGATGAATTGCGAAAGGCTGCATATGAGGATATAGATAAATCGATAATTACGGGAATTGATTACACCCTCGCAGAACTTTTGGAGGCGGGACGTGTTTTTCATCCCGATACTGTATATGCAAGGAACTATTTAATACTTCAAAGTCAAGGGCAATGATTTTGCCGACGCATAGCGGCGGATTGGAGATTATTATGAGAGAAATAGAAGAAAGACAGCCACAGCAAAGGATGCCGCACAGAAGAATGAAGCATCCTGGGCGGTTTGTTGTTTTTTTGATAACATCCTTTATTTGCATATGGATGATTATAAATTTCATAATTGCACTTGCAACGGGGCAGAGATTTAGTATGCTCGGCTGTAGCAGCCAGCCTGTGCGAAATGTTATAGTTGCAGGCGTTGACGAGGGCGGATACAGAACCGACCTGCTTATGCTGTGCCAGATAGACAGGCGCTCGGGTGAGCTTAATGTTCTGCAAATTCCGCGCGACACAAAGGTTCAAAATCGCAGGAATGATAAAAAGATAAATTCGGCGTATTATTCGGGCTATGAGTGTTTGCGTAATGAGGTAGAACAAGTCACAGGGCTTGTTGCCGATGATTATATTATGCTTGGTTTTGACGGTTTTACAGATGTAATCGATGCTCTTGGTGGGGTTAGGATAGATGTCCCGATACGTATGTATTATACGGATCCTGTACAAGACCTTACTATTGATTTAGAGGCAGGAAAACAAAGACTTGATGGTAAAGAGGCTCAAATGTTTATGCGGTTTCGGCAAAATAATGACGGCACAGGATATGTAAATGGTGATGTTGACAGAATAGAGGCTCAAAAGACACTCTATACCGCGGCGGCTAAAAAACTTATTTCACCTGTTGGATGGCTCAGGGCGCCCGCTGTTTTTTCGGCACTGAAGCGAAATTGCGAAACAAATATGGGCGGCGGAGAGCTTCTGGGCGTAATGAGGGATATTGCGGCAACTATCGGAAATGCCGAATTTCATTCTCTCCCCGGGGGCGGGAGATACATCGGCGGCGGCTCATACTTTGTCTATGATGCACGGGCGACCGAGGCGCTGATTGCAGAAAATTTTGTGGTGGAATAATATTAGATATATTTCAGAGATAAAAACAGTATAATTTTGAAAGGAAAGATTAAATGGCTTCTGAAAATATTTTTGTAAATAAAATTGTTAAGCTTTTAGACAGCAAACTTGCAGAGGATATCAGCGTTTTAAATGTCAGCTCGCTTACAACACTTGCGGACTATTTTATAATCGCGACAGGTAAAAATGATAAACAGACCCGCGCAATATGCGACCATCTTGAAGATGAACTTAAAAAAGAAGATATAGCTCCTGTCAACAAAGAGGGCTACAGAACGGGTGATTGGATATTGATTGGGTATAACGAGGTTGTCGTTCATATTTTTCAGCCTGAGGCAAGAGATTTTTATAATCTGGAGCATGTGTGGCAGGATGCCATAAATGTAGATATAAAAGATATTATTGATTAACCGAATATACAGGGGGTAAACTTAAGTGAAGTACGATTTTGATTTGATTGAAAAGAAATGGCAAAAAATATGGGAGGAAACAGGCGCATTTTCTATAGATGAAAATACCGATAAGCCGAAGTATTACGCGCTTGAAATGTTCCCGTATCCGTCAGGAAACTTGCATATGGGACACGTGCGCAATTATTCTATCGGTGATGTTGTTGCCAGATATAAGAAGATGCGTGGCTTTAATGTTCTGCATCCTATGGGGTGGGATTCGTTTGGCTTGCCAGCTGAAAATGCGGCTATTAAAAATGGAACTCCTCCTGCTGACTGGACTTGGTCAAATATAGATAATATGCGTGAGCAGCTCAAACGTCTTGGTTTTAGCTATGATTGGGACAGAGAGGTTGCGACAGCCAAGCCCGACTATTACAAGTTTACCCAATGGATGTTCCTGCAGCTCTATAAAAACGGACTTGCATACAAGAAGAAATCATACGTAAACTGGTGTCCGTCTTGCCAGACTGTTCTTGCAAATGAGCAGGTTGTTAACGGAAAGTGTGACCGTTGTAAGAGCGAGGTCGGCAAAAAGGATTTGGAGCAGTGGTTCTTTAAAATCACTGATTATGCACAAAGACTTCTTGACGATATAGATAAGCTTGACGGCTGGCCTGATAAGGTTAAGTCAATGCAGACAAACTGGATTGGCAGAAGTGAGGGTGCAGAGCTTCAGTTTAAAATAAAAGACAGCGATAAAACATTGACGGTTTATACTACCCGTCCTGATACAATCTATGGCGTATCATATATGGTAATTGCGCCTGAGCATCCGATAGTAGAGGAACTTATCGCGGGTACATCATATGAGGATGATTGCCGCGCATTTATAAAAAAGGTTCAGGGTCAGAGTGAGATTGTACGCTCTTCAACAGATACAGAAAAGGAAGGCACATTTACGGGAGTATATGTTATAAATCCGTTCAATGGAGAGGAAATCCCGCTCTATCTTGCAAATTACGTATTCCTTGATTATGGTACAGGTATCGTAATGGGTGTGCCTGCACACGACCAGCGCGACTTTGATTTTGCAAAGAAATATAATTTGCCTATTCGCATTGTTGTTCAGCCCGAGGGTCAAGACCTTAAATCAGAGGAGATAACCGAGGCTTTTGCAGCCGAGGGTATAATGGAAAACTCGGGTCAGTTCAGCGGTATGAAGAATAAGGATGCTCTTTCTGCAATGATTAAGTTTGCAGAGGATAACGGCTTTGGTGAGAAAAAGGTTAACTTCCGTCTGCGCGACTGGTTGATTTCGCGTCAGCGTTATTGGGGTGCACCTATACCCATGGTATACTGCGAGAAGTGCGGCACAGTTGAAATCCCCGAGAGCGAGCTTCCCGTTATGCTTCCTGAAAACGTTAAGTTTACGGGTCAGGGTAAATCTCCGCTTAGTGAGTGTGAGGACTTTGTAAATACTACCTGCCCGAAGTGCGGGGGACCTGCTAAACGCGAAACAGATACAATGGATACATTTGTTTGCTCGTCCTGGTATTTTATGAGATACTGCGACCCGCATAACACAGAACTTCCTTTCTCGAAGGATAAGACGGATTACTGGATGAATGTTGATCAGTATATCGGCGGAGTTGAGCATGCAATACTTCACCTGCTCTATGCAAGATTTTTCACAAAGGCGCTCTATGATTTTGGATATATCGGCAGTGAGGAGCCTTTTGCAAACCTGCTTACACAGGGTATGGTACTTAAAGACGGCGCAAAGATGTCAAAGTCTGTAGGAAATGTAGTAAGCCCTGATGAAATTATTGCGAAATACGGCGCAGATACCGCGAGATTGTTTATTCTCTTTGCAGCACCGCCTGAGCGTGACCTTGACTGGAATGATACTGCAGTCGAAGGTGCATACAGATTTTTAAACAGAGTATGGCGTGCAGTCGAAGATTTGAAGGATTATATGACTGCAGAGGCAATTGATGCAGCGGCACTGACAGAGGCTGAAAAGAAGCTTCGCCTCTCTGTAAATGCAAGTGTTAAAAAGGTTACAGAAGATTGCGACAGATTTAGTTTTAATACTGCAATCAGCTCTGTAATGGAGATGGTAAATGCTCTTTATAATTACAAGGAGAATACCCCCAAGGAAAATTATAACGGAGTGGTTATCACAGAGGCAATTGATAATCTTATACTCTTGCTTTATCCGTTTGTTCCGCATATTACATCAGAACTTTGGGAAATGTCAAGCCACAACAGTGATATTTCTGTTCACGACTGGCCGGCAGCAGATGCATCGGCATTGGTTGTGAATGAAATAGAGGTCGTTGTTCAAATAAACGGAAAAATACGCGATAAGGTCGTAATTTCACCCGATGCAACCCAGGATGAGATGCAGGAAATTGCTCTTTCGAATGAAAAAATCAAGGCATTGATTGAGGGTAAGCAGGTTGTAAAAGTAATCGCTATTCCTAAAAAACTCATCAATATTGTTGTAAAATAAAAAGTATTTAGCCGCCATAGGTTGCCTTAAACTTACGGCGGCTTTAAAACAGGCATAAACGAAGGGTATGATATTGTTATGAAAACACTTAGAGTTAATATTCCGCAGAGAGAATATGATATTCATATTGGAAAGGGTATATTGTCTGATATTGGTAAGATTTTGAGCGGGGTATACGACGGCAAAAAGATAGCAGTCGTGACAGATGATAATGTGGGATCGCTGTATGCAGAAAAGGTTAAACGCGCCTTGGAAGAGGGCGGGTACGAGTCTAAAATTATAACAGTAGCCGCAGGTGAACAGAGCAAGTCTGTTGCGGTGCTTGAGAGTTTGTATTCGGGGATGCTTGAATTTGGTATTACGCGTACAGACTTGATTATAGCACTTGGAGGCGGTGTTGTAGGGGATTTGACGGGCTTTGCGGCGGCGACCTTGCTCCGTGGAATTCCGTTTGTGCAAATTCCCACTACCCTGCTTGCACAGGTTGACTCAAGTGTTGGCGGTAAGGTTGCGGTAAATCTTAAGCAGGGCAAAAATCTTGCGGGCGCCTTTTATCAGCCCAAGATGGTTATAATAGATACAGACTGCCTCTTGACTCTGACGGATGAAATTCTTGCAGACGGTATGGCTGAAGTTATAAAGTATGGTGCCATTGAGGATGCAGAGTTGTTTGAAGTTTTAGAAGGTGTAGACGGCAGAGAAGAACTGTTTGAGAAAATTCAGGATATAGTATATACCTGCTGTAATATAAAAAGAAGGATAGTAGAGGCTGACGAGTGCGACCTTGGCGGGCGTATGGTTCTCAATTTTGGACACACATTTGGTCATGCAATAGAAAAGAAGTATAATTACAGTACATATACTCACGGTATGGCTGTCGCAGCAGGAATGGTTATGGCAACGCAGTGGGGAGAGGCACGCGGGATTACCGAGTGCGGGACACGCCATAGAATAGAGGAAATCCTGAAAAAGTATTCTTTGCCGATTGATGCGGGACTTGAGCGTGAAGAGTTGCGTTCTGCGGTTTGCGTTGATAAGAAGGGCAGCGGAGATAAGATAAACCTTATACTTTTAGAGAAAATCGGAAAAGCTGTAATAAAAGAGATTGCTAAAGCAGAGATTTAGCGCTGTTTCAAAAATGCGAAAGGACAGATGAAAATGAAATTCTTTATTGCATCTGATATACATGGGTCAGAATATTATTGTCGCAAAATGCTTGATGAGTTTGAGAGCGGGCAGTATGATAAACTGATACTTCTCGGTGATATATTATACCACGGACCGAGAAATGACTTGCCGGGGCTATACAATCCCAAGGGCGTTATTGAAATGCTTAATAATATTTCGGATAAAATATTGTGCGTAAGGGGAAACTGCGACACCGAGGTAGATCAAATGGTACTTGATTTTCCGATAATGGCGGAGTATGCGTGTGTTTTTGCTGACAGAACAAATATGTTTCTTACCCATGGACACAGTATTCCAAGCACGGCAAAGCAAAGCGGAAATATAATAATAAGCGGACATACACACGTGCCGAAATGTGAGGAAAATGCAGATTTTCTCCACCTAAATCCCGGCTCTGTATCTATCCCCAAGGAAAATTCACCTCATAGCTTTTTGACATTTGATAAAGGCGTATTTGAGTGGCACGATATTGAGAGCGGAGAAATATATAAGAGGTATGAAATAACTTATGATAATTAGGGATTTAGAGCTTGAAAATAACGTCTTTCTTGCACCAATGGCAGGGGTGACGGATAAAGCCTTCAGGCTTATTGCAAAGCCTTTTGGACCCGCGCTTATGTATACCGAGATGGTGTCGGGAAAAGGGCTTTTTTATAACAGTAAAAAGACCGCGGATTTACTCGCAACGGAAAAACACGAAAACCCCGTTGCGACCCAAATTTTCGGGCACGAGCCTGAGATAATGGCAAAGATAGCCTCAGAGGCGTTGCTCGGCGGTGCTGTTATGATAGATATAAATATGGGGTGCCCCGCACCAAAGATTGTAAACAATGGTGACGGATGTGCTCTTATGAAGAATCCAAAGCTTGCAGGTGAGGTTATCGCGGCTGTACGCGGAGCAGTAGATGTACCTGTATCTGTGAAATTTCGTGCGGGCTGGGATGAGGACAGCATCAATGCAGTCGAATTTGCAAGAGTTGCGGAGGAGAGCGGAGCGGATGCCATAACCATACACGGACGGACAAGAAAGCAATTTTACAGCGGGTATGCAGACCTTGATATAATCAAGGCGGTTAAATCAGCGGTGAATATCCCCGTAATCGGCAACGGCGATATAGTGAGCGGAGAGAGTGCCGCCCATATGATAGAACATACAGGTTGCGACGGGATAATGATTGGCAGAGCGGCAGAGGGAAATCCTTGGATATTCAGGGAGGTTTTACATTATCTGAAATACGGTGAGATTTTGCCGTCGCCAAGCCTTGATGAAATTTTACAGGTTGCTTTGCATCATCTTGAATTGCTCGTCAGGTTCAAAGGAGAGCATCGGGGAATTTTGGAAGGACGACGGCATATGTCGCGGTATTTTAGGGGTATAATTGGTGGTGCAACTTTGCGCGAGAGGATAAACCGCGTAAATACAAAAGCCGAAATGGAAGAGCTTTTAATGAGCTTTTGCGATAAAAATTGACATATTAATACAGAACTGATATACTATGTTTCAAAGCGGAAACGGAGGATGCTGTGAAATGGCAGACAAGAAGAGAATAGTTGTAAAGGTGGGGACATCCTCGCTTACCCACGATACAGGAAAGACAAATTTTAAGAGAATAGAAAATTTGGTTCGTGTTTTGGCGGACCTTATGAATATGGGAAATGAGATTATTCTTGTTTCCAGCGGTGCAATAGGCGTCGGTGTTGGCAAACTTGGGCTTGCTGAAAAGCCATCGAGTACACGCCAAAAACAGGCACTTGCGGCTATCGGGCAGGCGAGCCTTATGTCTATATACGAGAGATTCTTTATCGAGTATGGATATAACACGGGTCAGGTTCTCTTAACCAAGTTTGTTCTCGAGGACGAGATGCGCTATATAAGTGCACAGAACGCCTTTCAAACAATGATTGATTATGGTGTAATCCCGATTGTAAATGAAAACGACGTAATTTCTACATATGAGATTGAGTTTGGTGACAATGATACCCTGTCTGCGTATGTTGCAAATCTGGTGAACGCGGATATGTTGGTTATACTCTCTGATATAGACGGATTTTATAACGGAAATCCAAGCGATGATAATTCGCGGCTTATTCCCGTGATTGAGGAGATAACGGATGAAATCCGCAATTGTGCGGGCGGTGAGGGTACGCGCCGCGGTACAGGAGGAATGAAAACCAAGCTGAAGGCAGCAGAGCTTGTGTGCGAAAATGGAATTGATATGATAATCACAAACGGAAGCCAACCTGAAAATCTCTATAAGATAGTGGACGGAGAGTCTGTCGGAACATTATTTAAAGGGCATAAAAATTAGAATTTTCAAGACAAAGACCCGCGCAAAATTTGCGCGGGTCTTTGCCAATTATATAATTAAAGGGAGAGAAAGCTATGCAGATTTTAATTGCAGTCTCAATTTATCTGCAATCATTGCAATAAACTCGCTGTTCGTCGGCTTGCCTTTGGCGTTTGCAATGGTGTAGCCAAAAAATGAGTTGAGAACCTCGGGGTCGCCTCTGTCCCAAGCGACCTCTATTGCGTGGCGTATTGCACGCTCTACACGGCTTGGGGTGGTATTAAAGTTTTCTGCGACGGTTGGATACAGTTCCTTTGTGATTGAATTTATAATGTCTAAATCCTCAACAACCATTATTATGGAGTTACGCAGATATTGATAACCCTTTATGTGTGCAGGGATACCAACCTCGTGAATAATATCGGTAACCATTGCTTCGATATCAGGTTCAGCTGGTCTTGAAATAACCCGAAGCTCATTTTTGTGTGAAGGCTCGGTCATAGAGAGGTCGGCTTCTTTTGCAAACATTTCTATTCTGTTAACTAAAGCCTCAAAATCTACGGGCTTTCTCATAAAATATTCCGCGCCGAGCGAAATAGTATGAGCCGCAATTTTCTCATTGAGGATGGCACTTACGACAATAAAGGTAGGCTTGTTAAATTTTTTCTTTAATGATATCCGCTCCAGCACGCCAATTCCGTCAAGATTTGGCATTATCATATCAAGAACAACTATGTCAGGCTCGCTCTCTTCAATCATTTCAATTGCCTCTAAACCATCACGCGCACAGCCTACTATTTCAAGTGTACCCCGATGGTTAATAGCGGTTGTTAATACGCTTGTGTAATCTGTATCGTCGTCTACAATAAGTACCTTGGGTTTTGTCTGAGAAATATTTTCCATTTTTTGCACTCCTTTTGTTTTTTGTTTATCTTCTGTCTATATTATAAACTTAATTTACAAATTTTGTCAATACATTTTAAGGAAATTTTTGGAAAAAATTTACATTATTTTAAAATTTGCATAATTTACGGGAATTTGTGAGGCAAATCGACATTTTTATTGGCTTATTTTGCAAAAAGAGCCATAACCCTTTTGGGATTATGGCTCGTGAGTTTAATTATTAGAGAGCATATTTTCAATAAAAATTCCGTATCCACGGGTTGGATCATTCACAAAAACGTGTGTCACAGCCCCCACAATTTTACCATTTTGTAATATTGGTGACCCTGACATTCCGCGCACAATTCCTCCTGTTTTTTCTATAAGACGTTCATCGGTTATCTTTATAACCATTGAGCGCTCGGATGACTTGTCCTTGTTGATTTTCAGTATTTCCGCCTTGTATTCCTCGCTGTGATTTCCCTCGATGTTTGATAGGATTGTGATATCACCCTCTGTGACTTCCTCACAATTGGCAACCTCTGTCAGTTGAAAATCTGAACATGCAGACGAGTTATCATTTAGTCTTCCTTTTATCCCCGCCTTGTTATTTTCAGAAATGCTCCCGAGCTTAGGGCTGTCTTCGCTGAAAAGTCCTATAAGCTCACCCGGACTACCTTTTTCACCGCGTTTTATAGATGCAATATTTGCTTCAAGCACATCTCCTGAAGTAATCTTTGTAAGATTTTCTTCAAAGTCGGAAATTCCGTGCCCAAGCCCGACAAAAGTCATATCCTGTGGGTCGTAGCACGTCAGTGTTCCAATCCCCGAAGAGGAGTCTTTAATCCAAAGCCCGAGCTTGTACTTGTTATCAGCACTGCTTTGCTCGGGGGTGAGCTTTAGATGCTTTTGCTCTCCATTACGCTCGACGGTGACGGACATTTCGGCATTTCCTATAGTGTCTGTGGCATTCTCCAAAACTTTTGCTGAGGTTATGTCGATGCCATTTATATTTAAGATAATGTCGCCGCTTTTAATGCCTGCATCCTCTGCGGGAGAGCAAGTCTTTCCGTCTGAGTTCTCGAACTCTGCAGTATTTACAACAATGACTCCTGATAGTTTTACTGTAATTCCGACTGTTTTGCCGATTGGGATAACGCTCTGACAATAGGCGAGGGAGCCTTCTAAAAATATGGTGCAAGAAATAAGAAGCAGAAATGCAGTTTTGATAAATTTTGTTGAGTTTTTTAATTTCATATCTACCTCTTGGGAAAATGCTTAATCCTCAAATATAGTATAAGTTTATTTATAATTTTTAAAGCATGTAAGATAAAGAAAGAGGGGAAGTAAAATTAAATTATGTAGAAAAAATACAAAACTGCCCCGACGGTGAATTTACCGTCGGGGCAACAACATTTAACTATCTGTTGTTGTTCTGGTTGTTATTGTTGCTCTGGTTGTTATTGTTCTTGTTGTTGTTCTGGTTGTTATTGTTGTTCTGATTGTTGTTATTGTTCTTGTTGTTGTTCTGATTGTTGTTCTGATTGTTTGACATAATTTTGTCCTCCCAAAAAATAATTTTTTAATTTGTTATCTTCGGTACGTTGTTATTTTGTTCTGAAAAATTAATATTATGCATATAAGTTAAAATTTAATAATTTGGTACTGTTTTAAATAATTTGAATACTATAATCTATATAGAGAATAATAAAGAAAGGTGATTGCATAATATGAGGCATTATTGTAACAGACAAAACCCTGACCGAAAAAAATCAGAAATTAATGATGAAAAGCCATACATACAGCCACAAATTCCCGTAGAGAGCGCTTTTGCTCTTGCAAGACAAGAGCAAACAAGAGAGGAAGAGGATACAGAGCCCGTCTTTCCGCCGAGCAGTTTTTCCGGAGAGGGCATTAACGCAGAAAGTGTGTATGATTCCCGAATGGGAGTGGGGGGATATCCTGTATATGATGCACAGGGCGGTTCGGTTTCGCAAAGGGGAGGATTTGTAAAACAGCTTACCGAAGACGCAGACAGGGGAGTTTCGCAAGGGGAAACTTATGATTGCGAAGCCTGCAGAGAGCTCTGCAGAATGACCGAAGGCCCTGCCAGATTTAACGATATGAGCGGAAGTGTAGGATTTATCTCCCTGCCGACAAGAGAACCGAGCGGAATGTCATCTATGCCCGCATATCTTTCGGGATATAAGGGTAAATATGTCTGTATCGACCTCTGGAGCTCTGACGGCAGACGCATTGAGAAATGCGGGATGCTCCTTGAGATAGGGGATGATTTTTTAGTTGTCCGCAAGGGGTGTACGGGTGAGCTTACAATAATTGATTTAAAAACCATACGATACATAAGTATATATTGTAGATAGGACTTTACAAATACTTTGCGGGTATGATATACTTACAGACGATGGGAGAGCGTCTGTATGGGAGAAATAATTGATATAAAAATTCCTGATTACGTAACTGAAATTATGACATACCTCGAAGCGTCAGGCTTTGAGGCTTTTGTCGTTGGCGGATGTGTGAGGGACAGTCTGTGCGGAAAGAACCCAACCGATTGGGATGTGTGCACTTCGGCATTGCCGACTTGCGTAAAAGAAATTTTTGACGGCATTATGACGGTTATCCCAACGGGAGAAAAGCATGGAACAGTTACAATTTTATCTAGCGGAAATGCGGTAGAGGTAACGACATTTCGCAGTGATGACGGATATATAGACGGCAGACATCCAGAGAGCGTGAGCTTTGTTCCGTCTATAGAAGAAGATTTGGCAAGGCGCGATTTTACTGTAAATGCGATGGCTTATAACTATAGTCGCGGGCTTGTTGATTTATATGGCGGGCGTAGTGATGTTAATTCAAAAATATTGCGGTGCGTCGGGATACCTCAAATCAGGTTTGAGGAGGATGCACTTCGGATTATGCGTGCTCTCCGTTTTTCTGCTGTGTGCGGATTTGATATAGAAAAAGAAACTGAATTTGCCCTCCATCAATGCAGAGAACTTTTGAAAAAAGTATCGGCAGAGAGGAAATATGCAGAGCTTAAGAAAATCCTCGTTGCAGAGGCTCCGTCAAAAATTTTGATAAACTATAGAGATATTTTCGAGGTTATAATGCCTCAGGCATTTTCCGAGGGAGTGTTTTCTGCGGATGTATGCTATCTTGCAGACAAAATGCCATATGATGCCTCTATGCGCCTTGCGACAATTTTAAGTTCGGCAGATGCAGATGGAGTAAGAAATGCATTGGCAGAGCTAAAGACAGAGCGGACTACCCGTCACACTGTGCTTTCACTGTGTGAGAGGAGCGGAGTAAAACCGCCTGCCGATAAGGTGTCCGTAAAATATATTCTCAAAGAGCTTGGCGTGGCTGATACCAAACTTCTGCTCGAATTTTGCAGAGTAAAGGCTCTTGTATCAGGCGGGGATGTGTGCGCATTTGAGTATGCAAATTCAATGATAGACGAAATTTTGGATAATAACGAATGTTTTTCGCTCAAAGACCTTGCGATAAAAGGTGCGGATATTATAAACCTTGGGTATAAAGAAGGCTGCGAGGTGGGAGAGCAATTAGACAGGGCACTTGTCAATGTGATAGAGGGGAATTTGCCAAACAGACGCGAGGATTTGATTAAGTTTTTATCGCATAAAATTTAATATGAAATTTGTAAAAACAGTTGCTTTTTTGCGGTGGATTGGATATAATATTGTAGTATGAGAGAGAAAGGCTTGGTGGGAGTTGTGTGCAAGGGTAGGTTTATCGTGGTTGAGGGTCTTGACGGAAGCGGAAAGAGCACTCAAATTCAGTTAATTAAAAATAAGCTTGAAGCTATGGGACAAAAGGTGTATATCACCGCAGAGCCTACAAGCTTTGAAACAGGCGCATATCTGCGGAGAATTTTGTCTGACAGCCTTGATAAAAATATGTATCTTCAGGCGGCGCTTTTCCTTGCGGACAGGCTTGAACACATAACCCATCCCGAGTTTGGAATAAAAAAATATATAGACGAAGGATACATAGTAATTTGTGACAGATATTATTTCTCGACCTTTGCATATCAGGGTACTGCCTGTGATATGGATTGGGTTATGGAAATAAACCTTGGATGTGAGCAAATTTTAAAGCCTGATATCTGTGTGTTCCTTGATGTAAATCCTGATACCTGCAAGCAGAGGATAGACGATGTGCGCGAAAAGCCCGAGCTTTACGAAAAGGATGCAGAGAAGATGCGTCAGATACGTCAGAAGTTTCTCGATGTTTTCGACAGGCTTTCTGACAGCCACAACATCGCAATTGTCGATGCCAACACCGATGTAGAAAATGTATTTTTATCCGCTTTTGAAAACGTAAAGAATGCTCTTGGTCTTGATTAGTAAAACGAAAGGAAGATATATATGTATAAGAAATTGTTTACATCAGAGTCAGTAACTGAAGGACATCCCGATAAAATATCGGATATTATTTCAGATGCTGTGCTCGATGCCATATTAAAGGACGACCCAAAGGCGCGCGTTGCGTGCGAGGTTACTGTTACAACGGGGCTTGTACTTGTAGTCGGCGAGATTACAACGACAACCTATGTTGATTTTCAGGACATAGTCAGGGAAACCGTGCGCGAGATTGGTTATGACAGAGCCAAATATGGCTTTGACTGCGATACCTGCGCGGTTATTTCTGCAATAGACAAGCAGTCGCCTGATATCAGTATGGGTGTTACAAAAAGCGATGAAGAGATAGGCGCGGGCGATCAGGGTATGATGTTTGGCTTTGCGTGTGATGAAACAGAGGATTATATGCCACTCCCGATTTATCTTGCACACAAGCTTGCGCTTCGTCTTACCAAAGTGCGCAAAGACGGAATACTTGATTATCTTCGTCCCGACGGCAAATCGCAGGTTACTGTTGAGTATAACGAGGACGGTACAGTTGCACGTATTGATACAATCGTGGTTTCTACACAGCACGATGACAGCGTTGATATCGAGAAGCTCCGTGCAGACATAAAAGAGAATGTAATTTTACCCGTTATTGACCCGAAACTGCTTGATGAAGATACAAAATACTTCATCAACCCGACAGGGCGCTTTGTAATCGGCGGACCGCAGGGTGATTCAGGGCATACAGGCAGAAAGATTATAGTAGATACCTACGGCGGTTATGCAAGCCACGGTGGTGGTGCTTTCTCGGGTAAGGATCCGACAAAGGTTGACCGCAGCGGTGCATATGCGGCAAGATACGTTGCAAAGAATGTTGTTGCCGCAGGGCTTGCCAAGGCGTGCGAGGTTCAGGTGGCATATGCAATCGGCGTACCCGAGCCCGTTTCGCTCAGAATAGATACAAGGGGCACAGGTGTTATATCGGATGCCGAGATTACAGAGAAGGTTTCAAAGGTATTTGACTTGACACCCGCAGGGATTATAAACGGCTTCGACCTTCGCAGACCGATTTACAAGCAAACGGCTGCATACGGGCATTTTGGAAGAAATGATTTGGATTTGCCTTGGGAGAGGCTTGATAAGGTAGAGGCTCTTAAAAAAGCGTAAAAATGTTTTGGGCTGTAGCAACATAATTTGCTACAGCCCTCTGAAATTCGAGGTGTAAATATGTCGTTTGACGGATTTGTTACAAGATGTGTCGCAGACGAGCTGTCGCGCACAATATCAGACGGAAAGATTGACAAAATATATCAGCCCGAACGCGACGAGATAATAATGTCAATACGCACGCGCGGGGGGACACACAAACTTCTTCTCTCGGCGAGTGCCTCAAATCCGAGAATACATTTGACGAAAATTCAGCGCGAGAACCCAATGACCCCGCCTATGCTTTGTATGCTTATGCGCAAGCACCTCTCTGGCGGGATTATTAAAGATATCAAACAATCGGGCTTTGACAGAGTAATAAGAATTTTTATTGAAACAAGAAACGAACTCGGGGATTTGTGCACAAAGTCTGTTATCATAGAGATAATGGGCAGACATAGCAACATCATATTGGTTGACGAGAATAATAAGATAATGGATAGCGCAAAGCATATTGATTTTACTGTCAGCGCAGTAAGACAGATACTCCCGGGGCTTCTTTATGCAGAGCCACCAATGCAGGACAAGGCGTCTGCGGATGCCTTGACAATGGCAGAACTGATGAACGAGCTTGATGCCTCGAGTGAGGACACACAGCTTGATAAATTCCTGCTCTCAAATATTATGGGGATGAGCCCTCTTTTGTCAAGAGAAATCGTATATAGATTTTGCAAAAAGACCCATCTTTTAAAGGCGGAGGCTGACTGTGCCGCTTTTGTCGTTCATACAATGGATATTTTAAAAGACCTTTGCGAAAACAAATTTTCTCCCGCGCTTGTTATCGACAGGGTAGGGCGAAAGCCGAGTGCGTTTTCGTGCATAGAGCTTTTGCAGTACGAAAATGCAGGTGAGCTAGAGCGGATGGACTCGATAAGCGAGGTAATAGATGCGTATTACGAAAAACGCAGTAACAGAGAGCATATGGACAGACGCTCATCCGCACTTTTAAAGCTTGTTCATAATAATATAGAGCGCTGCGAGAAAAAGCTCGCCCTTCACAGAGAAAGCTTCGAGAACTCAAAAGAGCGCGATAAATATAAGATGTACGGCGATTTGATAACCGCAAATATCTATCGCATACAGTATGGAATGAAATCGATTATCGTACAAAACTATTACTCGAGCGAGGGCGAGGATATAGAAATCCCGCTGAAAGAGGATATAAGCCCCGCACAGAACGCACAGCAATATTATAAGAGATATAACAAGGCAAAAACGGCGGAAATATATGCAACAGAGCAAATCAAGATAGCGGAGGAAGAGAAATTCTATCTTGAAAGTGTAGCTGACGCACTTGAGAAGGTCGAAACCCCCGCAGAGCTTGATGATATAAGGACAGAGCTTGCGGATGGGGGATATGTTTCAAAACAAGGTATAGCCAAGAAAAAGGCACAAACCAAATCAGAGCCGATGAAGTTTATATCGGTTGACGGGTTTGAAATTTTGGTTGGAAGAAACAACAAGCAAAACGATGAGCTAACGCTACGCAAGGCGTACTCGACGGACATTTGGTTCCATACCAAGAATATTCCGGGTTCACATACGATTGTGCGGACAAACGGAACAGGCGAGGCACCCGACACAACCCTGATGCAAGCGGCAAAGCTTGCGGCGTATTACAGCAAAGCTAGAAATTCCTCACAGGTGCCCGTTGACTATACTGCGGTAAAGAATGTTAAAAAGCCAAACGGCGCAAAGCCGGGTATGGTTATATACGACCATTATAATACAGTTTATGTTCTGCCTGAAGAATCGAGCAAAACGGAATAAGGGCGAAAAAATGTAGGGGACGGCCTCCCGGACGTCCCGTTTCTGCGGACCGTCGAGGACGCCGGTCCCTACAAATGCTTCGTAATTACGCGGAATATATCGTAGGGAATGACCTGTGTGTCGTTCCGCAAAATTTTTCTTTACAAAATCCGATTAATGTGATACAATGATTGTGCCAAATAAAACTAAGTAAATATAAGTTGTAAGTGTGTATTTTTTCTTTGGTAAAAATGCATACCCTTTTCAATATGCACATTTGTAGCTTATATGATTAGTTTTGTTTGGCGACAATCGAGGTATGCGTTTTTCATGCACAACTTCGGTTGTGCATTTTTTAATTTACGGAGGAAGAAAGATGATTAGGAAATTCCCTGAAAGAAAAATTTTTTGCGAAAATCATATGTGCGTGTTTTGGGAAGAGGGCACCTGCATAATGAAATCGGCAGACCTTGACAAATTTGGCAGATGCAGATTATTGATATATCCTAAATTCCCCGAGGAAGTATTGAGGATGAAGAGGGAAGAATTTTTAATCGCAGACAAAACGAGAGAGCCTGAAATCTGGGACAAGCTTATGCACGATTATAAATTCAAGTATATAAAATAATACACGCCCTCAAAGGCGAATAATTAACCATCTGCAATCATAAGAATAATTTACGTAATATTCTTATGAGAGGGCGGAAAATATGATAATTTATGTGGTGAGGAGCGGTGACACGCTCAGCAGTATTGCGAGGGAATATGGGGTGAGCCTGCAAAATCTTAGAGCAGACAACGGACTGAATGTTGACGATACCCTTGTTGTAGGACAGGCGCTTGTTATACAAATCCCCGAGGTTTTACATACTGTAAGGCGCGGAGAAACGCTGACCTCGATTGCGACAGAATATGGCACGACCGCAATCCAATTATTGAGGAATAATTTCAGGCTCGGGGGCAGACCTCGGCTCACAACGGGGGAACAGCTCGTTATACGCTATAGAGATGAGAGGAGAAACAAGAGCTTTGCAGTAAACAGCTATGCTTATCCTTATATTTCGAGTGATTTACTTCGCGAACAGATGCCATACCTTACATTTTTCGCCCCGTTTACATATGGAATAGGCGCGCAGGGCGGTCTTGTTCAGCCTGACGATGAAGAGCTGATACGCATAGCTGGGGAATACGGCGTAAGCACGCTTTTACACCTGTCAACCTTGACAGAGGAGGGAAACTTCAGCAGTGCGCGCGCAAGCCTGATTTTCGGCAATGAACAGCTTCGGAATAATCTTATAGAAGAAATTTTGACAGTTATAGAGCAAAAGGGGTTCGGCGGGGCAGACGTTGACTTTGAGTTTATAAACCCCGAAGAGAGATATGATTATATTCAGTTTTTGCAAGAACTCCGTTTGCGTCTAAATCCGCTTGGACTCCCTTTGTTTTCGGCGCTTGCGCCAAAGACCTCTGATACCCAGAGAGGAGTTTTGTATGAGGGGCACGATTATGCAGGAATAGGTGCGGCGGTGAACTTTGTTTTGCTTATGACATACGAATGGGGGTATACTTTCGGCCCGCCGCTTGCAATAGCGCCCCTTAACCGCGTGAGAGAGGTTGCAGAATATGCTCTGACAAGGATTTCGTCTGACAAACTGTTTTTGGGTGTGCCGACGTATGGCTATGACTGGACACTCCCCTATGTAAGAGGAGGCGCAGGGGCACCGTCAATCTCGCCCGTTGAGGCTGTCAATTTAGCACGCAGATACGGTGCGGAGATAATGTATGACGAGGTGGCGCAGTCGCCTTGGTTCAGGTACACAGATGATGACGGAAACCTGCACGAAGTATGGTTTGAGGACGCCAGAAGCATCAGCGCAAAGCTTGCCCTTGCAGAGGAGCTTGAAATGTTTGGAATAGGCTATTGGAACTCAATGCGCGAATTCCCGCAGAATTGGGTGACGCTAAATGCAAACTATAATATTATAAATTTGTCGCTTTTATGAGGGATTGACAAAACATTGTCGATGTGTTAAAATGTAATTACAAGATGTATACTGACGCTGAAATTTTATTGAGGCATAAGATACGGGAATAATATGAGATGGGCAATTTTTGATTGCTCTGTTTAGGTATTTCTGACCGTGTCTTATGACACGGTCTTTTTTGTATTAAAGGAGTGATTGCTATGGAAACCAGAGTAGCAGTAGTCGGAATTATTGTAGAGAATTTCGAGGTAACAGACAAGCTGAATGAGATACTCCACGAATACGGACAGTATATAATCGGCAGAATGGGAATACCCTACCGCGAGCGCAAAATTAACGTAATCAGTGTGGTGGTTGATGCGCCGCAGACATTGATTAGCGCGATGACTGGCAAAATTGGACGTCTTGAGGGGATAAGTGTAAAGGCGGCGTATTCGGGCGTTGCGGGCAGCAAATAAAACAAACACAAGGAGGACTAAATATGTATAATCCAAAATCATTAAAAGCAGAGGAATTTATAAGCGATGAAGAGGTCTTGGCGACCCTTGATTATGCGGAGGAAAATAAAAATAACATAGAGCTTATCGACAGCATACTTGAAAAGGCAAGAGAGCGCAAGGGGCTTTCGCACAGAGAGGCATCTGTCCTGCTTGCGTGTGATATCCCTGAAAAACAAGCGGAGATGTATGATCTTGCAGAGCAGATAAAAAAAGATTTCTACGGGAATCGTATAGTTATGTTTGCTCCGCTTTATTTGTCTAATTACTGCGTAAACGGTTGCGTTTATTGTCCGTATCATTTGAAAAATAAGAATATTGCCAGAAAAAAGCTTACGCAAGACGAGGTAAGACGAGAGGTTATAGCTCTTCAGGATATGGGGCACAAGCGTCTTGCAATTGAGGCGGGCGAGCACCCGACGATGAATCCTATTGAGTATATTTTAGAGTGCATAGATACCATATATTCAATAAAGCACAAGAATGGCGCAATACGAAGAGTAAACGTAAACATTGCGGCAACTACCGTTGAAAATTACAGAAAGCTTAAGGATGCGGGTATTGGGACATATATACTGTTTCAGGAAACCTATAATAAAAAGAGCTATGAAGAGCTGCATCCGACAGGTCCGAAAAGCGATTATGCATATCATACAGAGGCTATGGACAGAGCAATGGAGGGCGGAATTGACGATGTCGGGCTCGGTGTTTTGTTTGGGCTTGAGCTTTATAAATACGAGTTTGCGGCTCTCCTTATGCACGCAGAGCATTTGGAAGCAGTACACGGGGTCGGACCGCACACTATCAGCGTTCCGCGTCTTAAACGTGCAGACGACATAAACCCTGACGATTTTGATAATGGAATTGATGATGAAACCTTTGCAAAAATATGTGCTTTGATTAGAATTTCTGTTCCGTATACGGGGATGATTATATCAACACGCGAGAGCAAGCAGGTGCGCGAAAAGGTAATACGCCTTGGTGTTTCGCAAATCAGCGGTGCATCAAGGACAAGCGTTGGCGGATATGCAGAGGAAGAGCCCGAGGACGAGAATTCGGCACAATTTGATGTAAGCGACAAGAGGACTCTTGATGAGGTTGTGCGTTGGCTTATGGAGCTTGGATATATACCATCGTTCTGTACCGCTTGCTATCGTGAGGGCAGAACGGGCGACAGGTTTATGAGTCTTTGTAAATCTGGGCAGATACAAAATTGCTGTCATCCAAATGCATTGATGACCCTCAAGGAATTTTTGATGGATTATGCAAGTGAGGATACCAGAAAGATTGGTGAGGCTCTTATTCAAGCAGAGCTTGAAAATGTTCCCAAAGAGAAGGTGCGGGAGATTTGCGCCCAAAACCTTGAAAATATCGAAAAGGGCATAAGAGATTTCAGATTTTAATATACGCGAGGTGAGAATATGGGACTTAATGATACACCATCTGCAAACAGAGTTCATATAGGCTTTTTCGGATGCAGAAATGCGGGGAAATCAAGTGTTGTAAACGCGGTGACAGGTCAGGAAACGGCTCTTGTATCAGATGTCCTTGGCACTACCACCGACCCCGTTACAAAGGCAATGGAGCTTTTGCCAATCGGACCCGTAGTGATAACAGACACCCCGGGGATTGACGATGAGGGTTACCTTGGCGAAATGCGTGTAAAGAGGACACGAAGGGTGCTCGCTAAAACGGATATTGCTGTATTGGTGGTAGACGGAGCGGTAGGGATTAGCGGTATTGATAAAGAACTGGTTTCTGAATTTGAAAAAAAGTCAATTCCATATTTAATTGCTTATAATAAAAGTGACATCGCAAACAATAAAATTGATTTGGGCGAAAATGAAATACAGATAAGCGCAAAAACGGGCGATGGGATATTTGAGCTAAAAGAAAGAATTGCGTCAATTGCCAAAAATTCAGGGGAGGATAAAAGGATTGTAGGCGACCTTATAAACGCAGGCGATTTTATTGTCCTTGTTGTACCGATTGATGAGTCAGCACCAAAGGGGAGACTTATTCTGCCACAACAAATGACAATTCGCGATATACTCGATGCAGATGCGGTGCCTATTGTCACGAAGGAAACGACACTCCAAGGCACGCTTAAGGGTCTTAAGCAGAAGCCGTATGCGGTGATAACAGACAGCCAAGTTTTCAAAAGAGTTGCACAGGAAGTTCCAAAGGACATATTGCTTACCTCGTTTTCGATTTTAATGGCGAGGTATAAGGGGGCACTTGATTATGCAGTAGACGGTGTTCTCGCAATTGAAAACCTTAAAGAAAACGATACAATTTTGATTTCAGAGGGTTGTACCCATCACAGACAATGCGGAGATATCGGGACGGTAAAACTGCCAAAACTACTCAAGGCTTATACGGGCAAAAATTTCAATATAGAAACTTCGTCAGGCGCAGGCTTTCCCGAGGATTTGTCGAAATACTCGCTCCTTATTCATTGCGGGGGCTGTATGCTAAATGAGCGCGAAATGAGATACAGAGTAAATTGCGCAAGCGACGCGGGGATTCCGATTACAAACTATGGTACGGCAATCGCCTATATGAACGGAATACTAAAAAGGAGCCTCGAAATTTTTCCAAGCCTTGCAGAAAAAATGCAGTAAAAAGGATAGGCATATGCCTATCCTTTTTTGATAGCTCTTTTATATATAATTAATGTAAGTCCAACGATAAATAATGCGATTGATAAAAGCTGTGACACTCTGAAAAATCCAAGGTATAAAGAGTCGGCACGCAAGCCTTCTATGAGAGCCCGCCCTATGCCATACCATACCATATATCCGCAAAAGAGCTCTCCGTTAAAGCTCTTTATTTTTTTATAGAATAAGAGAACAGCTATACCGAGTGTGTTACAGAGAGACTCGTATAAAAACGTAGGGTGAACCATATCGGCAACCATTTTACCATCGGATTCTATCGACATTGCCCAGGGAAGAGCCGTCGGTCCGCCAAAGGCCTCGCCATTGACAAAATTGCCCCATCGCCCGATTGCCTGACCAATCAAGAGCCCTATTGCTAAAATATCAAGGACAGAGCCAATGCTGATTTTTGCTCTGCGACAATAGGCTAAAATTACGATTACTATACCTATTATACCGCCATATATCGCAAGACCGCCGCCTCGGATGTTGAAGATGCTTGCTAAACTTCCTTTGTATAGATTAAAGTTGAATATGACATAATATGCCCTTGCGCAAATTATTGCAGTCGGAAGGGCGATAAGCAGCATATTGAATATATGCTCGCTGTCAAAGCCTGTGCGCTTACACTCGAAATAGGCATAGCAAAGCGCAAGTATTATGCCGAGTGCAATCAAAATTCCGTACCAATACACAGAAAAGCCTCCAATGGTTATAGCGGCACGGTTAATCTCAAAGGATAAACCAAGCTTTGGAAAGGAAATAACATTTATCATAATATCCGCTCCTTTAGCTCTGGCTATTTGGTCTTACCACTGATAATACGCAGTTAGAGGTGTCAAAATGCTCACAAAGACGGTGGTGAACATCATCCGCTGTGACACTTTCAATCGCAGATCTGTACTCAAGGGGATTTTGGTTGCTTAAAACCTGATGAATAAATGCGTGTCCCATATTTTCCACGTTGTTAAATAGTCTTATGTCCTGCGAAAGCATAACCTTTTTTGCACGCTCGATAAGGCTGTCATCAATTCTGTTTTTCATAAATAATTCAAGACGCGATTTTATTATTTCGTAAACCTCTTCAGGATGAGCGGACTCTCCGCCGATAAGCGTAAATCCGTATTCACTTTCAAGTTCAACCTCTGTGCCAAAGCTCGAGTCTATAAGCCCCTTTTCGTAAAGCTCAAGATACAGGTCACTGCTCTTGCTGAAAATCGCTTCAAGAATAATTTCTGTTGCTATTTCCTTTTTTAATAATTCCTCACCGCTCATACCAGGGGAATTGTCCTTAAAGGCAATTCTGAAAATCGGCTGAGAAACAGATAGTTTCTGCTCGATATATTCCTGAACTCTTTCCCTTGGCTCATCAACTGTTTGTCTTTCAATTTTTCCAAGATTTTTTTCAGGCAAAACGTGTTTGTCGACATATTTAAGTGCTTCCTCGATATCGACATCGCCAACGAGAACCAATACCATATTCGACGGATTGTAAAAGGTATTATAGCACTTATAGAGTATATCAGGAGTAATTTTTGCGATACTTTCAACTGTTCCTGCTATATCAACCTTTACGGGATTGTTGTGAAACATTGCGGAAAGTGCATTGAAAAACACTCGCCACTCGGGTTCATCATCATACATTTTTATTTCCTGACCTATAATGCCCTGCTCCTTTGCGACGTTTTCATCAGTAAAGCAGGGATGGTTTACAAAATCAAGCAGAATATCGAGATTTTCATAAAATTTATCTGTGCAGGAAAAGAGATACGCTGTAAGATTAAATGAGGTAAAAGCGTTACTGCTTGCGCCTGTTTGAGCAAAGCGGTCAAATGCATTGCTGCCGTCCTCTTCCTCAAACATTTTATGTTCAAGAAAATGAGCAACCCCGTCGGGAATGGTTATCGGCTCGCTCTCGCCCGGTACTGTAAATGTTTGGTTTATCGAACCATATGCGGTGCCGTAGATAGCATAGTATTTGCTAAAGCCTGTTTTGGGGAAAACATAAACCCGCAGACCGCTCTTGTGGAGGGCATAATGCATTTCTTCGCCAAGATTAGAATTTACAAATTTTTGTATACTCATTTTTGCACCTCCCCATTACCCTTTAAAAAGTATACGGTATCAAATTTTATCTTTTTCATTACCGATGTTATTTGTGACTTTTCTACCTTGCAGATATTATCAATCAAGTCGGAAATAGTCTGGCGGCTTCCCATAATAATCTGGCTTAAATAGTAGTCCTCCATACCATGAAGGCTGTCAGTTATTGAGTTATAGGAGTTTGTGAGATACTTTTTTGCAGCCTCAATTTCAAAATCATCAATTTCGCCGTCTTGCATTTTCTTAAATTGGAGCATAATCTCATCGTATGCTGCCTGATAATTTTCGGTTTGTATTCCTGAGCTTATCAGCATAACACTCTTAAAACGTGAGGTTTTTGCAAATGCATAGTACGCAAGGCTCAGCTTTTCGCGGACATTGTTAAAGAGCTTTGAAAACGGACTTCCGCCGAAGATACAGCTTGCAAGGATAAGAGCAAAGCACTCATCTGAGGTCGGGTCAACACCGCAACGGAGTCCCATACAAAGCTTGCTTTGCACAACGTCTGCATCCTCAACAACAGTTTTTATTTCTCTATCTGTGTTTTCTGCTATCTCTGTTTTGATATAATCAGCATTTCTCGGTGCAAAGGAAGAGGCAAGAGTTTCCTTTGTTTTCGAAACTATAGTTTCATCGATATTTCCGCTGATGAAAATATCAACCTTTGCGTTTGAAATTATGTCAAGGTAAAATTCGTATAAGTTTTGCGGAGTAATGTCATCCAAATCTTCGGTATATCCTGCCTCAAAAATTCCATAGCTATCCTGACCAAACATTGCCTCGCGGCACTTTAACTCTGCATAAGCCTTTTTGTCATTTATCAGTCCCAAAATGGCATTTTTAAGGTTGTTTTTCTCGCCTGCAACATATTCCCCAACAAAACCATTGTTCTCTGTGAGAGGGGAGAAGATGTAGTCCCTTAAAAACTCGGTAACAGAGGAGGTTAAGTCCTCAGGGATATATTTCCCTGAAATATACTCCATTGAGAAATATAAAACCTCACAGTCGCCCTTGAGTCTTGCGCCCGCACGAAGAGATGCGCTGTAAAGATCATCGAGGCGGCGGGACATATCCTTCATAGTGGGGTATTTTTCGCATCCGCGTTTTAAAACGGACGGCAAAAGAGCCGCCCGTGTAACAGTATCTCTTTTAAGAGGTATGCTGAAGAAAACGCTTATCAGATTAGTTTTAAATTTCGGCGCGTTGATAATATGCAAATCAACCCCGCAAAACAGATTTTTACTTTCCAAATATGACATCTCCTTCATTTAATTTACAATATTTATAAATTTACCGATTTGTTAATTACTTATTCATTACCTGTGCCGCCTGAGGCAATTTTTGATGCATTACGATTGTCAATGGCATCGCTGATAATATTGCTGAGGAGAGCAACTACGGGGACACCTATGAATATTCCTAAAATTCCAAAGAGTCCGCCGCCGAGGACAACGCCAAGGATAACCAGCAAGGGTTTTATAGAAAGTGAGTTTGCAATCAGGCGCGGTTGTATTATGTTTGCGTCGATTTGCTGTATAACAATCAGGATAATTACAAGCACCAGAGTGTTTATAAAGCTAGCGGTTGTAATAAGTGTTATAAGAGCCGCAATCGTTATGGCGATAAATGCACCAAAATATGGTATCAGGTTGAAGCTTCCGACCATAAGAGCAATAACTCCTGCGTATTCTACATTCATAATTGACAATGCAATCAGGCACAGAAGAAAAACTATTACCGCGTCAAGAAGCTGACAGCTTATATATCTGTTAATAAAACTTGCAATTGTACGGCAGTAAAAAACAAGATTACTTCTGAATTTCTCTGGCAGGCAAGCCCTAGAAAAATGAGAAAAGGCTCTCTTGATTTGCTTGCGTTCAAGCAGCATATAAACCGATATAATTATGCCGATAAATATGTCGGCGAGCGATGAGCCGACGTTTATTACGCCTTGTGCATATTTGTTCATACTTTTAAAATCAAAGAATTTAAGAATTTCGTCGAAGGTGAAGAAATTGCTGTTCAGGATATTTTGAACGCTTTTTTCGTCAATTGTGTATATGCCAAGAGAGTTAAACCAGTTGACAAGCGAACGAAGCATACCGGGAACTTGTTCGATGAAGATTTTAATACTTTCGACAAGCTGCGGGATTATTGCAAACATAATAAGAGCAATTGACGCAAGCAATATAAGGTAAACAATTAGAACCGCAACCCCCCGTCTGTGCTTTGAGAGAAAATCAAGCTTTGTCTTGTGCAGCAGGATTTCCATACGCTTGCACGGAATACGTAGCACGAAGGCAATGCCTGCACCGATAAAGAATGGTGTCAGCAAATTAAAAATTTTGCCTATAAAATCTATTATTACATTTAAGTTATCAAAGGTTTTATAGACGATAATTAAGGCTACGGACAGAATAAATAATCCAAGATATTTTTTTAATTCCTGAAATTTCAAGAGAGCTCACTCCTTTTTGGTACTACTTTGATAAGTATATCATATTTTTTTCAAATAGTAAACATATTATGGCAAAAAATGTTGTAATTATTTTTGCAGGTATTGACAAAAATAATGCGTGTTTGTATAATAAGAAATTGCGCGAAGGAGAGAAAAATAAAGTTTGCGCAAATATACTTACGGGAGCTTTTACTGTGGGGTTTATAAAGAAAAATATTGTGATGTGTATCGCCGCGTTGGCGGCGCTTATAACGGCGCTTATTGTGCCGCCTGACAAAGAATATTTGGGATATTTTGATTTTAAGACGCTGACTTGTCTTTTTTGTACTTTGGCAACAGTTTGTGCTTTTGGTAATATAAATTTCTTCCATATTGTCGCAAAGAAGATAGTCAGTGTGTTTAAAAGTATAAGAACTGCGGTTATTGCGCTTGTTTACATAACGTTTATAGGGTCTATGCTTATTGCAAATGATATGGCGCTTATAACATTTCTGCCTCTTGGATTTTACGTGCTTAAATCCACAAATAATGAAAAGTATATGGCGTTTACCTTTATTATGCAAAATATATCTGCAAATCTTGGCGGAATGCTCACTCCCTTTGGAAACCCGCAAAACTTATATCTGTATACATACTACAACATTTCAAATGCAGAATTCGTAAAAATAATGCTCTTGCCGTTCGTTGTTTCAATAATATTGATTACTCTGTGTTGCTTTACTCTGCCGAAGGAGGAGCTTGTTTTAAATAAAAAGCAGGGTATGGAGTTAAACGTCAGCAGAACTATAGCATATACTATTCTTTTTGTACTCTCGATTGCGATAGTCTTCAGGACAATTCCGTACTATTGGGGGCTTATAGTAATTATCCCCGCCTTACTGATACTTGACCGTGATGCGCTAAAGGATGTAGATTATCCGTTATTACTTACATTTTGTGCCTTTTTTGTGTTTGCTGGAAATATGGCAAGAATTCCTGCGGTAAATAATTTCCTCAGGGATATTATAGAAAAGAATACACTTTTATACGGAGTTTTATCCTGTCAGGCGATAAGTAATGTGCCAAGCGCGATTTTGCTGTCAAAATTTACGGAAAATTATCCGCAGCTTTTGGTCGCGGTCAATATAGGAGGAGCGGGTTCACTCATTGCCTCGCTTGCAAGTTTGATTACATTCAGGGAATATGCAAAACGCGAACCTAATAACCTTATCGGATACCTGAAAAGCTTTTCTATATACAATTTTGGAATTTTGATTATCTTGCTTGTGGTAATGAGTTTTGTGTTTTAATTGTTTTAAGATGCTTTGCATTCTTTGTAGGGACCGGCGTCCTCGACGGTCCGTTTGGAACCGAATTGAATTTTTTGAATGAATCCCCCCTGAAATCCTGACGGATTTCTTCCCCCCTTGCCTAAAGGGAGGGGGACCACCGAAGGTGGTGGAGGGATTTGCCCCTCTCGGACGGTAATGTAAAAATTCAATTCGATTTAAAAAGCCCTTGGAGGTTATAACCTCCAAGGGCTTTTGTGTGACTAAATTTTGTTGATTGAAATTGAAACCTTCTCGCCGTTGATGTTCCATTCTTTAGCGTCTGTTGAAGCGGTTGCAGTAATGGTGTCTGCCAAGGTCTGTGCCTTGATTTCTTCTGCATTTGCATCAAATACAGAAACGATTTTATCACTGCCTTCAAATTCAACAGAAATCTTATCCGTAACCTCAAAACCGCTGTCTTTACGCATAGTCTGGATTTTACTGATAATTTCACGCACAAAGCCTTCTTCGATGAGTGCATCGGTAAGGTTGGTGTCAAGAACTGCTGTGTAGCCCGCTTCTGTTGCGGATACAAAACCGTCTTTTTGCTGGGTGTCTACCAAGACATCGTCCTTGAATATTTCTACATCTGTGCCTTCAACAGTCAGCTTAAGTGCCTCGCCGCTGTTTAGAGTTTCCATAACCTCCCCTGAGTCAAGCTCTGCAATTGCGTCGAAAATGGGACGCATAAGCTTTCCGTATTTCGGACCCATTGTACGCATCTGGGGCTTGAAGGTATAGCTTATAAAGTTTGAGGCGTCATTTGTAAATTCAACCTCTTTGATATTAAGCTCCTCTAAAATTATGTCGGCATAGTCCTTGTTTATCTCGCAGGGAGCCTGCGCGTAAACCTTTGGGAGAGGCTGTCTGTTCTTGATATTGGCCTCGTTTCTTGCCGCACGTCCCAGCATAACAAGTTTGCGGATTGCGTCCATATCAGCCTCAATTTCGGGGAAGCTGAGTTCATCCTTGAATTTCGGGAAGTCGCACATATGAACACTTTGCGGAGCATTCTTGTCAACCGAAATAACGAGGTTTTGATAAATCTCCTCTGTCATAAACGGAATAAAGGGTGCGCAAACCTTTGAGAACTCAACGAGAACTGTATAGAGTGTCATATAAGCACAAACCTTATCATCGGTAAGCTCGCTTGCCCAGAATCTTGTACGGCTTCTGCGCACATACCAGTTGCTCAATTCGTCGACAAACTCTGTCATTGCACGTGTTGCCTCGGTAATCTTGTAATTTTCGAGGAAGCTGTCAACTGTCTTGATAAGAGTATTCAGCTTTGACAAAATCCATTTATCAAGAACTGTAAGCTTATTTGTATCAAGAGTATACTTGGTCGGGTCAAACTTATCTATATTTGCATAGAGCACATAGAACGCATAAGTGTTCCAAAGCGTGCCGAGGAACTTTCTCTGTGACTCTGAAACATTCTTTGCAGAAAATCTGTTCGGAAGCCAGGGTGCAGAGTTTGAATAGAAGTACCAGCGAACAGCATCACTGCCCTGGTCGTTTAATATATCCATCGGCAAAATAACGTTACCCTTATGCTTACTCATCTTTATGCCCTTGTCATCCTGAACGTGACCGAGAACAACGACATTTTTATAAGGAGCCTCATCAAAAATCAGAGTAGAGATTGCCATAAGAGTATAGAACCAACCTCTTGTCTGGTCGATAGCCTCACTAATAAAGTCAGCGGGGAAGTTTTGCTCAAACTTCTCTTTGTTCTCAAACGGATAGTGCCATTGTGCAAATGGCATAGCACCTGAGTCAAACCAACAGTCTATAACCTCAGGAACACGCTTCATTTCGCCGCCGCACTTTTCACACTTGAGAAGTACGTTATCAACATATGGTTTGTGAAGCTCGATATCATCAGGACAGTTAATGCCCATTTCCTTAAGTTCAGAGATAGAGCCGATAACGTGTCTGTGACCGCAGGAGCATTCCCAAATAGGAAGAGGAGTACCCCAATAACGCGTTCTTGACAGTCCCCAATCTATAATGTTTTCAAGGAAGTTACCGAAACGGCCGTGCTTGATGTTGTCAGGCATCCAGTTTACCTTATTGTTATTTGCAAGAAGTCTGTCGCGCACCTCTGTCATCTTTATAAACCAAGTATCGCAAGCATAGTAAAGAAGAGGTGTGTCACAACGCCAGCAGAATGGGTAGCTGTGCTCAAACGGGATTACTGCGAGGCATTGATTTCTCTCTTTAAGGTCACGGATAACAAGCTTGTCTGCATCCTTGACAAAAACACCGCTCCACTCGCCTGTTGCCTCTGTAAAGTTACCCTGAAGATTAACGTGGTTAATAAAGGGCAGACCTTGCTCTTTGCAAACTCTTGAGTCATCCTCACCAAACGCGGGTGCGATATGAACGACACCTGTACCATCGTCCATAGTTACATAGTTGTCGGCAACTATGTAGTGCGCCTTTCCGTCAGGCTCAATAAAGTTATAAAGCGGAACATATTCAAGACCTACCAAATCAGTTCCTGTATACTCGTCTGTGATATTGACTTCTTCATCACCGAATACGGATTTGATAAGAGCCTCTGCCATAATATACTTTGTGCCGTCTGCTACTGTAAATTTAACGTATTTTTCATACGGATTTACGCAGAGAGCAATGTTAGAGGGCAGAGTCCAGGGGGTTGTTGTCCACGCCAAAATAAACTCGTTTTCTGCATCCTTAACGGGGAACTTAGCAATAAGCGAGTTTTCTTTTACGTCCTTATAGCCTTGCGCAACCTCGTGACTTGAAAGAGAGGTTCCGCAACGGGGACAATAAGGCATAATTTTATGACCCTTGTATAAAAGACCCTTATCCCAGATTTGACGGAGCGCCCACCAAACAGATTCGATGTAATCGTTGTGGTAGGTAACGTATGGGTCATCCATATCAGCCCAAAAGCCGACACGGTCGCTCATTTCTTCCCATTCGCTCTGATAGGTAAATACGCTTGCCTTACACTTTTTGATAAAGTCCTCAATGCCATATTTTTCAATCTCGGGCTTACCGCTTATGCCGAGAGCCTTTTCAACTTCAAGCTCAACGGGCAGACCGTGTGTATCCCAGCCCGCCTTACGCAGAACCTTATAGCCCTTCATTGTGCGAAAGCGGGGAATTAAGTCCTTGATTGCACGTGTCAGAACGTGGCCAATATGCGGTTTGCCGTTAGCAGTCGGCGGACCGTCAAAGAAGGTGAAAATCTCACCATCTTCTCGGTTTTCTATACTTTTTCTGAATATATCGTTTTGTTTCCAAAACTCAACAATTGCTTTCTCCTGTTCCACAAAAGAAAGATCGGTTGATACTTTGCGATACATAGAAAAGACCTCCATTTTCTAAAACTTACATATTCTATTATTTTATAATAAAAAAGCTGATTTGTAAAGGGGAAAATGCCTTTTTTATTAAAAACCTCAAAACTTTTTTAAAATTCGCAAAAATATAAAAGCCGTATCAAAGGATACGGCTTTTATGATAAAGTCAAAAACAAAAATTTTTATCTTCTCTTTGCTTTTACTGCAGAATCTCTCCATGTTGCCCAAAGCGGACCTGCAACAAATACAGAGGAGTAGAAACCAATTACAATACCAATGATAATCGGAAGTGAGAACGCCTGAATAGACGGAACACCGAGGATGTAAACCATACCGATTGTAAGAAGTGTTGTAATGGTTGTGTTTACAGAGCGGTTAAAGGTCTGCCAAACGCTCTTTTCTGCAATCTGTGCATAGGTTTCTTTTCTTGCGTGACGGGTATTCTCTCTAATTCTGTCCATAATTACGATGGTGTTGTTGATAGAGTAACCGAGAACTGTAAGAACAGCTGCAATAAAGTTTGTATCAACAGACCACTGAAGAATTGAGTAAAGACCAAGAAGAAGAAGTACGTCGTGAACAAGTGCCAAAACTGCAACCATGCCTGATACAAACTCAAAGCGGAAGGTTACATAGAGAAGTATTGCAAGGCAAGCAAGGATTGACATCCATACGGCTGATCTTGCAAGGTCTGCGCCTGTTGACGGAGATACGATGTCCTGACTCTTTAAAACTACGCCTTCAGTAACTGCTTCTGCAGCTTCTTCTGCGGGTGCTTCTTCAGCAGCTGTTGCGTCTGCGTCTGCGTCAGCAGCCTCTGCATTCTCAGCAGGGGTCTCCTCTGCAGGAGTCTCTTCAGCTACAGGCGTGCCATACTTTTCCTGGAGTGCAGCTGTGATAGCAGCAATCTTTGTGAGTGAAAAGTCAGAACGTTCCTCGTCTGTTGTCAAGCTGTTGTCAAAACCAAACTTGATTATAACCTCGTTGCCTGACTTTTGAACAGAAGAAGGACTCTGGTCGGAGCCAAGTGCGTTATCTACGATTTTCTGAACATCAGCAGTTTCGAATTCTGATGCGATTTCGTAAGTAACAGCCATACCGCCGGCAAAGTCTGTATCAAGGTTAAAACCGCGAAGAGCAAGTGAAAGTATTGATACAATCATAAGGACGATTGAAATACCCATAAATATCCATTTGTTTTTAGATGATGCAATTGAGAACATTATGCCTTGCCCCCTTTCATTTCTACTGCGTCTTTCTTTGTTTTAATTCCGTAAAGCCAAAGGTTTTTAACATTCATACCAATCATCTGCTTGAGAAGGAACTTGGTAACAAATATTGCAGAGAGCATTGATACAACAATACCTATGAAGAGTGTAATACCAAAGCCCTTGATTGTACCTGTTCCAAGCCACCAGAGAATAGCGGCTGAAATGATTGTTGTAATGTTAGAGTCAATTACGGCGCTGAGTGCACGGTTAAAGCCTGCATCTACTGCACTGCGAACCGTCTTGCCAAGTCTGAGCTCTTCCTTGATACGCTCAAAGATAACTACGTTTGCGTCAACTGCCATACCGATTGAAAGAATTATACCTGCGATACCCGGAAGCGTAAGGTTTACGTGGAAGTTAGCGAGGATAATCAGAACAATTCCGAGGTATGCCATAAGAGCGATACTTGACATAAAGCCCATAAGACGATAAATGAGTATCATAAAGAGCATTACAAGTATAAGACCTATGATACCTGCAAAGAGTGCGTTTGAAAGCGCCTCATCACCAAGTGTTGCACTAACTGTGCGAACCTCAACCTGCTCAAGTGAGAAGGGGAGAGAGCCTGACTTGATGTTAGCCGCAAGAGATTTTGCTTCTTCTGCTTCAAAATCGCCTGTGATTACACAAGTGTTGCTGTCAATTCTCTGATTAACAGTCGGAGCAGAGAGAATTGTGTTATCCATTACAATGTAAATGGGTGAGCCAACAAGTCTGCCTGTAGCTTCGGCAAACTTATCTCTGCCTGCGTCAGATAACTCAAGAGCAATGTGATATGCCATCTTGCTCATACTGTCATCTGTTTGACCATATTCAGCGTAAGCATTTTTAACTTCTGTACCCTGCATAACCTCTTTTTCAATTATAACCTTTGTGGGGTCTGTGGGGTCCTGGATAACTGACTCTGCAAAGACAAGCTGAGCTGTAGAGCCGAGTGTTTCAACAGCCTTTTGTGTATCCTGCACATCGGGAAGTTCAACACGGATTTTATCAACGCCCTGACGGGTAATTGTAGCCTCTGTGTAGTTTTGTAAATCAAGACGACGTCTTATAATGTTAACTACAATTTCCATCTCTTCATCTGTTGGGTTTTCTGTCTGCGCTTTGTATACAATGACAGAGCCACCCTTTAAATCAAGTCCCTGAGTAATTCCGTCTGCGTCTGTCACGCCGGGAATTCTCGCGTTGTCCGAAAAGTCAAGACCATAAATCCCGACATAAAGTACAGCAGCAATCACAAGAATAATAGCTGCAAATTTAACTAAACTTCTGGACACTTTGTTTCCTCCTTTGAATATTGAGCATCAGCTCATATATAATATTTAATTATTTTACTTAAAGTATGTAATGAATTACAAGATGTTGTATATTGTAGAGCGTAATACACACAACTTAATTAATTCTATCATTATAATAGTTTTAAGTCAAGCGTTTTATAAATTTGTAATTAAATTTTAAAATTAACCGAAAGCTACCAAAATTACGCCGTTTCAGGCGGGCATTGGTTACTTGCATTCGGTTAAGCCTTATCGCTCTCCTGATATTCAGCCTCAACGGCTTTTGCGTAAAGACTGCACTCGACGCGCTTGCGCTCAAGCTCACAGCTTATTTTATGAGGCTTGTTTATATCGCCGTTTATCAGGCACGCATTTGCCATACAGCCGCCGCTGCAGTAGAATTTTGCGAAACAGTCGCGGCAATCGGGTTTTGTATAGACGTTACAGCCCTCAAATGTTTGACGAATGTTTTGATTTAACTCGCCGTCTTTTAAGTTACCCATTTTGTATTCATCGTGACCTACAAACTGATGGCAGGGATAGATGTCGCCGTTTGGGGCAACTGCAAGATACTCACAGCCCGCACCGCAACCCGAGAGGCGTTTTATTACGCAGGGACCTTGGTCAAGGTCAATCATAAAATGGAAGAAGTTAAACCATTTATCACCGCGTCTGCGCTCTACGTACTCATCAACAAGCTTTTCGTATTCGGCACATATTGTCGGCAAATCTTCTTCGCGCAGTGCATAATCCGCAGTCCCGTCGCAAACAACAGGCTCGACAGAGGTCTGCTTAAAGCCAAGGTCGGCAAGGTGCAGAACATCGCCTGAAAAGTTTAAATTATAGCGTGTAAATGTGCCTCTTACATAATAGTTGTCCTGATTACGGCTCTCAGCTACCTTTTGGAGCTTTGGCACAATACTGTCATATGAACCGCTGCCGTCTACACGGATACGCATTCTGTCATTCGTTTCCTTGCATCCGTCAAGACTGAGTACGACGTTGGACATATTTTTGTTCATATACTCAATATTACTGTCATTGAGCAAAACTCCGTTTGTGGTAAGAGTAAAACGGAAGTTCTTGTTATGAATTTTTTCCTGCTCTCTTGCGTAATCAACAACCGCGACTACAGTATCAAAATTCATTAAAGGCTCGCCGCCGAAAAAGTCAACCTCTAGATTACATCTTTTGCCAGAGTTCGCAATCAGAAAATCAATTGCAGCGCAACCTACCTCGGCGCTCATAAGCTCTCTTTCTCTGTGGTATGCACCCTCGTCCGCAAAACAGTATTTACATCTTAAATTACAGTCGTGGGAAACATGCAGACACATTGCCTTAACGGGAGAATGCTTTTTCATATTAATTGCAATATCTGCGTATTCATCATTTGAAAATAATGTGCCCTGATTATAAAGTGAGCGTATTTCGCCCCATGCCTCGACGATATCCTCGCTTGAAAATTCGAATTTTAGAGCCTCGAGAACAAATTCAGGTACCTCGCCATCGGGAACGGCAGATGCGTCGCAAAGCAATTTTATAATATCATAGCATAGCTTGTCCAAAATATGAACGCAACCGCTGTTTACATCAAGAGCCATATATTTGTCTTTTATGTTAAATGCATGAACCATAGTTTTGCCCCTCTTAAATCAAATAAATAATAATTAACGCAAAAGCGGCGCCCGAGCAATAATCCGTACGGATGTATCACAGCGGGACGCCGATTATTCGCATTAAATCAAAGCCTCAATTATTAAATTACTGAGCCTTGTTTTCACACTTCTGGTTAGCAACGGTGCAAGAAGTTTTGCACGCTGACTGGCAAGATGTCTGACATTCGCCGCAGCCGCCCTTTGCAGCGCTCTGCTTAAGTGTTGCGTTGTTTAAAGTCTTAATTCTCTTCATAATATCCTCTCCTTTTGTTGATAATAAATTATCTGCGTCTTTTATGCCGCGTATTTATACCGATGATACCACCGATTGCACCGCTCAGCACGCAGATTACGACAGACAGAGCTGCAGAATAGGAAAAGCCAAGCTCCCCAAAAGCAATACTGCCTGCAAAATACAATAAAAGTACATAAACCAATCCTGACACTGCACCTGATAAAAGCCCGTGTACGCCCGAGTGGCGTGCAGCCCGGAAACCGCAAAAGGCAATGCAAAGATTGGTAACGGCGCCGACGATAAGAGTGACCATAGCATCTGAAAGTGTTGCAACAACTGCAATCCAGGATGCAATAAAGAGAAGAACAATCGTCAACGCAAAGCCAAAAGCTGTATTTTTTGCCGTAAAACCGATATCAAAAATACCATTATTATTTGTAATATCCTTTGCCATATAAGCACCCCCGATATATTCTAATAAAATATATGGTAAAGGGGCGGTTTATATGTCCGAAATTTAGTGCAAAGTAATTTATGCCTCGGTTTCTTCCTCGATATCATCGGGGATAGGAGCAACATCAGCATTTTTTGCCGGTCCCTCTTTTATAAGACGGCTGATTGCACTGCTTTCAATAGCAATGAATGATTTGGTTGTGCCAATGCCTGTTTCGAGAACGAGAACATCGTCCTTTATTCTTGAAACCTTACCGCGTATGCCACCAACCGACACGACCTCGTCACCGATTTTGAGTGCGGCAATCATTTCACGCAATTTCTTTTCCTTTTTCTTCTGAGGACGAATAATCATAAAATAGAAGATTGCAAACATTACAACCAACATCAAAATAGAACTGAATGTTTGTGCTTGCTCTGGACTCATAATATACCTCCTTATGTTTTGACTAATTATACATTCTATGTTATTATAAACTTATTTACAAAAATTTGCAAGCATTTTTTATCGGCGTTTTTAAACTTTTTGTAAATATTTGAACATTTTCGTTGTCGTTTAGTCCTTTGAGGGCAAAAGGGTTTAAATAGGGCTTGCCTTTTATGCTGATTTGTGATAAAATATCAAAGTTTGACGAATACCGAATTATATGCGAGAGGAAAAGGATATATGGAAGACGCGATAAGTAAAAATTCTAATTCAACAACAGAGGAAAACCAATTAGGGAGAGAATCTATAGGCAAACTGCTTTTGAAATTTGCCCTGCCTGCCGTTACTTCTATGCTGGTAAATGCTATATACAATATTGTTGACCAGATTTTTATAGGCAGAGGGATAGGATATCTTGGAAATGCGGCGACCACAATTGCATTTCCTATTGTCACAATATTGCTGGCGGTGTCAACGCTCATAGGTGCAGGCGGAAGCGCATTTGCTGCCATAAAGCTTGGAGAACGCCAGGAAAGAGAAGCGGAAAGAGTTCTCGGAAATTCACTTGTTATGAGTGTGGCTATAGGTGTTCTTATGATGGTAGGAGGGCTGGTATTTTTAGACCCGTTGGTCAGAATTTTTGGGGCAAGTGATGCAACTATAGGATATGCCAGGGATTACACCATTTATATTCTGCTTGCCGCGCCATTTAATATACTAGGCGTAGTGCTGTCTAACTTTGCAAGGACAGACGGAAATCCTATGCTTTCTATGTATAGTCTTGTTGCAGGTGCGGTGCTTAATATTATTCTTGATCCTGTTTTCATATTTATTTTTAATTGGGGAGTTATGGGGGCTGCTCTTGCAACTGCAATCTCTCAGGTTTTAAGTGCGTTAATACTCATATGGTATTTTACACGCAGAAGTACAATGAGATTTTCCAAAGACAGCGTAAAACTTCGTTTTTCTGTTTTGAAGAATATATGCTCGCTCGGTATATCGAGCTGCGTTTTGAATTTGGCGACTACAATACTTAATATTGTTTTAAATAATGTTCTTACGACCTATGGAGATTTGAGCGATGTCGGAGGCGATATGGCACTCAGCGCTATGGGAATTGTGCTAAAGGTCAGTATGATTATAATTTCTATTTGCATAGGAATAGGAATAGGCAGTCAGCCCATACTTGGCTTTAACAAGGGTGCAAATCGACCTGACAGGGTGCTGGAAACATACCTGAAGGCAGCTGGGACAGGACTTTTGGTTACAATAATCGGATGGATACTTTGCCAGACCATTCCGCATATTATTTTACTACTTTTCGAGAAGGAAAATCAAACCTTTATGGATTTTGCCGTAAGGTGTATGAGGATATATATGGGCGGTGTTCTTGTTGCAGGCCTTCAAATTGTAACAACCAATTATTTTCAGGCAACGGGTCAACCGCTTAAAGCAAATATTATGTCACTACTTAGGCAGATTATATTTTTAATACCGCTGCTTCTAATTTTGCCGAAGTTTTTTGGCCTTGACGGCGTTTTGTATTCAGGGATGATTGCAGATATAGCGTCAGGTATTGTTGTTTCTGTTTTTGCAGCAATTGAAGTGAGAAAAATTAAGGCGGATATAGACAAAAATAAGTGCAAGGTGTAATCCTTGCACTTATTTTTTTACAGATGCTTTCGCATATGGGAAAGTGCATTTTTTTCAAGTCGTGACACCTGTGCTTGAGAAATTCCTATTTCACTTGCCACTTCCATTTGGGTTTTTCCCTGAAAAAATCGTAGTGTCAAGATGTGCTTTTCGCGCTCCGACAGCTTTCCCATTGCTTCTTTAAGTGAAATTTTTTCTAGCCATGACTCGTCTGCGTTCTTTTCGTCCGCAATTTGGTCCATAACGAATACTGCGTCACCGCCGTCATGATATATTGGCTCCTGAAGAGAAACGGGGTCAAGAATTGCCTCAAGAGCTGTTGAAATATCCTCTTTTGGAACATCAAGCTCTTTTGCAATTTCGTCTATAGTTGGTTCTCTTCCCGTTTGTGCTGTAAGCCTTTCTTTTACGGCTAAAGCTCTATACGCTGTATCGCGCATAGAACGGCTTACACGTATTACGTTGTTATCCCGAAGATATCGCCGTATTTCCCCGATAATCATCGGTACGGCGTATGTGGAAAATTTTACATCGTGGGATGTATCGAAGTTATCAAGGGCTTTTATAAGGCCTATGCAACCGATTTGGAAGAGGTCGTCTATATTTTCACCTCTGTTGTTAAAGCGCCTGAGAATACTGAGAACGAGGCGTAAATTACCATATATGAACTCTTGTCTTGCGTTCATATCGCCGTTTTTGATTTTTTCAAACAGAACTTTTTTTTCGCTGTCGGAGAGAATTGGCAGCTTTGATGTATTTACCCCGCATATTTCAACCTTGCTTGTCATATGATATCTCCCGTAAATTTTGTCTTGTTTGAATTAAAGTATTTACTCTTATGGCTTTTTTATACTGTCAAGAAGCCTTGCAAATTGTCGAAGGCTTTATTTTAGGGATTTTCAGGTTATAAAACAGACTGATTTTATTGAATATACCCTTTATAAAATTTTTATTCTGTAAAAGTTGTCATATTTGTTAGATTTTTTAATAAATATGTTTGCAATTATCAAACTTATATGTTACAATATATAATGCGTAATTTTGTGAAAGGAAGATATATGTTATGGCGATTAAAAGACTTTTTGTTGAGAAAAAAGAAGGATTTGATATTGAGGCACGCGCACTATGCCGTGACCTTAAAGAAAACTTGGGGTTATCAGGGCTTAAACGCGTCAGAATAATCAACAGATATGATGTTGAGGGAATTTCAGATGCAGAGCTTGAGCTTACAAAGGATACTGTATTTGCAGAGCCTCAGGTTGATGATGTTAGTTTTGAAGAATTGGAAATAAGCGACGGAAAGTTTTTTGCCACCGAATATTTACCGGGCCAGTTTGACCAGAGGGCGGACAGTGCGGCTCAATGCGTGCAGATTATGACAGGAGGAGACAAGCCAACAGTGCGAACAGCTAAAGTTATTGTTCTCTGCGGGGACGTTTCGGATGCAGACGTAGAGGCTGCGGCTAACTACTGCATAAACCCTGTTGAATCACGCAGGGCAGGATTTGAAAAGCCTGAAACATTAAATGATAAGAGTGATGAGCCCGACGATGTTAAAATCATTGATGGCTTTACCAGGCTTGATGACGAAGGTTTAAGAGCGGTTATTTCGGATATGGGTCTTGCCATGGATTTTGACGATATAAGCTTCTGCCGTGCATATTTCAGGGATACAGAAAAAAGAGACCCCTCTGTAACAGAAATCAGAATGATTGATACATATTGGTCAGACCATTGCCGTCATACAACATTTTCCACGATTCTTGACAATGTTGAGATTGAGGATAAGGTTATCGGTGATGCGTATGACGAATATAAGAAATCACGCGAATATGTATATGCGGGCAAAAAGCAGAAGAACATCTGCCTTATGGATGTTGCTACAATTGCGGTTAAGGAGCTGAAAAAGCGCGGACTCCTCACAGCTCTTGATGAGTCAGAGGAAATCAATGCCTGCAGTATAAATGTTAAAATTGATATGGAGGATGGCACAAAAGAGGATTGGCTGGTTATGTTCAAAAACGAAACTCATAACCACCCGACAGAGATTGAGCCATTTGGCGGTGCAGCAACCTGCCTTGGCGGTGCTATCCGCGACCCGCTGTCAGGACGCTCGTATGTATATCAGGCTATGCGCGTAACAGGAAGCGGTGACCCGAGAAAGACTCTGGCTGAAACTATGAAGGGCAAGCTACCGCAGAGAAAGATTACTGTGGGTGCGGCACAAGGCTATAGTTCATATGGTAACCAGATTGGTCTTGCAACGGGCAAGGTAAGTGAAATATATAATGAGGGTTATGTTGCAAAGCGTATGGAAATCGGCGCGGTAATTGCAGCGGCACCGAAAGAAAATGTTATAAGAGAGGTGCCTGAAGCGGGCGATGTTGTAATACTTCTTGGTGGTATGACAGGCCGTGACGGCTGCGGCGGTGCGACAGGGTCATCAAAGGCACATGATGATACCTCACTTGAAAGCTGCGGGGCAGAGGTTCAAAAGGGTAATGCGCCTGTTGAACGTAAGCTCCAGCGTTTATTCCGCAAGAGAGAAGTTACATCTATGATAAGACGTTGTAACGACTTCGGAGCGGGCGGTGTGTCTGTTGCAGTAGGTGAGCTTGCGGACGGACTCTTGATTAATCTTGATAGCGTACCCAAAAAATATGACGGACTTGACGGCACAGAGCTTGCGATTTCGGAGTCGCAGGAGAGAATGGCAGTTGTTGTTCGCGCAAAAGATGTAGACAAATTTAAAGAAGAAGCTGACAAGGAAAACCTTGATGCAGTATGCGTTGCCGAGGTAACAGATACTAACCGCCTTGTTATGAAATGGAGAGGTAAGACTATCTGTGATATCAGAAGAGATTTCCTCAATACAAATGGTGCAGAAAAGCACAGCGATGCATATATTCCGCAGAGTGATTTTTCTGCAGACTTATTTGAGTTTAAGGCATCAGGGACAAGCTACAAAGAAAAGATTTTGAATATGCTCGGTGACCTTAACATTGCATCACAGCAAGGGCTTGTTGAGAGATTTGACAGCACAATCGGAGCGGGCTCTGTATTTATGCCCTATGGTGGTAAATATCAGCTGACCCCGCAACAGAATATGGTTGCAAAAATACCGACCTTGCATAAAGAAACGGATACTGCAACCGTTATGGCATATGGATACAACCCGAGGATATCAGAGAAAAACCAATTCCTCGGCGCTATGTATGCCGTTATTGAGTCGGTAACTGCAGCAGTTGCAGCGGGTGCGGATTATAAGGATATTTATCTCACATTCCAGGAATATTTCGAAAAACTTGGAACAGACCCGAAACGTTGGGGCAAGCCGCTCTCTGCTCTTCTTGGTGCATATACCGCACAGGAAAAGCTTGGGCTTGGTGCAATTGGTGGTAAGGACAGTATGTCAGGCTCGTTTAACGATATTGACGTTCCGCCTACACTTGTTTCGTTTGCAGTAGCTCCGCTTTCTGCATCCAAGGCTGTATCGAATGAGTTCAAAGGCGAGGATAACCTTGTATTTATGCTCTCACCTAAATATGACGAAAACAATATGCCTGTATTTGAGAGTCTTAAACAGCTTTATGATATGGTATATATGATGATGTCCGACGATAAAATCAAGCTTATAAACTCCGCTTGGGCAGTAGGTCTTGGCGGTGCTATGGAGGGTATCTGTAAGATGGCCCTCGGTAATAAGATTGGTTTTGAGTTTAACGGCTGCTGCGATAAGAGTCAGCTTTTCAATGCTAAATACGGCAGCTTGATTATAGAGGTAAAGGGACTTGGCGCGACAGGCGCTTTGGGTGATATGGTTGATGTTATCAAGCTTGGACATACAATTAAAGAACCCAAAATTCTCATTTGCGGTGAGGAGATTACTCTCGATGAGATAGAAGATGCATGGACCAAACCTCTCGAAAGTATATTTGCTACAAAAGCCGACTTTGAAGATGTCGGAATGAAGAAATTTGCATACGGTGAGAGAATAAACATCTGTCCTAAGGAAAACTTTGCAAAACCCCGTATATTTATTCCCGCATTCCCCGGTACAAACTGCGAATATGACTCTGCACGTGCATTTGAACGCGCAGGCGGTGTGCCTGATGTTCAGATATTTAAAAACTTGCGCACAGAGCATATCAAGGAGTCAATTGATACATTTGTGAAATCTATAAATGAGGCACAGATTGTTATGCTCCCGGGCGGCTTCAGTGGCGGCGATGAGCCTGATGGTTCAGGCAAGTTCATAAAGGCGGCATTTGAGAATGAACGTGTGCGTGACGCAGTTATGGAGCTTTTAAACAACCGTGACGGACTTATGCTTGGTATCTGTAATGGTTTCCAGGCGCTTATCAAGCTTGGTCTTGTACCCTACGGAGAGATAAGAAGAACGGATGATACCTGCCCGACACTTACATTTAATACTATCGGCAGACACGTATCAAGAATTGCAACTACAAGAATTTCATCGGTTAAATCGCCTTGGTTCTCGGGTGTTGAGCTTGGTGATATACACCAGATTGCTATATCTCACGGCGAGGGTAGATTTGTTGCAAGCCCAGAGGTAATAGCAGAAATGGAAAAGAACGGACAGATTGCAACACAGTATGTTAATCTCGATGGCGAGCCAACCTACGATATGCCATATAACCCGAATGGTTCGTATTATGCGATTGAGGGTATTACAAGCCCTGACGGACGCGTTCTCGGTAAGATGGGACACTCGGAGAGATTTAAAGAAAATGTGTTTAAGAATATCCCCGGAAATAAGGACCAGAAGATATTTGAAAGCGGTGTTAAGTACTTTAAGTAGGTGATTTAATGAATAAAATTGCAAGCTTTACCGTCGACCATACAAAGCTTGATGAGGGAATTTATATATCCCGAGTAGACGGCGATGTTGTGACCTATGATTTGAGGATGAGAAAGCCAAACACGGGTGATTTGATATCCAATGCGGCGATGCACTCGCTTGAGCATATGTTTGCAACTGTTATCAGGAATTCAGAAATTTCCGACAAGGTGATATATTTCGGCCCTATGGGATGTCAAACGGGGTTTTATCTTTTGGTACGCTCGGACAACCACAGGGAAAACATAGATATTATCCGCGAAACACTTGAAGAAATAATAGCATATGACGGGGAAATGCCCGGAAACAGCGCAGTAGAGTGTGGCAATTACAAAAACCTTGATTTAGCGCTTGCAAAGGAAGAAGCGGAAAAGTATCTTGAAAAAATCATTGACCTTACAGAAAATGATTTAGAGTATAAATAATGGAGGGAAATCTAATATGAAAAAGGTAATTTCACTTTTATTAAGCTTGGTTATGATTTCAATGTGCTTGCCTATTTCTGTGATGGCGCTGTCGGGGATTGACGCTGCAGCATACAATAGTGCAGTATACAATAGTATAATAAATGATTTTTCCGTGCGTGGAATTTATGACGCAAATTATTACCTTGTAGATTTTGATGGTGACGGAAACGAGGAACTTTTTGTTTGCTACAGAAACAATGCAGAATACGGCGATGTTCAATGGAGCATAGAAGTACATAGCGGCAATAAGATAATTGCACAAGAAACCTATACATCATATTTTTTCTATAATTACAATTTTGTCACCAATAACGATAAGCCCAATAAAATTTATCTTGTTCGTTCTTGCATGAGCGGTGGCGCAATCGTTGAATTAGATGAAACAATTACATATACAATTGAAAACGGTGAGTGGAAACAGATAGATAAATTTAACTATAATGAAACAGGAAACCCAGACTCACCTGTAGGGCACTATCAGATTAATGGAGCGGCTGTTAGTGGTGATGAGTATTATGCTGAAAAGGAAAAGTATAATTTAGATGATTTCAATGCCCTCGAAAAATATGTGGTAACAGGGCAAGAATTACCGGAAAAGGCAAATACAAATACAGCTGTTTCGGGATATGAGGACATTCTGCCGACTATGAGCCAAAGTGAAAAGCAGGCGTTGTTTGATGACTTTTTGTGCAGATTTTCGCTCTATGATGTTGACTACAGAACAGTAAGCGATTACGAGCTTTTAGAGAAAATATTGCCGGCTGTATGGATTGACAGCAATCACAGTATTGGAATAAAAATAGAAGATGGTATTGTTTTAAATTCAAGCTTAGATAAGTTCACATCATCGGCATTTGGCAGAATAATCGATGGTTCAAAATTCGGACCTGAAACAGTTCCAACGGAAACAATAGACGGATATTTCTTTTGGCAGAATGGCCAGTGGTGCTATGCGTATGGTCAAGGCAGAGGCGGCTACGGCGCAGAACCCCATCCTGAACACTTGTATCAGATGGATAATGATTACTACTATGCAATCCAGAGAATATTGTGGATTAATGCCGCCGGTAACTATGAAAGCAAGGGAATATATTCATATTTATTAAAGAAGAACAACGACGGCTCATATAGGTTAATTCGCAGCTATAACATTGGGCAAATTCTCACAGATAGTGAGCTTAATGCGTTGGTAAACCCAAGTGACTGGGCGGTGGCTGAACTTAACGAGGCTGAAAAAGCGGGTCTTGTGCCGGAACTTGACAGAGAGCCATTTATGACAGAGAGTGCAACAAGACTTCAGTTTGCACAGCTTGCGGTAAGTCTTGCAGAAAAAGCAACAGGCAAAACGCTTTCAGCCGCACCCGACACAACCTTTGATGACTGTGACGATGAAGTCGTGCTCAAGGCATATAAGGCGGGAATAATCAACGGAACCTCCGAAACAGAGTTTTCGCCATATGAAAAGCTGACACGCGAGCAGCTTGCTACAATGATATGGAGAACTGTTAAATATATTCAAAGCGAAACAAATAAGAAAAAACTGACAGGCGGTGGAGATATTTCGGGCTTTGCTGATGCCAATGATGTGTCGGATTACGCAACAGAGGCGGTTTCAGCCCTTGCGAAAAACGACATTATGAAGGGTACAAGTGAAACAGAACTTTCACCAAAGGGTAACTGCTCTGTTGAACAAAGTATCATACTGATTTATCGTACATATTCAAAGATTAAATAAGAAGGAGAATAATGTAATGCCAAAGGTAGCAATAGTAATGGGGTCTGATTCGGACTTTGAAAAGCTCAAAGGTTGTGTGACCAAACTTAAAGAATTCAATATTGATGTCGATGTAAATGTAATTTCTGCTCACAGAACTCCAGACCGTGCTGCAGAATTTGCAAAGACTGCTGAAGAAAACGGAATAGAGGTAATAATTGCGGCTGCGGGGATGGCGGCGCATCTCGGTGGCGTGCTTGCAGCACATACAGTTGTTCCGGTAATAGGTATTCCGATTAAGTCAACATTTGACGGAATGGATGCACTTCTTGCAACTGTGCAGATGCCCCCGGGAATTCCTGTTGCAACCGTTGGCGTTGATAACGGCACAAATGCGGCAATCCTTGCAGCGCAGATGTTGTCGCTTAAATATGATTACTTAAAGAGTGCGCTAAAAGATGCAAAAGAAAAGATGGAGCAGGGTGTTGCTCAAAAAGATTTGAAGATTAAAGAACTTGTCAAAGAACTATAATAAGCGAAAGGAAATAAAAAGATGAGTGAAAATGCATATAAAGCTGCCGGTGTTGACGTTGAGGCAGGTTATGAGTCGGTAAGACTTATAAAAGAGGATGTTAAGAAAACTGCGATAGAAGGCGTGCTTGGTGGTATTGGAGGCTTTGGAGGTCTTTTTGAAATACCCAAGGGCTATGAAAATCCTGTCCTTGTTTCAGGTACAGATGGTGTTGGAACAAAGCTTAGAGTTGCCTTTTTAATGGATAAGCACGATACAATCGGTCAGGATTGTGTTGCAATGTGTGTAAACGATGTTGCATGCTCAGGAGCAAAGCCCTTGTTTTTCCTTGACTATCTTGCAGTTGGAAAGAACGTACCTGAAAAGGTTGCGCAAATAGTAAAGGGCGTTGCGAATGGATGCGTTATTGCGGGCTGTGCATTGGTTGGCGGCGAAACTGCAGAAATGCCGGGATTTTATCCCGTTGATGAATATGACCTTGCCGGCTTTAGTGTTGGTGTCGTAGAAAAAGCAAAGATTACCGACGGAGATAAAGCAAAGGCGGGAGATGTGCTTATCGGTATCGCATCGAGTGGTATACACTCAAACGGATATTCTTTGGTAAGAAAAATATTTGGCTTAAACGATGCCAACGCCAAAGAAACCTTGAATGAATATTCCGAAAAGCTTGGAAAGAAAATAGGAGAAGAGCTTTTAACTCCAACTAGAATTTATGTAAAACCCTTGCTTAAGCTGATAGAAGAGGTTGGCATCAACACCGTTTCTCATATTACGGGCGGCGGATTTATAGAAAATGTTCCGAGAATGCTCCCTGATGGCTTAACTGCGGTTATACATAAGGGTACTTGGGATATACTCCCCATATTTGAATTGATGCAGGAAAAGGCAGATATTGCAGAGCGTGATATGTATAACACCTTTAATATGGTCATCGGTATGATTGTAGCGGTAAGTAAAGAAAAGGCAGACGCCGCTCTTGCTTGCCTTAAAGACGCAGGAGAGAAGGCCTATGTTTTGGGTGAATTAAAATCCGGGGACAAAGGCGTCGAAATCGTTGATGACGCAACAGGCGAGATAATAAAAGGCTAATTTTGGAAAAGGGATAATATAATGAAAAGAATAGGTGTTTTGGTTTCGGGCGGCGGAACGAATTTACAGGCCCTTATTGATGCGCAGGAGTCAGGCATTATAAAAAATGGTAAAATTGTTACTGTAGTTTCAAACAAAAGCGGGGCGTACGCTCTTGAAAGAGCGGAAAACGCGGGAATTGACGCTAAAGTGATTTTGCGAAAGGATTTTGAGAGCCGCGAGGCCTTTGATGCTGCTCTCCGTGATTATATGAGGGAAAAAGAGGTTGATATTGTCGTCCTTGCGGGATTTCTTGCAATCCTTGGCAAAACCTTCATTGATGCATATCGTGACAAAATCGTAAACATTCATCCATCGCTTATTCCCGCATTTTGCGGTGACGGATTTTATGGGCTCAAGGTTCACGAAGAGGCTTTAAAGTATGGCGTAAAGGTTACGGGTGCGACGGTTCACCTCGTAAACGAAATAACAGATGGTGGTAAAATCCTGATGCAAAAGGCGGTTTATATTAATGATAATGACACCCCCGAAACTCTGCAGCGCAGAGTAATGGAGGAGGCTGAGTGGAAGATTTTGCCACAAGCAGTTGAAAAATTATGCGCAGAAGAATAAGGAGGTTTAAATAAATGCTAAATATTTATGATGAGTTAAAAAATAATGCTTACCCCGGACGTGGTATTGTAATAGGTAAGTCAGAGGATGGAAAATCGGCGGTTACGGCATACTTTATTATGGGCCGCTCTGTTAATTCAAGAAACAGAGTCTTTGTTGAAGATGGAGATGGAATAAGAACTCAGGCTCACGACCCGTCAAAGCTTGAAGACCCGCATCTTATTATTTATGCACCTGTTCGCGTGCTTGGTAACAAAACCATTGTCACAAACGGCGACCAGACCGATACAATTTATGAGTTGATGAACCAGCAGATGACGTTTGAGCAATCGCTCAGGTGCCGTGAATATGAAGATGATGCCCCAAACTATACACCAAGAATTTCGGGCATAATTAAAAGAGAGTGCAATAATTTTAATTATGCAATGTCAATTTTAAAAAGCGATGATGGAAACCCTGATTCTTGCCAAAGGTTTACCTTTAGCTACACAACCCCCATTGCGGGAGAGGGACATTTTATTCATACATATATGGGCGATGGAAGTCCGCTTCCGTCATTTAAGGGTGAGCCTAAAAAGGTTGCAATTCCAAATAATATAGATGAATTTACCGACGGACTTTGGGAAAGTCTTAACGATGATAATAAGGTTTCTTTATTTGTTCGTTATATTGATTTGGAGACAGGTGCGACAGAAACTCGTATTGTAAATAAAAACAAATAATTAAGTCATTGAGAAAATAGAAAGAGGAATTAACAATGAAAGAAATGGAACTTAAATACGGATGTAACCCCAATCAGAAGCCATCAAAGGTATTTATGAACAATGGAGAGTTGCCCTTCAAGGTCATTTGCGGAAAGCCGGGTTATATTAATCTTTTGGATGCACTCAACGGCTGGCAGCTTGTAAAAGAGCTGAAAAACGCAACAGGGCTTCCCGCTGCGACATCGTTTAAACACGTTTCGCCTGCTGGTGCGGCTGTTGGCGTTCCGCTTTCTGATACCTTAAAGAAGATATATTTTGTAGATGACAGTATAGAGATGACCCCGCTTGCGAACGCATATGCAAGGGCAAGAGGTGCTGACAGAATGTCTTCGTTTGGCGACTTTATTGCACTCTCTGATGAGTGTGACAAGGCAACTGCACAGCTTATCGCAAAAGAGGTGTCAGATGGTGTTATAGCACCCGGATATACAGACGAGGCTCTTGAAATATTAAAGGGAAAGCGTGGCGGAAACTATAATGTAATAGAGATTGATGCAAGCTATGTTCCCGAGCCGATTGAACATAAACAGGTTTTTGGAGTCGTGTTTGAGCAAGGAAGAAATGAGCTTAAAATAGATAATGAAATGCTCAGCGACATAGTTACCGAAAATAAGACTATGACAGAAGAACAAAAGCGTGACCTTGTTATCTCGCTTATAACCCTTAAATATACTCAATCAAACAGCGTTTGCTATGTAAAGGACGGACAGGCAATAGGAATAGGAGCAGGTCAGCAATCAAGAATTCACTGCACAAGACTTGCAGGAAATAAAGCTGATACCTGGTGGCTGCGTCAGGCACCTCAGGTTCTTTCTCTTGAATTTGTTGACGGTATAAAGCGCGCTGACCGCGATAATGCAATTGATGTTTATATTTCGGATGAGTATATGGATGTTTTAGCAGATGGCGCGTGGGAAAAAATATTCAAGGTTAAACCTGCTGTGTTCACCAAAGAAGAAAAGCTTGAGTGGATTTCAAAGAATACGGATGTTGCACTCGGCTCTGATGCATTTTTCCCGTTTGGAGATAATATAGAGAGAGCGCGTAAATCAGGCGTAACTGTTATAGCACAACCCGGTGGCTCAATCCGTGATGACAATGTTATAGAAACCTGTAACAAATTCGGAATTGCAATGGCATTTACGGGAATTCGTCTTTTCCATCATTAATATTTATAAACAGATGCCTAAAAAGGAAGTTATATTTTGTGAAATGGTTTTCGTCGCTGTAGGATTGTACTGCAGAGAACGATTTCGCAAAAAGCAAGCAACCTCAAGGAAAACTCGATGTTTTTCTTGAGGTTTTCATTTTTATGTATGCGGGACGTCGAGGACGCCGTCCCCTACAATGTATCTTTTTTATATTTCCGCTTGCGGTAGAACGACTTTTTCGGCAGTCTGAAAAAAGGGGTCGCATTTGCGACCCATTTTATATTTACTTTAAAAGTTCTTTTACTTTTTCAACATCTTTTATGTCTATAAGACAGGATATTTCAGTTTCCCCTGTTGTAATCAGCTTTACGGAAATATTCGCATTTGCAAGGCGTTCAAACAACTCGGCTGCAACTCCTGAAGTATTCCGCATACCTTCTCCGAGAAGAATAAATTTCGTATTATTGCCGTTGACATCTGTTGAAATATCAGCGCTGACAGTACGAAATGCAGTAGTCGCTGCAATTACCTCTGACAAGCTGTCCTGCGGAACGGTAAAAGAAAGGTTAATTTTATCTTTATACGGCGCAGTTTGACATATCATATCAACGGTTACATTGCGATTGGCAATTTCATTTAGAATAAACGAAACATTTTTCGGACTATTAGGGATGTTATTTATGGTAACAAGAGCAACATCTTCAAGATAATCTATATTTGTAATAGTCTTAATCATAAAAGAAGTCCTTTCATATAAATTACTGCTGTGATGCTATCAAATCAGACATCGAATAAAGACCCGGAGCCAAATCTTTCAGGAAAATAGCAGCCTTTATCGCGCCAACTGCAAAAACTTCTTTTGAGGTTGCGCAGTGCTTAAGCTCGATAACTTCGTCACAGCCTGCAAAGATAATAGAGTGTTCGCCGACAATTGTACCGCCACGCACGGCGTGAATGCCAATTTCGCGCTTATCTCGTTTTTGACGGACGCTGTGTCTGTCATAGGTATATTCAGGTTCATAAGAAACAGCGTCTGAAATAGCATCCGCTATTGCAAGCGCAGTACCGCTCGGGGCATCGATTTTTTGGTTATGATGCTTTTCGATGATTTCTATATCAAAATTATCTTCGAGCAATTTAGATGCGCGCTTTGCAAGGTCAATCAAAAGATTAACACCAAGCGACATATTTGCCGAGAAAAATATGGGAATCGAAGCTGAAATGCTGTTGATTTTAGCAATCTGCTCACCCCCGAGTCCTGTTGTGCAAATAACTGCGGGAATTTTTTTATCAGCGCAGTAGGCCAGGACATTTTCTGTCAATGTCGGATGTGAAAAATCTATAATAACATCAATGTCTTCCCTTACATCAGAGAGAGATGTATATACAGGAAAGTTTGAATCAGACATCGACTTTATATCATAGCCTGCAACGATACGGGCACTTCCTGAATCCTCTGTTGCCCGTGCAACAGCGTGCCCCATTTTTCCGCATGCGCCGCATAAAAGAATGTTTGTCATTTGTATCACCCTAAATTGATTAGTCTGTTATTTGTGAGAGTAAACCATAACGTTTAAGCGTTGTTTCAAGAACCGAAAGATTTTCAGGAACCATATCGCAAAGCGGCATTCTAAACCCGCCTACATGATAGCCCATAAGATTCATAGCGGTCTTGACAGGAATTGGATTTACTTCTATAAACAGTGTCTTTATAAGATTTAAATACTTGAGGAATAAATCTTTAGAAGCCTCTATATCACCATCAAAGAACTTTGCACAAATATCGTGAGTTTCCTGCGGAAGTATGTTTGAGAGAACAGAGATGACACCTTTCCCGCCAAGAGAAAGACAAGGAACAATCATATCATCATTTCCGGCATAGATATTAAGCTCTGTTTCTGCTGCAACCTGAGCCATAAAGGCGATGTCACCGGAAGCTTCTTTTATTGATGTAATGTTAGGGATTTTATCAAGCTTTTTTAAGGTATCAATCGAAAATGCGAGCCCGCCCGTACGACCGGGGATGTTGTATAAGATAATAGGTATATTTACACTCTCAGCAATAGCTTTGGTATGCAGATATAATCCGTGTTGAGTTGTCTTATTATAATATGGTGTAACTATAAGCAAGCCATCAGCACCAACTGATTCTGCGTAAGTGCTAAGCTCAATTGCATGTGCTGTGTCATTGCTGCCTGTGCCTGCAATAACAGGGATGCGACCACCTACAGTTTCAACTGCGAACTTTATTACGGATAAATGCTCGGCGTCAGGCATAGTTGATGCCTCGCCTGTTGTACCGCATATTATTATTGCATCAGTGCCATTTGCAATTTGGTATTCAAGAAGCTCTGCAAGTTTTGGGAAATCAACTCCGTCCTTTGTAAAAGGTGTGATTATTGCCACGCCGGCTCCTGTAAAAATTGCGTTTTTCATACAAATACCTCCTTTGGGAAATATCTTCAAAATAATATAATTTTAGTCAAAATAGCCTTTAGCTGCAAGGAGCTCTGCCATAAGGACAGCACCGCCCGCTGCACCGCGAAGTGTGTTATGTGAAAGGCATACAAATTTGTAGTCATACTGTGTATCCTCGCGCAGACGACCAATAGAAACTGCCATTCCGCCTTCTAAATCACGGTCAAGCTTTGCCTGAGGACGATTGTCTTCTTCAAAATAATTAAGAAATTGTTTTGGTGCGGACGGAAGGTCAAGCTCCTGCGGAACACCCTTGAAGTTCTTCCAGTCCTCTTTTATCTGCTCAATGGTGGGTTTGTTTTCAAATTCTACGAACACGGCTGCTGTGTGTCCGTCGGATACGGGTACACGTAAGCATTGGGTCGTGATAGCAGGTGTCACTGCGTCAACAATCTTACCATCTTCAATATGACCCCAAATTTTAAGAGGCTCAATCTCGCTCTTTTCTTCTTCGCCGCCAATGTAGGGGATCAGGTTGTCTACCATTTCAGGCCATGTTTCAAAGGTCTTGCCCGCGCCAGATATAGCTTGATATGTGCAAGCCAAAACATTCTTGATACCATACTTCATAAGAGGATGAAGGGCAGGTACATAACTCTGAAGAGAGCAGTTTGATTTAACAGAAACAAATCCGCGTTTTGTTCCGAGACGTGTTCTCTGTGCCTCAATGATTTCAGCGTGTTCGGGATTGATTTCGGGAACTATCATCGGGACGTCATCTGTGTGTCTGTGCGCAGAGTTGTTGGAAACAACGGGGCACTCAGCCTTTGCATAGGCTTCCTCAAGAGCACGGATTTCGTCCTTTTTCATATCAACTGCACAGAAAACAAAATCGACCTCAGCGGCGATCTTTTCTATGTCACCTGTTGCATCTAAAACAATCATCTTTGCAATGCTGTCTGAAAGCGGGGTTTTCATTGCCCAACGATTTCCGACTGCCTCAGAATATGTTTTTCCTGCACTTCTCGGAGAAGCTGCAAGAATTTTTAAATTAAACCACGGATGATTTTCAAGCAAAGTAATAAAACGCTGTCCAACCATACCTGTGGCGCCAATAATACCAACATTGTACTGTTTCACAGAAATATCCTCCTTAATTATATAAAACTTTGTTTTATACATTTAACACATTAGTATAGATTATTATATGCTAATTAGTCTTGGATGTCAAATGTCATTTTGGCAGAAATGCAATATTTTGATAAAATATTTTAGACAAAATATACAAAATATATAATTTGTAATAAAATTTTAACATAATCGTATATATTTTTTTGACTAAATAGATAGAAATTACATTTATTTTATGATATTATAAAATCAGTATAAAAACAATGTCGCTCTATAGCAATTTTCGGGGAGGATGGTAAAATATGAAAAAAATATCGGCATTTATAACAGTCTTTCTTTTTGCCTTTTTAATTTTATTTTCGTATACAGCGTATGCAGATTATGCAATTCCTTCGTATTTAAGGATAGGCCTTTATTATGGAGGGAACGCAAAGAGCGAGGTTACCGTTACGTCCGAAAATGGTTTTTTTATAGGGACTTATCTCGGAACGGAATTTACAGAAGAAGAGAAGGTAAGAGATACCGAGCTTGTTGTTACATTTACAGACAGCGGGATAGTTGTTAAGAGCGGCGGGTCGGTTATATATAAAACAAGTGACACATCAAGGGGCCTTGGACTCTTCCCGACCAAAGGCGGGATGAACAGGCGACTTTCAATAGGTGGCGAGGAATACCGCGGAGGACTTGACTTTAAAGTTGTAAACGGGAAGAATGTAATTACCAATGTTGTTTTTATGAATAACTATCTATATGGCGTAATTTCCAGGGAAATGAGCCCATCATGGCATCAGGAGGCATTAAAGGCGCAGGCAGTATGCGCGAGAAACTATGCGGCGAATAATTTGAATAAGCACTCAGAATACGGATTTGATTTATGCAGCACAGTTTGCTGTCAGGCATATGCGGGTGTGAGGTTTGAAACCGAAAATTCTTATGCTCCTGTTGACGAAACAAGCAATCAGATTTTGAGTTATGACGGAAAGCCCGCGCAGCTGTATTATAGTGCGTCTATGGGTGAGAGAACCGAGGATGTTAAAAATGTATGGGGGAATAGTGTTCCGTATCTCGTCAGCGTTGATAATAGCTTTGAAGATACGAAAAACATTCCCAATGGTATATGGAAAGGCTCGATTACCTGCGACGAGGCAACAACTATAATGCGCAATAAGGGCTATAATGTAGGTGAGGTTACCTCGATAAAGGTTGATGAATATACTGAAAACGGCAGAGTTTTAAAAATGACCGTCAGCGGAACCCAAGGCAGTAAAGTTTTTGAAAGAGAAGCCTGCAGAACTATTTTTAATACCGTTACAAAAAGTCAGGCGTTTACTGTGCGCGGAAATGGCGAGGCGGCGCAGGATGTTCCGTCTATAAAGGCTACTGACGGATATAATGTATCCGAGAAGAAAATTGATGAAATTATAATGCTGACATCAGAGGGACAAGCGACTCTCGATGCGAGTCAATTGTTTGCTACCAATGGCGTAAATCAGGAGGTCTACACCATAACCGAAGCAGAGAGTACGGCCAATACTGGATTTGTTTTTGAAGGAACCGGATGGGGACACAGTATAGGTATGAGCCAGTATGGTGCAAAAGGTATGGCAGAGGCAGGCTTTAGCTATGTTGATATTCTTCTGCATTATTTCCCCGGTACAAATCTTGAGAATGCATATTAATAGGAGAATAGTGTTCAGATGACGACAAAGGATTTTTATTATGATTTACCAAATGAACTCATAGCCCAAACCCCGCTTGATGACAGAACGGCATCGAGATTGATGGTTCTGGGCAGAAAAGACGGAGAGATTTCTCACCGAAATTTTTTTGACATCATTGACTATTTAAATCAGGGCGATTGTTTAGTTATGAATAATACCCGTGTTATCCCCGCAAGGCTTTATGGTACCAAGGAGGGCAGTGGCGGAAAGATAGAATTTCTGCTACTTAGACGGCTTGAACTTGATAAATGGGAAGTTATATTAAAGCCGGGAAAAAAAGCTAAAGTTGGGAGCAGATTTGAGTTCGGAAATGGTCTTTTGCGCGCTGAGGTTCTCGAAATTATTGAGGACGGAAATCGCATAGTAAAATTTGAATATGATGGTGTATGGGAGGAAATTTTAGATAAACTTGGAGAGATGCCGCTTCCGCCATATATTAAAGAAAAGCTTACCGACCGCGAAAGATATCAAACTGTATATTCTAAAATAGAAGGGTCTGCAGCCGCTCCGACGGCGGGACTGCATTTTACAAATGAACTTCTTGAGAAAATAAAGGAAAAGGGCGTCGAACTTGTCTACCTAACTCTGCATGTCGGGCTTGGGACATTCAGACCGGTTTCTGTAGAAAATGTTGAGGAGCATTTGATGCATAGTGAATACTATCAAATTACTGCAGATGCCGCTGAGAAAATAAATAATACACGCAAAAATGGCGGAAGGGTAATAGCTGTTGGAACAACATCTGTGAGAACCCTTGAAACTGTGGCTGATGAAAAAGGTATGCTTTGCGCAAGGTCTGGAGATACAAGTATATTCATTTATCCCGGTTATAAATTCAAAGCCGTTGATGCTTTGATTACCAATTTTCATTTGCCTGAATCGACCCTGCTTATGCTCGTGTCTGCTCTTGCGGACAGAGAGAGTATTATGAATGCGTACAAGACTGCTGTGGAAGAAAAATACAGATTTTTCAGCTTTGGCGATGCGATGTTTATACAATAAAGACAAGGAATTGATTTTAGTATGACAAAATTTAATTTGATAAAAACACAAGGGACAGCGAGACGGGGTGAGTTTGAAACCGTTCACGGCAAAATTCAAACTCCTGTTTTTATGAATGTAGGAACAGCCGCCGCAATAAAAGGGGCGCTTTCTGCACCCGGGCTTAAGGAAATTGGTTGTCAGGTTGAACTTTCAAACACATATCATCTCCATTTAAGACCCGGGGATGAGGTTGTTCGCGATATGGGCGGACTTCATAAGTTTATGAATTGGGACAGGCCGATATTGACAGACAGCGGGGGCTTTCAGGTGTTCTCCCTAGCTAAGCTTCGAAACATAAAAGAAGAGGGTGTTTATTTCTCCTCTCATATAGACGGCAGAAAGATTTTTATGGGACCCGAGGAGAGTATGCAAATCCAGTCAAACCTTGCATCGACTATCGCTATGGCGTTTGATGAGTGTATAGAAAATCCTTGTGAAAAAAGCTACGCAAAGGAGTCGTCGCAGAGGACTGTGCGCTGGCTCCAGCGATGCAAAACAGAGCTTGACAGACTCAATGGCCTTGATAATACAATAAACAAAAACCAATTACTTTTTGGAATAAACCAGGGCGGGACATATGAGGATTTGCGAATAGAAAATATGAAACAAATAGCAGAACTTGACTTGCCCGGATATGCGATAGGCGGTCTTGCTGTGGGTGAGAGTACAGAGGATATGTATCGCATTATTGAGGCGGTAGAGCCTTTTATGCCAAAGGATAAACCAAGATATCTTATGGGCGTTGGAACACCCGTAAATATATTGGAGGGGGTGGAGAGAGGAATTGACTTTTTTGACTGCGTTATGCCGAGCAGAAACGCACGACATGGCACCATTTTTACCTCCGAGGGAATTTTGAACATAATGAATGCAAAATATGAGCGTGACGAGAAACCGCTTGATGTAAATTGTAATTGTCCTACCTGCAAGAGCTTTTCGCGTGCATATATAAGGCATCTGTTTAAGGCGAAAGAAATGCTCGCAATGCGTCTTGCAGTTATTCACAACCTTTATTTCTATAACAATATGATGGCAGAAATAAGAACCGCCCTTGATGAAGGTACATTTGATACCTACAAAAAAGAGCGGGTTGAAGTTTTGTGTAACAGAATATAAAAAAATTTATAAAATACTGTGCATATAAGCGGTGGGCGAAAAGCCTGCCGCTTGTTTAAATGCTCTTGAAAAAGTATGTACGGAAGAATATCCGAGCATATCTGATATTTGTGTTACGGAATAGTTCTTTTCACGAAGCAACTTTTTAGCTTCCTCTATTTTTAAGCTAGAATAGTATTCCATAGGGCTTTGACCCAAATTTTGATTAAAAATCTGGCATAGCTGGGTCTTGCCTATTATAAAATGCTCGCATAAATTCTTTAAGGTCAAGTTCGATGACAAATTTTTTTTCATATACTCAACTATCAGCTCGCTCGTTGAGTTTGCTGCGATATCACGGGAGCTCTTTGCGGAGGTTATGCTGCCCTGAGAGTTACTGCCTTTTCGTATAAGTGTTATAAGGAACTCGGTAAAATAGCAAAGAAGAAGTTGCTCCCCTCCGAAAATTGACGGGATAAAGTTGAGAGTTTCTTTGTTTGAGTAATCGTTCGGGATATGCCCCAAAGCATTTTTTGCTTCTTTTAAGAACAGAGAAAGTATGGTTTTGGCAGTTTTATCGAGCGTTAGGATTTTGTTTTTAAAGAAATCCATATTTTCGCACTGTGTTGTAAACGAAATAACCATCATATTGTTTGCCACGTGTTTGTCTGAAATATGGGCGTGCACTTCCATTGGCTCATGAAATATTACCTGACCTTGTTCAAGCATAAAGGCCTTACCATCAGAAATTGCATTAATACGGCCGTTGTCAACATACACCATTTCCCAAAAATTATGGCTCTCCGGTGTATGCGTGAAATCCTTGCCAAATTCAAAATAATATATACTGTTGAATTTTTCAATATTTATTTCATTTTTTTTGTTTTGACTTGAATACATAGTTTTATCATCCCGAACAAAATGCTAAAAATAGCGTACTATTTGTTAAATACATAAAAGTAAATTAATTATATAATAAAAATGTTAAAAAGTCAAATTTTTAAATATTATGAAGGAAGGTATAGAAATGAATGTTCTTGCAATAGGATGTCATCCTGATGATATTGAAATTAATTGCGTGGGAACCCTCGCAAAGTGTGTTAAGCGCGGGGATAATGTTACTGTTTGTCATGTTGCCAACGGCAACTTAGGACATGAAATTATTAAGCCTGATGAGCTTAAAGTTATCAGAAGAGAGGAAGCTAAAAAGGCGGGCGCTCTTGCTGGGATAAAGGTTGTAACCTGCGATATTGGTGACCTTAGAGTTTACGAAGGTCTGAGCGAGCAAAGGGATAAGGTTGTTGATATAATCAGAAGTGTTGATCCCGATTTTATTATCACACACTCTCCTGATGATTATATGCCTGACCACGTTGCGGTTTCAAGACTTGTGTTTGATGCTTCTTTTGCCGCAAGTGTTCCTCATTATGAAACTTCTGAGAAAAAAGCAGCTAAGGTTACCCCCATTTATTATATGGATAATCTTGCTGGTCTTGGGTTTATCCCTACAGAATATGTTGACATTAGCGAAGAAATCGATTTGAAACTCGAAATGCTTGAATGTCACGAGAGCCAGATTAAGTGGATGAGAGATCATGATAATATAGATTTTGCAGAGTTTGTAAAGACTTGTGCAAGATATAGAGGTTTGCAATGCAACTCTCAGTATGCCGAGGGGTTCAGACAATGTCTTACCTATCCTAAAATACTTCCTGCAAGATTATTGCCTTAAATTAGGAGGGCTGGATTGTGAAAAAGGTTGCATGCGTGGGCATTATGGTTGCAGATGTAATCGTAGAAACTGTGACTGAATATCCCGATAAGGGTGTGCTGTTGCCCGTTAATTCTATTACAATACATAATGGCGGAAATGCGATGACTGCTGCCATTAACCTAAATACTCTGGGAACAGAATCATCGGTTGTAGGTGCAGTAGGTGACGATGTTTTCGGTAAATATTTAATAGAAAAACTGAATGAGCACGGGGTTGATACAAATGGCGTTTGTATTAAAGATGATGTGCAAACTTCAGCATCAGTCTTGATGATTGATAAAGCCGGTGAGAGATCATTTTTCCATTGCTACGGTTCAAATGCTGCTTTTACATATGATGATATTGATTTCGATATTATTGACAAAAACGATATGGTTTTTGTTACCGGTTCGTTTTTAATGGACACATTCGACGGTGAGGAAACGATGCAGTTTTTGAAAAAATGCAAGGAAAAAGGCAAGACAACATTTCTTGATGTTTGTTGGGATGCATCAGGAAAATGGGGAGAAATCCTTGATATCTGTATGCCATATATCGATTATTTTATGCCAAGCATTGATGAGGCTGTAAATATTGCGGGCAAGGATGACCTTGACGAAATTGCTGATGTGTTTATGTCAAAGGGCGTTGAAAATGTTATAATTAAGGTCGGAAGCAAAGGCGCTTATCTTCGACTTGCGGGAGAAGATAAAGGAAAGCTTTTCCCTGCCTATAAGGGTATTACCGCCATTGATACAACAGGGGCGGGCGATAGCTTCTGTTCAGGATTTCTGGCAGAGTTTGCCCGTGGTGGTTCTCCTGAAGAGTGTGTTAAGTTTGCAAACGCAACGGGTGCGCATTGTGTAATGGCAAAGGGTGCAACCGATGGTATGAAATCATATGATGAAGTTAAAAAATTTATGAAAGAGAAAGGTGATAAATAATGTTAGTTAATTTAAATCAGGTTCTTGTTCCTGCGAAAAAAAATAAGTATGCAGTTGGACTTTTCAATGCTGTAAATATGGAGCTTGCAAGAGGAATCATAAGTGCGGCTGAAGCAACACAGTCACCTGTTATTATGGGTACTGCTGAAGTTTTGTTCCCGTATGGTCCGCTTGAAGAAGTTTCGTATTATCTTTTACCTATGGCAAAGAAGGCTAAAGTTCCTGTGGTTGTTCATCTTGACCACGGTCTTAGAAAAGAAACTTGCCTTAAGGCGCTTGAGCTTGGTTTTACATCTATTATGTACGATTGTTCAACTGATGATTATGACACCAATGTTCAAAAGGTAAGAGAGATGGCAGATATTGCACATTCCTATGGTGCAACAATTGAGGGTGAGCTCGGTCACGTTGGTGATAACGAAGGCTCTGCAGAGGGAAGCTCTCATCTTGCAGACCCGAGCAAATTCTTTACAGACCCGAAGCTTGCAAAGGATTATGTTGAAAAGACAAAGGTTGACGCACTTGCAATTGCTGTAGGTAATGCTCACGGTGCATATAAGCTTCCTCCCAAACTTGATTTTGAGAGAATAAGAACTATTGCAAGCACTGTTGATGTTCCGCTTGTTCTTCATGGCGGTTCAGGTCTTACTGATAACGACTTTCGTCAGGCAATAAAAGAAGGTATCAGCAAGGTTAATATTTTTACTGATATCAATATTGCTGCAGTTAAAGCTGAGTTCAGTAAGTTTACCGATATGAACAAGGGTATTATTGATTTGATACCTGCAGCAGTTGAGGCTGTAAAACAAGAATCTATGGCTAAAATGCAATTGTTCTCAAGCGATGGGAAGGCAGGCTACGCTGCTGCCGCACCTGAAACACAGAACATTGATAAGCTCGTAGAGCTTGTTGTTGCGGAAATTCGCAAAGAACTTAAAAAATAATAAATTAGGAGGAAAATAAAATGGATTTTAACAGTACAGTTAAAGGCTCTTTGCTTGAGGGATTTTATCCCGCAGGCTGGGATATGGAGAAAATTGATGCTTGCTGCGCACCGGGAAATCGCGTAGAGGACAGACAGGATTTCTGGAACAAGGATTTCAATCCCGTAAAATGTGAAAATCTCACAGAATTTGATACTTATATGGGGCACGAGATTGCTCTTCAGATTAAGCAGGCACGCGACAGGGGTGAAAAGCTCGCTATGATACTCCCTGTTGGACCTATGGGTATGTACAAGTGGGCAGTTTACTTCCTCAAGGAGTGGAATGTTAAGTGTGACCATGTTTATACATTTAATATGGATGAATGGGCAGACGCTGAAGGTAACACCCTTGCAGGCGATGATCCAGCTGCTTTCCAAAACGCTATGTGTCAGGCATTGTTTAATCCGCTTGGTGAGTTAACAGTTCCTGTAGAGCAGCGCAACTTTGCAACAAAGGAAAATCTCCCTACATATGCAGAGAAGATTGCTGCACTCAAAGCAGAGGGCGCAAAGCTTGTTTTGGTATTTGGTGTTGGAAGAATGTGCCACATCGCATTCTGGGAACCCCAGTTTGCAGGCGAATTTGAAAGTGATGAAGAATGGAAGAAGCAAACGCATCGTATTGCAGCAAAGCTTCATCCGCTTACAATAGAACAGAACGCTCTGACAAGCTTTAAATCAAGAACTACGCTTGTTCCTTGCAGAGCGAACACAATAGGCCCTGGCCTTTTCTTGCAGGCTGATTATGCAATCGGCGGATGCGACGGTGTTCTTGGCAGAGGTATGCAGTGGCAAGGTATGAGCTTCTGGATGACTCTTCGCTATGGTCCGACCAGATGGATTACATCAAGCTATATCCCGACTCTTCCGGGTAAGCTCTTCTATATGAGCGAGCTCGAAGGTCCGCTTGTTGCAGAGTGTAACTAAGTTCAGTTTCACAAGGACAGAGGTACAGATATGACGGTTAAGGATTATAAAATTAAAAAGGTTCAAGTTGATGATGCCGAAAAGCTGAAAATTGATACTGTTCTTTGGGATACTGAGGATGGCGCACCCGTTACATATGCACAAATTGCATATGATGATGAAGGCTTTGCTATTAAATATACAATAGAAGAGAGTAATCCTTTAGCTGAGCAGAAAGTACACTGTGAGCCGGTTCACACAGACAGCTGTGTTGAGTTCTTTGTAAATTTTTTACCCGATGAAACGGACTGGTATATGAATTTTGAGGTTAATGCTAACGGAATTATGAATCCGTCCTACAGATTAGACAGGTATCAGTCAAAGCATTTGACCCTTGGAGAAATAGAGGAGCTTGATATTAAAACAGATGTAAAAGAAGGTTGTTGGACTGTAAGCTTTAAAATGAGCTATGAGTTTATAAGACGCTATTATATGGGTTTTGATATCAATAAATGCAATTACATAATTGGGAATTTGCAGAAATGCGGAGAGGCGACAGATGTTAAACACTTTTTATCATATTTTCCGATAGAGTGTGAAAAGCCTGACTTTCACCGTCCTGAATACTTTGGGCAATTTACTGTTGTCCACTAAAATGTTTAAGGAGAGAAATTTTTAAATTTCTCTCCTTTATTATGCTTAAAATATTGCAAATATTATCACCGTATTGTTAATGTTGTCCATATTTATGATGCATAGTTTATTTTGGGAAAACAGTTGATTTTTAAAATTCAATATGATACAATGTAACTAAATTTTAGCATATTATATCAAAGCTTTTATTATTGAAAGGATGAATGAAATGGCAGACCAGTTTGTACAAATTGCTGAAACAAAATCTAAGGAGTCAGAACGAACCGCCTGCTTAATTACTCCGCAACCGATTGAGTATGAAAGAAAGGCTTGCTTTCTTGAACCCGCTACCAAAGCGGCTATTACTACTGATAAAAAAATCGATACAAGGGAAGAATTATATGCCGAACTTGAAAAAATGAGAGCGAAATATGCTCCGTTTCTTCAAAACCTTGCTCCTAAGACTCAAAATTATCGAACAAGAATTGAGATTAAGGATTTTCTTTTAAACGGCAAAGAAAAAATAACTCTTCCGCATTATGGCGGCCCTATTGGAGATGCTACTCAAATCTATGAATCACAATTTGAATTACCCGACTTTGATGGAAAGGCTGCGTATATTTGCTTTGCCGGTGCAGATTATCTTGCAAGCGTCTATATAAATGACATATGCGTAGGTATTCACGAAGGATTTTTCTCGCCATTTGAATATGATATTACCGAGCTGGCAAAAAGAGGAAAAAATACACTTAAGGTTATACTTAAAAATGACTATCCGTATTTTGGACATTCAAAGGGAGGCGAAAGAGGCGCCGAAAGGATAGAGGGTGACAAACTCTATGCGGCAACGGGCCTTGGTTTTGATGATCCGAATATTGGGTGGCACCATTGCCCTCCGGGAATGGGTATCTACGATAAGGTATATGTTGAAATTCGAAATAAGGTAAATATCACTGATATTTTTGTTCGTCCTATGATAGAGGATAAGAAGGCAGAGGTGTGGATAGAGGTTGATAATACAGAGCATGTAAAGAAACAGCTGAAATTTGATTTATCGCTCTATGGCCAGAATTTTAAGGAAACTGTTTTTGAACATATGGCGTATGAGCTTATTGCGCCTGTTGTCCATGCAGAACCTAGAAAAATTCCTGCAGAGTATGGCAAAAATTTATATAAGACATTTATTGATATTGAAAACGTTAAACTATGGGAGCTTGACTCTCCGTATTTGTATCAACTGCAGGTTGCCGTTTCTAATGAAGGCGAAATAAATGATGCAGCAGTTTCGACTTTCGGTATGCGTTCGTTTATTCAGGATAATGAAAGCTCTCCTAAAGGTATGTTTTATCTTAATGGCAGGGCTATAAGACTCCGTGGCGCAAACACAATGGGATTTGAACAGCAGGATGTTATGAATGGCGATTTCGAACAATTGATTGATGATATTTTGCTTGCAAAGCTTTGCAATATGAACTTCTGGCGTTTAACCCAACGTCCTGTTCAGAGTGAGGTTTATCAGTATTGCGATATGCTTGGTTTTATGACTCAGACCGACCTGCCTCTCTTTAGTGTTATGAGAAGGAATAAAACTGCAGAAGGATTAAGACAAGCAGAGGAAATGGCTAAAATTGTGAGAAAACATCCATGTAATGTAGTTATTACATATGTAAACGAGCTTACTGAAAACTTTGACTGTCATATAGGTCTTGAGCATACTGGAAGAGGAACCCCACATCGTCATCTTACGCGTGAAGAGTTTGAAGTTTTCTTTATTTCTTGTGACAATATAGTAAAGCTTAATCATCCTGATTGCGTAATTAAACATATAGATGGCGATTATTCTGCTCCTGATTTGTCGGGACAGCATTGTATGCCAGATAGTCATTGTTATACTCTTTGGTACAATGGTCATAAAATAAAATTTAACGAGATGTATAAAGGCTATTGGCAAAAAGTACTTCCTGATTGGTATTACAGCTGTGGTGAATATGGCATCGAAGGACTTGATTTTATTGATTTAATGAAGAGAAGATATCCAAAGGATTGGCTAAAAGAACCGTTTAATGTAGGTAACATAGTTGGTTCACAGGCAAGAGGTTCACACTTCAGCTTCTTTGATACTCCTGATACTTTAGAGGGATGGGTTGAGTCAACCCAGAGGCATCAGGCTTGGGGAACAAAGATGATGACGGAAGCTTTCCGCCGTGACCCGCGTATGGCATCCATTGCTATACACCTCTTTATTGATGCTTGGCCAGCCGGATGGATGAAGACTATTATGGATTGTGAGCGTACGCCTAAGCCTGCTTATTTTGAATACAGAAATGCCCTAGAACCTATTATGGTAAGCCTTCGCAGTGATAGATTTACATATTTTGAGGGTGAAAAGGTTAGTATAGAGGCATATGTGTGTAACGACACCAATGAAACAGGCAGTAATTGCAAGATGGTATTTGAGCTATATGACGGCGATAAGCTGATTATGCAGAGCGAGCAGGATGCAAACTTTGATGCAAATACTTGCAGCTATATTGCAAACGCTGAGTTTGTTGCAGAGAAAGTTGATAACAGAAAGAAATATAGTTTAAAGGCGATACTCATAAAAGACGGAAAGCCCCATACCTATAATACATTTGATTTTGATGTATTTGAAAAATTACCGCTTGTGGAAAAGAATGCAGATGTAGAAATAATAACGGGTCTTGAGGCTGGTGAGTATGAAATTGCAGGAGAAACAGTAAAGGTAGAAACGACCCCTTGGGGATGGGATTTATATCGTCTGTTTGTTTCAAGAAAGACTGGTCATAAAGCTGTAGAGGAGTTTGAAGAATTTGACTTTTCAATGTGGTATGACAAAGAAAAGGATATGATAATGCCGATTGCTCCTAAAAAATTCAGCGCCGAAGGATTTACACCAATAATTATAAGTGAAGGCGCTTATAATAATACAATGGTTGTAGGTGTAAAGGAATATGAAGGAAAGAAATATGTAGTTTCTCTCCTTGATGCAAGAGAGGAAAATCCGGTAGCTGAAAGATTTATGAACAATCTCAGAAGCTTGTAACAGATGATGAATTTAATAACAATAAAATATAGCCTGAACGAATTTTTGTTCAGGCTATATTTTATGTGAATTTTAACTTAATAATTTGTAAAATTATTGCATAAAAATGAGCTGAATTTCTTGACTTATAATAAAAATTGATATATACTATAATTTAAAACAATAATTAATTGAGGTGAAAAACGTGGATAAATTTCAATTTCAGGCATTGCAAAACGATATGGACAAGGATATAAATAAATATATAAATTTAATCCACACGAATAATTCAGCGTGGAATTCAATTCCATCACACTATTATTCGGATTATAATGTTAAAACAGGGCTTCGTAACGCAGACGGTACAGGTGTGCTTGCAGGTTTTACTTCAATCGGTGAGGTACATGGATATGTTATGGATGAAGGCAACAAATCACCTGTTCCCGGTAAATTGAGGTATAGGGGAATAAGTATTGAGGATGTTGTTGAAGCCTGTCAGGCAGAGAAAAGGTACGGCTTTGAAGAGGCAGCGTTTTTGCTTATGTTTGGATTTTTGCCAAACAGAGAATTGTTAACGGATTTTTCGGGGCTTCTTGCAAAAAACCGCGAGCTTCCTGATGGATTTACAGAGGATATGATTTTTAAGGCACCGAGCAAGAATATAATGAACAAGCTCGGCAGATCGGTTTTGGCGCTGTACTCATATGACGAAAATCCGGATGATATTTCAGTCCCGAATCTTTTGAGGCAAAGCCTTGATTTGATTGCAAGATTTCCGGTTTTGGTTGCCAATGCATACAGTTGTAAGCGTCATTATTTTGATGGTGAGAGCTTGGTGCTCCACAATCCCAACCCAAAGCTTTCTGCAGCCGAGAACTTCCTGTATATGATTAGGCCGGATAAGCAGTATACCCCCATAGAAGCAGAAACTCTTGACTTGTCTATGATATTGCAGGCGGAACATGGCGGCGGAAACAACTCCGCATTTACTGTAAGAGTTTTGTCCTCTACAGGAACAGATACATATTCTGCGATTTCCGCGGCAGTAGGTTCTCTTAAAGGACCAAAGCATGGCGGGGCAAATGATAAAATGTTATCCCAGATGACAGAAATAAAAGCGAACGTTCATAATTGGGAAGATGAAAATGAGGTAATGAGTTATCTTAAGAAAATTCTCAATAAAGAAGCAGGGGATGGCAAGGGCTTAATATATGGAATTGGGCATGCGGTCTATACAGTTTCCGATCCGCGTGCGACCATTTTAAAGGCTCGGGCTGCAAAGCTTGCTGAAATTACAGGCCACGAAAAAGAGTTTGCTCTCTATGATAAGATAGAGCGTCTTGCGCCCGTTGCATTCCGCGAGGTAAAGGGGCTTGAACAGGATATGTGCGCAAATGTCGATTTTTATTCAGGCTTTGTTTATCAGATGCTGAAATTACCTCAAGAGCTTTACACACCAATTTTTGCTATGTCAAGAATTGTTGGATGGAGTGCTCACCGAATAGAAGAAATTATGACTAACAATAAAATTATGCGTCCTGCTTATAAAAGTACGGTTAAGCGTCTTGGGTATACCCCAATGGCAGAGCGTTAATAGTAGCAGTTTATAGAAAAAACATCCGCATTTGCGGATGTTTTTTATTATTCGTCATATAAAAACTCGTCGTCTGCAGAAGTTTCGGCAATTTCAAGCTTGCTTACGGATATTTCAAAGGCTGTTTTTGTTTCAAACTCTTCGTCACTTATCTTTTTTTGATATTCACGGCTTTGAATTCTGCCCCATATTTTGAGATTAGTCCCAACCTCGATAGTTTCGGCATATTTTGCATTTCTCCCCCAGGCGATGCAGGGAATATAATCCGATTTGTTGTAGGAACGATTAACAGCAAGCAAAATATCCGTTATCTCACGCATAAATGGGGTAGTTCTGTAAATTGGTGGTTTACATACATAACCGTCAAGAAAAATTTTATTTGGGTTTTCTGTTTTGTCTATGGAGTTTAAAAAATTAATTTCCTTTACAAAAACCGTAAGAATAAGGCGGTTGCCGATATTTGAAAAGTTATTGTACGACCTGAACTGTCCTCGGATTTCAACGAGGTCACCAAGCTGCGGTGTTACAACTGGAAAAAAACGTTCAGAAATTGTAATATTTATTAAATCGAAGTTCTCACTGAGCCGCGGGACCCTCAGCTTGAATAAGTAAAATTTCTCACCATATATCATATGTGAGAATGCAGGCTCGCTATCCACAATCCCGCATAATACAACTTTATTGTTTTCTAAATATGCATTTTCCACAAAAACTCACTCCTGTCGTAAGGTCAAAGGCTCGCTCAAGCCTACTGTAAAGTATATTTTGATATTAATGAAATTAGAACCTTATAAATTCAAATACTTTTGGGTCAACGTCACATAGAATAAGTATCGTTACAAGCGCAAGATATTGAAAAATGTTGTTTGGCTCTGTTCGGCACTTAATATTGAATTCCTGCTGGGGTATACGCCGTTTGGAGAGAGAGAATATTGCGCGTTGGAGGCAAAAGGTAAAGCCTTCTTCGCTTATGCTTGATGCTGTTATGGTAGAATTAAGCTTAAGACCGCAGGTCAAAACAACACAGTTCGCTAATTTTGCTGAGTTTACATCATTTATATCGTCCGTGTTGACAATGATATTGTTGCCTATCTGTATCATGGAACTGCCCCTTTCTATTGTTCATATACAAAACCCCGCTCTTGTATTTTTGCCAGCAAAAGTATATATTATCCTACCTTGCACATAATAACAAAAAATGTATATTTTGAAAGGGCGGAAAGTGTTTTGGCAATAACTATAATTCGCACTATAATTATGTATGCCTTTGTAATTGTGACTATACGGTTGATGGGCAAGCGCCAAATTGGTGAGCTTGAGGCATCTGAGCTTGTTGTAACAATAATTATTTCAGAAATTGCGGCAATGCCGATTACGAATATTGAGGTGCCTCTCAGTACGAATATTATTGCAATGCTTATTCTTGTTATACTTGAGGTTCTTATGTCATTTTTTGCATTTAAGAGTCCTAAAATTCGCTCTTTATTGTACGGGAGACCAAGCGTCTTTTATCAGGATGGAAAACTAAATCAGGATGAAATGTTGAGGCAGCGATTTAATGTCGCTGATATAATGGAGGAAATAAGAAGCAACGGCGTATGCAGTCTCTCCGAGGTTGAACATATTGTTATGGAAACGAACGGAAATGTAAGTGTTATTTTAAAGAGTGAGTATAGCCCTGTGACCGCGAAACAGCTAGATATTAATACTGAACCTGTCAGGATGAGCTATATAATCATTGATAATGGAACTGTAATCAAATCTTGTATGAAACGTTTAGGATTAAATGATGAATGGCTGGGCTACAAGTTAAGAGAACACGGGCTAAAAACTGCTTCTGAGGTGTTTTATCTTGGATTTGAGCAAGTAACGGGAGAAATTATTCTCATCCCAAAACAAAAGGATAAAAAAAGGGGGAGGCGGGCTTGAAGAAAGTTTTTGCCGTAATTTTGATTCTTGTATGCATAATTACATTTTCCGTAATTCATATTTATAAGACTGCTTCTTTGTGCAATAAAATAAGCGAAGTCGCAGGTGCAATAGAAGGTGAATTTGATAAAGATGATTGGGAGGATGTTCAAAATAAAATTTCTGAGATAAGCGAGCTGTGGGAGCAAAACAGGCTTTGGGCGTGTCTTACCTTGTCGACGAAACAAATAGATGAAATTGAAATATCGCTGCAGCAGTGCCTTGAATATTCAAAGCTTGGAGCAAAAGCTGATTTTATTGGGGAATTTAGGATGTTTTGTATGTTAATTGAGCATCTGCCGAGGCAAGAGGGGATAAGTCTTGAAGAGTTATTGTAAAATTTAGTCATTTCGACTACATTTTTTTAGGTTTATTGTCGTAACTTTTGAGAATGATTACTTGACATTACTCTATCATTAGGATAAAATATATGGTAATGATATGTATTTATAAATATTGAAAGGATGACAACTATAAAATGGGAATGACTCTTGCTCAAAAAATTCTTAAATCACACCTTGTATGCGGCGAAATGGTTGCGGGGTCCGAAATCGGAATAAGGATAGACCAAACCCTTACCCAAGACGCCACAGGAACAATGGCATACCTCGAATTTGAGGCTATGGGTGTTCCAAGAGTTAAAACTGAAAAATCAGTCGCATATATTGACCACAACACGCTTCAAAGTGGTTTTGAAAATGCGGATGACCATAGATTTATAGGCAGTGTTTGTAAAAAACATGGAATTTATTTTTCTCGTCCGGGTAACGGAATTTGCCATCAGGTTCATTTAGAACGTTTTGGTATCCCGGGCAAGACATTAATTGGCTCGGACAGTCACACTCCAACGGGCGGCGGAATAGGAATGATTGCTATTGGTGCCGGCGGTATGGATGTGGCTGTTGCTATGGGTGGAGGTACATACTATATTACTTGCCCTAAGATAGTCAAGGTAGAACTCACGGGGAAACTTAGACCATGGGTTGCTGCAAAGGATGTAATACTCGAAGTCTTGCGCAGATTGTCTGTTAAGGGCGGCGTTGGCAAAATTATTGAATACTGCGGTGAAGGTGTGGCTACTCTTTCTGTTCCCGAACGTGCTACCATTACCAATATGGGGGCTGAGCTTGGTGCTACGACATCAATTTTCCCGTCTGATGAAACAACACGTCAGTTCTTAAAGGCACAATGCAGAGAAGAGGATTATACCCCGCTTTTTGCTGATAGCGACGCTGTATATGATGAGATTGTTGAAATTAACCTTAGTGAGCTTGTGCCGCTTGCGGCGTGTCCGCATTCGCCTGACAATGTAAAATCCGTCGAGGAAATAGGTGCTATGAAGATAGATCAGGTGTGTATCGGCTCGTGTACGAACTCATCACTTCTTGATATGCTTAAGGTTGCACACATTTTAAAGGGCAAAACTGTTCACCCGGACGTATCGTTGTCTATTGCTCCGGGTTCAAAGCAGGTTTTAAATATGCTTGCACAGTGCGGCGCATTGGCTACTATGATAGATGCGGGTGCAAGAATTCTTGAGAGTGCCTGCGGCCCTTGTATAGGAATGGGACAGTCGCCGAATTCAGGCGGAATATCCCTTCGTACATTTAACAGAAACTTTGAGGGAAGGTCAGGCACAAAGGACGGACAGATTTATCTTGTATCTCCCGAGCTTGCAGCGGTATCTGCGATAACAGGTGTGCTTACAGACCCAAGAACGCTCGGTGATATGCCAAACTTTGAGCTTCCTGAAATATTTACTATAAATGATAATATGGTTGTGCCTCCCGTTGAGGCTGAGGATATGGACAGTGTTGAGGTGCTGAGAGGGCCGAACATCAAGCCATTCCCCGTTTCAAAGGCTATGGAGGATGAAATTGATGTAAAATGCAGTCTCAAGGTTGGCGACAATATAACCACTGACCATATAATGCCTGCAGGTGCAAAAATTCTTCCGCTCCGCTCTAATATACCCAAGATTTCAGAATATTGTTTTGCCGTATGTGACGAAAAGTTTCACGACAGAGCAAAAGAGCTTGGAAATAGCATAATTATTGGCGGTACTAACTATGGACAGGGCTCATCGAGAGAACATGCAGCACTTGCACCGCTTTACCTTGGTGTTAAGGCTGTAATCGTTAAATCATTTGCCAGAATTCATATGGCGAACTTAATAAATGCGGGAATTATTCCTATGACATTTAAGAATGAAGATGATTACGACAGAGTTGACCAAATGGATGAGCTTAAGATTACCAATCTTAAAGAAAGCATAAAAAACGCTTCTGAGCTTACGGTGACCAATGTTACCAAGGGATTTGATTTTAAAGTCCTGATTGATTTTTCAAAGCGTCAACGTGATATGCTGATTGCAGGCGGACTTTTGAACTATACAAAAGAAAATGCCTGATTTGATGGATGTTAACTTTATAGAGGAGGTTTAAAATGGAAAAGATTAAGATGACAACACCGCTCGTAGAGATGGATGGCGACGAGATGACCAGAATTATCTGGAAAATGATTAAGGATATATTGATACTCCCGTATGTTGATTTAAAGAGCGAATATTATGATTTGGGACTCGAATACAGAAATGAAACGGAAGATAAGGTTACGTTTGATTCCGCTTACGCAACAAAAAAATACGGTGTTGCGGTTAAGTGCGCAACAATCACTCCTAATGCTGAAAGAGTGAAAGAGTATAATCTAAAGGAAATGTGGAAGTCGCCTAACGGAACTATCCGCGCTATACTTGACGGAACAGTTTTCAGGGCTCCGATTATTGTTAAGGGGATTACACCATATATTCCGACTTGGACCAAGCCTATTACCATTGCACGTCACGCATACGGCGATGTCTACAAGAATACGGAGATGCAGGTTGAGGCCAACTCAAAATGTGAGCTTGTCTGCACAGACAAGGATGGAAACGAGGTTCGCCAGCTTATACATAATTTTGGCGAAAGCGCAGGGATTATTCAGGGGCTTCATAACATTGATGCATCCATCTCAAGCTTTGCACGTTGTTGCTTTAATTATGCTCTTGATACAAAGCAGGATATTTGGTTTGCAACTAAAGATACTATCTCGAAAAAATATGACCACAGATTTAAGGATATATTTAATGAGATATTTGAAGCTGAGTATAGACAAAAATTTGATGATGCAGGTATAGAATATTTCTATACTTTGATAGATGATGCTGTTGCAAGAGTGGTTCGCTCAGAGGGTGGATATATTTGGGCGTGCAAAAATTATGATGGTGATGTTATGTCAGATATGGTTGCAACTGCATACGGAAGTCTTGCCATGATGACATCTGTTCTTGTTTCGCCTGATGGTACTTATGAATATGAGGCGGCACACGGAACTGTACAGCGTCATTATTACAAGCATTTAAAAGGAGAAGAAACCTCTACAAACAGCGTTGCAACGTTGTTTGCGTGGACGGGGGCACTCCGAAAAAGAGGAGAGCTTGACGGTCTTAAGGATCTTTGTAATTTTGCCGATAAGCTTGAGGCTGCGACTATTAAAACAATCGAGGATGGGGTTATGACAGGCGATTTGTTTGCTCTTTCCAAGCTTGAAAATAAGAAAAAGGTAAACACAGAAGAGTTTTTGCTTGCTGTTAATGAACGACTTAAAGCTTCTTTATAATCTAAGTCAAAAGGAGAATTTTAATGGATAAAAAGATATCGGCTTCAGTTATAAATAGACTGCCAAGGTACTACAGATATCTAAGTGAGTTAGAAAACAGCGGTGTTGAGAGAATTTCATCTAAGGACCTGAGTGAGCGTATGAACGTTACTGCATCCCAGATAAGACAGGATTTGAATTGTTTTGGAGGATTTGGACAGCAGGGATATGGGTATAATGTAGAGTCACTCAAGGCAAATATTTCTAAAATACTTGGACTCGACAGAGGTTATACTGCAATTTTGATAGGCGCCGGAAATATGGGAAGGACCTTTGCTATAAACACAAAGTTTGAGTCAAGAGGATTTAAACTTGTAGGGATATTTGATTGCGATGAGAAGAAGTACGGGCTTAAAGTCGGTGTCCACGAGGTTATGCCATATTGCAAGGTAGAGCAATTTATAAAGGAAAATAATCCGGAAATGGCTATTTTAGCTGTTCCGAAACATGCTATTCAGGCTGTTGCTGAAGAACTTATCGGATACGGGATAAAAGCTTTTTTAAACTTTTCCTATACTGAATTTTCCACGGATGCAGATGTTGCAGTTGAAAATGTTCACCTGGGCGATAGTCTTATGAGATTGTCATATAAAATAGTTGATAAAAACAATTCGTGTATTGATAAATAGTATTGAACTGGAGAAGGACTTATGCTAATACATGAAGATTTTGCATTTGACCCTATACATACCTTTGAGTGCGGACAGTGCTTCAGGTGGAATTGCAATACTGATGGTGTATATATTGGAATTTCAAGAAACAAGGTATGCCGTGTAAACGGAAGAGAGATTATCTGCGATGATAAGGATGCGGATTTTTGGCACGAATATTTCTCGCTTGGGACAGATTACGCTCAAGTACAGAAAAATCTCTTAATGGCTGATAAAAATCTTGAAAAGTGTATAGATTTCGGCAGAGGGATAAGAATATTAAAACAGGATGTTTGGGAAACCATAGTTTCGTTTATAATTTCAGCCAATAATAATATTCCGCGTATCAAGAAGATTATTGAAACAATGTGTGAAATGTTTGGAGAAAAGCTGGAATTTGATGGTGCTGTTTATTATTCCTTCCCGACTCCCGACAAAATAGCATCTCTGAAAAGAGAGGATTTATCACCGCTCAAAGCGGGATACCGGGATGCATATATAATAGATGCGGCACAAAAGGTTGCCCAAGGCGTGGTAAATTTAGAGGCACTTAAAGATATGTCTGATAAAGACGTAAAAGCCGAACTTATGCAGATAAAGGGTGTAGGAGGGAAAGTTGCGGATTGTATAATGCTATTTTCCTTAGAGAGATTTTCGGTTTTTCCTACTGATGTATGGATAAAGCGGATTTTGGCAGATGTATACCACATTTCAGAAAAGGATATTACAAGCTTTGTCAATGAGAGATATGGTTCGCTTGCAGGATTCGCGCAGCAATACTTATATTATTATTACAGAAGCAACTCATAAATTTGTCTAAATAATAAAGAATAAATATATAAGCGGAGGTTTAAAATGTTAGTTTCAGCAACAGATATGTTAAAAAAGGCGGTTGAAGGTCACTATGCAGTAGGTCAGTTCAACATAAATAATTTGGAATGGACAAAGGCTATTCTTTTAACTGCAGAGGAGAACAACTCTCCTGTTATTCTCGGTGTTTCTGAGGGTGCGGGGAAATATATGGCAGGATTTAGTACAGTTACAGCCATGGTAAAGGGTATGATTGACAACCTTGGCATTACAGTTCCGGTTGCAATACATCTTGATCATGGAACATATGAGGGATGCTACAAGTGCATAAAAGCGGGATTTTCCTCTATTATGTTCGATGGTTCCCACTTCCCGATTGAAGAGAATATAGAAAAAACAACGGAGCTTGTTCATGTTGCTCACAACCTTGGTTTGTCAATCGAGGCTGAGGTTGGTTCGATCGGCGGCGAAGAGGATGGTGTAATCGGTGCCGGCGAGATTGCTGATCCCGAGGAATGTAAAAAGATAGCAGACCTTGGCGTTGATTTTCTTGCCGCAGGAATTGGTAATATTCATGGTAAATACCCTGAAAATTGGGCGGGTCTTGACTTTGATGCACTTGCAAAAATTAAGGCGTTAATCGGCGATCTCCCTCTTGTACTTCACGGCGGAACAGGAATTCCTTCTGATATGATTAAGAAGGCAATTTCTCTTGGGGTTGCCAAAATAAATGTAAATACTGAATGTCAGCTTTGCTTCCAGGAGGCTACAAGAAAGTATATTGAGGAAGGAAAGGATTTGCAAGGCAAAGGCTTTGACCCGAGAAAGCTTCTTGCTCCCGGAGTTGAGGCAATAAAAGCAATAGTTAAAGAAAAGATGGAACTTTTCGGTTCAATCAATAAAGCGTAAAAAACAGAAAGAAAAAGCCCGAGCAGACGCTCGGGCTTTTTCTTTCTATATAGGACACGCATCCTACATAGATGAAATGAAAAAAGAGTGTTAGTTAAAAGTGGTACATTTATATAATACACTTTTTTCTAAAAATTTCAAGACTTATTTATATTGAAGATACCAAAAATAAGTATATTGTTTTTGTCTAAAATATACAAAACAGCGTTTTGGATAGCAAAAATGTTAGTTTTTTACTATTTTATTACCAATTTCAAGAAAGTTTTCTTGCCTTTTTT
>JAZNFQ010000009.1:0-43730 GCA_045576075.1 Clostridia bacterium
CTTTGAAAAAACTTCGTAGACTTATGCCATCTTCTGTGGTATGTTTGTGTTGCCGAAAGGTAATATAAAATCAGAGAGGAAGACTTTTATGAAGAAAAAAGTATTATGTACGGCATTGGCAGTGACTATGCTGCTGACAACAACGGCATCGGCAACTGCAAAACCTTGGTGGCTCAGTAAATATCGAGTTACCTTTGACAACGAACTTGGAATCGTAGGAAATGTAACCTTGAGATTCGCAACGGACGGCGGTAGCTTTATTAGACCAATAACAAAAAGATACGGTGAGAGCATCAGCCTCGAAAGCTACACCCCAACAAAATACGGATATACATTCGCAGGATGGTTCACTGATCCGAGAACAAAGCAGAATCAGGTAACAACATTTAAATTCACAAAGCCTGATGTACTTTACGCTAAGTGGCAGCATAACCCACAGGAGCCTGTAAAACCAAATGACGAAATCATGGCAAAGGATACCTGCTACCTTACCGATGAGGAAACAAAAATACGAAATGAAATCATAGAAGAAAAAAATAAAGCCTACATAGACGGATTCGGCTATGTAGCACCTGCAAAAACCAAAACTATCATCGTAGACTCAGACGGTGATATAAATAAAATGGTCGGCACAATGGAATAAAATAGCGAGAGGATAGGCAAAACAGCCTATCCTCTTACATTTTGGTTAAGCATACTTTTTATGCTTAACCTCATTTTTAATCTTTAAAGAATTTATTTCCTTTTCTATTTGGAAAATATTCGAAATTCCAATTATCATATTCTTCCGGTGTCATTTTACCCTCGTCACATTTTATTTTCTTGGCACTTGCCTCATAGTGCCATTCGTTAAACTTTTTACTGTACTCATCAAACGCACCGGTATCCTTCCTTGCCTTATAGCGTTTGTAGTAAAGCATGTATATCTGTGTTGGAATATCGTCCTGGTGATTCTTCTTGAAATTTTCAATTGTCGCTATATCTTTACAGGTTTTATTTGTTCCCGGTACAATTCGGTCGCAATATCTTGCCTCTTTTTCTGTTTTCCTTACAAAATATCTGCCACACCGCTGACATTTAACAAACCGAAGGTCAAGCTCAAGAATTCGCATAAATTCAACATTTAGTATTTCCTCTATTCTTGAAAATTCATAACAGATATGAATAAACCTTGGCGATTGAAAAAGCATATGCAAAACATCAGCGTGGCACTCATATTCTTTTGCAAATTTTTTGAAGTCTTTTGTTAACTTTACAGCATTTTTATATCTCTCGTCAATTTCTTCTTCAGTTAATCCAAAAGGCATCTTATTACCGGTTAACTTGTTATCGACAATACTGTGTTTTTGTTTCAAGTTGACAGATGTCGGTAGTCCCTGCATTTCGCAATATAAATAATATCTTTCATGGGGATATAAATTGCCGAGAAATTCAGGATAATAATTTTCATCATAACAAAATTCCAGCAAATCGCGATATATTATCTGCCAATAGGACAAGTAAGCCATATAAAAGTCCAGATGTGTTTTTTCTTCATCGGGATTAACAAAAAGCGGCGGACAAATGTATGTATATAAAGATTGGGCAAATAAGTCCTCGTAATTAAAAAATGTATTACAAAAATAAGCATATTGGTTGTATAAAGAGTCAAGCTGACCATCGCCGTCTGACAAAGGATATTTTTCAATAAACTCCTTTGCCTTAAGTTCTTCGTATACTTTATAGAAATCAGCATATATAAAATCCAAAATGCCCTCGCCGTATTTTCCGACTATAAGACCGCCGCCAAGAGCATTAGTTGTTGCATCAGGGATTTCTTCTTTCATATTTTTCAGATAGTCTTCAAGCAAATGCTCTCTACTGCTGAAATCAATTTCAAATTTTGAAGAAAACTTTTCTCGCAGAACTTGAATTTTACTTTTTCTCTCCTCAGATTCCTTTGAGTCGATAGCATACTTTTCTTTCATTTTCGGAAATGTTCTCAGTTTATTTCTAACCCATAAATTACTGTTTACAGCATAGTCATCCTTTGCAGGATCAACGGTAATTAAAAAATATTTATTGTCGGGAGTCATTATCTCGTTTTCAAAATAGTCAAATTTAGCGCCTTTGTCATTTGATTCAAAAACATATCTTGGTCTCTTTTTTGACACTTCATACACCACCTTATTTTGGAAAATGCAAACTTGTTTGTTTTTGTAAAATTTACATTACTACAAGAACATTATACAAAACGATTGACGGCTTGTCAACGCCTTGTTATAATTTAGTTGTAAAATCTACTTGATATACGGTTGATTTTCTAAAACTAAATAGCCGTACCGCAAGGGATACATTCTCGGGGAAGTGACGCCACGATATGAGCGCACCAAGAGATGCAAACACGATGTCGGTGTCAAACAAGGCAGGAGGTCAGGAACTGTAGCGGAAGTCGGTGCTAATTGCAAATGTAAAAATGAAAGGGGGCATATTTATGCCGAGAAAAAGTGATTATCCGAGAATCAAGGAGGTTCTGTATGTATATAACGGAACAAATGAAGAGTATAACAAATTTTTAAGGGCTACAATTTTTGATTATTTAGGTCATAAATTTGAAACCCACGAAAAAAGTTGCGAGCAGGAAAAGCCTGCTGCAGCTAACCAATAAGGAAGGAGCTACGAATTATGAAAACATATATTTACACAAGATTTACAGTTGAGGAAATCAGAAACCCGGTTTATGTTATTGAAACCATAAAAGAAATGGAAAAATTAACTTTGGAACAGGGTTTTAAGATTATTGCGGAGCGCATGTATAGGGATGACATTAAGGCTAAAATAAAGGTAAAAAAACCTTTAGAGCTTTTGTAAATGTTTTGCTGGATATATTGAAATTAGTATGGTATTGTTTGTTGCTGAAAGGAGGTAATTATTTATGAACATAATGCAAGCATGGAGAATATGGATTTATTACAGACTGTCAAGAGATGAAGACAAGGAAATGAATTCACTCAAAAATCAACGCAGAATTCTTATGGATTACATAGAACGGGAAGGTCACATATTTGTAGGAGAATCCTATGATGACAATGTCAGCGGAATGACCTTCCAGAGAAATGGAATCGATGAAATCTGTAAAGCGGCTGAAGAGCATAAGATGGATGTAGTGTTGGTAAAAGACTTGTCAAGACTTGGCAGAGAGAAAATCCAGACTTCTATGTTCATCGAATACTTAAGAAGCAAGGGTATAAGAGTAATCAGCATAACAGACAACACCGACAGTTTCAACACAGATGATGAATTCCGTATGGAAATGAGTCAGTTTATGAATCATATGTATGCAAGAGATGTCAGCAAAAAGATAAGATACGGATATCGTCAGAAGCAAAAGGACAAGGGCATATGCAATATGCCACCTATGGGTTACTACAAGGATAAGAACTCCGGCAAAATCATAATCAAGAATGAGCCTGCAGGTATAGTTAAAGAAATTTATTCAATGTATCTTGATGGCTTCGGCTTTAAAGCGATTGCGGAAAAGCTGAATAAGGATGGCAAGAAATCGCCGTCATATTATCAAAAGCTATACAACGATAAAAATCAAGGCTATAATAAACCTGCAATAACCCTTAAGTACCTGTGGGATTCAACTGCAGTCAAGCGAGTGCTTACAAATGAGTTCTATACAGGAACACTGATATGCCATGTAGAAGAAAGCGATAAGGCAAAGAAAATCAGACATAAGGTTCCGACAGAAGAACAATTCAGGCACGAAAACTTTGCTCCGGTAATAATTCCAAAGGAAATATGGGATAAGGTACAAAAACTGATTGAAGCTAAAAAGGAAACTAAGGTCAGAGCTTCAAGTGGAAAACCATATCATCGATACACAGGGTTATTAAAGTGCGGAGATTGCGGTTGCACCTTCGTGGCAAAGATTCGCAGATGGAGAGACAAGCCTGAGCGAGTTGAATATGTCTGCAATGGTTATCATCGCTACAAAGGCTATTGCACCTCACACAGAATTCAGGAGGCGGATTTGGATAACTTAGTCTATAAGGAAATATTAAGGCTGAAATCCGAGTCGGAGAAGAATTGGTCTGCTATAGAAGCCGATGTTAAAAAGTGGTTACGGAATAAGGCAGGCACAGAAAAGCAGATAGCTGAAATGAGAACTGCTGTATCAAATCTCGAAATAGATGTGGAAAACATACTGATGGAGAGAATTAACGATAAGGAAAACCGTGCCACTTATGACAGAATGCTTGAAAAAAAGAAGGCACAGATTGAAGACCTTAAGGTTAAAATTAATGAGCTGATAAACCTTGAAGAAACAGTAAAGAAACGAAGAAAAGCTATAAAGGAAAACATCGATATGCTCGATAGCATCGTAGCAGAGGGTGCAATCAGTAACGTAAACTTAAGACTTCTGGTTCAGGAAATTCAGATTCTGGATGTGGGAGACGGTGAGATTGCAGTAGTAATAGTGATAAACGGACCATTTAATGAGTATGGAGAGGTATTTGCCGAAAACGGAGATGTAAAGCTGGCACACAATGGTGATTACAAACCGATAGCGGTGTAAGCAGAATTAAGCAAAGAAAAAGTGCTTGCGAAAAACTCGTAAGCACTTTGAAAATTGGTGCGGATAACAGGACTTGAACCTGCATGAAATCGCTTTCACATGGACCTGAACCATGCGCGTCTGCCAATTCCGCCATATCCGCATATTTAGTTTTAACCCCTTAATTTTTACACGGGAGAGGTAACCCGAGGAGGAGCAAAATTGCTTAATCCTCACATATTAAACGGATAAATCCGGCTTAACCTATTTAATCACCGAGGTGGCGTAGCCTGAACCATGCGCGTCTGCCAATTCCGCCATATCCGCGTATAACTCTTGCTCAATACACTTATCATAACCCAAAGGTGAGAATAAATAAGATATTATCAAATGATAAGCTGTTAAGCTATAAAGTTGTATAAGGATGCATCAGCACCATCACAACAAAAGATATTTTATCATATTTACTCATATAAGTCAAGGAGATTTTTATAAATTGGAGAAGAGAATACAAAGCTATAGAAAACGCTAAAAATTATACAGCAAAAATATATTACAATTATGTAACTAATATTGACAAACACAATTATCCTTGTATAATGGAAGTGAATTCGAGGAATATAAGAAAATTAAATGTAAAAATGCAAGGTTGCATGGGGTGATTTCTATGAAAACGGCAAACGCACAAAAAAACGGAATTCCTGATTATGAGAAGCTATTTCAAGAGGGGAGCGAAACGAGCGACGGCAAAAAAATGAGTGGCATAATGAAGCTTTTGCTAAGGCAGAACAGCGGAAAACTTATGCTGACTACATTTTTGATGATATTGCAACAGCTTCCGTCATTGATGATTCCTATTGTTACAGCCGAGGTTATAAATACTATAACCGCAGGCGGTGAAGACGCAATAAAGAAAGTAGTCTTCTATGGGATAGTTATACTACTTCTTTTGTTACCGAATTTGCCGACGAATATGTTGCGTGCGAAGTGTTCCAGCAAAATGCAAAGGACTGTTTCGGCGGGACTCAGGAATACTCTGATACGCAAGCTCCAGCACCTTTCGATTACATATCACAATGAGATTGAAAATGGAAGAATTCAGGCAAAATTCCTTCGGGATATAGAAGCAATAGAGATTTTGAACACCAGGCTTGTCGACGGAATATTGCCGGTTATATTAAGTCTTATTGTATCGCTTGCAGTCGCTCTTATGAAGAGCTGGAAGGTTACAGTATTCTTTGCAATTTTAATACCCGCAAATGTTATGACGATAAGGGTTTTCCGCAAGAGCATAACAAGTATTAACCGCAGATTGCGTAAAGAAAATGAGGATGTATCTGCAAAGGTTACAGATATGCTTGGTATGATACCCGTCACAAAAGCTCACGGGCTTGAGGAAGAGGAGATAAATTCTATCGAGAACAAGATAGAAAGCTTGCGCAACAGGGGCATGGAAAACGACAAGATAAATGCGCGATTTGCCTCTTATACATGGATAGTGGGCCAGACTATGAGTGCGATATGCCTTGTGTTTACAGCTTTTCTGGCTGTACGCGGGGATATCCAAGTCGGAGATGTGGTGCTTTATAATTCATACTTTAATTCAATATCAGGTGCGGTTAACAATCTTATAAATGTTTTTCCTGAGGTCAGCAAGGGTCTTGAGTCTGTAAGCTCTCTGTCGGAAATTGTGTTGTCAAACAATATAGAGAACAATAGCGGAAAAATAAAATTGAGATATGTTCACGGAACAGTGAATTTTGATAGTGTATACTATCGCTATCCAAATGCCCGGGAGGATATGATAAAGGACTTTAACCTTGCGGTCGAGCCTGGGGAATGTATTGCATTTGTCGGAAGCTCAGGATCGGGAAAGACGACAATAATGAATATGATTATTGGATTTTTGCAGCCGACAAAAGGAACGTTGAGGATAGATGGTAAACCGATAAATACATTAAACCTGAGCGAGTATCGCCACTTTATATCGGTGGTGCCGCAAAACAGCATATTATTCACAGGTTCTATCCGCGACAATATACTTTATGGTCTTCATAATGTATCCGAGGAACTGCTTAACAGAGTTGTACATCTTGCGAATATATATGAATTTACAAAGGATTTGCCAAATGGGCTTGACACTATGATTGGAGAGAACGGAGCAAATCTGTCAGGCGGGCAAAAGCAGAGGATATCAATTGCAAGGGCGCTTATACGCGATCCTAAAATACTCATACTTGATGAGGCGACCTCGGCGCTTGATAATATCTCTGAGTATCAGGTGCAAAAAGCGGTTAACCAGCTGATAAAAGGACGCACAACATTTATTGTGGCGCACAGGTTGTCCACAATCCGCAACGCAGATAGGATTGTCGTTATGGAAGGTGGAAGATGTGTGGAGATGGGCAGCTACGAAGAGCTTATGGCTAAAAAAGGAAAGTTTTATGAACTAAAGACACTAAATGATATGAATATGAGTGCTGACCCCGCGGATGCATAAAAATAACCCCGAGCTTTTGCTCGGGGTTTTAATTTTAAAGCGAATGATTTGAATAGTTGGGAGCCTCTTTTGTGATATATACATCATGCGGATGGCTTTCTTTAAGTCCAGCACCCGTGATTTTGATGAACTTTCCGTTTTTCTTAAGCTCCTCGATAGTGCGGGTTCCGCAATATCCCATACCTGAGCGCAATCCGCCAAGCAACTGATATATTGTGTCGGAAACTGCACCCTTGTAAGGCACGCGGCCCTCAACACCCTCAGGAACAAGCTTTTTATTGCCTTCCTGGAAATATCTGTCGCGGCTGCCGTTGTTCATTGCGCCAAGGGAACCCATGCCGCGATAAACCTTGAACTGACGGCCCTGATATATCTCGGTATCGCCAGGGCTTTCTTCGCATCCTGCGAGAATACTCCCTGCCATAATAAGGTCTGCACCTGCGGCGATTGCTTTAACAATATCACCCGAGAATTTAATTCCGCCGTCTGCGATAACGGGGATATTGTGCTTTGCCGCAACCTGAGCTACGTCATATATTGCAGTAATCTGCGGAACGCCAATTCCTGCAACGACACGCGTTGTGCAGATAGAACCGGGACCAATGCCAACCTTGACTGCGTCTGCACCTGCTTTGATTAAGTATTCAGCAGCTTCGGCTGTTGCAATATTTCCCGCAATAACCTGAAGACTTGGAAAAGCTTCTTTGATTTTGCGGAGGCAGTTTGCGATGTTGTATGAATGTCCGTGTGCGGAGTCTAAAACAACAACGTCTACGTTTGCCTCAACAAGCTTTGCGGCACGCTCTATAACGTCGTCGGTAACGCCGAGGGCTGCACCGACAAGCAGACGTCCGTTATCGTCACGTGCAGAGTTGGGGTACTGAACAGCCTTTTCTATATCCTTGATTGTAATAAGACCCTTAAGTCCGCCGTCTTTGTCTACAATCGGGAGCTTTTCTATCTTGTTGCGGCGCAGAATTTCCTTTGCCTCGTCAAGAGTTGTACCCTCAGGAGCTGTAACGAGATTTTCGTGGGTCATGCATTCCTTAATTTTTTTGCTAAAGTCAACCTCAAACTTTAGGTCGCGGTTTGTAAGTATACCTACAAGCTTATTATTTTCTGTAATCGGGACACCCGATATTTTAAATTTTGCCATAAGATTCTCGGCGTCCTGCAGGGTATGCTCAGGAGAGAGGAAGAAGGGGTCAACGATAACGCCGTGCTCGCTTCTCTTTACCTTGTCAACCTCGCTTGCCTGCTCTTCAATTGACATATTTTTATGGATAATACCGATGCCGCCCTCTCTGGCAATCGCGATTGCCATTGATGCCTCGGTAACAGTATCCATTGCCGCAGTCATAATCGGGATGTTGAGTTTAATTTTGTTTGTCAGTCTTGTCGAGAGGTCAGTTTCTCTCGGGTGGAAATTGGATTCTTGCGGAACAAGAAGGACATCATCAAAGGTGATACCCTCTTTAGAAAACTTATCTGCCTTCACAAAAAGCACGCCCTTTCTTCACGTATATATTTTGTTAAAAAAATATCCGCCATTTGATGCTCTTTAAAATCATCTTTGCGGAATATTTGAAACTTACCAATATATATTGTAGCACAATAAAATGTTGTAGTCAAGCAGAAAATTACCCAAAAAAGAATACTATTCTACATCTGTATTAAATGTAATGTCACAAAAGCTTGCCCCGATGAGCTCGGCAAGAGCTGTCGGGCTTGTTTCGACTTATTCTCTCGTTTAAATAGTGATTGTCTTACCATTTAAGTATTCAAGCTCTCCGCTTGGAGTTTTGAAATCAAATATTATTTTATATGAAATAAGGTGTTGGTAATTTCGGCTACCGTCAGCCTTTGCACCATATTTTACATCACCCCTCAGCGGACAGCCAATATGCGAAAATCCCGCGCGGATTTGATGTGTTCTGCCTGTTAAAAGCTCTGCTTCAACAGTAGCGGGAAAACCGCTCTTTAAGGTTTTGTATATAGTTTCGCACCATACCGCGTCTGTCTTGTCTGCAGGCTTTGTGCTTGAAAAAATCATTTTTCTCGCCATTTGGTCGCGATAGAGCCAACCACAGATTTTACCGATTTGAGGTGATGGCGTTGCCTCTGTTTCACAAATGTAAAATTTGCGTATTTCTCTGTCCCTTATTTTTTGGTTTAATATACGAAGTGCAGAGGCGGTTTTTGCCATAATCACAAGTCCTGATGTGTTTCTGTCAATTCTATGGCAAAGGGATGGAACAAATGGGAGTGATGCCCCCAAATTGATTTCACCATTTTTATAAAGATATGAGCGCATACGGCTCTCAAGCGAGTCGGAGCTTCCGTCGGTGTCCTGCGTAGGCATACCCGAGGGCTTGTTTGCGATAATAATATTTTCGTCCTCGTAGACAACAACGATATTACTGTCGGCGCTCTGCCAGGGGTACTTGGTTGTGCTTTCGGAAAAACATTCGTCATTCATATATATGCAGACAACATCTCCGCATTTAAGACGATACGTTCCGTCCTTGTGCTTGCCATTAACTCTGACCTTTTTTTTGCGGAGCGACATATAAATTTCACTTGCCTTTAGGGTCGGCATAAGTTTAAACATAAGCTTATCAAGACGCTGCCCGTCAAAGGCTTTGTCAATTATAAATTCTTTCATAGAAACCAAACTCACTTTCGGTTATCCAAATATTTTATCGGCAATCTCAACATCTGCCCTTGCGTCAGCAACATAAAAGTCTGCCCCGACAAAGCTTGCATATTCCTCGGATAAAACTGCTCCCCCTACCATCACCTTTGCCTTGCAGCCTGATTGTTTAAGGAGAGTTATGGTGTCCTTCATATTGGAAACAGTAGTTGTCATTAAGGCGCTGAGGCCTATTAGCTTAATATCGTTTTCAAGCGCAGCCTTTACTATCTCAGAGGCAGGTACGTTTCTGCCAAGGTCGAGAACCTCAAAACCATAGTTTTCAAGGAGCATTTTTGCAATATTTTTGCCTATGTCGTGGATGTCGCCTTCGACTGTGGCAAGCAATATTTTACCGCGTGTAACTATGTTTTTGCCCGATGATTTTTTGCGCAGTACCTCAAATCCGCCCTTTGCAGCCTCGGCAGACTGCATAAGCTGCGGCAGAAAAATAATACCTTTTTCATATTTCTCGCCGACTGCATCAAGCGCGGGGATGAAGTAATTCTCTATAATATCCATGGGCTCTACGGAAGTTTTCAAAAGTTCTTCGGTTTTTGCTATTGCCTCGCTTTGAAGTCCGTTTTCAATCAAAGTTTTTAAATCCATATTGCCAGTGGAATTAGAAACGACAGGAGTATCTGTGTTTGAATAGTGGAAGATGTAGTCTGCAGCATCTGTGTCCGATGCGTTGAGAACGCGAAAGGCTCTGACCGCGTCCATTACTTCGTCAGACATAGGATTAAGTATTGCACAGTCAAGCCCTGCCCCAAAGCACGCACTTAAAAATACCGAGTTAAGCTTTGGTCTGCAAGGGAGCCCGAAGGAAACATTGCTGACACCGAGAACGGTTTTGACACCGAGCTTTTCCTTGACAAGCTTAACCGCCTTTATAGTTTCGCCGACCAGCTTTTGCTGTGCAGATGCGGTCAGGACAAGGCAATCTACAATAATATCCTTTTCACAAATTCCATAAGATTTTGCTCTATTTATGATTTTCTCGGCAACTGCGAGTCGCTCCTCTGCAGTTTCGGGAATTCCGTTGTCGTCAAGGGTCAGGGCAACTATTGCTGCCCCGTATTTTGCGGCAATGGGAAGAATTTTTTGCATACTCTCTTCTTTTCCGCAAACCGAGTTTATGATAGGCTTTCCGCGGTATATACGGACCGCTGCCTCGATTGCAACGGGGTCGGAGCTGTCTATCTGGAGCGGGAGATTAACAACGGATTGTATCTCCTCGATGGCACGCTTTAAAAGGCTTGGCTCATCGACCTCGGGCAGACCGCAGTTTACATCCAGAATATCTGCGCCTTTTTCGCTTTGGGCAATTGCCTCGCTCATCAAATATCCGAAATCCTGCGCCCTCAGCTTTTCTTTGAGGAGCTTTTTGCCTGTGGGGTTTATTCTCTCGCCTATAACAGTAACCTTGTTGTCAAGCTGGGCGGTGAGCGTGCCTGAGGTAAGAGCAGAAACTGATAGAGGCGATGTGAACACTCGCTTTTTTGAGGGGAGAGCATCGCACATAGCTCTTATATATTCAGGACTTGTCCCGCAACATCCGCCAAGGATGGCGGCGCCTGAAGATGCCAGACCTTGCATAAATTTGCTGTACTCATCTGGAGTAACATTGTATACAGTTTTCCCGTCAACAATTTCGGGAAGACCCGCGTTCGGCTGAATAAGGACAGGAACACTTGAGTATTTAATAAGCTCTGCTATGATAGGAGTAAGCTCCCTCGGACCGAGCGAACAGTTTACGCCAAGGGCGTCAACCTTGAGTGCTGAAAGAGCAACCGCCTCTGTCTTTGGGTCGCAACCGACAAAGGTTCTGCCGTCGCTTTGGTATGTCATACTTGCAAAAACGGGCAAATTGCTGTTTTCGCGTACAGCAAGAACGGCAGCTTTAACCTCGAGTATATCTGACATTGTTTCAAGAAGAACAACATCTGCGCCTGCCTTTTCACCTGCTTTAATCTGTCTTGCAAAGGCGCTGTAAGCATCATCGAAAGAAAGTGTCCCCATAGGTTTCATAAGCTGACCCAGAGGCCCGATGTCGAGGGCGACATAAGTAGCACCGCTTTTTCTTGCAAGCTCAACACCCTTTGTAATTACTTCTTCAACATCATACCCGCAATCGCAGAGCTTAAACTCATTCGCCTGAAATGTATTGGCGGTGATAATATCCGCACCTGCATCCACATATGATTTATGTATGCCGAGAACAATATCGGGATGGGTTATATTATAAAGCTCGGGCAGACCACCAGGCTTTAGTCCTGCACTCTGGAGCATAGTGCCCATTGCCCCGTCAAATATCAAAATCTCGCTATTTAATTTTTCTAGTATATTACTCATTTTGAACATCCTCCTGTGAGGGCTTATTGTTTCTGCTGAAACGACAGTTATTTTTCATAGAACAAAGTTCACAACGCTCTTTGCATGCTGTATACATATTATTCTTTAATGCGGCCTTTGGACCTATGCCGATAAAGGCTGTAACTGATTTTGACGGAACGAGCAAAAGCTCAGCAGTGGGACTGACCCCGATTTTCCGTTCAGTATCAAGAACAGTACAAATGCTTTTTTGGAGGTCAAGGGATAAGTCGCCATATCCCGGACTAAATCTGTCCGTAACTGTAAGTCCGTCGTTCTTGGCAATATCGGCAATTTCGGAAGATGCTCTGTCACAAACTTTTTCGATAAGGTCGGTTGCACAGGCATCATAAATGAGTGCACGCGACATATCGGTCATTTGACCTCGCCTGATGAGAGTGTCTGCCTCAAGACCAAGGGTGGCAGATAATATGGCTGCGTGGGTACAGCCCAAAAGTCTGTCTAGTGCTGTTTTTCCCACAAGAGCTATTTCACCGCAATCGAGTGTCGGTATGCCGCTCGGGTAGTTTAGAGAATAGACTTTATAGACATATTTCGGGCGCGCACAAGATAAAAGTTCAGCCCCGCACTCGTCTATAAGGCGTAAGATGTCCTGTGGAGGCGGAGCTGTATTTATTCCAAGATACCTTAATACTTCTGATTTATCAATAACATAATCCATAATCGCAAAATACTCCGAATTATTTATTCTGCATTTAAGAATGATTTTTCTGTTTCATATTTCTTGCTTCTGCTCATCAAATTGGAAATAGCATCGGATACGGGCATACCCTCAAATAATACCTTATAGGCCTCGTTTATAATCGGCATCTCGACACCGAGTCTGTCCGAGAGCTCCTTTGCTGCTTTGCAGGTCTTAATGCCCTCTACCACCATTTTGACTTCTGCAGTAGCCTCTTCGCGCGTTTTGCCCTGACCGATTAAAATTCCCGCCCTGCGATTTCTTGAGTGCATACTCGTGCATGTAACAATAAGGTCGCCTATTCCCGATAAGCCATTAAAGGTTTCCGCCTTTGCACCCATTGCGACGCCAAGACGTGCAATTTCCACAATCCCGCGGGTTATCAGGGCAGCTTTTGTGTTATCGCCAAGCTTTAAACCGTCAAGTGCGCCTGCGCACAGAGCAATAACATTTTTAAGAGAACCGCCAAGCTCAACCCCGAGCATATCGGGGTTTGTATATACTCTAAATGTGGGGTTCATTATTATATCCTGAATGTGATTGGCAATTTTCTCTGTCCGCGCAGCAACAACATTAGCGGTTGGAATTCCGCGCGACACCTCTTCGGCGTGGCTTGGACCCGACATAACCGCAATCTCACAATCAGGCAGCTCTTCTTTGAGAACCTGAGAGAGCGTGCAGAGAGTATCTTCTTCCAGCCCTTTTGATATATTAAGGATAAGCTGTGCCTTTGAAACATACTTTGAGAGGCTCGATGCGGTCTGCCGAACTGCGTGTGAGGGGGTGGCGATAATTATCAAATCCGCGCTCCCGCACTTTGAAATGTCAGAGGTAAAGCTGACAGTGTCAGGGATTTTTACACCGGGCAGGAAGGGTTTGTTTTCTCTGTTTCGGCGCAAGGCATCGCTCTCTTCTTCAAGATATGACCAAAGAGTGATGTCGTGACCGCCCTTTGCAAGCATAATGGCGATGGCTGTGCCCCATCCGCCTGAACCGATAACATTGATTTTTGCCATTTATCATCAGATGCCTTTCCGCTTTATCATTTTTTATCAGTCAATTTGCTCTCTGTTCCCTTTATAAGACGAACGATATTGGCTCTGTGCTTAAATATCGCAAGAAGCGCGAGAACTGTTGTAAAGATTACATATGCGGTATTATCAGGCTCAAAGATAAATGCGAAAACTATAAACAGTATTGAGCCGATAACACTTCCAAGTGACACATATTTTGTAATTGCCATTATGGTTATTGATATCACAACAACCGAAAGCGCAATCTGCCAATGTGCAAACATAAGTGCAGCAACAGAAACAAGTATCCCCTTGCCGCCCTTGAATTTAAAGTAGAGGGGGAAGTTATGTCCGAGAACTGCACCAAAGCCCGCACAGTAGATTGCAAGCGCTGTATTATCTGCGCCAAGCGGGGTGTAGCGTGCAATGAGCCTGGCGAGAACACAAGCGATTACTGCCTTTAAGCAGTCACCAAGTGTGACGAATACGGCAGCAACTTTGCCATATGTCCGCAGTGCATTTGTTGCACCTGCGTTGCCACTTCCGTGGGTTCTGATGTCATCGCCTGAAATGGTTCTTCCAACTAAAATGGCAGTGCTTATACTGCCGAGCAGATATGATATAAGTGCAATTAAAATTAACCAAAGTATTGTCATAAAAATCCTTGCCTTTCTTAACCGAAAGATACCGAAATTACGCTGTTTCAGGCGGGTTCGGGTTACTTGCATTCGGTTAGTGTTGTTTGTCGCCCTTTTCGCGAACAATGAATTTAAGAGGTGTTCCCTCAAAACCAAATTTTGCCCTGAGCTGATTTTCAAGATATCTGACATAGGAGTAGTGGGCAAGCTCGGCATTGTTTACAAATAAAATAAATGTCGGCGGTTTGGTTGAGGCTTGGGTCGCATAGTATATCTTAAGACGCTTTCCTTTATCAGAAGGGGGCTGAACCATAGCGATAGCCTCGTTTATAACATCGTTTAAAAGTCCTGTTGAAATGCGCTTGCTGTTTTCAGCGAGCACCGATTTTATCATATCAAAGAGAGAGTCTACACGCTGGCCCGTCTTGGCAGATATAAATACCGACGGGGCATACATCATAAAGTTAAAGCCCTCTTTTACGCGTGTTTTAAAGTTATTCATAGTATTGGTTTCTTTTTCGAGAATATCCCATTTGTTTACAACAATTATGCTTGCCTTGCCTTGCTCGTGGGCATAGCCTGCAATCTTTGTATCCTGCTCGGTTATTCCCTCCGATGCGTCAATCATAATGAGGCATACATCTGCACGCTCTACGGCAGACAGTGCGCGGACAACGCTGTAGCGCTCAACATTTTCGTTTATTTTTCCGCGCTTTCTCATTCCTGCGGTGTCTATAAATACATATTTTTGACCGTCGCGCTCGTAAACGCTGTCTATGGCATCGCGTGTGGTTCCTGCAATGTCACTGACAATAACGCGGTCCTCACCGAGAATTCTATTGACAAGAGAGGATTTACCCGCATTTGGCTTTCCGATTACTGCGACCTTAATCGCGTCATCATAATTGTCGGTATCATCGCTTTCGGGGAAGAACTTAACCACTTCATCAAGAAGGTCGCCTACCCCAAGTCCGTGAACTGAGGAAACGGGGAAAGGCTCGCCAACGCCAAGGTTGTAGAATTCATACATTTCCATAGGCGGATTGCCTGGTGCGTCAACCTTGTTGCACACCAAAAGTACTGGCTTACCGCTTTTTTGCAAAATTGCAGCGACGTCCTTGTCGGATGCGGTCATTCCGTCTTTTATGTTCACCATAAACAGTATTACATCTGCCATATCTATGGCAAGATTTGCCTGATTTCGCATCTGCGATAAAATAATTTCTTTACTTTTCGGCTCAATACCGCCTGTATCTATCAGGGTGAATTCGCGCCCTGTCCACTCCGCGTCCGCGTAAATGCGGTCACGCGTAATTCCGGGCGTGTCCTCTACGATAGAGATGCGCTTGCCTGTTATTTTATTAAAAAGTGTTGATTTGCCGACATTTGGTCTGCCGACTATTGCGACAATAGGTTTCATTTTTTCCTCCTGTTTAAGCGAGTGAGTTTTGGATTGTTAAGCGAGCAGTGCATCAAGAAGCTTATATCCGTCATTTGAAACTATTTTTACCTTTGTTTCAAGCTCGCGTTCTATATCAACTACAGATGTATTGTCAAGAAGTACATCTTCATTATGACGGAGCATAGAAGAGGATAAGAGAAGCGTATCTCCTAAAGCTTTCCCGCGAAGCTGATTTATTATATCTCGGCCTGTCAAAAGCCCTGTGACCGTGATGCTGTGCCCGAAAAAGTCGTTTGCAATCGGGATAACATCTATCATACTGCCCGAGAGCTTTTCGGTAAGTGCCTTTATCACGGGATACGCAGAAAAGCCCGTGACAATTGTCTTGCGGTGTTTCGGAGTATTTGTGGAAGATAGTGAGAGTGCATCATTAAATTCGTATATAAGCGACGCACACAAACCGACCCCGTTTTCTATCTGCGGAAAGCCGTCATACTCCGAATAATCGGGAAAAGGAACTCCAGCGGTTAAATAAAATTCGTCCGCAAGATATACAAGGTTTATTCCGCGCTCTTCTTTAAATTTTCTCTGCCATTTTTCTACCTGTTCTATTGTGAGGGCGGAAGATGTCTTGTCAAAGCCCTTGAGTGTGGCAAGACCATCCCGATGGGCAGATAGCCCAACGGGGACCACCGACACGCTTTCAACAGCATCGCCGAGGCTTGCAATGTCAGAAATCGTTCTGTCAAGCTCGCATCCGTCGTTATGTTCGGGACAGAGAACGATTTGGGCGTTTATGTTAAGCCCGCTTTCTGCAAAGCGACTGAGATATTCAAGAACTGCCCCCGCGTTTTTGTTGCTGAGCATTTTGCATCTAAGCTCAGGGTTTGTGGTGTGAACAGAAATATTAATTCTCGGTATGTTATATTCAACAATTCTGTCAACATCGGCACTTGTCATATTTGTCATAGTGACATAATTGCCTTGAAGAAATGAGAGCCTGTAATCATCATCCTTAAAATAACACGTTTCCCGCATACCTTTTGGCAATTGGTCTATAAAACAGAAGACGCATTTGTTTCTGCAGGATTTCGGCTCATCTATCAGCAAGGTGTCAAAGCTTATACCAAGAGGCTCAAAATCATAATTTGTAATATGAACATTGCCCTCTTTAAGTTCTATGGTGATTTCCTCGTTGCAGGAGGCATACATATAGTCGAGGTAATCGTTTATTTCGATATTGTTTATCTTTGTTATAATGTCGCCGACCTTGAGTCCGGAAAGTTCCGCAAGGCTCCCTTTTTCGATGCCCGCAATTGTTGCTGACAAAATCACCACCTCCTATATTAATTATAAGTTAGTATACCATATTTTCCCGATCATTACAAGCGATAAATAAAAATAAAACAAAAAACAACTACAGCAAAACGCTGTAGTTGTTTTGAGTCCGATTAAATCGGCTATGCTTCAACAGATATAACCTCTTTGCCCTTGTAAGAACCGCAAGCCTTGCAAGCTCTGTGAGGCAATTTGAATTCTCCGCAAGCGGGACATTTAACCATGCCCGGAATAGTAAGCTTCCAGTTTGCACGTCTTTTATCTCTTCTTGCTTTTGAAGTCTTTCTCTTTGGAACTGCCATAATGTATACACCTCTTTCTCAAATTACTAAATATAAGGGGAATTCCCCAAAGGACAAAGATTAACTTTGCATATTCTACTTAAATTGTTGTGATACAGACATTCTATAACAATTTATCCAGAATGTCAAATCTGGGGTCTGTGTTATTGTCGGAGCAATCACACTCTCCATGGTTAAGGTTCTTGCCGCAGATTGGACAAAGACCTTTGCAATCTTCACTGCACAGTGTTTTTGACGGAAGATTCATATAGAAATTAGTATATAAAAGTTCGTCAAAATCAACTGTTGTGCCCGAAAAAACAATAATGTCGGGATTTTCCTCGCCTGATGAAAATTCATCCTCTTTTTTAAGTGCCTCGTCAAGCCCAAACTCGATTGTTTTATCAAAGGTTTCTGTGCAACGGTCGCACATAAGCTCTATGTCAACTGTGCCATTGCCCGTAAGCTTAATTGTCCCGCCGACATTTGCCGCCTCCCCTTCAAAGTGCACAGGGGAGATAAAGGAAAAAGTGTCACTGCTTGACGCCTCGAGCCGAACATCCTCTTTGATTTGCATTTTTCTGCCGTCAAAGTTCAAAATAGGTAAAAGATTAAGCTCCATCAAATGCCTCCGTTCAAACGAAAAATAACAAACGGACGGCAATTATTATATATTATTGTCGCCGATTTGTCAAGAGTTTTATTTAAAATTTAAAAATTCGCAGGAAAACTATTTAGAAGCAAGATATGCGTTGATTTTCTCAACCAAAGCGTCTGCGTCAACGCCGTGAACGGCTGCCGCCTGTTCTATACTCTCTCCCGAGGCTGAAGGACAGCCAAGACAGTGCATTCCGATTTCGAGGAAAAATTCAGCAGTGCCGGGGTCAAGCTGGAGTGCCTCAAGAATAATAGTATCCTTTGTTACCTTTGCCATAATATATACCGCCTTTCAGTTATTGTTTTAAGTCTGTGTTTTATAGTATACCTCATTTTTTTAAAAAATTCAAGCCTTTTTGTCTTTTTAATCAACAAAAATCCAAAAATTATTTACAAAATATAGGTTATAGTATATAATGTGTAGACAAACTATATTTGAATGGAGATTTCTATGATTACAGGAAAACAACGTGCAAAACTCAGAAAGATGGCTAATCAAATTCAGGCATTATATCAAATAGGAAAAGATGGCATTACCGATAATGTAATAGCGCAACTAGATGATGCGCTCTCGGCTAGGGAGCTTATAAAGGTGCATATACTCGATAGTGCTCTCCTTGAAACGCGCGAAACCGCGGACGAGATTGCAGCGCGCCTCGGGGCAGAACCTGTCCAGTCAATAGGAAGTAAGTTTGTGCTGTATCGGCGCTCGGAGGATAATCCAAAGATTGAAATATAGAGGACGGACAATATGTATATAAAAAATCCTGAAACAGACGGCGCAAAATATCAATATTTATTGTTTGATTTGGACGGAACCCTGACAAATCCGTATGAGGGGATTACCAAATCTTTTCAGTATGCGCTAAACGCCTATGGGATTGAGGCAGAGCAAGACGAGCTAACATTTGTAATCGGCCCGCCGCTTACCGATGTTTTTTGCGATGTTTACGGCTTTGATGAGCAAAAAGCCATAGAAGCTCTTGCAAAATATCGTGAGAGATTTGGTGATGTTGGTTGGAGGGAAAACGAAATTATAGACGGAGTGCCTCAAATGCTCAAAGAGCTTAAAAGGGCGGGAAAGACACTTTGCCTTGCCACGTCAAAGCCCGAGGTTTACGCCGTTAAAATATTAGAGCTTTTTGATATTTATAAATATTTTGATATTGTAGTTGGTGCCAAGCTTGATGGAAGCGTTTGCGAAAAGCACCAAATTATTAATAAGGTACTGAAAAAACTTGATAGTCCACCGCTTGATGAGGCCCTGATGATAGGCGACAGAAAACACGATGTTATTGGCGCAAAAATGTGCAATATAACATCTGTAGGCGTGCGGACAGGTTTTGCAGAAGATGGAGAGCTTGAGGATGCAGGCGCGGATTTTATCTGCGATACAGTAGAAGAGCTGACGGAATTTTTAAGGAGATAAGGCGTTTATGTATAGGCTTTGTGTGTTTGATATGGATGGGACGGTTGTAAATTCCATCGCTGATATAGCAGCGGCTATGAACAGGTCGCTTGAAAAAATGGGGTATAAGCCTTATGAAACAGGGGAATACTGCCATATGGTAGGCGACGGGATGGAGATACTTTGCAGACGTGCCATAAAGGTTGAGAATGAGGAAGAGGTACAAAGGCTGATAAAACTTTATAAGGAAGATTATTTCTCCCATTGCTGTGAAAATTCGAGTGTGTATGACGGAATGGAAGATGTTATCTATGCCTTGCGCAAAAAGGGAGTAAGCTGTGCGGTTTTATCAAATAAGCCTCATGAACAGGTTAAAGAAATTTCAAAAAAGCTGTTTGGAGCGGATATGTTTGATGAAATATGGGGATATACTCCGCAATTTCCCGTTAAGCCCGCGCCAGACTCTCTGCTTGCGATGATGGAAAGACTTGGTGTAACTAAGGACGAAACCGTATATATCGGTGACTCCGACGTCGATGTAAGACTAGGGAAAGCAGCGCAGGTTTTTACAGTGGGTGTTTCGTGGGGATTGCGAGGAGAAGAGGAACTAATTAAAGAGGGCGCAGATGCCATAGCAGAAACGCCGGAAGAGTTGATTTCTATACTGCTTGAAAAATAATGGAGAAAATACCAAAAAAATTTTCAAAAAGGTATTGACAAATCAAAAAAATGCTTGTATAATATACGAGTTGACTTTGATAGTCGGCTCAATTTAATACCTATAGATGCGAGCATGCTGGAACCGGCAGACAGGCACGTTTGAGGGGCGTGTGCTTATGGCGTGTGGGTTCAAGTCCCACTGCTCGCACCATTATTTTGCCTGATAGTGTAACGGTTAGCACAAGTGACTCTGACTCACTTTGTCTGGGTTCAAATCCTAGTCAGGCAGCCAGAAAAAAGACTATTCTTCGGAATAGTCTTTTTTCAATGAAATTTGCCTTCGGCAAGTGAAATAGCTACGCTATGAAATACACTTCGTGTATGAAATATTGCTACGCAATATGAAAGGCAAATTTTATTTCACATTTTTCGAAGAAAAATATTTCATAATCTGTCAGGATTATTTCATATCGAGCAAAGCGAGATATTTCATTAAAAACAAGTGGCATCTAAACCATTCGGGTCTTCCAAAAAAGCACTTTCAATTGCAAGTGCTTTTTATAGCTTTTAAAATAAGGATACCACATATAGTTTTTGATTTGTAAAGATTAATTAATTCTCTGCATAGGTAATGACATCAGGGTTGTTCACGACTCCTGAAGTAACAGGCTTTAAGCTATGATATGCATTGGTGTATGTAGCCTGCATATAGGGAAGAATCCAAATGTATGCAATACCATAAGTAATACAGCCTAAAAGAGCCCAACCTATAAAGGATAAGCCTAAAACCCAAAGCTCCATTTTATGACCGTCCGTCATAGCCTTGGATTCGTTAATACACTCAAGAGCGGGTTTCCCTTTATTTTCAGCGAGAATATAAGGAGCCATTGAGTATGAGAAACTCTTTACAATGCCCGGAATAACAAAAAGAAGCGACCATAAGAAAGTAAAAAGTCCAACAAGGAAAGTTACTTTAAAAGCTGACCAAAAATCATCAAATCCGCAAAAAGCATCTTTTGCAGCAGGTTTTTCGCCTGCTGTGACATTAAGATAAACACGTATAAGACTTAATGTAAATGCAGGGGTAATAATGATTGCGGAAACTAAACTGCCAACAAAGGGAATACACGATAAAACAAGTGAAGCTATGAATGATATGGCTGCAATAATTAGTGTAATGACAAAAAGTATTCCAATTTTCCCTTTGATTTGTTGTTTTGCTCTTGATTTTAATTCTTCTCTGTTCATATAAAGCCTCCTTTGGTAATATGTGGCATACTCCATAATTACATAATAACAACAGTGTAGAAAAATGTCAAGAAATAAAAAACTAACCTCGACTTTTCTAGACAAAATATGACTAATGGCATATGAGATATTTCACTTAAATTATGCTATATGACCCATTCTGTTCTTCCAGAAAACAGTACTATATCTCGGATGTCTTTTTATTACTTGTTTGTCTTTGGGTTATTTGTTCTCTCAAGAAGATAATCAACAGATACGTTAAAATAGTCTGCTATTTTAACAAGCTCATTTATTCCGGGTTCTCTTTCGCCTGTTTCATATCTGCTTATTGTATTTTGATTCATATTTAAGTCCATGGCTAATTTAAGTTGGGATATCTTTTTCGATTTTCTAATATCTTTCAATCTCATAAAAACACCTCTTGACTTTATTATCCCACAATGGTATAATATGATTATCCCAATATGGTATATTCAAGGAGGAGAATTATGATTTGTAAAAAATGTGGGAATGAAGTTGACAAAAGGGCAGTAGTGTGTACTAGTTGCGGATGCAAAATCAAGAAGCCCATATTCAAAAAATGGTGGTTTTGGGTTGTAATTGTAATTATAGCTATAATTATTGCTGCTTCCGGCGGAAACGAAAATTCAACAACTGTTACCGACGATAATGTACAAAATCAAGTTGATGAGATTGTTTATGAAGCTGTTGATTTACAAACAATGTTTGATACATTAGATGGAAATGCAATGAAAGCTGAGGCTAATTACGATAAAAAGTATATAGAATTTGAATGCAAAATTAAAAGCTTTGATAGTGATGGAGGCTACATATCAGTAGAGCCTTCAGGAGCTTCTGAGTGGAACTTCTCATCTGCTATGTGCTATATAAAGAATGATACACAGAAAGAATTCTTAATTCAGAAAAATGTCGGCGATATAATAACAATTAAAGGTAGAGTTAAGGATGTTGGAGAAGTTTTGGGATATTCTATAGACATTAATGAAGTGCAGTAAGCATAAACAATAAAAGGACACCCATCGGTGTCCTTTTATTGTTCGTCTCCGCAAATTCCAAAACTACAGTGACTTTTTATACATAGAAAGAATTGGCTTTGCGAGGAGGCATAATATTATAGTAGATATTACGATTTCGGGTAGCATATATGCACCATTATATAATAAAGAATAAACCCATACAGAAGTCCCCTCGGGTGCATACACGCCCCATATGAGAATTCCCGACAGAAAATGGCATACAAATCTTATCATCATAACTATTGCGCCCGAGCAGGGAATAGCGAACTTGCGTTTTTTAAGCACCTCGAAGAAATATCCCGAAAGCCCCAGACAAGTATAGGCTAAAACATAATCCAGCAATATTACAAGAAGATACATCCAAAGGGAAGGAACGGGCGGCGGTACAATGCCGCCGATTATCATTTGCAAAACCGCATAAACAAGGGCTGTCAGCAGTCCCCATTTGCTTCGATAAATCAAGCCCGTTATAATAACGGGAACCATGCTTGCGGCTGTGACTGTGCCTCCATAAGGTGCACTGAATACAGTTACCATAGAGAGCACCACAGATAGAGCAACAAGCATAGCGCTTGTTGTTAATTTTTTTGTCATAAAAACACTCCTTATGTAAAAATTAACTGAATACAGAACTTGAGATTTGGGTTCAGGTATAAAAAAGGAGATTACCTAAATCAGATAATCTCCATAAATTGCAATTTTAACATATTCCTACGCCGGCATTATCCGTATCAGGTTCATGGGTCGGAATGCATAATTCCCTCTCAGCCTTTTTGAAAGCTCCCCGCATATTCAGTTTCTAACAATATACCACATAAATTTTCCCTTGTCAATAGTTAATATAATAAACGTCGAAAAATGATGAGTGTATAAAATTTAGAACATTTCTATTGATAAATTTAAGTTGATATGGTATAATGATTTGAAATAAATTTTGAAATTCCTGAAATCGAGGAGAAGTGATATATAATGAAATTAGGTATAGTGGGGCTTCCGAATGTTGGAAAAAGTACATTATTTAATGCGATAACTCAGGCAGGTGCAGAGTCGGCAAACTATCCGTTTTGCACGATTGAGCCAAATGTCGGGACTGTTATTGTGCCAGATAGCAGAATTGACAAGCTTGTCGAGATGTATGACCCTGACAAGACTACATATGCAGTTATAGAATTTGTTGATATTGCGGGGCTTGTAAAAGGTGCAAGCCGCGGTGAAGGTCTTGGCAACAAGTTTTTGTCAAACATACGCGAGGTTGATGCGATAGTTCACGTTGTGCGCGCGTTTGAGGATACCAACATTGTGCACGTTGAAGGCTCGGTTGACCCTGTGCGTGATATTGAAACCATAAATTTAGAGCTTATTATGTCGGACCTTGAAATTCTTGACAGAAGGATAGATAAAACGCGCAAATCCCTTAAGGGAGGGGACAAGAGTTTTCAGGCTCATTTGGAATTTTACGAAAGATTGCACGCATTTCTCGAGGACGGAAAATGCGCGAGAGCGATGGAAATGACCGAGGATGAGGCAGAAATGCTGACCGATGTCGCTCTGCTTACTATGAAACCTGTTATATATGCCGCAAATGTTGCGGAGGACGATTATGCAAAGAGTGACGACGAAAATGAGTTTGTTAAGAAGATAAAGGAGTTTGCAGAAACTGAAAATTCAGAGGTAATGGTTATCTCTGCAAGAATAGAGGAAGAAATTGCGGCTCTTGACAAAGAGGAAAAACAGATGTTTTTAGAGGAGCTAGGTGCGAGCGAATCAGGCCTTGACAAGCTTATCCGCGCAAGCTATAAGCTTCTCGGACTTATCAGCTATTTAACCGCAGGTAAGCCTGAAGTTAGAGCGTGGACAATAAAAGAGGGCACAAAGGCACCGCAGGCGGCAGGAAAAATCCACACCGATTTTGAGAGAGGCTTTATCAGAGCGGAGGTTGTTGCATATAATGATCTTATGGAGTGCGGTTCTATGACCGCCGCAAAGGAAAAAGGTCTTGTGCGCTCAGAGGGCAAGGAATATGTTGTCGCAGATGGTGATATAATACTGTTTAGGTTTAATGTGTAAAATATTTTTACAGGATGGGTGTGACCCATCCTGTGCATCATTCATAGAATAATAAAAATGATGGAGGTAGTTTTATGGATTTTTTTGAAAATGTAAAAAGTGCGGTATCAGAGGCGGCACAAACGGTGGTGAAAAAGTCAGGAGAGCTTTACGAGGCATCCAAGACTCAATACGCTATATTTGAGTTAAATGCCGAGATAAAGAAGCTCTATGCTGAAATAGGAAGACTCACCTATCAGACAATTTCTGAAGAGGCAGACCTTGCAGAAGAAGTCAAGATGAAGTGTAATATTATCACAGCGAAGCTTGCAAAAATTAACGCGCTTAAAAGCAATGCAGAGGAAACAGTGCTCAAATGTCCGATATGCGGCAGACCTGCGGACACGGAGGACAGATATTGCCCATCCTGCGGTGGAAATATGTCGGTTGAGGCTGAAACAGACGGAGAGGAATAATCATATGAAAATTGCAATAGACGGCCCTGCGGGAGCGGGTAAAAGTACAATTTCAAAAGCGGCGGCAAAGCGGCTTGGCTTTGTATATATAGATACAGGTGCGATGTATCGCGCAATAGGGTTGGCTGCGGTTCGGCACGGGATAGACACAAAGGATGCAGAGGGCGTAAAGGCTATACTGCCTGAGGTTGAGGTCAGCATAAAGCACGGCGCAGACGGGCAACAGATATTCTTAAACGGCGAAAATGTTTCCGAAGAAATTCGCCTACCCGAGATTTCGGTTGCGGCGTCAAATGTTGCTGTAATCCCTGAGGTTCGTCTTAAGTTGGTTGAACTTCAGCGCTCTCTTGCCGAAAAAGAGGATGTAATAATGGACGGGCGTGATATTGGCACATATGTTTTGCCTGATGCCGAGGTTAAGATATTTCTTACCGCATCCGTAGAGGAGCGTGCAAGAAGACGCCTTAAGGAGCTTTTGGAAAAAGGTGTTGAAACCACTCTCGAGGACGTTCAGGCGGATATGGAATATAGAGATAAGAATGACTCGGGCAGGGCGTTTGCACCTCTGAAAGAGGCAGAGGACAGTGTTCGTCTTGATAATACTTATTTGACAATTGACGAGGCCGCAGATGAAATATGCAGGCTCGCTGAAAGTCGGAGGGGCGTGTAGTTTAAGTGAGTTTTTACAAAGTTGCGAGGGCGGTTATCAAAGCCTTTTTAAAAATTGCCTTTCGCATAAAGGTTGAGGGTACAGAAAATATTCCAAGCGAGGGCGCATTGGTGGTTTGTGCAAACCATCAAAGCCTTTGCGACCCGCTGATGCTTGCGATGTGTATGCCGTTTGAGCTTAAGTTTATGGCAAAGGAAGAGCTGTTTAAAAACAGGCTTTTCGGCGGGCTGATAAGAGCTTTGGGCGCTTTCCCTGTCAAAAGGGGGACGGGTGATATCGGTGCGCTTAAGCTTGCCATTAAAGTATTGAGCGAGGGACACCGCCTTGTTATATTCCCCGAGGGCTCACGTTCGCCTGAGGGTTATATGGCAGAGGGAAAGTCGGGAGCGGCGCTGATTGCCGTAAAATCAAGAGCTAATATTTTGCCCGTGGGTGTTTGCGGAAAATATAAGCTCTTTTCCAGAATAGTTGTCAGAATAGGAAAGCCGATTGTACTTGAGGAATACTTTGGTACAAAGGTGGGTGCGGAAACGCTCCAGGATATAACGGACAACAAAATTATGAAGACAATTTCAGAACTGTCGGGGGTTCCTGTATATGAAGATAGAGATAGCGAATAAGGCAGGCTTTTGCTTTGGCGTTGCAAGAGCTGTGAAAATCGCAAGGGACAGCTCGGAAAACGCTGCCAGAGTTGTTACGTACGGAATGCTTATACATAACAGAGATGTTACAGATGAGCTTAAGATACGTGGCGTATTTGCTGTGGACTCTCCTGATGAAATTGACGATGGCGCCAATGTTATAATCAGAGCACATGGTATTCCAAAGTCGGAGCAGGAGAAAATAGAAGCCCGAGGCGGAATAATAACTGATGCAACCTGCCCATATGTCAAAAAGATACACGGGATTGTCAGTAAGGCGCATAATGACGGAAGATGTGTAGTTATTATAGGTGACCCAAATCATCCTGAGGTTAAAGGAATAAACGGATGGTGCGAGAACAGCGCAGTTATTATAAATTCTGAGGAAGAAGCGGAACTTTTTGTAGGGGAAAATATTGAAAAGCCGCTAACGGTTGTGGCACAAACCACACTCAGAAAAGATTTTTTTAAAAAAATTGAAAATTTTTTAAAAAAACATTTTACAAATGCAGAAATATTTGATACAATATGTAATGCAACCAATGAAAGACAAATGGCTGCAGCGGAGCTTGCAGCACGTGCTGACTGTATGATTGTGGTTGGCGGGGTGGAAAGCTCCAATACGCGCAAGCTGTACGAGCTCTGCAGGGAGCATTGTGAAAATACGGTTAGCGTTGAAAATGCAAAAGAATTAAAAAAATATATAAAGCAGGGTAAAATTCCTGTGACAAAAAAATTAGTAGGTATTACCGCGGGGGCGTCAACGCCCGATGAGGTAATCAAGGAGGTCTATTTAACCATGGCGGAAAACAATGAAATGAACTTTGCGGAGGCGTTGGAGGAAACCTTAAAGCCGATTAAATCGGGTGAGGTTGTAAAGGGTGTAGTAATCGGTATTACTCCAACAGAGGTACAGGTTGACATCGGCAACAAATATGACGGTGTTATTCCTTTTGACGAGCTTACAAATGACTCTAATGCTGACATTAACGATATCGTTAAGGTTGGCGAAGAGGTTGATGTATATGTAGTGCATGTAAGCGACAGAGATGGTGTTGTTACACTCTCTAAGAAAAAGATAGATGCTGTAAAAGGCATGGAAGAATTAAAGAGCGCATTTGAAAATAAAGAGATTTTGACAGGGCGCGTTGTGGAATTGGTAAGAGGCGGCGTAGTTACAATCGTAAAGTGCGTGCGCGTATTTATTCCGGCGTCAGAGTGCGCAGAGAGATTTCTCGCTGATTTAGGGGTTCTTCTCGGAACAGAGCAGAGCTTTAGAATTATAAAAATGGATGTTGACAGACGCGGCAGACAGAGAGTAGTTGGCTCTATCAAGTCTGTTGCAAAGGAAGAAAGCGACAAGGCTGCTGCAGAATTCTGGGCAACCGCCGAAGAGGGCAAGCAGTACAAGGGCGTTGTTAAGTCCCTTACATCCTTTGGTGCATTTGTTGACCTTGGCGGCGTAGACGGATTAATTCATATTTCGGAGCTTTCTCCGCTTAGAATTGCTCACCCGTCTGAAGCTGTAAGTGTTGGCGATGAAATAGAGGTATACATCAAAGAACTTAACAAGGAAGAAAACAGAATTTCACTTGTTAAAGAGCTTAAAGAACAGAAGGTAGCAGCTTTCTGGGAGGGTGCAGAGGTTGGCAAGCAGTATACAGGCGTTGTTAAGTCCCTTACATCCTTTGGCGCATTTGTTGACCTTGGCGGCGTAGACGGACTTGTTCACATCTCAGAGCTTTCTTGGCAGAGAATTAAGCATCCGTCTGAAATCGTTAAGGTTGGCGACGAGCTTACAGTTTATATTAAGGATATAAACAAAGAAACCGGAAAGATTTCTCTTGGCTATAAGAAAGAAGAGGACAGCCCCTGGGTTAAGGCTACTGCTGATTTGAATGTTGGCGATGTTATCAAGTGTAAAATCGTTCGCATTCTGCCCTTTGGCGCATTTGCCGAGGTTGCACCTTTTGTAGATGGACTTATCCATATTTCTCAGATTTCTAATGAGAGAATAGCTAAACCCTCTGATGTACTTGCTATAGGTGACGAGGTTGAGGCAAAGGTTGTTGAAATCAATAATGATACAAAGCAGATTGGATTATCTATGAAGGCGCTTATGGCTGTTGAAGAACAGGCCGAGGTTGAAATAGAAGAGGTTGAGCCTATGTCTTATACAGAAGAGAGCTCATTCACTCTTGGAGATATTCTTGATGCTGCAGAGGACAATGCTTCTGAGGAATAATCAGTTCCGACAATGATGATATTGCGCCGCCCTTCGAGGAGGGCGGCGCTTTGACTATTCTGCTTACTTTCGGTTAAGGAGAGATATTTGCAATGACTATACAGGAATTCAAAAATAGCGTAAAAGATGTAAAGGTTGCTGTAGTCGGAATAGGCGTCAGCAATCTTCCGCTTGTAAGAATGCTTGCGCAGTGCGGGACAGAAATATGCGTGCATGATAAAAGAACCCCCGAGGCACTCGGAGAGGTGTATGATGAGCTTACAGAACTTGGGGCCTCTATGGTGCTTGGTGATGGCTATCTTGATAAAATTGCAGATGGAACCCGTCTGGTTTTTAAGACCCCGGGTGTGAGATATGATGTTCCTGCATTGATTGAGGCGTCAAAAAACGGAGCTGTTATTACTTCTGAAATGGAACTGTTTTTTGAAACCTGTCCCTCAAAGATAATAGCTGTTACGGGAAGTGACGGAAAGACGACAACAACAAGCCTTATATATGATATGTTAAAGAGGGCGGGGTATACCTGCCACCTTGGCGGCAATATCGGACATCCGCTTGTTGCTGAGGTTGAAAATATAGGCAGAGATGACATATCGGTTGTAGAGCTGTCGAGCTTTCAACTCCATACAATGAAGAAAAGCGCTGATATAGCCGTTGTTACAAATGTAACGCCCAATCATCTTGACTGGCATACGGATTTTGAGGAGTATGCGACATCCAAACGTGCGGTCTTTGAATATCAGGACGCAGACGGAAAAGTTGTCCTCAACTACGAAAATGACATTACACGCGGTTTTGGGACAGATAAAAGCGGTGCGGTTTACTTCAGCTCTAAAAAGGAGCTTGCAGACGGCTATTGGCTAAAAGACGGAAAAATAGTAAAAAGCGTAGGTGGCAAAGTGGAGCGCTCTGTTCTTGATATTGATACCATATATATTCCGGGTATGCATAACGTAGAAAATTATATGGCGGCAATTGCGGCAGTTGAAGGGCTTGTGGATGATGATATTATAAGAGAAACGGCAGTTGAATTCAAGGGCGTTCCGCACAGGATAGAGTTTGTTCGTCGGTACAATGATGTAAAGTACTATCACGACTCTATCGCAAGCAGTCCCGCGCGGACAACGGCAGGGCTTGAGTCGTTCGGAGAAACTAAGGTAATCTTGATTGCGGGCGGATATGACAAAAAAATTCCGTTTGATGATTTCGGAAAGGTTATAAATAGCCGTGTCAAGAAGTTGGTGCTTGTCGGTGCCACTTCGGAGAAGATAGAGAATTCTGTTCGGAGTGCCGATAATTATGATGAATTACCTATATACGTCTGCGATAGCTTTAAGAGTGCCGTTGAAAAAGCAAGAGATATAGCAGAGAGCGGAGATGTTGTTTTGCTATCCCCCGCTTGTGCAAGCTTTGACTTGTTCAAGAATTTTGAGGTGCGCGGGGATACCTTTAAAGAAATAGTAAAAAATTTTTAAAAATAAAACAAAGTTGAGGGGAGTTTATTATGAAAAGAATACTAGCGCTTGTGCTGGTTCTTGCAATGGTGATGTCGTTTATGACATTTACTGTCGCAAATGCAGAGAATACAAACCTTGAAAATATGATTAAGGCTTGTAATCAAAGCATTTCAAAGGCAAATGTAAAAATAAATGCCGGGATAGATGTAAGCGGAGATTTGTTTAGCTATATGGGCATTCCCGGCGGGCGTCTTGCAACTTTTGATTATGATATTGATGTCGTTGCAAATGATGAGCAGACAAAGTGTGATGCTGCGGCAAACTTCACATTCAGCGCTCCTCAAATCCTGCCCATGCCTATTGGATTTGATATGTGGATGAAGGAAGATATTACAAACATCAGCAATCCGCAGCTTTATGTTATTTTGAAAATGACAGAGGCTTTGAGTGAAGAGGCGGGCTTTGACAAGGAGTATATTTATGTAGATTATACTCAAATTCCGGGCTTTAAGGAAATTATGGAATTTGCGATGAGCATTGATGAGGCGGAACTTGAAAAGCTTGCTGAAATGTTAAGGGATGCCCTTTCAGGGTATATTGATGAAGGGGCTCTTGCTGAACTCGAGGAGAAGATTAATTCAATCGTCGGCAGAATAAATGTTGAATATGCAAACGGCAAATATACGCTTGTTATGGGCGACAAAGAAGTTAAGGATTTGTTTGTTGCCATTTTTGGAGCGTTAATCGATATAGTTGCAGAGATTGACCGTGAAAACGGGGTGGGCGATGCAGAAATTGAAGTGGCAAAAGCAGAGCTTATACAAATGCTTAAGCCTCTCTATGATGTTCAGATTTTTGACTCAGGCAGGGCAATCGTAATAGAGGTAGCAGAAGACGGAAGTTATATATATGAAGAGGTTAATATTGCTACAAACGTATATGATATTATAGCCGCACTAGACCCTGTGTCTGCTCAAGGAGTACCCACATCGATGTATGATATGTACAATTTGGGTTTGTCGATTAAAGCGGATGCGACAGTTACTCCTCTTGGCAGTGATTATCAGATAGTATTCCCGCAGCTCAATGAGGAAAATACCCTTGATGTTATGGCACAAATGATGCCCGAAGGAGCGGAAAAAGTATTTGACACCGCAACGGTGGAGATTGAATATAATGGCGAAAAACTTCAGCTTGAGAATGTTCCGATACTTTTTGAGGACAGAACCTTTGTTCCCTTGCGTGAGCTGGCAAATGCCTTTGGCATAAGTGATGAGGATATTGCATATGACGAGGCAACCGAAAAGGTGACAATAAAGAGCGGCGATGTTGAAATTGTTATGTATATAGGAAGTACAATGACTTTTGTAAATAACGAACTCAAAACTCTTGATGTTCCCGCCTTCACTCATAATGACAGAACATATATCCCTGTACGCTTTGTATCAGAGATGTTCCATAAGGACGTTGATTATGTTGATTTAAATGCGGCGGGGCAAGGCAACGGAATTGTAGTTATGATAAAAGACTAAATTAAAAAATAATCCGCGGCACTTTTGCCGCGGATTATTTTTTGCTATAAGTGAAAATGTAAAAAAACTTGCGACAAATCTACGTGTTTTTGGTTACTTTTTTTAGCATATATTGTTGCTTTTTTTAAGTTTATACATATTTACTAAAAAGAAATTTTTAAATTTGTGTATTTAGGCTCTAACATTTTAAAATCTTTTATGTTACAATGGTTAAAGAAATTAAAAGATTAATGCAGGGCATTATAGGAGGTTTTTTATTATGGCAAGTTTAAGTCTTAAAAATATTACAAAGACTTATACAGGCGGATTCACCGCTGTAACAGATTTTAATTTGGAAATTGAGGACAAAGAATTTATAATTTTCGTAGGTCCTTCAGGTTGCGGTAAGTCTACTACACTCAGAATGATTGCAGGTCTTGAGGAAATTACAGAAGGCGAGCTTTATATCGACGGCAAGCTTATGAATGATGTTGTTCCTAAGGACAGAGATATCGCGATGGTTTTCCAGAACTACGCTTTGTATCCCCATATGACAGTTTATGAGAATTTGGCATTTGGCCTTAAGCTCAGAAAAGTTCCTAAGGATGAGATAGACAGAAAGGTTACAGAGGCTGCACAAATCCTCGGTATTGAGCATTTGCTTGACAGAAAGCCGAAGGCTTTGTCGGGCGGTCAAAGACAGCGTGTTGCTCTTGGTCGTGCTATCGTTCGTGAGCCTAAGGTATTCCTTATGGATGAGCCGCTCTCAAACCTCGACGCAAAGCTTAGAGTACAGATGAGAGCTGAAATCGGTAAGCTCCACAAGAAGCTTCAGACAACATTTATTTACGTTACCCATGACCAGACAGAGGCTATGACAATGGGTACAAGAATAGTAGTTTTGAAGGATGGTATTATTCAGCAGGTTGACTCTCCGACAAATCTCTATTCTTATCCGAACAATGTCTTCGTTGCAGGATTTATCGGAAGCCCGCAGATGAACTTCCTCGATGTTAAACTTGAGTGTAAGCCTGAGGGAACATATATCAAGAATGGCAACTTCTCTATTAAGCTCCCTGATGGCAAGGGCAAGGCTGAAGCACTTCAGGCATACAATGGCAAGGAAGTTATTATGGGTATCAGACCCGAAAACATCGATGACAGCGAGGCTACTATATCCGCAATGCCTGACTGTGTTGCAGAAGTTGAAATTGAGCTTGTTGAGATGATGGGTGCAGAAACTTATCTCTATTTCAATGTTGAGGGCGTTGACTTTACTGCAAGAGTTAACCCGCGCACAACTGCTCAGCACGGACAGAAAATCAAGGTTGCGTTTGACGCAAACAAAATACACCTCTTTGACAAGGAAACAGAGAAGGTTATTATTCACTAAGATAAACGAAAAGCGTGTGCTTCAAAGGCCACCACCAGACAAGGAAGTATTGTCCTAAAAATCATCTTTTTTGCGAATTTCTGCGTTAAAAACAGCCCATATCCGTCAGGATTATGGGCTGTTTTCGCCTTGAACTTCATCAAAAAATTTTGATTTTAGGATGCTTGCAGTTTTGAATATCTGATTTTTTGAATTAGGCAAGTAAAAAAATCCCGTAATACTGGCGTATTTCGGGATTTTTTTGCGAAGCATAAACGGAAAATCAGGCTTCAAAACCAGTACTTCCTTATCTGGTGGTGGCCAAGCACACGCTTTTTTTGTGTTCATTAAATATAAAAATCCATTAAAAGCATCAAACAAAATCCAACGAGGAGAGAATATGTAGCTCCGCGCTGAGAGCCGTGAGAGTGTGTTTCGGGAATCATTTCGTCGCTTATAACATAGAGCATTGTCCCGCCTGCAAAGGCGAGGGCGAAGGGAAGTATTGCAGAGGAAATGTTTACTGCGTAAAATCCCAAAAGAGTGCCAACAACCTCGACAAGACCCGTTGACAGAGCCGCGATAAATGTTCGTCTGCGGCTTATGCCTGCGGCAAGCATAGGTGCGATTATAACCATGCCCTCTGGGATATTTTGAAGAGCAATTCCGCCCGCTATGGTCAGTGCCTCGGCGGTATTGCCTGTGCCAAAGCCGACGCCTGCGGCGATTCCTTCGGGGAAGTTATGAATGGCAATTGCCAGCACAAACAAAAGGATTTTATTCAAATTTGAAGAGCTCTCGGAGTGTTTCTCAAGGTCTGCACCCACCATATTGTGAAGGTGCGGAACGAGTTTGTCGATAACATTGAGAAAAAGGGCGCCTGTAAGTATGCCGATTATGGTTATAAAAATTGAGGAGGCACCCCCGCCGTCGAGCGATGGTAAAATCAAACCTACTATGGCTGCAGCAAGCATAACGCCCGCTGCAAAGCCTAAAATTATATCGTTAATTTTATGTGAGGTCCCCTTTATTATAAAGCCTAGAATTGAGCCTATTACAGTTGCGCCGCCAACGCCAAGCGCGGTATAAAAAACAATACTCATATATAAGCCTCCGCCTCACCGCTTTGCATCGGCAAAAGCGGAAAGTTAAGTGATATTCAGCAAGATAGATAAAAGATTATTCGGTGATTTTGCGTGCAACATATACTCCGCTTGCAGAGGCATGCGACAGGGAGTGTGTAACACCGCTACCGTCACCTATAATATAAAGTCCCTTGTGGGTTGTCTCAAGATTGTGGTCAATATCTACCATCATATTATAAAATTTCACTTCCACACCGTAGAGCAAAGTGTCGTCATTTGCTGTGCCGGGGGCAATCTTGTCAAGAGCGTAAATCATTTCGATAATTCCGTCCATAATTCGTTTTGGAAGGACAAGACTTAAATCTCCGGGTGTTGCAGCAAGTGTTGGACGCACCAAACCTTCTTCTATTCTTGCGACATTGCTTCGACGCCCTCTCACAAGGTCGCCAAAGCGCTGGACAATCACTCCGCCGCCGAGCATATTGGAAAGACGCGCGATGCTCTCACCGTACCCGTTACTATCCTTAAAAGGTTCTGAAAAGTGCTTTGATACAAGCAGGGCAAAGTTTGTGTTTTCCGTGTGGTTTGCGGGGTCTTCATAGCTATGTCCGTTTACCGTAACAATGCCGTTTGTGTTCTCGTTTACAACGGCTCCGTTAGGGTTCATACAAAATGTACGCACATTGTCCTCAAACTTCTCTGTCCGATATACTATCTTGCTTTCGTAAAGCTCGTCAGTAAGATGAGAGAATATAACTGCAGGAAGCTCTACGCGGACCCCTATATCAACGCGGTTTGAGTTTGTGCCAATCTCCAGCTTTTCGCAAACCGACTCCATCCATTTGCTGCCGCTTCTGCCGACAGATACAATGCATTTTTCACAGTCAGCAAAGCTGTCATTATAGTATATGCGATATCCGTCGTTTGTGACGTCAATTTCATCTACGTGGGTGTTGAAGAAAAATTCAACCTTATCGCACAGTTCCCTGTAAAGGTTTTCGAGGACGACATAGTTGATATCTGTGCCAAGATGGCGAACCGATGCATCAAGGAGCTTTAATTTATTCTGGATACAAATCTTTTTAAATTTTGTTCCTGCGGTAGAATACATCTTTGTGCCTTCTCCGCCGTAGGCTACATTGATATCGTCTACATAACGCATAAGTTCAATAGCCTTTTCCTTGCCAATATATTCGTAAAGCGTTCCGCCGAAGTCATTTGTAATATTATATTTTCCGTCAGTAAAGGCGCCCGCACCTCCAAAGCCATTCATAATGGCACAGGTTTTGCATTTGATACAGGACTTAACATTGTGCCCGTCTATAGGGCAATGACGTTTTTCCAGAGGGGCACCCGCCTCAAATACGGCAATTTTTAAATCTTTATTTCTTTTTATCAGCTCATATGCCGCAAAAATTCCGCCGGGCCCCGCACCTACTATAATTACATCATACTTCATAGTTATTACTCCTACCTATTTTTAAAAACGCTGTAATTATACTATTAAAAAGCAATTTTGTCAATATTACAGATGGGGCGTCGGGGCTGTGATGCCCTGCTATCAGCTTGTGAAATCCTCCTCAAACGAGGCGAGGGCTTGCTTGTCCGGGAGAATTATCCCCTCCTTGAGTTCATTTAGTTCTTCCGTCGAAATATCTTCAATTCTCGCATCAAGTGTGTAGAGGAATTCCTCTTTATCTTCGCAGACGGCGTAGATGGCAAGACTGTCCCCTGTATATCTTGCAAGGTAGTGCTCAATTTTTATCACATCATTCGGAGATAAGGGGACAAGTGTTTCTGCAAGGGCGGAGGTCTCTGGACTCAGAGCCTCGGTTGTTCGCTCTACAGAAAAACGGTATGCATACATAAATGATATATAGGCGATGATAATAGTTGTTATAAAAACGCAAAATCCAATCATCATACTCCGCAGTAATTTTTTTGTCATAAAATGCACCCCTTGTTATGTTTGTTTTTGTAACATTAATTTAATATATTATTAACATATATTGGTCTTTTCATACTTGTTTTTTTAGATTATAATAGATGGTGTATATTAGACTTTACACAATATCTTGTGTAATAAAATCAAAGGAGTCTGTGTATGAAACACTATGTAGCGAAGTTTATCAGGATATTTGTAATAACAATAGTGATTTTTATGCTGGCAGGGGGCGTGGCTCTCGGCGGGGCTGTCCTTGGCTATTGGGGCGGCATGGACGATATTGATATTGAGGCACTCTCTCTTAATCGCAACTCGGTGTTGGTATACAATGACCCTGAAACGGGTGAGGAGAAGGAGCTGCAGAAAATTAACTCGGCAGAAAACCGCGAATGGGCGGACATAGAAAAAATACCTGTTAATTTACAAAATGCATTCATCTCAATAGAAGATGAACGTTTTATGGAGCATAAAGGATATGATTTGAAGAGAACTACGCTTGCCACTCTCTCGTGGATTGGAAACAAGCTTATAGGCAGAAACCCGAGCTTTGGAGGCAGTACGATTACTCAACAGCTTGTAAAAAATGTTACAGGTGAGAGGGACCAGACCCCGTGGAGAAAAATAGTAGAGATTTCAAAAGCCGTAGCCATTGAAAAGGAGCTTGACAAATCCCAAATTTTAGAAATGTATCTCAATTGCATCTATCTTTCGCGAGGCTGTAACGGCGTGCAAACTGCGTCAAAAACCTATTTTGGAAAGGATGTGTCCGAGCTTACCCTGGCAGAGTGCGCATCTATAGCGGGCATAACCCAAAATCCTGCCGCGTACGACCCGATTAATAATCCCGAAAATAACAAGAAACGCCAGATGACCGTTCTTGGCAAGATGCTGGAGCTTGGGCATATAACACAGGATGAATATGATAAGGCGGCCGAAGAAGAATTGAATATTTTGAAAGACGGCAAAAGCGATAGTGGAAATCCTACGACAAACTCATATTTTGTTGATCAGGTTATAAATGATGTTTTGAGGGATTTGCAGAAGTTAGGATACACAGAGGTCATGGCGTCTAAAAAACTCTACACAGAGGGAGTTAAGGTTTATACCACATATAATCCTAACGTACAGAAGGCTGTTGAAAAATATTATAGTAACGAAGATAACTTTGCGGGTGACGGTGTGCAGTCTGCAATAACGATTGTGGATGTGCAAACAGGCGCAGTTGTTGGAATTGCGGGAGGAGTAGGCGAAAAGACCGCGAGCCTTACGCTGAACAGAGCATCCGCCAGCCCAAGACAGCCCGGTTCGACGATAAAACCGCTTGCGGCGTATGCGCCGGCTATTGAGAAAAATATCATAAATCCTGCCTCTGTATATGTGGACAGGGCAAAGTCATACGGGGGATGGACCCCTAGAAATTATGACTATGCGTATAGAGGCGAGGTTGATATAAGACAGGCGGTGCGCTCATCGCTCAACACCATTCCTGTTGAGATAATAGATAAAATGGGCGCGAGAGAGAGCTATAATTTTCTCACAGAAAAGCTTGGGTTTACAACCCTTGTTGAGAGCCGCGAGGTTGAAGGAAAGATATATAGCGATATCGGACTTTCTCAGCTTGCTCTCGGCGGTCTTACGGACGGAATGACAACTCTTGAAATGGCAGCAGCGTACAGTGCATTTGCAAACGGCGGAATTTATAACGAGCCCTATACCTATACAGAGGTAAGGGACAGTGACGGAAATGTAATACTTACAAATGAACATAAAAGTTCTGTTGCGATGAAGGAGTCAACTGCATTTTTAATGACGCAGCTGCTCAAAGAGGTTGTAAGCAGCGGTACAGGCGGCGGAGCGACAGTTTCTGGCGTAAATTACACAGCAGGCAAAACAGGAACCACATCTGATAACAATGACAGATGGTTTGTCGGATATACCCCTTATTATGCGGCGGCAATATGGTATGGCTATGATATACCGAGGCAGATATATGCATCATCCAACCCCTGTATTCCCGTTTTCAGAAGAATAATGAATGATGCCCACGATGCTCTTGACGACACAAGCAGAAGGCTCAGTGTTCCTGATGGAGTTGTTTATGTAAGCTATTGCACCGTTTCAGGAAAACGTGCGGCAGAGGGGTGCCCGGAGGAAGGATATTATTTCCAGCAGGGTAATATCCCATCTTACTGCGACGGGGAACACCCCGAGCTTGAAGAAGAGAAAAAGGATGAAGAGGGCGAGGGAGCTGAAGAGGGTGAAACTTCCGACGCAACCGAAAGTACTACGTCTGCGGGTGCGGCATCAAGCACGACGACAGGAAATTCAGGTACAACTAACGGGACCTCAGGCACTACATCGCCTGACAGCCTTGAAGAATGACGATAGAACAAACGGCGGAGAGATGCTTCGTCGTTTGTTTGATATAAAGAACAGAGGTATACAAAAGCAATTTTTGGAGGTATAAGGTGAAAAAGTACGATAATTCAAGTATTTCTCAGCTTAAGGGAGCGGACCGCGTACGCAAACGCCCTGCGGTTATCTTTGGCTCGGAGGGGATAGAGGGATGCGAGCATTCTATGTTCGAAATCCTATCCAATTCTATCGACGAGGCAAGAGAGGGCTTTGGAAGTACCATAAAGATAACAAGATACAGAGATAAGTCAATAGAGGTCGAAGATTTCGGACGCGGAATTCCCGTGGAATTCAACGAGCGTGAAAACAGATATAATTGGGAATTAGTATTTTGTGAGCTTTATGCGGGCGGAAAGTACAAAAATAATGCGGGCGGAGATTACGAATATTCTCTGGGTCTTAACGGTCTTGGCGCCTGCGCGACTCAATATTCATCCGAATATATGGATGTAGAGGTACTCCGCGACGGTTTTAAGTTTAATTTGCATTTCGAAAAGGGAGAAAATATAGGCGGGCTTCAAAAGACGGAATTTCGGCACAGACATACGGGCACTAAAATCCGTTGGAAGCCCGATTTAAAGGTGTTTACAGATATAGATATACCGCTTGAAAATTACCACAGTACCTTAAAGCGTCAGGCTGTTGTAAACTCGGGGATAAAGTTTATATTCAAAAACGAGATTTCCGCGGGTGAATTTGAGGAAACAGAATATTTCTACGAAAACGGAATTGCAGACTATGTTGCAGAACTCTCAGATGGCAAAGAGATTACTTCTATACATCAAATTGATGCTGAAAGAAAGGGCCGTGACCGCGAGGACCTTGAGGAGTATAAGGTTAAAATAAACTTTGCATTTTGCTTTAATAATGAAAATCATACAATAGAATATTATCATAACTCAAGCTTTTTAGAGCATGGCGGGTCACCTGATAAAGCTGTCAGAAATGCGTTTGTTTATGCGATTGACCAATATCTTAAGCAAAATGGAAAGTATACAAAAAACGAGAGTAAAATCCAGTTTGCCGATGTTGCGGACAGTCTTTTGCTTGTCAGCAATTCGCTCTCTACGATGACCAGCTATGAGAACCAGACAAAAAAAGCCATAAACAATAAGTTTATACAAGAGGCGATGACAGACTTTTTGCGCGAACAGCTTGAGATATATTTTATAGAAAATAAGATTGACGCAGAGAGAATAGCAGGACAGGTCCTCGTTAATAAGAGAAGTCGTGAGTCTGCCGAAAAGACCAGAATAAATGTCAAGAAAAAGCTCGGTGGCAATATTGATATCACCAACAGGGTCAAAAAATTTGTTGATTGCAGAACGCGCGATACCGATAAGAGAGAGGTATATATAGTAGAGGGTGACTCTGCTCTCGGTGCTTGTAAGCTTGGGCGTGACAGCGAGTTTCAGGCCATTATGCCAATTCGCGGTAAAATCCTAAACTGTCTTAAGGCAGAATATGATAAAATATTCAAAAGTGACGTAATAGTTGATTTGATGAAGGTTCTGGGCTGTGGGGTAGAGATATCGAGTAAGCATAACAAGGAGCTCAATTCCTTTGATATAAATAATTTGCGCTGGAATAAAATCATTATTTGTACAGATGCAGACGTTGACGGATACCAAATCAGGACCCTTATACTGACAATGATTTACAGACTTACACCGAGTCTGATCGATGAGGGATATGTGTATATTGCAGAGTCACCGCTTTATGAAATTACCTGCAAAGATAAGAGCTATTTTGCCTTTGACGAGGGAGAAAAAGCGGAGATACTCAAATCTCTTGAGGGTAAGAAATATACAATTCAGCGCAGTAAAGGTCTTGGTGAAAACCAGCCTGAAATGATGTGGGAAACAACAATGAATCCCGAAACGAGAAGACTGATAAAGGTTATGCCTGATGATGTAGTAAAAACTCAGGAAATGTTCGACCTTTTGCTTGGCGACAATCTTGCGGGCAGAAAAGAGCATATTGCAAACTTTGGCTATAATTTTATTGATTTGACTGATATTTCGTAAATCGTGCGAAGGGGAGATTATAAATGGCAAAAAAACCTATTATAGAAAACCAAGTAATAACCGAAACGCTTGAAAAAAACTATATGCCCTACGCAATGAGCGTTATTATTTCGCGTGCAATACCTGAGATTGACGGATTTAAGCCGTCGCATAGAAAGCTTCTCTATACAATGTATAAGATGGGGCTTTTAAACGGAAACCGCACGAAGTCGGCAAATGTTGTCGGACAGACGATGAAACTCAACCCACACGGTGACGCAGCAATTTATGAAACAATGGTGCGCTTGACCGAGGGTAACGGAGCACTCCTTGTCCCGCTTGTAGACTCAAAGGGTAACTTTGGACGTCAGTATTCAAGGGATATGGCATACGCTGCATCGCGTTACACCGAGGTTAGACTTTCCAAGGTTTGCTCTGAAATATTCAGGGATATGGATAAAGATACTATAGACTTTGCGGATAACTATGACGGTACATTGAAAGAGCCTGTGCTTTTGCCGACCACATTTCCTAATATTCTGGCAAACCCCAATCAGGGTATTGCTGTCGGTATGGCATCTAACATATGCAGCTTTAACCTGCGGGAGCTGTGCGAGGCAACAATTGCCGTAATGAAAAATCCCGAGGCGGACTTGCTTGATATTATGCCTGCCCCCGATTTCCCCGGTGGCGGAGAGCTTATTTATAATCAGGATGAGATGCGCGAGATATATAAGACGGGAAGAGGAAGTATCAAGGTCCGCGCAAGATACATTTATGATAAAAAGAATAATTGTATAGAAATAAACGAAATTCCATACACAGCGTCGGTAGAGGTTATAATAGAGAAAATAGTTGATTTGGTAAAGGGCGGAAAAATTAAGGAGATTTCGGACGTTCGTGATGAAACCGACCTTAAGGGTCTTAAACTAACTATTGACTTAAAACGCGGAACCGACCCTGAAAAGCTTATAGCAAAGTTGTTTAAAATGACTCAGCTTGAGGACAGCTTTGGTTGTAACTTTAACATACTTGTAGAGGGCTCGCCTTTAGTTCTCGGGGTTAATGATATTTTGTGCGAATGGTTGCGTTTCCGTCGGAGCTGTGTAACCCGCGGCCTTATGTATGACATAGACAAAAAGAGCGATAAGCTGCATCTTTTAGAAGGACTTGAGAAAATACTTTTAGATATTGACAAGGCGATAAAAATTGTTCGCGAAACCGAAGAGGATGCAATGGTAGTACCAAATCTTATGAGTGGGTTTGGAATTACAGAGCCTCAGGCGGAGTTTGTGGCAGAGATAAAACTGCGTAACCTCAACAAAGAATATATACTAAAGCGAACAGCCGAGATTGCAAGTCTTAAAGAGGAACTCGACGAGCTGAATTCTACTGTAAACAGCAAGGCAAAGATAAATAAGATTATCGAAAAACAGCTCAAAGAGGTTGCCAAAAAATATGGTGAGGACAGAAAGACAGCCTTGATTTCGGATGATGCTGCCATGGAGATAGATGCAGAAGAGATAGTGCCTGATTACGCCGTTAAGCTCTTCAGGACACGGGGCGGATATATAAAGAAGATATCACTTGTATCCTTGCGAACCAGCGGAGAGCAAAAGGTCAAAGAGGATGACGAGATAATTGAGGAAATAGAAACAAACAACAGAGAAGAGTTGTTGTTTTTTGCAGGCGGGAATGTATATAAAATTAAGCTTAACGATGTTCCCGATTGCAAAGCGAGTCAGCTTGGCGAGTTTATTCCAAACCTTGTAGGGATGGAGGAGAAGGCAGAAATTGTTGCAATGGCGCTCGCGGGAGATTACAGCGGAAATGTTGTTTTCTGTTTTGAGAATGGAAAGTGCGCCAAAATTCCTTTTGCATCCTATGCGACAAAGTCAAACAGACGTCGCCTGACGGGCGCTTATTCCGTGAATTCAGACGTAGTTGCAATGTTCACTCTGAAAGAGGAGCGGGATATTGTTTTGGTAAGCAATGCAGATAAAGCACTTTGCATAAATACGGAAAAAATTCCGCTTAAAACCACGAGAACAACACAAGGCGTGGGCGTTATGACACTGCGTCGGGGGGCAGTTGTAAAGACGGCAACCTTTGCTGAGGATTGCGGCTTTGCAGAACCAAAGCGGTATCGGTCGAGGAATATTCCCGCTGCAGGTTCGGCTATACGTGATGAGGATAAGGGAATAGAGCAAATGTCCTTTGTGTAGCCAAAATAGATAAAAAATCTTGATAAAATTTTACAAAAAGTCGACAAAAAATGCTTGCGGTATTGGTAAGTTTGTTGTATAATATATATAAGCTAATGCGATGAAATTGTAGGGAACGGCGTCCCCGACATTTCGCAAACGGTGCATCGTAAACGCTGCACCCTACAAGCGTTTGCAAACGGCTGACATATAAAACCGATAGGAGGCATGATTATGACTTATAAAATTTTATGCAAACAGGTAGAGCTTGCTGATTCGAGCAAGGAAAAGATCCTTGCAAAGGTTGAGAAGCTTGATAAGTTCTTCGCAGACAGCGAGGATTGTAAAATTCAGGTTTCGCAGCAGAATGAGCATATGGTGGTAGAAATCACATTTGTCTATAAGGGATTTCTTATTCGCTCAGAGGCAAGAAATCGTGACCTTCTTACCGCTGTTGATGATTGCCTTTCAAACATTGACAGACAAATCCGCAAGAACAAGACGCGTCTTGCAAAACGGTTGCGTGATGATGCCATCCAGAATTACAGCATTGACATTGATGGAGATGCTGTAGAAGAAGGGGCTGAGGTTAAAATCATCAAGAAAAAGCGGGTAGAAGCAAAACCAATGATGGCGGAAGAGGCGGTTTTGCAAATGGAGATGCTCGGGCATGATTTCTTTATATTCACAGACCCTGATACAATGGGGACTAACATTGTATATAAGAGAAAAGATGGGAATTATGCGTTAATTGAAACAAAATAGAGATTTATAAACAAAACCAAGAGGAATGCCTCTTGGTTTTGTTGTAGATTTGAACAAAACGCCCTTTTGGTTATTGACATAGATACAAGATTGTGCTATAATCAAGCCGTAAAAAATGCGGGGAATATTCCGCTATATCAATAAAAGAAAGAGGTAGAGAAAATGAAAGCAAAAAGAATTTTGGCGTTGTTACTTTCAGCAGCTATGGTTTTAAGCATGACAACTTTTGTCTATGCTGATGCCGAGGGTTACGTACCGGAAGTAGTTGAAGCAAACATCAGAGATTATGATGGTGAGGTTGGTAACACACCATATGATGAGTATGCAGTAGCAGTAGCGGATGGAGCTATAACAGTTACAATGGAAAACCTTGAGAAGCATACAAGCGACGGACAGGGT
>JAZNFQ010000010.1:0-46477 GCA_045576075.1 Clostridia bacterium
GGAGGTACAGACAATGAACAAGTATGCAAAACTTGACGAGCACGGCAGAGTACAATTCGCGACTTTTGATTCGGAAACGGATGCAAGAAACGCGGGCTATCTGCCCTATGAGGAAACGGAGAAACCTACAACTCCGGAGAACATCATTCCTCATAACTACACACGCTCTTATGAGGAGCAGGACGGAAAGATTGTCCTTGTGTGGAAAGCCTATCCGAACTATGAGGCAATCGAAAAGCTGAAAAAGCAGCTTGCAGAAACCGATTATAAGGTTATCAAATGCAACGAGGCCTCTTTGATTGGCGAGGAGCTTCCGTATGATATGACGGAGGTACACGAAGAAAGACAGGAAATCAGAGACGAAATCAACAGATTGGAGGAGTGTAAATAATGGATATCAAGTTAATGACACAGGCGGATGGTAACAGCTTGGGAAATCTTGTGTTACCTCCAAACAACGAGATTATTCTTGATGACCTCGGCAGACCGTCGGTGATGGTTAAAATTCCGAAATTCACCTATGCAGATGTAGGCTTGTCAGGCTCGGGTGTTCATCCCGCTTTTAAGGTCAATGGTCAGGAAGTACCATACATTTATATTTCCAAGTATCAGAACATTGTCGAGGATGGCAGAGCTTATTCGCTTCCGTACAAGAGACCGCATCACACGGTAAACTTTGACCAGGCAAAAGCGTTCTGTGAGGCAAAGGGTGCAGGATGGCACCTTATGACAAATGCTGAATGGGCGGCAATCGCTCTTTGGTGCAAAAAGAACGATTGTATGCCTTACGGCAACAATAACTACAATTACGGCGATTACTACAAAACATCCGAAAAGGGTGCTCCTATGGGAGAATACAACGAAGATTGGGGCGAAACAATCCCTTACACCGCGACAGGCTCCGGTCCCAAGAGTTGGTTCCATAACAACGACTTTTCGGGCATTGCTGACCTTAACGGCAATGTGTACGAATGGGTTGGCGGTATAAGAGTTAAAAATGGAGAACTCCAGGTTATCCAGGATAACAACTCGGCTATGGGTGTTGACGAGAGCGCAGATAGCACGCTCTGGAAAGCAATCTCACAGGCAGGCGCATATGTGGCACCGGGTACAAGCGGTGCTATCAAGTACGGCTCTGCAGGAATTACAACAGACGGACAATTCAAATCCGCTACTGCTGCAAGTGGTGTAACAATTCCTGCCCTTGTAAAAGCTCTTGCGTTATTCCCGAATGATGCAGCTGATACATATAGAGACGATTACTATTGGGTAAGCGAATCAGGCGAATGCCTGTTCTACCGCGGTGGCGACTGCGGCGGCGGCGACGGCGCGGGCGTGTTCTGCTGCAGCGGCGTTTACTCGCGCTCGGGCGCGGATGGCTTCCTCGGCTTCCGCTCCGCTTTTGTAGAACTGCCTACTGAATAACTGTGTACTGATTAGGGCCGCGATAGCGGCTCTATGATTTATCTCCGCGTAAGCGGAGACGCGATTTTTGAATTTTTGAAAATAACGAAATCCGTTATTTTCTCCCAAACCGACACTTTCCAATACGAATAGGTGTATAATACTTTCGTTGATTTTGTATTTGGGAGGCGCAAAGATGGCTGACGATTTGAAAATTTTGCAGAAAATTTTTGATATGATGGAGTACGGCTATCTTGCGTTGCAACAATACCCAAAGTCCGAAAAGTTTGCGCTTGTTACGGACATCAAACGCAGTATGAATGTATTGCTGAAAAGATGTATTGAGGCGCAGAAGAAATATTATAAAAAGACTACGCTCCAGGATATGGATGTGGAGATAGCTACAATAAGAGCCTATTTGAGACTATCATTCCAACTCGGATTTTTGCCTATGAAGAAATACGAGGTATGGTCAGGAATGGTGGTTGAAATTGGAAAGATGCTCGGTGGATGGTTAAAGTCCGTCAATAACCAAAAATCCACTTGACATAGGGAATAAACCGTTAAACTGTGTGGCCTGTTCTACCGCGGTGGCAACTACAACGACAACGACAACGCGGGCGTGTTCTACTACAACGGCAATTACTCACGCTCGAACGCGAATGGCAACCTCGGCTTCCGCTCCGCTTTACCTCCAAGCCAGATATTGCAAGCTCAAGGGCTTTCTTTCAGTGCAGAGGTGATAAAGGGGTTTATTTCCTCGGTTACAACTATGGCCGAAAAATGTCAGCTGCAAATACCGGTGTTCCGGCTCTTTGGTACGGCACTCGTAAAGTGTAGCCTTTGAGGAGATGGTGGAATGGAAAAGCACACGCACATTTTTGAAAGATTTATAACCTTTGACAATATGTATGACGGCTATCTAATGGCGCGGAGAAATAAGCGCTATCACGATTGCGTGCTTCGATATTCCGCCAACCTTGAGGAAAACATCATAAACGATATGAATAGGCTTCAATGGAAAATGTATGAAACAGGGACACCTTTTGAATTCCTTGAATACTTCCCAAAGAAGCGTATCATATACTCAATGCCGTTTTCCGACAGAGTTGTAAACTGTGCAGCATATAAACAGTTATGGCCGATATATTCAAAATCGTTTTACGAACACAGTTACGGGAGTGTCCCGGAACGCGGTGCTTTACGCGCTGTAAAAAAGTTGCAGGAGTGGATGCAGATTACCGAACGCAAACCTCAACAATGGTACATAGGGAAAATGGATATTGCAAAATTCTTTTTTCGCATACCGTTAGAGGTACAGCTCCGGGAACTCAGCAGACCTCTTGACGACAAAGATATGATGTGGTTTTTAGAAACCGCAATCAAATGTGATGGCAGACCTTTCGGCTTACCACTACATTGTACTGATGTAACAACGGCTGAACGCATTTCGGGAATCGGGATGCAAACAGGCTCTTTAATATCACAAATGACCGCGAATGTGGTGCTGACTCCGCTCGACCATTTCATTAAGCGTGAGCTTGGTGTTCCGTACTACATACGCTACATGGACGATATGATGTTCTTGGTACCGTCAAAATCTCAAGCGTGGGAAACTGTTGCGAGGGTGGACGATTATCTACAAGAAAATCTCGGATTGGAACTCAATGAGAAAACCGCCGTTACCCCCGTAGGAAAGCCTGTTGAGTTTGTGGGGAGAAAAGTTTATCCTGGCAGGATAGAACTTCGGAAACAAACATCCCTGCAAATGAAACATCATCTTGCCTATGTTATGGAACATTATTCGACCGGAGAATTACCTCTCGACTATTGCAAGAATGTTTTTCAGAGCTATCTCGGCTTGATGAAACATTGCGATTGTGAGGAGCTGAGGAAAAAGACGATAAAGGATTTTGTCCTTGTCCGGAACTCAGGCAACTAAAATTGAATATGTGCAACCTTGTAGGGTTGCATTTTAGAAAAGCAACCTCCACGGGTTGCTTTTTAATTTATGGAGGTGTACCAAGTGGAGACAATCGACCTTGTTATAAAATTGTCCGCTTTCTTTGCCGCCATTCTTGCGCTCTGGGGAATTATCTACGCTGTGATTAAATGGTTTCAAAAACAGAATCAGCAGACAAATGATATTGCAGACCTCAAAGAGTTGCACGAGGCGGATATGGAAGCTGCAAGAAAAAAGGAAGCGGCAGATATGCAGGAAATCAAAGACGAGTTGTGCGTATTGAGTTATGCTATGCTCGCCGCCCTTGATGGTCTGCAACAGTTGCATTGCAACGGCAATGTAACAAAGGCGCATACAAAGTTGGAAAAACATCTTAACCAACAGGCGCACGGTCAAAAATAAATTGGAGGTATAGTTATGAGAATTAACTGGAAAGTAAGATTTAAAAATCCTATCTTTTGGAGAAACATTGCAATCGCGGTAGTAGCTCCTATCCTTGCATATTTCGGTTTGAATTGGGAACAGATTGTAACCTGGCAGGCATTCGGTGATTTGTTCGTTCAGGCAGCAGGAAACCCTGTTGTCATTGTGGCGGTTATCGTTTCTGTTTGGAATGCAATCAATGACCCGACAACCGCAGGCGACTCCGATAGCGAACAGGCTCTTACATATACAAAGCCAAAAGGACAGTAAGGAGGCTCCGTTATGAATTTGAAAAAGCTCATACTTGTAAACAACGATTGTTACAAGGCAGGCAGAACGATTAAACCGACAGGCATTATGGTACACTCCACCGGTGCCAACAATCCAAACCTCAAAAGGTATGTCGGACCTGATGACGGTTTGCTCGGTGTGAATACCAACAACAATCATTGGAATATGTCAGGCACAGGTGCTTGTGTTCACGCTTTCATAGGAAAGCTCAAAGACGGTACGATTGCCACATATCAAACATTGCCTTGGAATTGGAGAGGTTGGCACGCTGCATCCGGGAAAAACGGATCCGCTAATAACACGCACATCAGTTTTGAAATCTGCGAGGACAATTTGGGAAGTGCAAGCTATTTCAACGCAGTTTATAAGGAGGCTGTCGAACTGTGCGCGTATCTGTGTAAGCAGTACAACCTCACAGAGCAGAACATCATCTGTCATAGTGAGGGACACGCAAAAGGCATTGCCTCAAATCACGGTGATGTTATGCATTGGTTCCCTAAGTATGGGAAGTCAATGGACACATTCCGGGCAGATGTCAAAAAGCTATTAAACGGAGAAACGGAGGAAACCGCTATGACCGCAGAAGAAAAAAAGAAGCTCGAAGCTCTTGAAAAAGATGTCAGCGAGTTAAAGGACAAAGTCCGCGACCTTGCGAATCCTATGATTTACGCGTGGGTGGATGACAATATGCCCGAATGGGCCAGAGCTACGGTAACAAAGTTAATGCAGAACGGATATTTGAAAGGTGATGAAGAGGGCAAACTGAATCTCACTTACGATATGCTTCGCATTATGGTTATTCTTGACAGAGCCGGAGCTTTCGACAATAAAAAGTAAATAGAAAAACAATACCCCTTACCTTGTGAAATATCTCGGTAAGGGGTATTTTTGTTTATAGGGCTTTATTTGCCCCGTAAATCGTTTTTAATTGTTTAGCGAGTGTTTAATTGGGTAAACATATTAAACGCTGTTGCAACTCATTTTATAAGCTCATACGGGGTATTTATTCGGCTTGCTTGTGGTCGGTAGGTGCTTGACTCATTTCCATAAGCCCTGTGTAGTGCCAATAGTCCAATGGGAGAGGCGTTCCTTTCATAGAGTAAATAGCTTCCTCCGCTCCGCATACCTCGCAGACATATACATCAGCCTGTCGGCTCAGGCAGTTGTGCGTTGGGACATCTCTCATTCGTTCCTCTCCGCAACGAGGGCAGAAATGCAAATCTCCGTCAAGTTGCATTTGCTTAAATTCTGTAAGCGCCTCCTTGATTTGTTCGTCCGAGAATTTCTGTTTATTCTCTTTCAATGTCTCACAAAACTCCTCATAGGTCATATGTCCCATTTTCTTCATCTGCTCACTTGCCATTTTCAACTCTTCCTCATTCCAGGTTTTGCTCATTGGTGCATCTCCTACCTTTCGTATGTTTCATCAATGGAGCCGTCCTCGTAGTAGCGGTTGATTCTTACCCAATCGTTACTTTGGAATGTAGATAACTGATAGTATTCCAAATCTCCATTATGACCCTTTTCGATTATTACGCGTTCTCCGTCCTCATTTTCTGCCGTGAGCGGAAGTGTTTTACCTTTTGTCATTTCTTCTAACTTTTGATAATTCATAATTGGTCTCCTTTCTATTCAACGGCGGTGTCGATATTGTCCACCGCATCCTCAAGACTGCTTACCGCATCCTCCAAAGCCGAAACCGCTTCCTCGGCTTTTTCGTAGCGTTCGCTACTTTGCATATTTTCGGGAATGTTGTCAAGGTATTCCTGTTCCTCGTCAAGAAGTTCCTGCAATGTGTCCTTTATAGCCTCAATCTGTTCCTTAACCTCTGTTAATGATTTTCTGCGTATCTTGTTCATAATTACCGTCCTTTCTGCCGGAGATTAACCGCTCCGGCTCGGTTTGTCGTTTACTGCTTTAATTCGTAGTCGTAATGGTAGGAACAAACTCCCTCGTGGCAGGTGATTACAAGCCTGTCTCCATATTTCTTTTTGAGAGCGTTTTTGTAGCTTTCCTGTTCCATATTGTTCCGGGTATGCCCTATACAATCAATGTAAACACTTGCAGCTCCCTCTCGTTCCAATACCTCGCAAAGATTATTAAATCTGTTTTCTGTGAAATAGTTTCCGCAATTAACTGTTGTCATCTTTCATTTCCTCCTTGTTTTATATATACCGTAAGCCCGAATGATGAGATTGCAGGGTATTTCTCCGGGAACATCAAATCAATTTCGCAATCGTCATATTTTTCATCAATGAAGCGAAGTTCATTCGCTTGTATGGTATCGTGGCTTTCTGCATCCGTGAGCCATATCGTTGTATGGTCTTGTGTAACTGTTCTTAAATCTGCAAGTGTCATTATTCCTCGAACTCTCCTTCCTCAACATCAAATCGTGTTATGCTTCCGTAGGTGTAGCCGTTGTCATTTTTGAAATAAATCGGTGTGTCTTCGTCAAACTCTCCAAGCAGGTTAATCAATTCTCCAACCGTCATTGTGTGTCCGCATTGGTCGGGACCGTAGCCGTTTCTTTGGGTGTTAAAATATACTGCGTTTTTCATATTATTTTACCTCCTGTAAAAGTTCTCTTAATTTTGCTTTTACCTGTTTAGTGCCTTTTGCAATTTCCTCTGTGTAGCCTTTACAGAGTACCACTTCATCCAAACCGTTTACTGCAAGAGTGTATTTGTGTTCGCCGTACTTTTCGTTTACCTTGTACCACAAATCTCTTGTTGAATCAGTTATTGCGTTTAACCCTTTTTTCATTTTTTCAAGTCCTCCTATTGATATTTTTTTATTTATGTGTTATAATAGGACTTACGAGAGGGGCGGTTGCCTCCGCCCTCTCTCTGCCTTGAAGCTACTTGCTTTCAGGCTTTGTGCCTTGTGTGAGTTTCGCGGGCTTAATCGTAATTGTTATCCTTTCTGCCAGGTCAGGATTTTCAGCGATTAGCTTTAGAAGCTCTTGCAGGGCTTTTATTTTTTCCTCTGCCATTTCGGTTTCCTCCTTTCTGTAAGGTGTTTCCTTTACCTTACATATACATTATACACTATTTCGTGTCGTTTGTCAACACTTTTTTGCAACTTTTTTGTGAAAAAATAAAAAAATTATTGACAAAGTAAACTTTTTCGTTTATAATTGGTAATGAAAGGAGCTGATACAATATGCAATTAACAATGGGTGAGAAAATCAAGGTGCTTTTAAATCGAAAAAACCTTACTCTTGCACAACTTGCTGAAAAGATAGGTCAATCTCGACAGAATCTATCAAACAAAATGAGCCGGGATAACTTTTCGGAAAAGGAGCTTTACGAAATAGCAAAGGCGCTTGATGTGGAATTCGTCTGCAAATTTGTTTTGCCTGACGGAGAAGAGATATAAAAAGAGAAAACCCGGACGAATGCTCGCCCGGGCAGAGAGATATGCCTACTCTTTATGTAACGGAACACCTATGCGGTTGCTGATTCTGATGTCTGTGTTCGGAACGCGCTCTATCAAGTCGGACAGTTCACAGCCCAGAGCTTCACAAATGAGGTCAAGATGTTCCAAATTAACCCGTTCCGCGATTTCGTGATATAAGTCATTTATGGTTGACGGTCTTATATTAGTCATTCGCGCCAGGTCAGCCTGCGTCCATCTCCGCTCGCCAAGCCGAGTGGACAATAAAATTCTAATCATCTTTCGCCATAACTCCTTTTCGTATTATTCTAACAGTTATTTGTGTATTTGTCTGGAAAATGTTAGAAAATAACGAAATGCGTTATTTCAGGCAAAGGAACGAAAAAAGCTTAGACCGATAAAAGTCTAAGCTTTTTTATTTTGCCAATTTGCAACAGCTACAAGAAGTCCGCTTAAAAAGTAAACTTTTGCAGAGTTCAAATTAGCATCACTTGGCGGAGAAGGAGGGATTTGAACCCTCGCGCCGCTTTCACGACCTACACCCTTAGCAGGGGCGCCTCTTCGGCCAACTTGAGTACTTCTCCGAATTTAAAAGTTATTAAAAATAAAATGGCGGAGAGGCAGAGATTCGAACTCTGGGTGCTTTCGCATCACTAGTTTTCAAGACTAGCTCCTTAAACCACTCGGACACCTCTCCGTATTTCGTATATTGCATTTTACAAATGCGACTTATATAGTATAACATCTATCCCTACATTTGTCAAGTAATTTTTTGCATTATTTAATTCTTTTTTAACTGCTGTATCATAAAAAAAGAGCTGCGATTTAAATCGCAGCTCTTCTAATTAAACAGTCTTATTTAATAACTTCAGTAACAACGCCTGAACCAACTGTTCTACCACCCTCACGGATAGCGAAACGGAGACCGGGCTCGATAGCAATAGTAGTTGTAAGCTCAACATCCATTGTTACGTTGTCGCCGGGCATACACATTTCTGTTCCTTCGGGAAGGTTAACTACACCTGTAACGTCAGTTGTTCTGAAATAGAACTGAGGTCTGTAGTTTGTGAAGAACGGAGTATGACGTCCACCCTCTTCCTTAGTAAGAACGTAAACTTCGCCCTTGAACTGAGTGTGAGGTGTGATTGTGCCGGGCTTTGCAAGAACCTGTCCTCTTTCGATTTCGTCTCTTGCAACACCACGGAGAAGTGCACCGATGTTGTCACCAGCTTCTGCATAGTCAAGAAGCTTTCTGAACATCTCGATACCTGTTACAACAACTTTTCTTGATTCGTCAGAAAGACCAACGATTTCAACTTCATCAGACATATTGAGCTGACCTCTCTCAACACGGCCTGGAGCAACTGTACCACGACCTGTGATTGAGAATACGTCCTCGACAGGCATCAAGAAAGGCAAATCGCTCTTTCTCTCAGGTGTGGGGATGTAGCTGTCAACAGCGTCCATAAGCTCGTGGATGCAAGCATACTCAGGAGCTGAAGGATCTGTAGATGTGCTCTCAAGAACCTGAAGACCTGAACCCTTAACGATCGGAATATCGTCGCCCGGGAACTCATACTCTGTGAGAAGGTCTCTGATTTCCATTTCAACGAGCTCGAGAAGTTCGGGATCGTCAACCTGGTCAACCTTGTTCATAAATACTACGATGTAGGGTACGCCAACCTGACGTGAAAGCAAGATGTGCTCTCTTGTCTGGGGCATAGGACCGTCAGCAGAAGATACAACCAAGATAGCACCGTCCATCTGAGCAGCACCGGTGATCATGTTCTTAACATAGTCAGCGTGTCCGGGGCAGTCAACGTGTGCATAGTGACGGTTGTCTGTTTCATACTCAACGTGAGCTGTAGAGATAGTGATACCTCTTTCTCTTTCCTCAGGAGCCTTATCGATCATATCATAAGCCTCGTACTGAGCCTTACCACCCATAGCAAGAACCTTTGTTATTGCAGCGGTAAGAGTTGTTTTACCATGGTCAACGTGGCCGATTGTACCAATGTTAACATGGGGTTTGCTTCTTTCAAACTTTTCCTTTGCCATTGTTAAAATCCTCCTAAAAATTATAAATACGTTTTAATTAATTTCAAATAAATACTTTTCTTTTTCATTTTACTATTAAAATAAAATAATTTCAATAGTTTTTTGAAAATTTCTGAATTATTCCTCAGATTTGCTGCGCTCTTTAATGATTTTCTCAGCAATGCTCTTGGGAAGTTCTTCAAAGTGGCTCGGCTCCATAGAATACTGACCGCGTCCCTGTGTTCTTGAACGGAGTTCGGTTGCGTAACCAAACATTTCAGAAAGCGGAACGTGTGCAGTAATTTCCTGAGCACCTGTTCTTGCCTCCATACCCTGAATCTGTCCACGGCGTGAGTTAAGGTCACCCATAACATCACCCATATAATCCTCAGGTACGTTTACAACGACCTTCATAATAGGCTCCATAATAACGGGGTTACCCTTCTTGCAAGCCTCTTTGAATGCCATTGAACCGGCAATCTTAAATGCCATTTCAGATGAGTCGACTTCGTGGTATGAACCGTCAACCAATGTGCACTTAACGTCAACTACAGGATATCCTGCAAGAACACCTGTCTGCATTGCGCCCTGGATACCCGCATCAACTGCAGGAATATATTCCTTAGGAATAGCACCGCCGACAATCTTGTTCTCGAATACATAACCTGAACCCGGCTCGAGCGGTTCAACGTCCATAACAACGTGACCGTACTGACCCTTACCACCTGACTGTCTTGCATACTTGTGGTTAACGTGTGAAGCTGAACGAATAGTCTCACGGTAAGATACCTGCGGATTACCAACGTTTGCCTCAACCTTAAACTCACGGAGCAAACGGTCAACGATTATCTCAAGGTGAAGCTCACCCATACCTGCGATAATGGTCTGACCTGTTTCGTCATCTGTATAAGTTCTGAATGTGGGATCCTCTTCTGCAAGCTTTGCAAGAGCAATACCCATCTTTTCCTGACCAGCCTTGGTCTTGGGTTCGATTGCAACACGGATAACCGGTTCGGGGAACTCCATAGACTCAAGTATGATAGGATGCTTTTCGTCACAAAGAGTATCACCTGTTGTTGTGTTCTTAAGACCAACAGCAGCTGCGATATCACCTGAATAAACGATATCTATATCCTCTCTGTCGTTAGCGTGCATCTGCAAGATACGACCGATTCTCTCTTTGTTGTCCTTTGTGGAATTGTAAACGTGCGAGCCGCTTGTAAGTGTACCTGAGTACACACGGAAGAACGCAAGCTTACCAACAAACGGGTCAGTCATAATCTTAAATGCGAGAGCCGCAAAAGGCTCATCATCAGAAGAATGACGAACATCCTCTTCTTCAGTTCTCGGGATAATACCCTTGATAGCGGGTACATCGAGAGGTGACGGCATAAAATCGATAACAGCATCGAGCATATTCTGAACGCCCTTGTTTCTGTACGAAGAACCACACAGAACGGGAACCATCTCGTTTGCAATTGTTGCCTTTCTTATAGCCTTTTTGATGTCAGCCTCTGACAAATCTCCCTCTTCGAAGAATTTCTCCATCATCTCTTCGTCTGTTTCAGCAACAGCCTCAAGAAGTGCCTGACGATATTCCTCTGCCTTGTCCATCATATCAGCAGGAATGTCTTCAATTCTCTCATCAAGACCCTGTTCATCATAGTAGACATAAGCCTTCATTTGAATAAGGTCAATCAATCCTTTAAATTCATCCTCTGCACCGATAGGAAGCTGAATCGGAACAGCGTTACACTTAAGACGATCCTTCATCATAGCTACAACATTATAGAAATCTGCACCCATGATGTCCATCTTGTTTACATATACCATTCTCGGTACCATATACTTGTCAGCCTGACGCCAAACGGTTTCAGACTGAGGCTCAACGCCGCCCTTTGCACAAAGAACTGTAACGCTGCCATCGAGTACACGGAGTGAACGCTCAACCTCAACTGTGAAGTCAACGTGTCCAGGAGTATCGATGATGTTTACTCTATGGTTCTTCCATTGTGCAGTTGTTGCGGCAGAGGTAATTGTAATACCACGCTCAGCCTCCTGCTCCATCCAGTCCATCTGCGATGCACCCTCGTGGGTTTCACCGATTTTGTGAATACGGCCTGTGTAGAACAAGATACGCTCTGTGGTAGTAGTCTTACCGGCATCAATGTGAGCCATGATACCTATATTTCTGGTTTTCTCCAAAGAAAACGCTCTACCCATATTTTTCTCCTTTCGCAATGATAATCACTGCATATTCGGTTTGTCGTAGATTAAAGTCACAAGATTTTCTTGCAAAACCGCTTGGTTTTTTTACAAAGAAAATTTGTGGTAGTTTGTTCATGCAGATTGGCGAGCTATATCGAGATATGCGAGCCAATCGAACGGACAAAATAACCAAATTTTCAAAGTAAAAATTACCAGCGGTAGTGAGCGAATGCCTTATTCGCTTCAGCCATCTTGTGAGTATCTTCCTTCTTCTTGAACGCACCGCCGGTGCTGTTGATAGCATCCATAAGTTCGTTTGCAAGACGCTCTGCCATTGTTCTCTCTGATCTCTTTCTCGCATAGAGTGTTATCCATCTGAGACCGAGTGTTTCACGTCTGTCAGGTCTAACCTCAATCGGAACCTGATAGTTGGCACCGCCGACACGACGAGCCTTTACCTCGAGAACGGGCATAACGCAGTTCATTGCTTCCTCAAAAACCTCTACCGGATCCTTTCCGGTCTTTTCTTTGATTATGTCGAAAGCATCATAAACTATTTTCTGGGCAACGCCCTTTTTACCATCGAGCATGATGTTGTTGATCAGTCTTGTAACAACCTTGCTGTTGTAAAGCGGATCAGGCAAAACATCACGACGAGCAATATGACCTCTTCTTGGCACTTTCTTCCCCTCCTTCTTTAGGTTTATTCACCATTAAGGTACTCAACGGACCAAATGTCCGCTGTCGTGCATATAGGTCAAGATATATTTTGGAACATATATGCACTACATTTTAAATTGTTCAGAGCCTATTTAGGACGCTTTGCGCCATACTTTGAACGGCTCTGCATACGTTTATCAACGCCCGAAGTATCGAGTGTACCGCGGATAATGTGATAACGCACACCAGGAAGGTCCTTAATTCTTCCACCACGAATCATAACAACGCTATGCTCCTGAAGATTGTGACCTATACCAGGAATATAAGCCGAAACCTCTATTCCGTTTGTAAGCTTAACTCTGGCAACCTTACGGAGAGCCGAGTTCGGCTTTTTAGGAGTCATTGTTCTAACAGACGTACAAACGCCTCTCTTCTGCGGAGAAGCCTGGTCTGTAAGCTGACTCTTCTTGGTGTTGAGTCCCTTCAAAAGAGCAGGAGCAGTTGATTTCTTTTCAATCGTAGCCCTTCCCTTTCTGACCAATTGGTTAAATGTTGGCAATATGTTCACCTCCATACATATAGATTTTATATAAAACACAAGAGTGTGTTTTAACTGTTTTGTTTGTGGTTTTTTATAAACCACAGATTTATTATAAAACACTAAAGTGTGTTTTAACTATTTTAAAACTGCAGCCGCCGCGCAGGGCACATCAATCCTGCAAGCCCTGGCAAGCTCTTTTCTGGTATAACCACAGACAAGCTCCACATTCATCTCCTCGCAGAGAGAAGCAATCCCGCTGACCATATGCAAATCCACATCATTTGCGATATAAACAACCATCGCTTTGCCTGAATTTACAGCGGCCTTCGTCTGCTTTATACCTGCCACCTTATTGTGAGATATGAGTCTTTCCATACAACAAGTCCCTTCTTTCCCACTCTAACTGCATTATTATATAACATTTTTTCAAACTTGTCAAGACCTTTTCGTTTCTATTTTTCCTCTCAAACAATACTCATTATAAATTCCGCAAGGTCACGGGTTGCCGTAGGTTTGCCAAGCCTTCTGCCCGCCTCCGCCAATTGTTCTCTTCTCTCACTCAAAAACATCTGGTTTACGACATCGTCTATCGGATAGGTTCGGCTTACCTTCATAGCAACGCCCGCGTTGAGCAGAAATTCCACATTCCTGTCCTCTTGTCCGGGCACAGGATTATTCATAATCATAGGGAGCCCTTTAGAGAGCGCCTCGCTTGTAGTTAGCCCACCGGGCTTGGTAACAATGCAATCCGCCGCGTCCATAAAAACATCTACATTATCCACATAACCGTAATTATAAACTGCCTTTTGCGTCTTGAGCGCATCTATTCTTTTTTTCAGCTTTTCATTATTTCCGCAAATGGTGACGATTTGAAAATCGCGCTCCAGCTTATCAAGAGCCTTTATTTCGTCTACTATCTTCCCGAAGCCCATACTCCCGCTCATCACAAGGATTGTGTCCTTCTCCGGAATTCCAAGCGCATCTGCGGCATCTTTTTTGCTGAGCCTCTCCCCGAACTTTTCGGCAATCGGAATTCCAATTGCTTTAAATTTCTCTGCGGGTATCCCCTTCTTTGCTCCCTGATTAATGAGGGACTCGCTTGCAACAATATAATAGTCAAGACAAGTATCTTCCCAATACGGATGTATCGTAAAGTCTGTAACTATCCCTATTGTTTTGATTTTTTTAGCAATATTCTTGCCCAAATCTGTTGCTAAAAGCGCAGCGAAAACATGTGTGCAGATAATAAAATCGGGATTTTCCCTCTCTATAAGCCCAACCAGTGTCCTTCCTAATATATTGGTAGTCACCTTGGGAAGAGGATGCTGCTCTTCTATAATCGGGCGTTTTTCACAATGGCTATAAACCCTGCCGTATATTTGCGGCATTTTCTTTGTTGACATCAAATATATTCTCGACACAGATTCAGACAGTATGGGGTTTATATACTCAAACACATCCATATACGGACATTCAACCCCGATTGAATTGAAATATTCGCTCATCACCTTGGCTGTCTGATTGTGTCCCTGTCCTGCAGTAATAGAAAAAATCAAGCCCTTCAACGCTACCCCTCCTTTCATTTCATCACATCTTTATTGCCTCACCGCAGCTTAAAAAGTAAAGATATTTTTCCTTTACAGGAAGCTTTAAAATACTTTCTATGCCCCTTGCGTAATATTCTATCTGCAATTTATAAACATCGCTTCGCTTTAAAGCTCCGCCCTTTCCTACCCTGTCCGTCTTGTAGTCTATAAGCACAACCCCGTCATTCTCATAGAAGAAACAGTCTGCTATACCCTGAAGCAAAACATCATCGGCTCCATCACAAGTTGCATCCCCGCCAAGCTCTTTTGGGGATATAAGCATATAGAAATCAAACTCCCTCTCGTACTTTCGGGCATTCCTTAGCCTCTTTCCAAGGGGTGACAAAAAGAACTCTGCAATGGCACCTGCATCTGCCGTATGGCTTTGAGCTACTGAAATCATACCCTTTTGAACCATTTCATCTATTTGCTTCTCTACCATATCCTGCGTGTCTGTTTTCTCGATATCAATATGCTGAAGAACATAGTGTGTTATCGTTCCGCGCTCTGCCGCTGAAGCCTCTCCCATACCCTTTGACAGCTCTGCGGGCGCTCTTAAAAGGCCCGTACTGAAATCCTCTTCGGGTGCACGTCTTCTCTTGAGCTCGCTGACAGACATTTTGATGGGAACATTTGCAAGACCGCTGTATTTATACACATACGATAGTCTGTCTTTTACATCGGGCAAATATTCTTCATCTGCCTCTTTCTTCCTATCTTTATTTGCGTGTTTAAGCCCAATTTCATTACCGCCTGCAAATGACACTTTAAAGTGTGAGTCATCACAGGCAGGCAATATATCTGTGCGGTCTGAATACACACGCAAATCGTGTGCATCAGGGTGCCTTAAAACCGCACCCAAAATCCAATCCCTCATACACAGTGTTTTGTCAGCCAGCACAGGATATATTTTTCCACTCTCGTTGTATTCAGTCTGTTTCCATCTGTTTTCACGGCTGCTCAATGCAGCAGAGAGCACAAGCTTTTCCTTCGCTCTTGTCATAGCAACATACAGAAGCCTCATCTCTTCTGCCTTCAGGGATGAGAGCATTTCGTTCTCAATCAGTTTCTTCAAGGGCAGATTAAACCTTACCCTTTGCCTCGTATCGACCCAGTCAAGTCCTACGCCCAACTTTTCGTCCCATATTATGCTTCTTTGAACGTCCTTTAAAAAGAATTTCTTTGCCGTGCCAACCAAAAATACAATGGGGAATTCCAGACCCTTTGACTTATGAATGGTCATTATCTTAACAGCATCCCTCTGGTCTGTGACAGGCTTTGCAGGGGCAAGGTCCTTATCGTTTTCCCGCAGCATTTCTATGTATCTCATAAAATTAAACAGACCCGTCAAAGCCCCTTGCTCATAATCCGAGCATCTTGCAAGTAAAAGCTTGAGATTTGCCATACGGACCTCTCCGCCCATCATAGCGCCTGCAATTGAGAAATAGTGAAGCTCGTTGCAGATTTTCCAGACAAGCTCATCTACACCCATATATTTTGCGCATTTGCGCAAATCACGGAGTACAGCGAGAAAATCTGCCGCCTTTTTATTATGCTCCGACGCGGCAACAACTGCCTTGTAAAATCTCCCTTCTTCGCAGGCTCTTATCTGCGCAAGCTCTTCCGCGCTGAATTTGAAGAGTGCAGACCTCATAACCGCAATCAGCGGAATGTCCTGAAGCGGATTGTCTATAATCTGCAAAAAGCTTAAAACTGTTGTTACTTCTATAGAGTCAAGGTAACGCAGTCCCGACTCGCTGACAGAGCTTATCCCGCGCTCGCTTAAAGCCTCTTCGACTAAGTTGCACTCCTTTTTGTTTCGGCAAAGAACTGCTATATCACCAAATTCCGCTCTGCGAAGCTCGCCCGTTTCTTTATCGGTTACTCTGATTTTATCGCGGCAAATCATTTCTATCATTCTGTCTGCCGCATTTGATGCCTCTATCTCTTCCTTTGCAATACCTTGAAGCGTGGCATCCTCAATTTTCTCCTCTACAGCATCTGTAATCAATACCTCGGTATCATAGTTATCTCCATCGGGATAGGTTGCCCCGTTTATCAAATACTCATCTTCGGTATAATCAACCCCGCCGACTTTCTCGCTCATAATCGCAGAAAATATATAATTTACTCCATCTATAACCTCGCGCCGACTGCGGAAATTCTTGAAAAGGCGTATCAAATGTCCGCCCTCTCCCCTTCCATAGGTTTTATAAAGACTCATAAATATTGACGGGTCAGCGTTTCGGAATTTATAAATGCACTGCTTGACATCGCCAACCATAAACATATTTCCGCTCTCTGATGAAAGCCTTTTGAATATCTCAAACTGCAAAATATTCGTATCCTGAAATTCATCAATCAGGATTTCGTGGTAATAACTCTTAAGCTTCAGGCAAAGAGCGGTATCCCTACCCCGCTCATCACACAAAAGTGCAAACAGTCCATGCTCTAAATCGCTGAAATCTATCGCTGATTTTTCCCGCTTATATCTTTGATGAACCTTCTCAACCCCGCGTACTATATTTAAAAGCGCGCGAACCACAGGTGCGCAATTTGACATACGTATTATGTTTTCGTCATCAAATGCGGTAAGCAATTCCTTTGCTCTTTTTAAATTTTCTTTAACAACATCGTCGCGCACAGAGCTTATCCTTGCTGCCGCCTCTTCATCAACTCCCGTTTTTCTGGGCGCAGTTTTTATCTCAAAGCTCTCTATAAGACGGCACAAAGAATCAAACGCATCGTGCGGGTCATCGCCCGCCTTTGCCATTTCGCTGCAAAACGACATTTTCATATCATAGTAATAGCTGTACAGCTTGTGGTCGCTTGGGATATACTTATCAACCATATCCCATATGATTTCAATACCGTTTTTAATATCTATGCAGCACTTATATATCTCATTTTCAAGCAAGCCCTTCCACAAGGCGCTGCCTGAAATTCCGCCTTTTGCTATACCGAGATACTCGTCCTTATAAACGCGACTGACCCATTTCTTCGGATAAGCAAGACTCCGCGTGAAATTATGAAGACCTATTATGGTTTCGCGCAGATAATCGTCGCCCTTTATCCCGCCCCAACCCGTAACAAGCTCGCGGAAGCCGTCTTTTTTATCTATTTTATTATAATAACTCTCAAGCACTGTATCGAGAGCTCTTGCCTGCAAAACCTTATTTTCCGTATCATCAATAAGCGAGAAATCTGCGGGCAAATCCGTCAAATGTGCATTATTTGTAAGCATCCTGCTGCAAAATGAGTGGATGGTAGATATAGGAGCAGACCCCACCTTTATGCTCTGTTCGCGCAGCCACGCATTATCGGGGTCTTTTTCAAGGCGCCTGTCGATTGCGTCTGCAATTTTGCGTTTCATTTCGGAAGCCGCCGCATCTGTAAATGTAAGTACCAACAATCTGTCAACAGCTACAGGGTTTTTATCATCCGTTATCATACGGATGATACGCTCGACCAAAACGGCAGTTTTTCCGCTTCCTGCCGCCGCCGCAACCAAAAGGTTTCCGCCGTGGGTTTCTATTGCTTCAAGCTGTTCCTTTGTCCACTCAACTGCCATTTTTCTCACTCCTTATCTTCTAATACCAATTCTAACACACAAATTATGAATTATCAAGAAGGATTTGAAATGTGAACAAATTTAAAAATTTTCAAAAAAGGGGTAGATAATTTTTCAAAAGTATTGTATAATGTTTCTTAAATAAATAAAAGTGTCCAAACGGGCACGCAAAGATAATTCACAAAGGAGAGGAATAACGTGGAAAACGAAAATAAGGATTTCCTGGGCGAAGAGATGGAAAACTCTTTGACACCCGAGGAAAAGGTTCAAGCTGACATAAGTGCAAAGATTGCAGATGCTGCAGCTGAAATTCAGGATGAAATCGAGGCGGCAGATGCCCCCGAAGAAGAAATCGCAGAAGATGTAATCGGCAATGAATGGGAGGAAATACCCGCAGAGGAAACCGTTGCTGAGGAAAAGCCCGAGCCCGTACGCGTTACGGTTAAGAGAAACACATTTATACTTTCTCTTATCGGTTCGGCGCTTCTCGGTGCTCTCATACTTTTCTTCGGTATGCAGATACCCTCGCTGATGGCAAAAATCCCCGAAGGCTCAAAGGTTGCATCTGTAAACGGCGAAAGCATTACTGACCTTGATGTAAACTACTACATCTACGCACAGGCTATGAATTACGCTAATCAAAACGGTTTGTCAGAGGAAGACACAAAGAATTTCGACTGGAACCAGGAGATAGACGGCGTAAAACTGTCAGACACCATCAAGGAAAAGGCTTTAAATGATGCAATAAACGAGGTTATCACCATTCAAAAGGGTGCAGAAAACGGCATAACTCTTGACGACGCCGTCAAAGAACAGCTCTCTACTCAGCTCAGCGGAATAACTGCAAGCTACGGAGAAGACGGATTTGCTCTCAGAGTGCGCACAATGGGTATTGCAAGCATCAAGCAGTATGCAAAGATGTACGAAAAGGTTATGGCACTTCAGTCGGTACAGGATGATATTGCTGCAAACCCCGACAAGTACTACCCCGAGGACGAAACTGTTCTCAATGATTATCTGCAGGCAGACAAAGCATCTGTAAAGCATATTCTCATTAGAGTTCCTGCAGCTGAAGAGGGCGCAGAAGCAGCACCTGCTGAGGATAAACTTGCTCTTGCTCAATCTGTTCTGGATAGAGCAAAATCAGGCGAAGACTTCGATTCTCTTGTTACCGAGTTCAACGAGGACCCGGGCGCAACAGAAGAGGGATATACCTTTGTCAAGGGCGAGATGGTTTCTGAATTTGAAACAGCCGCATTTGCTCTTAAAATCGGCGAGATTAGTGACATCGTTGAAACAAGCTATGGCTATCACATCATCAAGAGAATTCCCGGAATGTATGACCTTCAGGGATATTGGAAGGCAACCGGTGATGTTAAAATAAGCAAAGGTAAGCTCAATAAGCTTTCGGTAGAAAAGGTTATGGCAGATGTATTTAGCGCAATAGAAACTCTTGAGGCAGAATCTCTTGCGGCAGAAGAGAGCGTAGCTGCCAAATAGGAAATTTTGTTAAATTTAAAAGGAGTGATTTTGAAAATCACTCCTTTTGTTTTTGTGCCTACTTTCAAAACTGCCGTTTGGGGATGTTCCTTTGCTCGTACAAAGGAACCAAATACGGTCGGGGACACCCCGACACCCCCATCGACGCACCCGAAGAAGATATAATATAATCATTCGGATTTATTTGTAGGGGAGGGTCTCCGCGCCCTCCCGACAAACGGGCGGGGATGGAACCCCGCCCCTACAATACCAATCCGAGATTACAAACGCCGTCTATGGATAACTCAAGGCGTGGTTTATCATTTTTTACCTCATCGCAAGCGGGGTTTGGGGCGGCAGCCCCAATCGCTTCTGTGAAGCAGAAAGCGACGGCGCTTGGGTCTGGCAAGCGCATAGGCGTTGTCCAAATTTTTAATTTGGGTAACAACACCTATACAGGGCGTCCCAAGAAATCAAGGCAATGCCGCTGATTGATTGGTTGACGCATCGGAACAGGGTTCGGCTAAAAAATTCTAATTCGTTTCATCCCCGCAAAAGCTTTCCATAAGCTCACATACCGACTTTAAATATGCGTCCTCATCTGTGGCTGTCGGCCTTGCAATTTTAAAATGAAGCTTAGGGTTGGTTGGATTTGTCATAAACAAATCTCTCCTCCCCTCCATAACCTCGACTATTCTCTGCATATCGGGGAGGTTTTCGGTATCAAATACCATTATTATCTGCTCCGCTCCGCCTGTCATCTCGGCTATTCCAAGGCGGCTTGCATAGCTCTTGATAAGAGCTATCTCCATAAGGTTTGATACTGTCTGCGGAAGTGTACCGTATCTGTCCTCTATCTCATCATAAACATCATAGAGCGCCTCTTTGCTGTCTATCGCGGCAATCCGCTTGTATGCGCCTATCCGCCTGCTGTGATTGCTGATATACTTTTCGGGGATAAAAGCCGATACGGGCAAATCTATAGAGGTTTCTGTAGATTTAGCAATTTCAATGCCCTTTTGTTCTTTTACTGCCTCTTCTAAAATACGACAATACATTTCATATCCTACGCTGTCCATATGCCCGTGTTGCTCTGCGCCAATCAGGTTACCCGTTCCTCTTATTTCAAGATCGCGCATCGCAATCTTAAAGCCCGAGCCAAACTCGGTAAACTCCTTCATCGCAAGCAAGCGCTTTTCCGCCTCTTCTGACAAGCTTTTATTTCGACGATAGGTCAAATACGCGTGGGCAAGGCGATTACTTCTTCCGACTCTTCCGCGAAGCTGATACAGTTGCGCAAGTCCGAGTCTGTCGGCATTCTCTATTATTATTGTATTTACATTTGCAATGTCAAGCCCCGTTTCGATTATGGTTGTGCAGACAAGAACGTCTACCTCTCCGCCTGCAACCTCCATCATAATTCCCTCAAGCTCTGCCTCTCTCATCTTTCCGTGCACAACCGCAACCCTTGCCTGCGGGCACAGCTCTGCAATCCGATTTGCCGTCTTATATATTCCGTCTACCCTGTTAAAGAGATAATATACCTGCCCGCCGCGGGACAGCTCTCTGTCTATCGCCTCGCGCACAACAGACTCTTCATATTCCATAACATAGGTTTCAACAGGAAATCTGTCCGAGGGCGGCTGATTAATCACGCTCATATCCCGAATTCCGCTCAGCGACATATGAAGCGTACGCGGAATTGGTGTCGCAGAAAGGGTCAGCACATCCACATCCCGCCGAAGTTCCTTTATCTTTTCCTTATGTCCGACGCCAAAGCGCTGTTCTTCGTCAATAATAAGAAGACCTAGCTTTTTAAAATTGACATTCTTCCCGAGCAGCTTGTGCGTGCCGATTACTATATCTGTCTCGCCCGTTGCCAAATTCTTAAGTATCCGCTTTTGTCCCGTCGCAGTAGTAAACCTTGAGAGCATCTCAATATTGACGGGATAGTCCATCATTCTTTGTTTAAATGTGTTGTAGTGTTGGCTTGCAAGTATTGTTGTCGGCACAAGATATGCAACCTGATATCCGCTCATCACAGCTTTAAAGGCAGCTCTGATTGCGACCTCTGTTTTGCCGTAGCCCACATCTCCGCAAAGGAGTCTGTCCATCGGATGCGGTTTTTCCATATCCGCCTTTACCTCATCAATCGAGAGGAGCTGGTCATCTGTTTCCTCATACGGAAAGCTTGATTCAAAATCCTTTTGCCACTCGGTATCGGGTGAAAATGCAATCCCCTGCATACTCGCCCTTTGGGCATAGAGGGCGACAAGCTGTTTTGCCATATCTGCAGCCGCAGCTTTTACCCTCTGCCTTGTCTTTGACCAATCAGTTCCGCCAAGGCTACTCATACGGACGTGTGCGCCCTCTTTTTTATCATAGCGATACACCATATCGAGCTGGTCTGTGGGAACATAGAGGGCATCGCTGTTTTTGTAGCTTATCTTGAGATAATCTTTACGCACGCCCTCGACACTGAGCTGTTCTATTCCAAGGTACATCCCTATTCCGTGGTTGCGGTGAACAACGTAATCCCCAGGATTAAGAGTTGTAAAATCCGAAATTTTATCGCCCTTTTTCCCGCGATAGAGAGGACGTTTTTTCTTCTTTTCGCCCCCGAAAATTTCGCGGTCGCCTATAACAACCGTTTGAATTAGCGGATATTCAAATCCGCGTGTCAGGGACCCTCCGCACACAACAACACCGCCCGGGAGCGGGAGCTTTTCAAGACTGCTTTGATAGGAGCACTGCAGTGAGTCCTCTTCAAGCCTGCGCTGAAGCGTTTTGGCCCTCTCGGCTGTCCCCGAGAGTATAATCGTTTTATAGTTACTCGTCCTGTAATGCTCAACAGCCTCTCGCATAAGCTCGGGTTTGCCCGCAAATCCGCCAAGGCTGCGCGCACTGAACGAATATGTTTTCTCCGTTTTAAATTCCGCAAAGTTTCGGGATATACCGCTCATACATACAACGCGGTTTCTTTGCATAAGTTTTATAGCTGTGCTGTACGGCATTGAAAACTCGCCGTTTGCCTCTTGCATAATTCCTCTTTCATACAGTTCAAGGATCTGCTCTGCCCTCTCGGCAAGCCTTGTTTCGACACTCTCTGAAATTCTCATAGGCTCGTCTGCAAAAATCACAGTATCGCACTTAATATAGTCAAGAATGGTTGGCTTTTTGTCATATATATACGGGATATATTTGTCCATCGAGGGAAAATATATTTTTTCTCTTATTCGCTCCGCGTCGCGCTTTATAACCGCAGCTGCTCTTGAGTCGCGCTCATTTGATAAATCAAGCTTTTTCTCTATAGAGGATAGCTTTTTAAGAAGCTTTTCTATATCCTCGTCATTCATCAAAATCTCGCCCGCAGGGGTTGCCTCAAAAATCTCTGCCATTTTAATCGTGCGTTGGGACTGCGCATCAAATTCGCGTATTGAGTCAACCTCGGTATCAAAAAATTCTATTCTTACAGGATTATCGCAGGTATAAGGGAATATATCTGCTATACCACCCCTTATACTGAACTGTCCCGCACCCTCTACCATTTCCTCACGCTTGTAGCCGAGCATAACAAGACGGCTTGAAAGCTCACCCGGCTCCATCTCATCGCCGACGGAAAGTGATATTTTTGATGCTGTCCATATATCCTTTGGCGCAGTTACACTGAGTAATGCCTCGGGTGTTGTAATAACAAACAGGTTACTTCCCTCATCCAGCAGACTGTTCAGAACGGCAAGTCTTGTCCGCAGTACATCTCTGCCCCTTGCCTCTGCATCATAAAACATCAGCTCGGATGCATTGAACTTCACAACTCTCCCGCTGCCTGCAAAACAACAAAGGTCTGCATAAATTTCAGAGGCAGACGCATCATTATGCGCGATTACAAGCCCTCCGCACCCAAGCTTCTCGCAGACACAAAAAATAAGGTGTGCCCTGACCGAGTCCGACACACCTACCGCCCCAAGAGGTGTTTGCTTTGATTTAAGCCCTGCAACAAGCTCCGAAAACTCGGCAAGGCCTTCCATTATATCTGTATAACCGCTCATTTTGCCTCTCCACTAAATATTAGTAATATATTCAGCTCAAAATCGCTTACTTTCCGTTAAACTTATTCATAGCGGATTTTGCACCCGCCTTTATTATTTCCTGGGCTGCAAAGACGGCACGTATTGCCGACTCTGTAAGTGTTTCGGTTTCCTCTTTTGAGAAGTGTCCGAGCACATAATCCTTCATATCAAAATCAGGGTGCTCGGGTGCCCCCACGCCGATTTTAATCCTCGGGAAAACATCTGTCTGCAATTGGTATATGATATTCTTTATCCCGTTATGTCCGCCCGCGCTTCCCTTTTCGCGAATTCGTATTTTGCCGACAGGCAAGGATATATCATCATATATTATAATTATATTATCCTGCTCTATTTTATACCAATCTGCAAGCTCACGGATTGCCTCGCCGCTCAGGTTCATATACGTTTGCGGTTTTGCAACAATTACCTTTTCGCCCGCAATCCTGCCGTCACCGAAAACCGCCCTGAACTTTTCTTTATTTAAATTTATATCAAACCTCGCACATATCGCATCCGCAACCTCGAACCCGACATTGTGTCTTGTTCCCACATACTCTCTGCCCGGATTTCCAAGCCCCGCTATAAGATACATTTTATCCTACCTTCCGCTTTGTTATAAAACTTTAAATTGCAGGCACCGTTGCAATTGTCGCTGCATACACACGAAACGCACCGCTCGCCTTAAGCATTTTTGCACATTCCTCCAGCGTTGCCCCGCTTGTGCATACATCATCTATTAAAAGAATTGTCTTTTTATCAATTGCATTGGGTTTTTTAACCGCAAACTTATTCTTCACATTTTCAATTCTCGCCGAATACGAAAGAGAGCTTTGCTTTCTTCCAATCCCCGTTTGAACCATTGCGTGTGATATGTAGGGTATGCCAAGCCTTAATGCCACCGCCTTCCCCAGACACGCGGCCTGGTCAAACCTCTCTTCAGACGAGCTCTTTTTCCTCGGCGGAACAGATACCACTGCATCAAATTCAACTCCGCCGAAATCATATTTTACCATACCCGCAACATAAATTGCAAGAGTCCCCGCCCCGCTTGCATTATACTCCTTTTTAAAGGCAAGCACAGCATCTCTCGCCCTGTCAGTATACACAAACGCCGATGTTATCCTTGTATTATAGTGTTTGCGCGTGTAACAGCTGTTACACATATTGCCCGCACCTTGCGGCACAGGCTTTCCGCATCTTCTGCATCTTGAATATGCCCTGCTATACGGCAGCTCGTTTGCGCAGGTCGGGCAAACCAAGAGTCTGATTTTCGGCGAAAGACGCCTTGAGCAAAAGACACACCTTGGCGGATATACCAGATTTAATAAAATCTTTTTTAAGCTACGTTTCATTTCACTTACCACCCGCCTTTTAGCAATTTTTTCGACTATAAGTATACCATACCGTCTTGATAATTGCAACATTATATTCCAGAGTTTATCCCCACCACACGTCCGAATAAACCACTTAAAATCATCATATGATACCATACAGACCCGCTCTAAAATCGGATATTTTAAGCAAATTATCTTTTTGTATAATATTTTCCTCAATGTCTACAAAAAATATTTAAATAATTTGTGCACTTTTTCCCAAAAAATCAAATGACAGTATGCAAAAAATGTGCTACAATAATATTGTTAATATTATCCATTTTTTAGTCGCGTTTTTCGCTGTTTTTTGATAATTTTCACATATAATCATTCTTGTTTTGCAAAAGTGGGAGGACGCTAATGAAAAAGGCTTTAAAGAATAAAAATTCTGTAACAACTTACATTGATAATCTTCCGATGTATCTCTTTAACAACGGAATAAATTACGAGAGCTGGCGTATGCTCGGCGCTCATAAAGCTACGGACACAAGCGGGAATAGCGGTTATCTTTTCGCCGTCTGGGCACCGAATGCGAAATCTGTTTCAGTTGTATGCGATACAAATAACTGGGACAGAGGATGCGGAATAATGCATAAGCACGACCAGTCGGGAATATGGGAATTATTTATTGCGGATATTTGCGAGGGGGAAAACTATAAATTCAGTATAGAAACTGCATCGGGCGACATTCTCCTCAAGTCTGACCCCTACGCCTTTTATTCCGAGGTTCGCCCAGCCACCGCGTCGATTACCGCTGATATTTCATATAAGTGGGCGGATGATGAATGGCTTAAAAATCGCGACGAAAACACACCATATGACAAACCTCTTAATATATATGAAGTTCATTTTGGCTCCTGGAAAACGCACGAAAACGGAGATTTTCTCTCCTATACAGAAATGATTTCGGAGCTTATTCCATATGTAAGGAATATGGGGTATACCCACATAGAGCTGATGCCCATTTGCGAGTATCCCTTTGACGGGAGCTGGGGCTATCAGATTACAGGATATTTCTCTGCAAACAGTCGCTATGGAAAACCGACAGAGCTTAAAGCCTTTATTGATGCCTGCCACAAAAACGGGATTGGCGTAATTATGGATTGGGTTCCCGCTCACTTCCCAAAGGATGCGCACGGGCTTGCAAAATTTGACGGAACTCATCTGTTTGAGCACCCCGACACGCGTCGGGGCGAGCATAAGGAATGGGGGACACTTGTCTTTGATTGGACAAAAACTGAAATATTCTCCTTCCTTATTTCAAATGCAATCTTCTGGCTTGAAGAATATCATATAGACGGTCTGCGTGTTGACGCAGTATCGAGTATGCTCTATCTTGACTATAACAGACAGGACGGCGAGTGGCTCGCAAACAAATACGGCGGAAAGGAAAACCTTGAGGCTATCGACTTTCTGCAAAAGCTGAATACTGCTGTCTTTGAAAGATTTCCAAACGCGCTTATGATAGCAGAGGAGTCTACCGCGTGGGGCGGAGTTACTGCTCCCGTTTCGGATGGCGGACTTGGCTTTAACTTCAAATGGAATATGGGTTGGATGCACGACATTCTTGACTATATGCAATGCGACCCGCTCTTCCGCAAGGGAAATCATAACAAGCTGACCTTCCCGATGATGTATGCCTTTTCCGAAAACTATATTCTGCCCCTGTCTCACGACGAGGTTGTCCACGGAAAACGCTCTTTGCTTGACAAAATGTGGGGCACCTATGAAGAAAAGTTCGCAGAGCTTCGCCTTTTATACGCACTTATGTATTCGCACCCGGGGAAAAAGCTTCTGTTTATGGGGGGCGAGTTTGGTCAATTCGTTGAATGGCGCTATGCAGAGGGACTCGACTGGCTGCTTGACAGTTATGAGCTTCACTCCAAAATGCGCGCGTACTGCTTAAACCTCAATAAGTTATATCTATCGCATCCCTCACTCTTTGAAATAGAGAGAGAGGGTGAGGAGTGGCGAGGCTTTAAGTGGCTAAACGCCGACGACAGAGAAAACAGTGTTCTGTCCTTTATGCGCATCAGTGCATCAGGTGATGAGAAAATTGCCGTTATCATAAACTTCACCCCCGTAGAGCGCACAGGATACATTGTCGGCGTTCCCGAATACGGAACTTTTGATGTTATTATGTCCACCAACAGTAAAAGCTTTGGAGGAGATGGAAAAGGAACACGCAGATGCAAAACAAAGGCATCGGGCAGTTGCGGTTTCCCATACTCAATTTCGCTCAATCTTCCTCCGCTTACGGCTATGTATCTCAAATTTACTCCGTCGGAGCCTCCAAAGACGAAACCAAAGAAGCACAAGTAATGATTTTTCCCCTACCTCTGCCAAAGCTCACAGACAGAAGGCTCGGGTTCAGGATTTTCACTTAAAAAGTGAGCAGAAAGGTAAAGGATAAGACTATGAAATCAAAGGAATGTGTAGCAATGATTTTAGCGGGAGGTCAGGGAAGCCGTCTCGGCATCCTCACACGCAATGTTGCAAAGCCCGCCGTTCCGTTTGGCGGAAAGTACAGAATAATTGACTTTCCGCTCAGCAACTGCTCTCACTCAGGGATAGATACTGTCGGAGTCTTGACACAGTATCAGCCACTTGAACTTAACACCTATATCGCAAGCGGGCAGTCCTGGGATTTGGACCGTTCAAACGGCGGGGTTTATGTTCTCCCGCCATACACCTCTGCCGAAAAAGGCGAGTGGTATAAAGGAACCGCCAATGCGATATATCAAAATTTGAGCTTTATTGCCCAATTTAACCCAAAATATGTTGTTATACTGTCGGGCGACCACATATATAAAATGGACTACAGCAAAATGGTCAAGCAGCATAAAAAAGCGGGCGCCGATGCAACTATTGCCGTTATCGAGGTACCCTGGAATGAGGCATCCCGCTTTGGAATTATGAACACCGATGCTGACTCTAATATAACCGAATTTGAGGAAAAACCGAAGGAACCAAAGAGCAACCTTGCATCTATGGGCGTTTATTGCTTTAGTTGGGAGGTTCTTCGCAAGTATCTCACAGAGGACGAAAACGACCCCAACTCCGACAACGATTTCGGCAAAAATATAATCCCGAAGATGCTAGGCGCGGGCTTAAAGGTAATCGCGCACCGCTTTGACGGATATTGGAAGGATGTCGGAACAATCCAGAGTCTTTGGGAAGCAAATATGGAGCTTTTAGATGTTGATACAGGCTTTCGACTCGAGGATGACAATTGGCGAATTTACAGCAAAAATCCGATTAAACCGCCGCATTACATCTCGCCCGATGCGAAGCTTCGCAACTCCTATGTAACCGAGGGGTGCGATATCTGCGGAGAGGTACAGCATTCTGTCATATTCGAGGGTGTCACCATTGAAAAGGGTGCAAAAGTTGAAGACTCTATTATCTTCCCCGGTGCCACAATAGGTGAAAACTCTGTTGTATATAAGACCCTCATCGGCACAGGTGCACACATTGGAAACAATTGCCGTATAGGCTCGAATGCAGACGATGCAAACAAGGATTGGGTGAATGAAAAAATCTGTTCGGATGACATCACGCTTATTGCGCCTGATATAAACATCGGCGAAGGCGTAATCGTCGCACATAATTCAATGGTTACCGAGGATATTGAGAAATAGCTTTAGACTGTCTTTTTAATATAGTCTTTCAGAAAGGATATAAAGATATGAAAAATGATTTAATGGGCCTTATTTTTGCAGAAAACCCCGAGGCTTCAATGGGAGAGCTGACAAGCGTACGTTCGCTTGCCGCAGTTCCGTTTGGAGGAAGGTACAGAATAATTGACTTTATACTCTCAAATATGGTTAATTCATCAATAATAAATGTCGGACTTGCAACGCCTTATAACCATCAATCGCTGTCTGACCACCTCGGTACAGGCAAGGATTGGGATATAGACCGAAAAGGCAACGGATTATTTCTTTTGCCCCCCAAGGACCCCAGCGAGGCAAGTGAAATAAAAGGTGGTATAGATGTAATCCACGATATTTCGCATTATCTGGGCAAGTGTCGTCAGGAATACATTCTTGTCGCTGACTGCAACACTTTGTGCAACATTGATTTCTCGGAGGTTTTGAAGTTCCATCTTGAAAACGAGGCGGATATCACTCTTATATATAACGAAACAGGTATGCTCAGCCCCAAGGAGCTAAAAACGAGAATATTTCTCGATATAGATTGTGCAAGCAGGGTTCGAGATATTGAGGTTTACCCTATTGTTCAAAGAACAAATGCCTCGTATATGCATATGTTTATAATTCGCAGGACTACCCTGCTTGAGCTGGTCGGCGATGCGGTTGCCCACAACAAACATACTATATCCAAGGATTTGTTCCTGCCAAACCTTACCCGTATGAAGATATGTGCATATAAGCACGAGGGTTATGCAAAACAGATTGATAATATAAAATCATTCTTTTCGGCAAATTTAGAATTGCTGAACAAGGATATCAGGAACGAGCTTTTTGGACTTGAAAATGATATGCCGATATACACCAAGGTAAAAGACTCTGTCCCCACAAAATATGCCTCCTCTGCAGAGGTCAGCAATTCTATCATAGCGGACGGCTGTCTTATAGAAGGAACAGTCAAAAACAGTATATTATTCCGTGGCGTCCATATAGGCAAGGGTGCAACCGTAGAAAACTGTATTCTTATGCAGAAATCTGAGGTAATGGATAATTGCTTGCTTGAGAATGTTATTTTTGATAAAGAGGTTGTTCTTCGAACAAATAAAAAGCTTGTAGGACAAGACACATACCCAATGGTAATAGGCAAAAAAACTATTATTTAAAGAACAAAGGATTAGACATTTAAGAAAGGGTGTACAATATGAGTAAAATTTTAATGTGTTCCTCCGAGGTGGCTCCCTTTGCCAAAACGGGCGGGCTTGGCGATGTGCTTGGAGCTCTGCCTCAGGCACTTTCAAAGCTTGGTAATGATGTGAGGGTGGTATTGCCAAAGTATGGCTGTATACCGAATGAGTACAAAGAAGATATGAACTTTCTTTTCTTCATATATGTTCCACTCGGATGGCGCAGAAAATACTGCGGTGTTTTTGAGCTGAAAAGGGACGGAGTAACATATTATTTTATAGATAATGAATACTACTTCGGCGACCCGTATTTGTATAAATGGAATGATTTGGAGAGATTTGCTTTCTACGATAAGGCAAGCCTTGAAATCCTTAAAACACTTGACTTTAAGCCTGATATAATCCACGCCCACGACTGGCAGGCAGGAATGATACCCGTACTTTTAAACGCCTACTATGTCGACGATGATTTTTATCGGGGGATAAAAACGGTATTTACGATACACAACCTCAGCTATCAGGGAATATATTCAGCCGATACAGTTGCCGACTTTTTCTCACTCTCTCCTGAATATTTTACCAATGACAAGCTGGAATTTCACGGATGTGCAAATCTTCTCAAGGGCGGGATTGTGTATTCGGACTATGTTACAACAGTCAGCCCAACATATGCCGAGGAAATAAAAACTCCGCTTGGCGGAGAAAGACTTGACGGTCTGCTCTTTGCGAGGTCAAATTCCCTGCGAGGAATAATCAACGGAATAGATTACTCTGTATATAATCCGTCCACGGACCCGTACATCTTTGAAACATATGATAAAAAAACGGTTATCGATAAGAAGAAGATAAATAAAATGAGGCTTCAGGAACAGCTTGGACTCCCTGTTGACGGCGAAAAGGCAATGATTGGGGTAGTATCCCGACTTGTCAGCCAAAAAGGTCTTGACCTTATAGCCGAGGGGATAGGCGAGCTTATGAGCCTTGACATTCAGTTTGTGGTAGTAGGCACAGGAGAGGCAAGATATGAGGATATGCTCCGCGAGGCTGCGTGGTATAATCCCTCAAAGCTGTCAGCCAATATTATGTTCAGCAACGAGCTCGCGCACAAGGTTTATGCAGCAGCCGATCTTTTCCTTATGCCGTCAATGTTTGAGCCCTGCGGCTTGAGCCAGCTTATATCCTTTGCCTACGGCACAATCCCGATTGTTCGGGAAACAGGCGGACTTAAGGATACTGTTATTCCTTATAACAAATTTACAGGCGAGGGTACCGGCTTTAGCTTTGCGCCATACAACTCTCACGATATGATGCATACTTTAAGGATGGCACTCGAGCTTTTTGCGGACAAGAAGATATGGAATAAACTTGTCAAATCAGCAATGTCGCTCGAATTCTCTTGGGCTGGCTCTGCAAAGGAATATGAACAGATTTATGATATGTTAGCTGAAAATAAGTAAAACTAAAAAGGACCGCAATTTTAAAGGCTGAACGATATCAAGCGTTCAGCCTTTTGTCGTAGGGGCAATTCACGAATTGCCCGCGGGACGTCGAGGACGCCGTCCCCTACGATTTTCATAATCCCTCACCCGCGCACCACATCCGTAGGGAACGACCTATGTGTCGTTCCGAATACGCCTTTTTAATCTTCTAGCGGTACAACAAGAACCTCGTCATTCTCTGCAGCAAAATTAACCATAACAAAACTTTCACCTTTAACATACGAATATGCAAGAGAGGTACCATCTGCTTTTTTTTCAAGCAAGCTCCAGCCATTCTCCAGTAAATATTTTATATAGTCTGTCATTTCACTATATTCTCCGGACTTTGTATTTCTATAGATATATAGAACACCACCATTATCAGTATAATACGGCGAGCGTTTCTGTTCTATTCCTGTAACATAAGTATAATCAGGAACATTTGTACCCATATAGTATCTGTTATTCGTGGGTTTATTAACAGCATTAGATGTCGTTGCCGTCGGGGCACTTGTGTTATTCGCCTCCTCAACATGCTTTTCTGTGCATGAAGAAAAGCATATACATATACTGAAAACAAGCACCAATGCAATTATCAATGATAACAATTTTTTCATTTTTCCGCCTCCGTATATGTTGTTTATTATGTTATATATTATAACATATAATTATAACTTTTGTCAACATATAATATATGTGAGGTGAAATGTTGTGGAAGATAAACTTATTATAAATAAAAAGAATTTAAAAGGTGAAGATGGATATAAGACATTTTCTGTAAGGATAAAGGAAGAAACTGTAGCAAAATTAAACAAACTATCCGAAGAAACAAATCGTTCAAGGAATGAACTGATTAACATTTTATTAGATTTTGCCATTGATAACAGCAAGGTGAAATAATGGAACTGCCAAAACGAAAACCGACAAGGTTAAAAGGATACGATTATTCTGCGCCAGGGATGTATTTTCTCACAGTATGTGTAAAAGATAGAAAGCATCTGCTTGGCAAGATTGTAGGGTGCGGCGATTTCGACGCACCGCAAATGATACTATCTGAATATGGCATAACTCTTGATAAATATATTAATTTAATGAGCGATAAATATTCTCATATAAAAATAGACAAATATGCAATAATGCCCAATCATTTTCATTTGATTTTAAATATCACTGATTACAAAAACGGTGCGTCGGAAACCGCCGCACCCTACAATAACGAAATATCAAAATTTGTATCCTTATTAAAGAGATACTGTAACAGAGAATATGATGAAAATATATGGCAACGCTCCTATCACGACCACATCATCCGTGGTGAAAAGGATTATGAAAAAATTTGGGAATATATCGATACAAATGTAATTAGATGGGAACAGGATTGTTTCTACAACAATTAAAGGTCGCAGCAATTTGCTGCGACCTTTTACTGCCTTAATATTACACCTATTTAGTGCCCCTTTTTTATACCACTATACATATATTATACAAAAATAAGAATATAATCGGTGCGACAAGGATTATACTGTCGCATCTGTCAAGTATCCCGCCGTGTCCCGGAAGAAGATTTCCAAAATCCTTTATATTAAACTGACGCTTAATCGAGGATGCAACCAAATCTCCTATTTCCGATGCAATTGCCGAAATAATACCCAGCACAAAGAGTAAAATCAGACTGAAATGCTTGCCGCCCAGATACCCCCCAAAGAATACATTCACGATAATTCCAAAGAGCACAAATGCCAATCCTCCGCCGACGAGTCCGCCTATTGCGCCCTCAACTGTCTTATTTGGGCTAATCGTCGGACAAAGCTTGTGTTTACCAAAACGACAGCCAATGAAATACGCACAAGTGTCAGTTAAAAATGCGCCTATAAAAACAAGCCATACGTAAAAATTGCCAAACTCCAGAGACATTATATATATCGTGTGGGATAAAAAGTACGGGATATAAATCAGCCCGAGAAGAAGCATCCCTATATGCACAATACCAATAGTCCGATTTCTCATAAGCATCATTATAAACAATGAAATAATGAATACATATACCAAAATAACCGACACCGATGTGGGATAATTTGCACCCGCCGATATGACAAGCGCCGCTATATATCCCATAATACACGCATCCCGATGTACATTTAAGCCAACCGCCTTATAATACTCATAAAGCCCCATTACTGATGCAGCCATAATAATCATAGTCATTATGTACTTCGGGGAAAGCAACACAAGTATTATAAACGGAACCCCTATTATCGCTGTAAGCATTCTCCTTTTTAAAGATGCACCCATATGACATCCTCCAGATCAAACAATTTGTACCATTAAACTCCGCCAAAGCGTCTGTTTCTCTTTTGATAATCAATGATTGCGGCATCCATATCAGTAGTCTTAAAGTCGGGCCAGCATATATCGCTGAACCAAAACTCTGCATATGCTGCCTGCCACAACAGAAAGTTGGAAAGACGGAGCTCGCCGCTCGGTCTTATAATAAGGTCAACCTCGGGCATATTGGCTGTATCAAGAAACCCGCCGAAAAGCTCTTCATCTATATCCTCACAGCTTAAATTACCATTTTTGATATCCTCACCGATATGGCGCACGGCACGGACAATCTCGTCCCTGCCTCCGTAATTGAGAGCAAGATTTATGGTTATTTTTTTCCCATTCTTCGTTACATCCATAGCGTGAGCCATCGCGTCTTTTATTTTATCGCTGAACTTTGATGTATCACCGCTTATAACAAGACGGCAATCCTTTTCGCCGAATCTTTGTTCCGCCTGCGACAGATAATCGTACAGCAAATCCATCAAGGCATTAACCTCTTCCTGAGGTCTGCTCCAATTCTCTGTAGAAAATGCATACGCCGTAAGCACCTCCACACCAATCGAACCGCAATAATCGGCAATCATCTCAAGAGTTTTTGCGCCCTGCCTGTGGCCCGCACTGCGCGGCAAGCCTCTGGTTTTAGCCCATCTGCCGTTGCCGTCCATAATCACGCCTATGTGCCTTGGGATATTCTTAGAATCAAGCTGATTTTCCGCGTTCCTCTTGCGAAACCCGAATTTATTTCCAAAAAACATAATTCAGCACCTCTGCAAAGAAAACTATACCTCCATAATTTCCTTTTCCTTGGCGGCAGTAATCTCCTCTATTTTTTTAACAAACTTATCTGTAAGCTTTTGAACCTTTTCCTCTAAATCCTTAAGGTCGTCCTCTGTTATTTCGTTATTCTTTTTCTGCTTTTTAAAGCCTTCAAGCGAGTCACGTCTTACATTTCTTATCGCAACCTTTGCTTCCTCACCGCGCTTTGAAATTCCTTTTTTGAGTTCTTTTCTGCGCTCCTCTGTAAGCTGCGGGAAGTTAAGGCGGATAACTCTGCCGTCATTATTCGGATTTATACCGATGTCTGATGCCTGAATTGCCTTTTCAATGTCTTTAAGAATGGCTGCATCCCACGGCTGAATAACAATCATTCTTGCCTCGGGCACAGAAACGGTACCTACCTGTGAAATAGGGGTCTGCGCTCCGTAATATTCAACCGTAACCTTGTCAAGAATTGCAGGATTTGCACGTCCCGCTCTTATTGCGGCATAATCTGCCTCAAGAGCCGATATAGCTTTGTTCATTTTATTCTCTGTGTTTTGCATAAAATATCTCCTATCCGCCGCAACCGCGGCATTTATTGATTATATATTGCCTACGAATGTTCCGATGTCTTCGCCCATAACGGCACGCTTTATATTTTCAGGGTCATCAAGGCCGAAAACAACAATCGGAATATTATTGTCCATACAAAGAGAGGTTGCTGTAGAGTCCATTACTCCAAGCTTTTTATTCAAAACCTCCATAAAGCTGAGCTCTTTAAACTTTGCCGCATCAGGATTGATGTTGGGGTCGCTGTCGTAGACTCCGTCAACCTTTTTGGCAAGCAAGATAACCTCTGCATCTATTTCAGCCGCCCTGAGCGCAGCAGTTGTGTCTGTTGAAAAGAAGGGGTTACCCGTTCCGCAGGCGAATATAACAACTCTGCCCTTTTTAAGGTGCGCACCAGCCTTCAATCTTATATACGGCTCTGCAATCTGGCGCATCTCTATGGCTGTCTGCACTCTTCCTTCCACGCCCAAATGCTCAAGTGCATCAAGCAATGCCAAAGAGTTTATAACCGTTGCAAGCATACCCATATGGTCAGCACGCGAGCGGTCCATACCCTCGCCTGTACGGCCTCTCCAGAAGTTGCCGCCGCCTACAACAATGGCAATCTGAACTCCCATATCATAACATTCTTTAACCTTAACAGCGATTGCGTCAATCGTAGCCTGGTCAAGACCGAAGCCCTTATCTCCAGAGAGAGCCTCTCCGCTGATTTTAAGCATTACTCTTTTGTACTTAGGTTTCATATTTAACCATCCCTTCTATGATATAACCCGCCGCAAGCGGTATTTTCATCAAATATCAGTCCTCGTCATCAGAAGCTTCCGAACCCGAGGATGTACGTCCCATAAGAATGTCATTCTGCTCTTCGAGTCGCAAAACCTCTTCCTCAAGTCTGGCGTTTTCAAGTTTCAAGCGTTCTGCCTCCGCCTCAATGCTGTTTCCTGACGCACTCTCTGCCGGAAACATCATTACTTTAAACGAAAGGCCAAAGGCTGCAAGAAATATTCCGATTATTATAAAAAAAATGCCGAACGCAGCAAAAAACTTTCTCAAATACGAGGTTTTGCCAGGCATCTTTGTCTGCTCACTTTCCATATACTATGTCCTTCCTTTCAATAATATAAGGCATTTATATACATATTTAAAGTATACCACAGCACTATATAATTTTCAAGATAAATTTTTATTGTTATAAGAAAAAGAGCGGGTTTTTTATCCGCTCTTTTAATTCTTATTCTATTTCCCCAAGCTTTGCAATACAATCCTTGCAAACTCTTTTGTCAAGATAGTTTACCACGTTTCCCGCATTCCCGCAAAAAATGCACGAGGGCTCATACTTTTTTATGATTATGCTATCATCTTCAACATATATTTCCATCGCGTCTTTGTGGTCAATGCTGAGCGTATTTCTAAGCTCCTTCGGCAACACAATTCTTCCTAATTCATCAATTTTTCTTACAATACCTGTAAATTTCATAGCAATAACTGACATTCCTTTCCATTAATAGTAACTTTTTACCATTATTGTACCATTACTGTAAAAAAAAGTCAATTATTTTTCTGCAAAATTTAAAATTTTTTTCATTTTTTCGAAAGTATTTGTATTTCATAAGAAGACATCGGGAATTTTCCCTCCCAATTATACGCCTCCCAAGTGTCCTGATTTAAAAATTTGCCCAAGGCACGCCGTCCTATTCCCAAGACATCCCCGCCAACTATAGAGGATTTATACAAAAATTCCTTTGCTCTTTTTTCAAGCTCTGCAAGCACTTCATCGTTTAGCTCTCCCATACTGCTTTTAATGCAGAGCGTTATATCTACACTCGGCGCAAACGAGTCAATATTGACATTTATATCGGGTTTTCCGCAGCTTGTCAGCACCACACTTGACCCCTCGTGCTCAAACGCCGCACCTTTTAAATCACCGCACAGCATTTTATATATAACCGCTTCTTCACCACTTGCTTCGGACACCAAATTCCCGTTTGAGAACATACCCATTCCCGACAGACCCTCATCGCTCACAATCGGCATCACCGCATCGTGAGCGGAGCTTGCGCTTCTGCCTACAAAATCACGAAGTTCTGTAGCAGGGGCGCTCGGCATATCTCTGTTTCTGAAAAAAAGCTCATAATAACGCACCGTGCTTTCCTCAAGGGTCGGATTGACTGACAGGAGGTAATCTGACGCCGACTCTGCAAGGCAAAGGCTTGTAGAGGGACGGATTTCTCTCTCCTTTAAAAGTAACTCGCTGTGCTCAAGTGCACCATCACGCGCCACGATGAACGAGAACACTATCAACTTTAGGTGTGACATCTTATCATCCTTGCTTAAAACGCTCTTGAGCTTATCGCGTGCGAGGAAAAAATCATCTGCCTCTACAATGATATTGTCGACCGTCTTGTTTCCCTCATCCTCTCCGCTTGACTTCTCGCTTGCCTTTTCTTCTGCGCCTATACTGCCGCCCGACTCCAGAGGGTTTGATATCTGAAAGGTGTATTTGTATTCTGCCTCTTCACCCTTATCAATCCCAAGAGCAATAATATATGCGTTCTCCTCTATTTCACTGCTGTCATAGCAACCGCCAAGTATAAAGCAAATGCTCAAGCACAATGCAGCAGCGGTCAGTTTTTTGGGTTTTACCGCAATAGTTTTGGCACTCCTTACCAATATAGAGATGGCAAGTGAAATATACAAAATTGACGAAACGATTAAGGCGACGTGATATATAGTATCAAGCCTGAGGGGGAACTTCCCGAAATTCGCAGTCTTGGTGAGCGGATATATAGGCAGGCTCATTTTCTCGGCAAGCTCGGGTGGCATATTCAGCGCCACAGCCGCTATCACAAGCACATTAACAAGCACCGCCGCAAGAGATGAGAGCAAAACCGTCTTTTTAAACGGGAGTTCCTCCCTTATTGCAGGCAGGAAAAATATCACCAAAATATCCGAATATATAAACAATGTCGAAAGTCCCTTGCCGAAAACGCTCTCCGTACCATTTCCAAGTATGGGCATCAAATTATATACATCGGCATATCTCATACTTAAGACAGCAATGATGATTGCCCCTATCCCCACCCCCAAAGCACTCAGGGAATGGACTCTGCGCACCGCCGTTTTGCCGCAGGCAACAATCACCACCGCGGCAAGCAGGACAAAAGCGCCCGTAAAAACTTTGGGAGAAATTATATAAGATACGTCTTTAAGTGCCCCGCATACTGATGAAAGGGAATAATATCCCGAAAATAAGAAGTATGCCGCTGCAAGAACAGATATGAGGCGTGCAGGTGTGTTTCCAAATCGTTCCCGTATCGCCTCTGTCAAGCCCTTGCTTGCATATGGGGTATAAAAATGCAATATCACCAAAAGCAGTATGAAAAATATTACAGATACAAAAACTGCCGTCACCCACGAGGCAGACCCACTGGTCCTTATAAAGCTTGACGGGTAATGCGTAAATATTTTATATACAAGTGAGTTAAAAACAATGCAGAAAAGCTCCCACCGACCCATATAATATTTATTTTCCATTTGTTAGTGCCCCCTTACTTATTCATCCATTTTCTGCTTATGTGCGGTTGTTTAATCGGATTTTGGGTGTTGAGGTTTTTAGGTCTTCTCTCCTTTTTCCAGATTGGCTTTACAAGCACAGCATCAATAGACGGGGTGCCATCTTTAGGGGTTATAGGCGAAAGGAATGGTACGCCGTACGTAGACGAGGAGGATAAAACCGCAAGCCCGATAAGTGACAGGGATATTATGCCAAGCAGACCTGAGAGCGCCCCAAATATTATAAGAGCAAACCGTATGAGCGAGAGCGAGCGGGATAGTGCCACAGAGGGAGTTGCAAACGCACCAAGTCCCGCTATCGACACTATTATTATCGAAATCGGACTTACTATATTTGCCTCAACCGCCGCCTGCCCGAGAATAAGTCCCCCGATTATACCAAGGCTTGACCCGACGGGGCTTGGTACCCTTATTGACGCCTCCTTAATCAGCTCAAACGCAAGCTCCATCAAAAGCAGTTCTATTACCAGCGGGAACGGAACAACCTCGCGGCTTGCCTCTATTGCAATTAAAAGGTCGCTTGGAAGTATCTCGTGATGGAAAAGCATAATTGCAACAAATACACCGGGAAGAAACAGAGAAAGCGCCATTCCAGAGAGCCTGATAAGCCTCATAAAGTTAGCCTCGGGCACTCTTACATAATTATCCTCCGATGCCTCTATCAAATCAGCGGCAGTCGTCGGAAGCACAAGAACAAAGGGGCTCCCCTGCACGATTACCACAACCTTGCCTTCCGCGAGCATTGATGCGGCTCTGTCGGGCCGCTCCGTTTTTAGGGTGTATGTCATAGGATAAAATGTCTTATTCTCGAGCAGCATTTCTATATCGCCCGAGGAAAAAATATAGTCTGTGTCTATACTACTGAGTCTGTACCGAACCTGTGAAACGAGTTCTTTGTTTGTTATGCCCTTGATATAAAGCATTGCACAGGGTGTATTGCTTTTTGTTCCAACCTTTACATTTTCGGCAATTAAGTTGGGGTCCTTTAGAATTTTGCGTATAAGGGCAAGGTTATTCATTATAACCTCGTTAAACGCCTCTTGCGGACCCGAAAGACTCGCTTCGCGTATGGGTTGATTTACGCCTCTGCTCCCCCAACCCTTTACATCTGCAGAGAAACAACAATCACACCCATCAATGAAAATAAGACAGTGACCAAATGTCACATCCTCGGCTATTTCTTCAAAGGTTGTCTTCATTGACAACGGCGCAAGTGTAATAAGTTTTTTATAAAATATATTATTAAGATTTTCGTCATCAGGCATCGCTCCATTCTTTTGAATAAGGCCGCGCATAATATCGCGGTTTATAAAGGTCTTGTTTACAAGGCCGTCATAAAACACCAAAAAGCCCTGAACAGTCCTCTCGTCAAAGCTGACCTCAAATTCACGCATAATAAAGTCAAAATTACCTGGCACGCCAAAGCGCTCTTTTATTATTTTTAAGTTTTGGGAAATATCCGTGCTTATCGGAGTTTTTGTGTTTTTCGCATCTTCCATATCCGCACCGCCTTTTATTATCATAAAAAGTATTATTTCCCATTTTTGTATATATATTCAAAGATGCAAAAACCCCCTCCCGAGCCATTTCGGGAGGGAGCTTATCATCTTTTAAACGTTTTGAAGTGCTTGCTCGATATCCTCGATTATGTCATCCGCATTTTCTATTCCGACAGAAAATCTGATAAGGTCGGGTGTAACGCCTGCTGCGACTAACTCTTCGTCGCTGAGCTGTCTGTGAGTATGGCTTGCGGGGTGAAGAACAGAAGTTCTTGCGTCTGCAACGTGGGTCACAATTGCCGCAAGCTTAAGGCTGTCCATAAACTTAACAGCAGCCTCTCTTCCGCCCTTTACACCAAAGGATATAACTCCGCAAGAGCCGTTTGGCAGATACTTCTGTGCAAGATCGTAATACTTATCACCCTCTAATCCGCAATAGCTTACCCAAGAGATTTTATCGTTATCCTTGAGATATTCCGCTACCTTTTGAGCATTCTCGCAATGTCTCTCCATACGCAGAGGCAGGGTTTCAAGACCCAAATTCAATAAAAACGCATTGTGGGGAGAGGGTATCGACCCAAGGTCACGCATAACCTGAGCGGTTATCTTGGTTATATATGCCGCTTTGCCAAACTTTTCAGTATAGGTAATTCCGTGATATGATGCATCAGGAGTGGTAAGTCCTGGGAATTTGCCGCTCTCTTCCCAATCAAAGTTTCCGCTGTCAACAACACAGCCACCAACGCTCGTTGCGTGTCCGTCCATATATTTTGTGGTGGAATGAACAACAATGTCTGCGCCCCACTCAAACGGACGGCAGTTTATCGGTGTCGCAAAGGTGTTATCTATAATAAGCGGAACCTTATGAGCGTGTGCAACCTTTGCCCATTTTTCTATATCAAGCACAACGAGTGCAGGGTTTGCAATCGTTTCGCCGAACATTGCCTTGGTGTTCTCGCGAAATGCCGCAGATAGGGTTTCTTCATCAGCATCGGGGTCAACAAAGGTAACGTCTATGCCGAGCTTTTTCATTGTTACGCCGAAGAGGTTAAATGTTCCGCCGTATACACTTGTAGAGCATACGAAATGGTCGCCTGCCTGACATATATTAAAAATCGAATAGAAGCACGCCGCTTGCCCCGAGGATGTAAGAATAGCCGCAACACCGCCCTCTAAATCCGCAATTTTTGCCGCAACCGCATCATTTGTGGGATTTGCAAGACGTGTATAAAAATAACCGCTCTCCTCAAGGTCAAAGAGCTTGCCCATTTGCTCTGTTGAGCCGTATTTCCAAGTTGTACTCTGATAAATCGGCAGAACTCTCGGTTCGCCGTTTTCAGGAGTATATCCAGATTGTATACATTTAGTTTCTATTCTCATAATGCTACCTCCAAATATAACGTTTCACATAATTATACTACACAAAACCTCAAAACACAATAGTTTTTGTAAAATTATTGACAATTCGCAGAATTTCATATATAATTAAATGATTAAATATAAGATATACAAGCATCGGCTTGTCATAGAATTTCGCTTTGCCTATGGCGGAATTCATAAAGGCACAAAAGTATAGGCGGAAAGGCTATGGAAACTACAATGAAAGCATTATTCAGTGACGGAATTGTCAGAGAAACAGAAGAGGAATTGTCAACTCTGCGACACACCTGTTCTCACGTTTTGGCACAGGCGGTAAAACGCCTCTATCCCGAGGCGAAGCTTGCAATCGGTCCATCTATCAGCAACGGCTTTTACTATGACTTTGACAGAGAGGGCGGCTTTACCCCTGAAGATTTGGAGGCTCTTGAGGTTGAGATGAAGAAAATCATCAAGGAAAACCTCAAGCTTAATACCTTTACCAAGCCGAGAAACGAAGCTATAAAATATATGGAAGAAAAGGGCGAGCCTTATAAGGTAGAGCTTATCGAGGATTTGCCCGAGGATTCGTCTATCAGCTTTTACGAGCAGGGCGATTTTGTTGATTTGTGTGCAGGGCCACATATTCTATACACAAAAGGCATAAAGGCTTTCAAGCTGACCTCTGTTGCAGGCGCATATTGGAGAGGTAATGAAAACAACAAGATGCTGACCCGTATATACGGAACTGCATTTTTAAGCAAGGACGAGCTTGAGGAATACCTCAATATGCTTGAAGAGGCAAAGAAGAGAGACCACAGACGTCTTGGCAAGGAGCTTGGGCTCTTTACAATGATGGAGGAGGGTCCAGGCTTCCCGTTCTTCCTTCCAAACGGAATGATTTTGAAGAATACTCTTATTGATTTCTGGCGCCAAATCCACACACGCGAGGGATATGTTGAGGTTAACACCCCGATTATGCTCAACCGCGGGCTTTGGGAAACCTCGGGACATTGGGACCACTATAAAGAGAATATGTATACGACAGTAATCGACGAAACGGATTTCGCCGTAAAGCCGATGAACTGCCCGGGCGGAATGCTTGTTTATAAGTCAGAGCCGCACTCTTACCGCGATTTGCCTATGAGAGTCGGAGAGCTTGGCCTTGTTCACAGACACGAGAAATCAGGTCAGCTCCACGGACTTATGCGTGTTCGTTGCTTTACTCAGGATGATGCGCATATCTTTATGACGCCCGAGCAAATTCCTGCTGAAATCAAGGGCGTAATCAGCATTATAGATGAGGTTTACAAGCTCTTTGGATTTAATTATCATGTTGAGCTCTCTACCCGTCCCGAAAACAGTATGGGCAGCGACGAAGATTGGGAGGTTGCAACAAACGGACTTAAATCCGCGCTTGACGACCTCGGTATTGACTATGTTGTAAATGAAGGCGATGGTGCATTCTATGGTCCGAAGATTGACTTCCATCTTGAAGACTCAATCGGCAGAACATGGCAGTGCGGAACAATCCAGCTTGACTTCCAGCTCCCGCTCCGATTTGAGGCAGAGTATACAGGCGAGGACGGAGAGAAGCATCGTCCGATTATGATACACAGAGTTGTGTTCGGTTCAATCGAGAGATTTATTGGAATTCTTATCGAGCATTTTGCAGGCAAGTTCCCGACATGGCTCGCTCCCGTTCAGGTAAAGATTTTGCCCGTATCGGATAAATCACACGAGTATGCCGTATCTGTTTATGAAGCATTAAAGGCGGCAGGCATCCGCACAGAGCTTGACAAGCGTGATGAAAAGATTGGTTATAAAATCAGAGAAGCGCAGCTTAAAAAAGTTCCGTATATGCTTATCCTTGGCGAGAACGAGAGCCGCGATAACACGATTTCTGTAAGAAGCCGTGACAATGGTGACCTTGGCGCAAATACACTTGATAAGTTTATTGAGGATATAAAGAAAGAGATTGAATCTAAAGGTAAATAATTAAAAGTAAGAGGTTCGGCACCATGCCGAACCTCTTTTTGTATTACGTACGATATTTTCGCTTTTGTAGGGAACGACCTATGTGTCGTTCCGAAGCGGAATGCATAAATGCATTCCCTACAAGATTAAACCCAAATAATTTTATGGCAATTCGAGTTTTGGCGATAGTTCCGTCATACTTTCGCTGTTGTCTGTGACAAACACTCTCAAGCTTCTGCCGCTTTTCATATACAGCTCTTCTTTTGAAATATCTATCGTATATATTTCTGTACTTTCGGTTACTTTTATCTCATCGCGGCATATTGAAATTATTTTATCATCCTCGTAGATGCCTGCTATGATACCGATTTTGTCCACGCCCTCAGGAACGCCGCCAACCGCCTTTACAGTAATACTTTCTATTTTTCTTTCATCCTTGGGATTAACCTCAAGGACATTAATCCCGTTTATACGGCTGACACGCCAATCCGAGCTTTGCATCGGGTCTGCTATATGCATAAGAAGTATTGCCCGCTTTGGCCCTATGATTATATTCTTACCGTCCGCGACCACCGCTCCCTCAGGGATTGCGCTGTCATCTGTCATCTGCCAGTCCTCCGAGAAAGTATAATAGCCTCCTTCGATAACTTCCCTGTAGGCGCCCGATACATCCATATTTGAGTATGGAATAGGCGCTGCATCAGTCTGTGACCTGTTCCAAATCATTTTATAGTTTCCATAATTTACAATCATTATATCGCCGTCGTATATTACGGGGCAATCTGAGCAATACCTGTCGTAATAATGCATCTTTTGATAAACAACCGCTGCTTGCTTTTCATTGTCCACAAAGAAAGCGATATTGAGGTCTTCCCCCGTAACTACAGCTATTCCTGTGCTGCTCTCAAAGCTCACCTTACCGACATCGGATGCATCTTCTGTCGTAGCGGCTTCTTCGTTTGCGCCAGGCGGTATATCAATCTTTTTCAAATTATCTATAAACTTTCTGATTGTTCCCTCGGCAAAGCTTGGTTCGCTTATAATCTTTTCTCCTTGCTTTGCAAACAGCTTCGGCTCAAAGAACGGGTCCTGTGTCATATAGACAGCATATATCCCGCGCGGTCTTGGCAACTCCCCTCCTATAGTATGCCGTGGCTTTTCGCACTCCAGTCTCAAACTGACAAAGCTTTTCCCCCATGTGAATTCCCTCGGCAGTGCATATGTTGCATATACAAATCCGTTATCCACAGTTTCGGTTGTGTCGGGTGCCGCCAGTATTATACTATTCTGAGAACTGTCACATAGAGAAAGTTTAAAATCTCCGTATAACGCCTCATCGCCCTCCCAAAGCTTTAGAGTGATATAGTTATCACTCTGGGGTACACACGCAAGGTTGAGCAGCATCACGCCGTCGTTTTCCGGAACGCGATAAGTAAATACGCGCCCTGATGCCCATCTTCTCCTGATATTGCCAACATTTACGCTGTCAAACTTTTGTGCCTCTTCGCTACGGGCATTTCCAATATCAATATAATTCCCGAATGAATAATTTCCAAAATTGGGTGCCTTTTCGGCAGGGACTATCACACGATATTGACGCTCTGTCACATAGTCACCCGATTGAATTTTGGCGCAAACATCAACTGTTGCATCTTCTTCAAACCATTTCGGCCGCGTTACCCCTCCGTTTGAGGATATATGTGTGTCGGTTTCATTTCCGTCCTCATCATATTCAGTCCAACGAATTTTCGCGTCCGTACCGCCCTCGCTTGTATACGAACTTAGCAAATCCATCGTCACAAACTCATATGAATTTACACCAAGCGCGTTTATGGCAGCGTCTGCCGCACATTCTATATTTTTATCATCCGAGGCTTCTATAAAGAGTTCGGGTTCATTTTTTATATCGCCCTTTCCGTAGAAAATCGCACTTCCGTCTTCCCCTATGATACGAAATGCAATCGACTTTATTCCGCGCGCACGCGCCTCGCAGACTGCTTGGGTAACATCGATATTTATCCGACCAGCCCCTTCTGCTTTAAACGCAGTTGCATAGATTTCCTCACCTCGCGGTCTGGAGTTGTAGCTTATATTTCCACCCGACCATTGATTGTTGTTCACAACACTGATATTAAAAACTCCATCATTTGCCGTCCCAACCTGCCGCAGAGAAAGCCTTGCCTTATATACAGCATCAAAAATTGCATTCTCATTAAGGTCAAATTTCAAATATATTTCTTTATCACCGCCCGCAGCAATTTGCGACCTGTTCGACAGCTCTCTACCCGTAGCATCAGGTTTTTTTGCAGAAACATATACCGCGTCAGTCACAGACGCTTTCCTCAGGGTGTATGCATCGGTATCCTCTGCCTCTCCCGTTACTACCTTAAGGCATGGGCGATATGCCGAGTCACTGTTTCTGCCCGAAGCAATTTCAGCGTTTATCGGCATCCTGCCGCTCAATCTGAACGAAATTTCAGTTTTTCCGCCCTCTATATATTCCTTTACGTACCTTGTTATATCAATCTCCGACAAGCTGTCCTCTGCACCCATAGTTTGCGGATAAATAACTTCAATTTCCTTTTCAAACGGAACTTTAAAATCTGCTACGCTATCCCCGCGGGGCCAGATGCCATTCGGTAAAATATTTACAGAAACCTCGTTTTTAAGGCTCCCACTTCCTTTAAGAAACGCCAGCCTCAAGCAAACTTTTTTAACCTCATCGATATCCGTTTCGGCAATACTTTCAAGGCTGAACTTCAAATAGGCGCAATGACCCCTGCCGATTTTTTCGGCACCGTCTGACCTACCATCTTTTGAGTATAATTCATCAGCGGTTGAAATCCTAATGAAATCTCCTATTCTTTCAACGTCATCCTCGGGCATAAGTCCAACCGGAAGTATTGCAACAAGCATCAAGCACGCAAGTATAATTGCGGCTATTTTTTGAATGACAGACACTATTTTTTCTTTAATTGGACTCACCCCCCGTCGTCGCAACTCGACCTCTTTTCTTCGCGCTCGCTTTTCGCTCGCGCTTTGTTCCTTGAGGTCGGTTGCTCCTCTTTCCCACAAAAGCATAGCTTTTGCGGGAGCCC
>JAZNFQ010000011.1:0-4072 GCA_045576075.1 Clostridia bacterium
TATTATGCTGAGAAAAACAATAAGTGCAGCACTTGCAATTTGTATGGTATTTTTTCTTTGCTCCTGCGAAAAAACGCCAAATAAAACTGCACCTCAAGAGCATCAGGAAGATGTATCCTTTATTTCGGTAATGCTTGGCGATAAAAACATTGAGGAATGGAACGAAAATAATGTTATTGCCAATGTGTCGTGGAATAGCTTAAAGCTTTCGGAAGATGATGAAGCAAAGTTTCCTGACCTTAAAAAGACATTTTCAAAGCATAATGATGATGCCTTAAAAAACGCAAAATCTACGATGTATGAGCTTGTAGAGGCGGCTGAAGATTTATCGGGAGATGAGTTTAACCCATTGTATCTTGAAGGAACGACAAAAACCTACGTGCAAAGAGCAGATACAAGGATTGTAAGTTACCTTGAAGATATATATGTATATTCAGGTGGAGTACATCCGGATTATTATTATAAAACAGTAAACCTTGATCCGCAAACGGGAAAAGAACTTATCCTTACCGATGTTATGTCAAGCACAAAGGGACTTCCTGATATTTTGGAAACAGAAATTGCGAATAAATATGATTACATAAAATTTAATGATAATCAGTTATTGGAAATTTTCAAGGGTTATTCAGCCGATGATTATAAATGGACTATAGATTATCAGGGAATTACATTTTGGTTTAGTCCGTATGATATTGCAGCCTATACCGTTGGCCCGCTTTCTGTAAAGCTATATTTTGATGATAACCCTAACATAATCAATGATGAATACAAAAAAGCACCGTCAGAAAACTTTGGTATAATGCTTCCAAAAGGAAACAAAATCGACTTTGATTTGGATTTAGCAGACGATAAAAAAGATTGTATTGAAATCGAAACGAAGGCAGATGATTATGGCTCATACAACATGCTTTCGGTTACGGTAAACGGAAAGACTGTTACTGATGAAATAAACTACGCTTATGATTTTGATGTTTATTTAGCACATATCGGTAATAAAAATTATATCTATTCCGATTCATGGAGTGATAACGCCTATCATATGTTCAACACTTGGGATATAAACGGAGCATCCCCTGAAATTGTGCAAGAACTCCACAACACAAAACTCAGTACTTTGTTTATTGAGGAAGGAGTTCAGGATGGAACAGTTTATACGGCAGCTTTTAACAACCCTGCATCCTTTAAGCTTGAAAGGCGTGTTGAAATATTGGGAACACGAGAAATTTGGGCGAACTTTAAGATAAACGAATCAGACGGAACTCCACAGATAACCGATGATGATTACACATTTAATGAAGGACACGATGTTACATTGAAAATTCCAATGGTGGTGCAAGTTGTTCCTGATATGAATAAACATGAGATTGGAGAAGGAATGAATCTTACACCGTGCTGGACAGATGGTGAAACTTATGTAGATTTAATGACCGAGGATGGTTGGACGGTGAGAATGGAGATTGACATATCCGATTTTCCAAGAACCGTAAACGGCATTCCCGAAGATGAATGCTTTGAAGAATTATTGTATGCGGGGTGATAAGATGAGGACGGTGAAAAGCATTATGAAACTTGCGGCTATATTAACCGTTATAGCAAGCCTTTTTGGGTGCTCTGCTCCAAAGCTAAATGTGGATGACGGTCCCGGTATGGCGTATCACGATGCCGATTACCGAACGGAATATGCCAACGTATTTGAATTTGACAATTATGAAGGGCAGCCGCATTTTGCAGTAGCATTTTTAGGGTATGGTGACAGAATGGAGTTTAGAAACAACTATATAAAGGGTGTTTTTGAAAGTCTTTCTGATGAAGCTATTAGCAAAATACAGCATTTTGATTTCGAGGGTGATGAATGGTATTTAGTCATACCGAGATACAAAGATGCTGTGGAAATAATTAGCCTTGATACCGATGAAAAGCATACTGTTTACCAAGGTGAAGCATTTACCGTAAAATGTAATCTTTCGGATTTACACCCGAATGTTGAGATTACGACGGCGAGAAACTTAGGTGCATACAAGTTTTCACCGCAGATGGGTGGAGACGGAAGACTTGTCACAAATACAGATATACACGATATAACAGATTATTCAGTAATGGATGAAAACTTATATATTCAGGAAGGAGAATAAATTATGGGATTATTAAAAGCAGGTATTGGAGCATTATCAGGAGTTTTGGCGGACTCTTGGCGTGACTATTTTTACTGTGAAAGTTTAGACGCAGACACACTCTGCGTAAAAGGCGAAAAGAGAACCGGAGGTCGCTCCTCTAACAAAAAAGGAACTGACAATATCATTTCAAACGGCTCTATTATCAATGTAAACGACGGACAATGTATGATGATTGTTGAATCAGGCAAAGTAGTTGAAATCTGTGCCGAACCCGGTGAATTTGTATATGATACGGGTACAGAACCGAGCATTTTCTACGGCAATCTTGGTGAAAACATCAAAAAGAGTTTTTCGGAAATTGGCAAGCGTTTTACCTTTGGTGGTGAGCCTGCAAAAGACCAAAGAGTTTATTACTTCAATACAAAAGAAATTATGGGAAACAAGTATGGAACTCCGTCACCAATCCCTTTTAGAATTATGGATCAGGCAATCGGTTTTCCGCTTGATATTAAAATCCGTTGTCACGGCGAATATTCTTACAGAATAACAAACCCCATGCTTTTCTATACCAATGTATGTGCCAATGTAGAAAACGCATTTACAAGAGATGAAATTGACGGACAGTTAAAGAGCGAACTTTTAACAGCACTTCAGCCTGCAATGTTCAAGATTTCGCAGAACAATATTTATTATGGTGCAATCCCTGCATACACAATGCAGCTTGCTGACGAATTAAACGAACTTTTATCTTCAAAGTGGCGTGACAAACGTGGTGTGGAAATTGTTGAGTTTGGAGTGTCTTCTGTTAATGCAACCGAAGAGGACGAAGCAAGAATTACAGAGTATCAGCGCAGTGCTGCTATGGGTAGAGATGACAATATGATGAGAGGTCACTTGGCAGGCGCAACAGCTCAGGCTATGAATACTGCAGCAGCAAATGAAAACGGCGCTATGGCAGGCTTTATGGGAATGGGTATGGCAGGCAATATGATGGGCAATATGACGGGATTTGTAGGTGGCGGTGGACAAAATCAGCCTACAATGCAGAATCAAGCGGTCAATGTTGGCACAACCACTTGGAAGTGCGAATGCGGAGCAGACAACACAGGCAAGTTCTGTCAGAATTGCGGAAAGCAAAAGCCCGAAGTTAATGGTTGGACTTGTACTTGTGGCACAGTAAATCAGGGCAAGTTCTGTCAGAATTGTGGCAGTAAAAGACCGGAAGGTGCTCCGCTTTATAAATGCGATAAATGCGGATGGATACCTGAAGATCCAATGAACCCTCCAAAGTTCTGTCCTGAATGCGGCGATGTTTTTGATGAGAATGACGTGAAGTAAGGAGCTGGTATTATGAAAAAATTTTTATGTGCGTTACTTAGCCTTGCATTGATATTAAGTTTAATACCGACGATCGTTTTTGCATCAGATATTATACAGTCGGTTGTCGTACTTGGTATTGACGAGCCGGTTGATGGTGCACCTTATGACCGCTTTGCAAGCCTGCCTTCGAATGCTACATATACGATTTTCAAAGAGCCTGAATGGTATGACGAAACCGACGAAAGATTCCTGGAAGCAGGCGATACTTTTAAGGCAGGTCATAGTTATACAGTAAGTGTGTGGCTTGAACCGAATAACGGATATGAGTTTGCCTCTACTGCCACAACAACAGACGTTAAGGCATCCATAAACGGCAAAACTGCAAAAGCCGGAAAAGCTTTTGAATATCAGAGATGGGCAATGGTTGTTGCTTCATATACATTCCCGGAGGTTGCGCAAGCAAAGCCGGTAGGTCAGGTAACAATCGAAATTGCAAGACCAAAACCCGGCGAAAAGGTTTCCTATAACGCAAAGATTACAGGCGAAGGCGTAAAGCTGATGGAACGAATTCCAGACCTGATGGATGTATATAAAAATGCAATAAACGGCATAGAATGGGACGATAACACGACAAATCA
>JAZNFQ010000012.1:0-21316 GCA_045576075.1 Clostridia bacterium
GACGCCCTGTATAGGTGTTGTTACCCAAATTAAAAATTTGGACAACGCCTATGCGTCAGCCAGACCCTGACGCAGTCCATCGTTTCACTTCGTGAAACTGGGATAAAGGGGCTCTGCCCCTTTAAAACCCTGTAGTTATGGGGTTTGGGGCAATGCCCCAATCGTTTCTGCGGAGCAGAAATCGACTCCGCTCGGGTGGGCGAGCGGAACAGGGCAAGGCGTAGCAGATGCAATCTTTTTGCAAAATATAGACTTTTATTGACATTATAAAAGCTTGCCTCTTGGCAAGCTTTTAATTTTTTCGGAGTATATCTTTTCGCTTTAACATTTCATCTATTCGCTCGATATAATCCTGCGGTTCTTTTACATTGAAAATCCGCTCTATTTTATCAAGGCTTCTATCAACAGTTTTTGTAACTCCGCCGCAGCCGAGAGATATAATGCTCTGAATTTCTTCCATTATGTATACATTATATAGATTATCAAACCCTTGTTTAGAGTAGCCTACATTCTCTAAATTACCAAGCTGGTTTTTCTGCCTGTACATATAGTAGGGATGCTTGCCGACGGAACCTAAAAAGTCATAGGCAAAGCCTACCATCTCGAAAACAGTTTCGCTGCTTGGCAGAGTGTATTTGTCAAGATATTCGTGAAGTCTTGATGAACGCTTGATGCTCATAACGTGGACTGTGGTGTTTTCGGGTGACAGACTCTCTACTTTATTGAGGGTATTTTTAAACATATCAATGTTTTCCCCGGGAAGCCCTGCGATTACATCCATATTAATATTGTCAAATCCACACTTTCTGGCGAGAGCAAAAGCCTCCTCGATTTGCTCGGGCGTGTGCGCTCTGCCAATTATTTTAAGAGTTTCTGAATTCATAGACTGTGGATTTATGCTTATTCTATTTACATTATGCTTCTTTAAAACCAGAAGCTTATCCTCGGTAACTGTGTCGGGTCTGCCTGCCTCGACAGTAAATTCCCTGCAAGAAGACAGATCGAACTCTGCATAAATATGAGTCAATAATTCGTCAAGCTGCCCCGCGCTGAGGGTGGTCGGTGTACCCCCGCCTATATATACGGTTTCAATTCTGTCACGGTTTTCGCAAAGTATTTGCGCCGTATATGAAATTTCGCGCTTTAACATTTCGATGTATTTGTCTGTCAGCTTTGCCGCCTGACGTGTTCCGCACGTTACAAAAGAGCAGTAGAGGCACCGAGTGGGGCAAAATGGTATTCCGATATAAATGCTGACACCGTCTTTATACATAGCATCGCGAATAGGGAGCTCTGCGCGTGCAACCGAAACGGCAAGGCGCGCTTTTTGAATGTCCGTGCCGTATTCGCGTGCAAAATAATCTGCCGCCTCATCGTCTGACATCCCGTCAAGCAGGAGCTTTGTAGCAATTTTCGCCGGACGAATTCCTGTCAGGACTCCCCAGGGTGAATTTGTTATATTATCCATATCAAATATAGGGGTTGCCTGTTCTCTCCTTTCCGATTGTAGTTGAAAAGCCATGCCCCGGATAAACCGTAACATCATCATCAAGGGTCATAAGCTTGTCATTAATTGATGCAAGTTCTGTCGCCATATCGCCTGTCGGGTGGTCCCATCTGCCCACGCTGTAATGGAAGAGGGTGTCACCGCTTATCAGAGTTTTGTCGTGAAGTAGGCATATGCTGTCGATTGTATGTCCCGGTGTGTGAATTACCTTGATTTTATTTCCGTAAAAGTCAAAAATATCCCCGTCGCAGAAAATTTTATCAGGCTTTGTCGGTGTATAGTCTGCATTTGTGTAGTGGGCTAAATTCAGAGTTCTGTCTGTTAAAAACTCGGTAGTTTCCTCAAATACAGATAAGGTTGCGCCTGTACGCAGCTTCAACTCATTAAGGGCAAGAATATGGTCGAAATGACCGTGGGTAAGAATTATGTCTGTTATATTAAACTTAAGCTGATTTGCCTTTCCAATTATTTTTTCGGCGTCTGCAGGGGCGTCTATAACTATTGCATTCCCGCTTTGCTCATCTGCCCATATATAGCAGTTGGTCTGGAGTGCCCCAAGTACAAGTCTGTGTATAACCATATTTGCCTATCTCCTTTTTTATTATTGTCTTCGGCGGACAATAGAAATTATTCCATCTACCTTATAAATCTGTTTTATTGCGCGGTCAAGCTGTTCAGTGTCTGAAATTTCCATAGTAATTTCAATGATTGCAAGATTGTTTTTGCCTTTGCGTGCGCTGACATTGGTGAGCGGAATTTTAAGCTCAGCAATATTTGTCATAATATCCACAAGCAACAAGTTGCGGTCAGTTGCAGTTACATTGATTGTAGACTGGAAGCTTGCGTGAGTATCCTCCGCCCAATGCACAGGGATAAAACGGGTGCTTTCAACCTCGTTTGTCATAGCGTGAAGCATATTTATACAGTCTGCGCGATGGATTGCAACACCTCTTCCACGGGTAACATATCCAACAATCTTATCGCCGGGAACAGGGTTACAGCAATGTGAAAATCTTGTAAGACAGTTATCAATACCCTCTACAACAACGCCGCTGTTATTTGCCTTGGAGGTTGTTTTTACAACAATCGGAATAATATCGGCGGGATTTAGGGTTTCGTCATTGACAATTCTCTTTTTGCATTCGGTTTTAAAACGTGTTACAAATCTGCTTGCATTGGTGCTACCATAGCCGATTGCGGCAAAAAGGTCCTCGGAGTTATTAAAACCGTATTTGCGAAGAAGACTTCCAATAAGCTCGGTGTCTTCAATGAAATGTGTCGGAAGAGAACTCTTTTTTAATTCTTTTTCCAAAAGCTCGCGGCCTTTAATAATATTCTCTTCACGATTAACCTTTTTAAACCACTGATTTATCTTATTTCTTGCTTGAGAGGTTTTGCATATCTTTATCCAGTCAAGGTTTGGTCCGTTTCCTGATTTTGAGGTAATAACATCTACAATATCCCCGTTTTTAAGGGTGTAGTCAAGGGTAACAATTTTTCCGTTTACCTTTGCGCCCGTCATACGATTGCCGATTGCGCTGTGTATCGCATAGGCAAAATCAATGGGTGTTGCGTTTATGGGCAGGTTTATTACATCGCCCTTTGGTGTAAAGACGAAGACCTCATCGCTGAACATATCGATTTTAAGTGCCTGCATAAATTCTTCGTCATTGCTCTCTTTTTGTAAATCCAAAAGCTGTTTTATCCACTCAAGCTTTTGGTCCATATCACTCGAGCCGCTTATGCCCTCTTTGTATTTCCAGTGGGCAGCAATTCCGTTTTCGGCGGTATGGTGCATCTCCCATGTTCGTATCTGGATTTCAAAGGGTGTTCCCCCCGGACCTATCAGGGTTGAATGCAAGGATTGGTACATATTTGGTTTGGGCATTGCAATATAATCCTTAAACCTTCCGGGGATAGGCTTGAACAGCTCGTGAACGGTACCGAGAACCGCATAACATTCTGACACGCTGTCTACAATTACTCTTACAGCGAATAAGTCATATAACTCGTCAATGCTCTTATTTTGCATAAACATCTTTCTGTATATGCTGTAAAAATGCTTTGCTCTGCCCTCGATATGAGGTGTGATGTCAAGTGTCTGTGAAAGACGATTTTTTAATATATCAATTATATCTGTTATAAAACTTTCCCGTTCGCTTCTCTTTTGCGAGATACTGTCAACTATTTCATAATAGCCGATAGGGTCAATAAAGCGGAGAGCGGTATCCTCAAGTTCCCACTTAATTTTGGACATACCAAGACGATGCGCAAGAGGGGCATAAACCTCAAGCGTTTCTCTTGCAATACGCCTCTGTTTTTCTTCTGGCACAAACCCGAGGGTTTGCACATTATGCAATCTGTCCGCAAGCTTGATTACTATAACGCGGACATCGTTAGCCATAGCAAAGAACATTTTTCGCAAGTTTTCTATCTGCTGCTCTTCCTGAGAGTTCGTGGGGATTTTGCCAAGCTTGGTAACGCCGTCAACCAGCATAGCAACAGCTTCTCCAAATTCTGAAACGATATCCTCGTAGGAAGCATCTGTGTCTTCTACGACATCGTGCAGGAGGGCGGCGCAAATCGATTGTATGTCAAGACCGAGGTCTGCAATTATATGAGCAACGTGCACAGGATGAATAAAGTATGGCTCGCCCGACTGTCTGACTTGACCGCTGTGCTTTTCGGAGGCAAAATTATATGCCTTTTCAACAAGCTGAAAATTTTCGCTTTTATGATATTTTCGCATTTTTTCGAGCAAAGAGTTTAAATCCAGATTTGTGTTATTGGTCATATAATACCCTCCTTTTTATAAATTTTATAAAGTAATTAAGAAAGCCGGCTAAAAGCCGGCTCATATTCCGCTGAATAACTAAGCTATGCGGCAGGATTGCCACCGGATTTTTTGATATCCTTTAATATAAGCTGAACGTTCTGAAAACCTTTATAATCGTTAATATCGAGAGCAAAGGCAACATCTATAATATCGCCCTCCTCCAGATGATGATAATATTCGCCCATTCCAAAGCCTACAGAATCAAGATATTTTCCATCCTTTAAAAGGGTCATACGAAGGTGCTTGCCGTCACTCATTACGCTGATTTTATGAATTTTAATATTCTTGACAGCAAAAGATGGGGTTGGGTTATCAACTCCAAAGGGTTGAAGACGATTAATCTCGTGGACCGTATCAATTGTTATGTACGGAACCTTAATTGCAGCATCAAGCATTATGGTAGGCATAAGCATAGCCTCGCTTATGCTGTCCTTTGAGTAGTCATTAATTCTCTGGCGGAAAGCCTCAATGTTTTCTGCCTTGATTGTAAGACCTGCGGCAAGCTCGTGCCCGCCGAATTTTTCAAGCAAGTCGGAGCTGTTTTCAAGTGCGTCAAACAAATTAAAACCTGAAACGCTTCTGCCTGAGCCTTTCGCCTCTGTCCCGTCAATTGCAAACAGGATAGACGGCTTGTAGAATTTTTCTGTTATCTTTGAGGAAACTATCCCAACGATACCGTGATGCCAATTTTCGTGCGGTATCACAAGTATTTTATCATCCTTGATTTCGGGATGATTTTCTATATATTCAAGGGCCTCTTTGAACATTTTCTGTTCAGTCTGCTGGCGAAGAGTATTTTCCTCACACAGAGAGTCCGCGAGTCTGTGAGCATTTTCCTCGTCATCAGTAAGGAAGAGCTCTACACTTCTTGAAGCACATCCAAGACGCCCGCTTGCATTTATTCTCGGTGCGATAATGTAGCCGATAGTGGAGGTAGTAATAGCTTTGCCTCCCGTAGAAACATCTATCAATGCTCTAAGACCTACGTTTTTGGTTTTATTAAATCTTTTTAAGCCCTCTGTCACAATTATACGATTTTCGTCTACAAGAGGAGAAATATCGGCAACTGTGCCAAGGCACATAAGGTCTGCATATTTTTCCATCAAATCAGGGAGAGATTTGTTCTCGTCAAGTGCCTGTATCAGTTTAAATACAACTCCAACACCTGCAAGACTCTTAAACGGATATCCACAATCCTTGCGCTTGGGGTCGATTGCCGCATACACATCGGGAATTTTTTCCTTACATTCGTGATGGTCTGTGACAATAACATCAAGACCAATCTCGTGCGCATATTCACATTCCTCAACTGCTGTAATACCTGTATCAACTGTTATGATAAGAGTGGTGCCTGCTGCCTTTATTTTGTCAAGTGCATCACGGTTAACACCATAACCCTCCTGCATTCTGTCGGGGATATAATAGTCAACAGAAATGCCCATCTCGCTCAAATGCTTATAAAGAATAGCAATAGCGGTAATTCCGTCGACGTCGTAATCACCGTAAATTGTTATTTTTTCTCCGCCATTCTTTGCGGACAGTATTCGCTCTACTGCCTTATCCATATCGCACATCAAAAAGGGATCGTACATAACGCTCAGGTCCCTTGATAAGAACTTTTCAATTTCGCCGTCATTTCTGATGCCGCGGTTGTAAAGAATTATTGCGGTCAAAGGGGAGATTTTAAATTTTTTCGAAATCTCCAAAACCCTCTCTTTATCAAACTCTTTCAGCAGCCACTTTTTCTTTAACATAGTATAGCTCTCCTGTTTGTATAAATATGCTTGTGACAGAAAAATCACAAATGCCATAACCATTATTGTAACACCATTTTATCAAAATTACAATAGTTTTTTTAATTTAATTAGTGTTTTTTATAAAAATTACAAGATAAAAAGACTTTTTTTGTCAATATAGTCAAAATAAATTATTATTTGAGTGTAACAATTGTTACACCGTCCTCGCCCTCGCCGTATCTGCCAAGGCGAAAACTCTTTGCATGCGGATGATGCCGCAGCATAGCCGTGATACCGCTTCGCAGAGCACCCGTGCCCTTGCCGTGAATGATGCTGACGGTTGTAAGCCCTGCCATTGATGCCTCATCAAGGAATTTATCGGTTGCAAATTCTGCTTCCTCGAGCATCATTCCGCGAAGATCTATCTCACTTTGAACTGCCTCGCGTCGTAGATTTCCGCCGCTGTTTCGCGAGGGTGACGTTTTTTTCGCGGGCTTGCTTTCAATCTCATTTACAAGACTTAAATTTTCCACCTTTGAGGTAACCTTCATAATGCCTACCTGAACAACGGCAGAATTTTCCTTTTTGTTTATTGAAAGGACGCTTCCAACATCACCAAGGTCGTTTAGCATAACGGTCGCCCCAAGCTTTAAGGTGTTAAGGTTAACAGCCTTTCCGCGTGGCTTTTCGGGGGATGCCTTTGGTGATTTGTTGCCTTTAAGCTTAAGACCAAGCTCTCGGCGCATCTCCTGAATTTGCCGCATCGCCTCTTTGTCATCCTTTTTCTTTTGAGCCTCTTTGATATCAGAGAACATTTGCTCCACGTCTGTCTGTGCGCGTGTGATTATTTTTTCAGCTTTCTCGCGTGCGCGGTCGTATATTTTATCCTTTTGTTTCTCTATTTTTTCTCTCTCTGCTGCAAGCTCTTTTTTAAGGGCATCTGTTTCTCTGCGGAGTCTTTCTGCCTCTTCAAAGCTTTGCTCTGCAGAAAGACGGTGCCCCTCTATTTTAGACAATACATCCTCAAACTTAAGATTTTCCTCAGACAGAATTTCCTTTGAACGCTCAATAACTCCTCTCGGCACGCCGAGCTTTTCGGATATTGCGAAGGCATTGCTTCGTCCGGGGACCCCGACAAGAAGTCTGTATGTGGGGGAGAGGGTGTCTACATCAAATTCGCACGAGGCGTTTTCTACGCCTTCAGTTGAAAGGGCATAGAGTTTAAGCTCGCTGTAGTGTGTGGTTGCCGCTATCTTTGCCCCCATACCCCGAAAGCTTTCAATAATTGCAGTTGCAAGTGCGGCACCTTCGGTCGGGTCGGTTCCTGCGCCAAGCTCGTCGAAAAGCACAAGACATCCGTCTGTTGCCTTTTCAAATATTGTGACAATATTTTTCATATGTGAGGAAAAGGTTGAAAGACTCTGCTCTATGCTCTGCTCGTCGCCGATATCGGCAAAGATGTCGGGACATATCGGCATAGTGGTGCCGTCAGAAGCTGGCAGATGAAGTCCCGCTTGCGTCATAAGGCAAAACAAGCCTATCGTTTTTAGAACCACAGTCTTACCGCCCGTATTCGGTCCAGTTACAATCAGGGTGTCAAAATCTTTTCCAAGCTCTACATCTATTGGAACAACAGATTTTTTGTCAATAAGAGGATGTCTGCCCTTGTGTATGCAAATTGCCCCATCTTTATTCAAAATCGGGGCTACCGCCTTCATATCAAGCGCAAGCTTGGCTTTTGCGAAAACAAAATCAAGATGTATTAATGTGTCAAAATCAAGAATTATATCCTCAACTATTTCTGCCGCTTCGGCAGAAATTTCAAGAAGGATGCGCTCAATTTCGTGCTTTTCGCGCATTGCGAGCTCGTGCAGTTCATTATTGGCGTTTACAACACCCTCGGGCTCTATAAAGACGGTTGAGCCTGACGATGACATATCGTGCGCAATACCACGCACCTCTGCCCGATGCTCCGCCTTTACAGGTACAACATACCTGTTGTTACGTACAGTTACAATGGGGTCCTGTAACAGTTTTTTATAGGTTTGCGAGTGTATCATAGAATCAAGCGTATCCTTGATTTTTGCGGATGTGTTTTTAATTTTACGCCTTATTGAGTATAGCTCGCCGCTTGCGCTGTCTGCTATTTCGTCTTCCGAAATTATTGAGCCTGAAATTCTGTCCTCAAGCTGTTTGCTCGGGACAAGCTCTGTAATATAGCCAAACAGTGCACCTGCTTGTTCAGCGGTATATTTTTTGAGTATCCTTGCACCTTTTAAAATGCGCGCTATATTGAGAAGCTCACCCGGTGAAAGTCCGCCTCCGATTTTAAGACGGCGCGCCGCCTCGGAAATCTCGTCAATTCTCACTATTTCAGGAGAGCCGTATTTCAAAATCAAGGTTACGGCGGAATCTGTTTCGGCAAGCATTTGCTCTACCGCAGACGGCACCTTTGACGGTGCAAGAGATAAGGCTATGTCTTTAGCCTTATCATTTTTGGCAAAAGATGCGAGCATAGTCAGCACTTTATCAAATTCAAGTGTTTTAAAGGTTTTGGTTTCCATAAAAATTTTGCCTTTCTGTTCAAAAATAAAAGCAGTTTTATATAGTATACAGTATACAATATTTTAGTAAATACCGCAAGAACTTTTTGAAATTTGAGGATCAGGGTATTCGAGAAGTCGACGCAACAAACCGATATTGGCGGCATAACATATTAATAGTGTTGGAATTATTTTTTAAGTAGTAAATATTTCAGATTGCTGTGTTAAAACAGTTGAAAAAGCAATTTGTATATGTTACAATAAAGATTGTATGTGAAAGGAAATGATAGTATATGGAGATATATCTTGATAACAGTGCGACTACTCGGCCTTATAAGAGTGTTTGTGATAAGGTCTCGGATGTTATGAGAAATAATTACGGAAATCCGTCATCTCTGCACCGGCTTGGGATTTCTGCGGAAAAAGAAATAAAAATTGCGAGGGAAACCATTGCCGATACCCTTGGGGTAAGAAGTGACGAAATATTTTTCACCTCGGGCGGAACAGAGGCAAATAACCTTGCAATAACGGGTGTTGCCAAGGCTGCAAGAGGAAAACATTTGCTTGCAACCCGCATTGAACATCCTGCGACGATTAATACCTTTGCGGCGCTTGAGAAAATGGGTTGGCAAATTGATCTTATCCCCGTTGACAGAGGCGGAATCGTAAGACTTTCCGAATTTGAAGAATTGATACGTCCCGATACTGCCATTGTGTCGGTTATGCTTGTGAATAATGAGATAGGGGCAATACAGCCCGTTTCCAAAATGGCACAGATTTTGAAAAGGAGGAGCCCGAGCGCTTACCTGCATGTTGATGCGGTTCAGGGATATTGCAAGGTTCCTTGTAAACAGAGAGAACTCGGTGCGGATTTAATCAGCATAAGCGCACACAAAATACACGGACCTATGGGTATGGGTGCTCTTTATATTAAAAAAGGAACCAAGCTTGCACCGATTATTTTCGGTGGCGGTCAGCAAAGCGGCATTCGTCCCGGAACGGAAAACGTCCCCGGGATAGCAGGTTTTGGAGTTGCGGCAGGGCATTGTTATGAAAAAATGCAAGAGGCAGTGCCTGTGATGAATAAGCTCCGTCTGCGTTTGCGGGACGGAATAACCTCAAAAATTGAGAATGTAAAGGTTAATACACCCGATGCAAATTGTGCACCGCATATACTGAATGTTTCGTTTGGTGGTGTTCGCTCGGAGGTTGTTCTTCATTCACTTGAAAACGAGGGGATTTATGTTTCGAGCGGGTCGGCTTGCTCAAGTCATAAAAAGGAACCGAGCTATGTGCTGACAGCTATCGGGCTTGACCGCGGTATGATAGACGGTAGTATAAGATTTAGTCTTTCCGAGTTTACGACAGAAGAGGAGATAGACAAGGTAATAGGGGTGTTATCTGTAATAATACCAAGACTCAGAAAGTTAAATATGAGATAAGAGAAACTATTCTTAACAAAATAAATTTAAAAGCAGATAGGAGTAAACAAATGAAGGCAGATATTATTCTTTTAAAATATGGAGAAATTGCGCTCAAGGGCCTAAATCGCCCTGTCTTTGAAAAAAAGCTTACGGATAACGTAGCCTCGGCAATTGCATCGCTCGGCAGATTTTCGATAAGAAAGTCGCAGTCAACTATATATGTAGAGCCTCTTGATGAGGGAATTGATATGGAAATTGTGGCGGAGCGGCTCTCAAAGGTATTTGGTATTGTGAATATATGCCCTGCGGTAAAATGCGAAAAGGAAATTGAAAGTATAGAGAAAAAGGTGGTAGAGTGCCTGTCGCAAATGGAACTTTCGGGCAAGACCTTTAAGGTTGAGGCAAAACGTGAGGATAAGCAATTTCCTATGAACTCTCCGCAGCTTTGCCGTCATATGGGCGGTGTAATTCTTAAAAATACCGAGGGGTTGTCGGTTGACGTGCACAACCCCGATATTCTTGTGCAGATTGAGATACGTAAAGAAGCGTTTATCTTTATGCAAAAGGTTAGCGGGGCGGGGGGAATGCCCGTCGGGACGGCTGGGCGTGCTACGCTTTTGCTCAGTGGAGGAATAGACAGTCCCGTTGCGGGCTGGATGATATCAAAGAGAGGTGTAACTCTTGATGCCGTGCACTTTCACAGCCACCCGTATACGTCAGACAGAGCAAAGGAAAAGGTAATAGACCTTGCGAGAATTATTTCTGTTTATACGGGACCTATACACTTGCATATTGTACCCTTTACGGAAATACAGCTTGATATAATCGACAAATGCCCCAAGGAATATCTGACTATTATAATGCGCCGTCTTATGATGCAGATTGCAGAGAGAATTGCGGAAAAGCGAGGCTCCCGCGCGCTTATAACAGGCGAAAGCATAGGACAGGTTGCAAGTCAGACTATGGAGAGCCTCTCAGTTACCGATAACGCGGTAAATATGCCCGTTTTTCGCCCATGCATAGGAATGGACAAAGAGGAGATAGTAACCATATCCAAAAAGATTGATACCTACGAAACCTCAATACTTCCCTTTGAGGATTGCTGCACAATCTTTGTGCCCAAGCATCCCAAGACAAAGCCGAATTTGGAAGAAATAAAAGAGGCAGAAAAGCTTTTGACCGATGCTGAGGGAATGATGGCAAAGGCGATAGAGGAAACAGAGGTAGTTATAGTTAAATAATTTCGGTATCACTACAAGAAGGAGCGGCTTTATGAATTTTGAAATAATATCAATAGGAACAGAGCTTTTGCTTGGGCAGATTGTAAACACAAATGCGAGGGATATCAGCCGTATGCTCAGCGAGCTTGGAATGAATGTTTACTATACAACTGTGGTTGGCGACAATCCTGACAGGTTGAAAGAGGCTCTTGAGATAGCCTCGAAGCGTGCGGACGGAATTATCACAACGGGCGGACTTGGTCCTACCAAGGATGATTTGAGCAAGGAAACAATCGCAAAATTTTGCGGTCTTGAGTGCGTGCCAAACGAGGAGAGCCGCAGAAGGATTATCGAAAGATTTAAAGCCCAAAACAGATATATGCCGGAGAGCAATTTAAAACAGGCTGATATGCCAAAAGGCTGCATTGTTATGCAGAACGATTGCGGGACTGCGCCCGGCGCAATAATAGAGAGTGAGCGGGCGACAATAATAATGCTTCCGGGACCGCCCTTTGAGATGAATGCGATGCTGAATAAAAGCGTAAGACCATATCTTGAAAAATTGGCAGACGGGGTTATACGTTCAAAGGTTTTGCGAGTGTTTGGCGTCGGGGAGTCTGCGGCAGAGGAAAAGATTAGTGAGCTTATAGAAAAGCAAACCAATCCAACAATCGCACCCTATGCAAAGACGGGTGAAATGGAGCTACGGCTGACCGCAAGAGCAGAGAATGGAGAAACCGCAGAAAAAATGCTGGAACCGCTTAAAGGAGAGGTCCTCGATATACTCGGTGATTTTGTGTATGCCGAGGGTGAGGATAATTCACTCCAAAATACTGTTGTTGAGCTTTTGAGAAAGAGCGGTAAAACTGTCGCAACTGCCGAGAGTTGTACGGGCGGGCTTGTTGCAAAGAAGATTACCGAAGTCCCTGGCTCGTCAGAGTGCTTTGGGTGTGGGTTTGTGACATACTCAAATGAGCAAAAGACAGAGCGTCTTGGTGTTGACAAGGCTACCCTTGACAAATACGGCGCGGTATCGCCGCAGGTGGCGCTTGAGATGTGCAAGGGTGCAAGAGATAAAGCAGGTGCGGATATTGGCATCGGCATAACAGGAATTGCAGGCCCCGGAGGAGGAACTGATGAGAAACCTGTCGGGCTTGTGTATATCGGGATTTGCACAGAAGACTTGCATGCTACTGTTAAGCTTAATTTGACGGGCGGAAGAGGAATGGTAAGAGAGAGAACAAGCCTTTATGCCCTTGATTTGATTCGCAGGAGTGCTCTGGGGATCCTTTGCACAACACCTTCCGACAGCAAAGTGCTTGATACACAATATATATGGTAAATGTTGACAAAATTCAAAGTTTTTCTTGACACGCCAAAAGCGATAATTTATAATTAGATATAACTAATGAAAGGATTGTGAAAAATATGAACGAGGAAAAGAGAAAGGCTCTTGACAGCGTCTTTGGACAGATAGAAAAACAGTACGGACAAGGGGCTGTTATGCGTCTTGGCGATAAGACTGAAACAAAAATAGATGCAATACCGACAGGCTCCATGGCACTCGATATCGCCCTTGGAATAGGCGGCGTGCCGCGCGGCAGAATAATTGAGATATACGGACCTGAATCATCAGGTAAAACTACGGTTGCTCTGCACATTGTCGCAGAAGCACAAAAGCTTGGCGGTGAGGCGGCATTTATAGATGCAGAGCACGCGCTTGACCCTGTTTATGCTAAAAATCTTGGTGTAAATATAGATGACCTTATTGTATCCCAGCCCGACACTGGTGAACAGGCGCTTGAGATAACCGAGCAGCTTGTACGCAGCGGCGCGATTGATGTTGTCGTTGTAGACTCTGTTGCTGCACTCGTTCCGAAGCAGGAGATAGAGGGACTTATGGGTGATTCGCACGTTGGCTTGCAGGCAAGACTTATGTCGCAGGCACTCAGAAAGCTTGCGGGTGTAATTAATCGTTCAAACACTATTTGCATCTTCATAAATCAGTTGCGTGAAAAGGTTGGAATTATGTTCGGAAATCCCGAAACTACTCCGGGTGGACGTGCTCTTAAGTTCTATTCATCCGTTCGTCTTGATGTAAGACGTTCTGAAACAATTAAAACAGATTCGGGTCTTATAGGTAACAGAACAAAGGTAAAGGTTGTTAAGAATAAGGTTGCGCCGCCGTTTAAAGAGGCTGAATTTGATATAATCTATGGCGAGGGTATATCAAAGAGCGGGAACATAATTGATGTCGGCGTAGACTATGATATTATAGAAAAAAGCGGTTCGTGGTTCTCTTATGACGGAACTCGTTTGGGTCAAGGAAGAGAAAGTGCGAAAAAGGTGCTTGAAGATAATCCTGAGCTTTGCGCAGAGATTGAGGCTAAAATCCGTGCAGCCGCAGACCTTCCTGAAATTGATGGTGGGGGAGTTGAGGCGACACCGATTACGCCCGTCGCAAAGCCACCCAAAAAGAAATAGCAGATGGATTATACATACGAAAAGGCAAAAAAGATTGCTGCGGGGCTCGTTGCCTCCAGAATGTATACGTGCAAAGAGATTGAGGATAGGCTCAAGCGCAAAAAGATTGACCCCGAGATTGCAGAAAAGCTTATCGAGGAGTTTGTTTGCGCGGGTATACTTAACGATTTTGAATATGCGAAGTTGTATATATCAGAGGCGGTACGACTTGGCGGAAAAGGTATGTATCGAATAAAACAGGAGCTCTGCGCAAAGGGTGTTGCACGCTCTGTGATAGATGATGCTTGCGATAATTGTGAGGAAGATACCTTTGCGGCAATTTGTGAATACGTTGAGTCGCATAGGCTGTGTGAGGGGATAACCACACGAAAAGAGGTTGAAAAGCTGAAAATGCGTTTAGCGCGACGCGGATTTTCATCTGCTGAAATCAGAGAGTGTTTGTCTAACTACGAATTCAAGCTTGAGGCTGAAGATGAATACTGATAAAATACAGATTGGAAGATATAAATGTTGAAGAAAATAGCACTTGCATCTCTTGGATGCTCAAAGAATTTAATCGACAGCGAGCATATGCTTGCAATTTTGACCGAGGCGGGATATGAGATTGTCAGTGATGAGGAAGATGCTGATGTAATCATTGTCAATACCTGTACATTTATCGAGAGCGCAAAAACCGAGTCCATAGAATGTATCCTGGAACTTGCGCAGTATAAAAAAGAAGGTAATTGCAAGGCTTTAATCGTTGCGGGATGTCTGGCGCAAAGATATGACGAACAGGTCTTGACGGAAATTCCTGAGGTTGATGCGGTTGTCGGCGTAAATGAATACGACAGGATTGCAGAGATTATAAAACAGCTCGACGGCAGTGAAAAAGGAATTTTGTGCTGCGGTGATACATATGTTAATGAGGACGGTCTGCCACGACTCAGACTCACCCCTGCGTACACTGCATATCTAAAGATTGCAGAGGGCTGTGATAATCATTGTACGTATTGCGTTATCCCGTCGATAAGGGGGAAATATCGTAGCCGCAAAATAGAGGACCTTGTTGATGAGGCAAAAAAAATGGCAGGCGAGGGAGTGCGCGAAATCGTTGTTATTGCGCAGGATCCAACGAGATACGGAATAGATATATATGGAGAGTATCGTCTGCCCCAGCTTTTGAGGGAGCTTTGCGCGATTGACGGCGTTGATTGGGTTCGGGTCCACTATTGCTATCCCGAGCTTATGACGGATGAGCTCATAGCGGTGTTTGCACAAGAAGAAAAGCTTTGCAGTTATTTTGATATTCCAATCCAGCATTGCAGCGATGCGGTTTTAAAGAGAATGGGCAGACATACCAACAAGGCGCAGATTACAGAGGTTATAAATAAGATAAGACGCGAGGTTAAAGACGCCGTTATACGTACAACCATCATTGTCGGCTTCCCAGGGGAAACAGAGGAGCAGTTTGAAGAGCTTTGTGATTTTGTACGAGAGATTAAATTTGACAGGCTCGGCGTATTTGCGTATTCGCGCGAGGAGGATACGCCTGCGTATAACCTTGACGGGCAAATTGATGAGGAAGAAAAGACGCGCAGACGGGATGTGCTTATGCTTATTCAGTCAGAAATCGCAGAGGAGCTTACCTCGAGAAAGGTGGGCACAGTTGTACGTGTCCTTGTTGAAGAGCGTGACGAGATAATAAAGAGCTGGTACGGCAGGACATATGCCGATTCTGAGGAAATAGACGGAAAGGTGTTCTTTAAATCGGACAGAAAAATAGAGAGTGGAGAGTTTGTCAACGTACTTGTAGAGCAGGCCTTGGAATATGACCTGTTTGGCACAGAGGATAACAAATAGACCGCTTTTGAAAGGATAGTGATACATATGAACACGCCTAACAAGCTTACGATTATCAGGGCTGTTATGATACCCTTGTTTATGGCACTTTATCTTATGGATGGTATGGGATGGCTTATAGGAGCGATTTTGGTTTTTCTTGCAGCGGCTATCACCGACCACTATGATGGAAAGCTTGCAAGACAGAATAATCAGGTTACAACCTTTGGAAAGTTGATGGACCCGATAGCAGATAAGCTGCTTATCTTTGGTGCGTTTCTTTGCTTTATGCAAAAGGGTGTGGGCCACATAAACGCATGGGTTATTATGATTGTGCTTCTGCGTGAGTTTTTGGTTACAGGCGTCAGGATGCTTGCTATGGGCGAGGATAATGTCATTGCGGCAAGTATATGGGGTAAGTTAAAGACTGTATCTCAGTTTGTGCTTGTAATCGCCGTAATGGTGTTTGAACTTGCAACTATGTGCTTTGAGTTTGTGCCGCTTTCTACAGACATAATTGCGTATATAATGGACGTTCTTACATATATAATGGTAGTAGTATCGGTTATCCTCACTATTTTCTCGGGTTGGGACTATGTGTGGAAAAACAGAGCGCTTTTGACTTTTAAATAGGGAGTTGTAAAAATGAGAATAATTGTAGATGCTATGGGCGGGGATAACGCTCCGCAGGAGATAGTGAACGGTTCTGTGCTTGCTGCAGAAAAGCTCGGTGTTAAAATTCTTCTTGTCGGAAGAGAAGAGGAGGTCAAGGCAGAACTTGAAAGATGCGAATATAGCGGCGATGCGATAGAGGTATATAACGCATCGGAGGTTATAACGGGCGAGGATGATCCGATAGATGCTATACGAAACAAAAAGGATTCGTCTATGCGTGTAGGACTATCTCTGCTTGCAAAAGGGGATGGCGACGCCCTTGTCAGCGCGGGTAATACAGGCGCGCTGATTTCGGGTGCAACTTTGGTTGTAAAGAGAATAAAGGGAATAAGACGCGCGGCGCTTGCCCCCATTATGCCGAGCACAGAGGGGTGCTTTTTGATGGTGGACTCTGGTGCAAATGCTGAGTGCACACCTGCGTTTTTAAAACAGTTTGCAATAATGGGTTCTGTTTATATGCAGAAGGTTATGGGTATAGAAAAGCCACGCGTAGGTCTTGTTAATATCGGTACCGAAGAGGATAAAGGCACAGAGCTTGTGCGCAGCACAAACAAGATTTTAAAAGAGCTTCCGCTCAACTATACAGGGTATATTGAGGCAAGAGAAATTCCTCTTGGCGGAGCGGATGTCGTTGTTTGTGATGGCTTTACGGGGAATGTAATACTCAAATTTATGGAGGGTATGGCAAGTGCCTTTTCGAAGAAGCTAAAAGGAATATTTTATAAAAATTCTATGAGTAAAATGGCGGCCCTGATTGTGCGCAGCGGAATAACTGAGATGAAGAAGAGTATGGACTACACAGAGCATGGCGGTGCTCCTGTTCTAGGAGTTAGGCGCCCTGTTATAAAAGCCCACGGAAGCTCGAATGCAAAGGCGTTTTATAACGCAATAAGGCAGAGTAAAAAGCTTGTTGACGGCGGTCTTATCGATAGCATAACAGAGGGAATTGCTGAATATGGTATGGATGACGCGGAATAGCTGATACATAATTTTGTAAAAAAATATAATATCTTACACAATAAGTGTTGACGAGTAATAAGATATATGTTATAGTATGTGTAAAATCAGAACAAAACAATAGGAGGCTTACTAAATGGAAGAAATTTTTGAAAAAGTAAAAGAAATTATTGTTGAACAGCTAGGCATAGATGAGGACATTGTAACCATGGATGCTACATTTACAGGTGACCTCGAAGCAGACTCTCTTGATATTGTTGAACTTATGATGGCTCTTGAAGAGGAATTCAACATTGAAATCCCTGACGAAGAGGCTGAGAATATATCTACTGTAAAGGATGCAGTTGCATACATAGCAGATGTACAGTAATGATTTGCGCCGGCGGACAACAGTCCTCCGGCGATTATGATTTTTAGACGGGTGAAATTTTCTATGGATATTGGATATGATTTTAAAAATAAAGCCCTTATGGAAACGGCGTTTACTCATATATCACTTGCAAACGAAAAGGGGATAGAGAGTAATCAACGATTGGAATTTTTGGGCGACAGCATACTCTCGCTGATTGTCGCTGAGTATATATTTGGGGAGTTTAAAAATCTTGATGAGGGACGCTTAACAGAGGTAAGGGCAGGTGCGGTGTGTGAAAAGTCGCTTGCTACTGTTGCACTCAAAATGGGTCTTGGCGATGGCATAAAGTTTGGCAAATCTGAAACAGCCTGCGGCGGAAAAAATAAGCCGTCAATACTTTGTGATACGTACGAGGCACTCCTTGGTGCGATTTATCTCGATGGCGGCATAGAGCCTGCAAGAGAATGGGTTATGAGTAACCTTAAAGAAACAATAGAGGCCGCAATCCATATGGACTTTAGAAATTATAAATCCGAGATACAGAATTATTTCCAAAAACGTGATAAAGGGACGCAGGTGGTTGGGTATGATCTTATAGAGAGAAGCGGACCTGACCATGCCCCAAGTTTTAAGGTCAATGCCGTGTATAAGGGCAAAATAATTGGTACGGGAAATGGTAAAAGCCGTAAAGCCGCAGAACAGATGGCGGCAAAAGAGGCACTTGAAGCGGTTGAAAAGAGAGTGTAGACCAAATGAGGAAGTATAACATACCGATATTTATACCCCACGAGGGTTGCCCCAATGATTGCATATTTTGTAACCAAAAGAAAATTACAGGGGTAGAAACCAGCGTAAGGGCAGAAGATATCGAGAGAATAATCGAAGAATATCTTAGGTTTTTGCCAAGTGAGGACAGATATGCAGAGGTTGCTTTCTTTGGCGGCAGCTTTACAGGACTTGATTTGAAAGTTCAGGAAGAATTTTTAAAAGTGGCATACAAGTACAAAAGTTTCGTCGATGGGGTAAGAATGTCAACAAGACCTGACTATATAAATGATGAGGTTTTACGCCTTGCCAAAGAATATAATGTAAAAACGATAGAACTTGGTCTTCAATCGGCTGATGACGAGGTTTTGTGGATGAATGGCAGAGGACACACCTTTGCAGATACAATAAATGCGGCAGAGCTGATAAGAATGAGTGGAATAAAACTTGGACTCCAAATGATGATTGGAATGTACGGCTCAAATCCCGAAAAAGACATAAAAACAGCTATTGAAACGGCAAAGCTTAAGCCATCTTGCGTGCGTATATACCCAACATTAACCCTTAGTGGTACAAAGCTTGAAAAACTATACAGAGATGGCATTTATGTTCCATACGATATGGATACAGCCATAGATGTGACAGATAGAGTAATGAGAGTTTTTGAGCAGGAGAACATCGATATTATCAGGGTTGGGCTACACTCAGACGAGAGTCTGACCGAAGAAAATAACATTATAGCAGGACCATATCATCCCGCCTTCCGCGAGCTTGTGCTGGGCAGAAGACAAAGGGAGAGAATAGAAAAAGAGGTTATAAAAAATAACCTCTCAAACTGTGAATATATCGTGGTTGCCCCCAAAAACAAAACATCCGAAATAATCGGCCACAAACGCTGTAATGCAATATACTTTAAAGAGAAGTATAATATAGACTTAAAAATAAGCAGAGCATAATGCTCTGCTTATTTGCTATATTCTCACCGATACACCCTCATTTGAGAGGTAGTTTTTTAAATCTTTTATTTCTATTTCCTTGAAATGGAAGAGAGACGCTGCAAGAACCGCGTCTGCCTTTCCGTAGGTTAGAGCGTCTTTGAAATGCTCCATTGTTCCCGCTCCGCCTGATGCGATGACAGGGATGGAAACATTTTCGGAAACTATTCTGGTAAGCTCGGTGTCGTAGCCTGTCTTTGTTCCGTCACAATCCATAGAGGTAAGAAGTATTTCGCCTGCACCAAGGCGGTCAACAATTCTTGCCCATGTCACGGCATCAAGACCTGTGTCGATACGTCCGCCGTTTATATAAACGTTCCAACCGCTCCCGTCGGCTCTGCGTTTGGCGTCTATTGCAACAACAACGCATTGGCTGCCAAACTTGTCTGCGGCATCGCTTATAAGTCTTGGAGTGCGAATGGCGGAGGAGTTAATCGAGATTTTGTCTGCGCCCTCCAGCAATAGCTCACGAAAGCCTTCAACTGTGCTGATGCCGCCGCCGACCGTAAATGGAATAAAGACGGTTTCTGCAACCTTGCGCACCATATCGACAACTGTTCCACGCTTCTCGTGAGTAGCCGTTATATCAAGAAAAACAAGCTCGTCTGCGCCCGCTTCATTATAAATCTTTGCGATTTCGACAGGGTCGCCCGCATCGCGCAGATTTAAAAAGTTTACGCCCTTTACAACACGCCCGCAGTTGACGTCAAGACAAGGGATTATTCTTTTTGCAAACATTATTTCTCACCCCTCATTTCTATAAAGTTCTTCAGTATTTTAAGTCCCACATCACCGCTTTTTTCGGGGTGGAATTGTGTCGCGTGAACATTGCCGTGGCTGAGCGCGACAGGAAGCGTAGCTGAATATTCACAAGTTGCGGATATAATAGATTCGTCTGTAGGCTGCATATAATAAGAGTGAACAAAATAAACAAACGAATTTTCATCAATTCCGTTAAAGAGAGGTGATGCCTTTGGGAATGAGAGTGAGTTCCAGCCCATATGCGGGATTTTTAAATCGGAATCCTCGGGAATTTTGACAATTTCTCCGCCGAAAACGCCAAGCCCTGATACATTCGGGCTTTCCTTGCTTCCTTCGAAAAGGAGTTGAAGTCCAAGGCAAATGCCGAGGAAGGGTGTTCCATTTTCAATTACTTTATATATGCATTCGTCAATTTTGCGCCCGCGGATGCTTGACATACAGTCGCCAAATGCCCCAACGCCCGGCAGTATGACATGGTCTGCCGAGAGTATCATTTCTGTATCCGAGGTTATTTGCGCGTCAGCACCAATAAGCTCACAGGCCTTTTGTACGGAGCGCAGATTTCCTGCACCATAGTCTATTATTGCAAGCATTTAATCAACCTTTCTTATGTATAAATCGTATGCAATATATAGTATAACGCATATTTTGCAAAAAGACAATACAAAGTTTTAAATAATAGCGAAACGGCATTTCGAAATTGCTGTTTAAGAGTTGACAAGCATTGACTAAAAATGGTATCATATAAATATAAAAAATATATGGAGATGATTTGTTTGAATGAGTATATAGGACACGAAACGCAGCTATTTGGAGTAGAGGAACACAGACTTTGCGGAGGAAAAGGCGACGGAATGCGTCTTTTGCAGGTAAATAACGGCGACGGACTGATGTTTACAATCTCTGTTGACAGATGTGGCGATATCTCAAGACTTTATTTTGATGGTAAAAATCTTTCGTTTTTCTCTCCCTGCGGGTATGTGGCTCCACAATATTATGATGACAAGACTACGGGGTTTCTAAAGTCGTTTACGGCAGGATTTTTTACAACCTGCGGGTTAAATGCGGTTGGAAGGGCTTGCTGTGACGAGGGAGAGGACCTGCCTTTGCATGGTACAATTTCAAATACCCCTGCTGAAAATGTGGGATACTGGATAGAAAATGAGGAAATACATATAAAGCTGACAGTCAGAGACGCAGGATTTATAGGGCATAAAATGATGCTTGAGAGAGAGTATG
>JAZNFQ010000013.1:0-17673 GCA_045576075.1 Clostridia bacterium
ATATAAAAAGTTTCTATGTTACTCTCACTGTATGTACAGTCGATTTAGAAATGCCGAATTTTTTTGCTGCATCGCGAACGGTGCATTTGTTTTCGATGATATAATTGGCAAGCTCTACGGTTCTTTCCTCTATATAATACCTCACATATAATGCCTCCTAATGCATATAATCTACTTAAATATATGCGAGGAGGCAGAGGGATATGACAGCTGCGATATTGGAAGAGTAAGTGCAAAGCTGGGGCAGAAATTACGTTTAAACTTTGATAAAGAAGGAGAGGTATGACTTTTTTATGAATTTTAAACAAAAATGTTGCTTTTTTGTAAAAAAAGAGTTATAATGTTAAAGGTTAGGTAGTTTTTGCTTAAAAACTTGGAGGTGGCGTTATGCAAAATAGATTGTTTCAGAACACTTTGGCGCAGTTAAAAAAGGATATCAAGCGCGTGGTGGGTGTTATTGATGATTCAGAATCTGTTATAGCTTGCAGCGATGAAATGTGGATTGGTAATACAATCGATAACATATTTACTGTTTTTGAAGCATCCGGAGAGATTAAGTGCATCGGCGGATACAGCTATAAAAAAATTGAAACCTTTAACAAGATGGAATACCTTGTCTTCTGCGAGGGTGATGATGAAATCGCGGCAAACACGTGTTCCCTGCTTGGTGTTCATTTCCTTACTCTTAAGCAATACTATGACGAAAAGTATGATAAAAACAGCTTTATTAAAAATATTATTGTTGATAATATTTTGCCCGGAGATGTTTTGTTCAGAACACGTGAGCTACATTTAGCGGTAGAAGCAACCCGTGTGGTTTACCTTGTACGCATTTCCAAAACAGTTGAAAACTCTGCGCTTGATATTTTGCGCGGACTTTTCCCTGACCGAAAAAATGATTTTGTAATAAGAATAGACGACCACGATATAGTTGTTATAAAAGAGTTCACGGGCGGAGCTGAGAAGAGCGCTATCAACCAGATTGCACAAAACATATTCGACACTATTTCAGCTGAGGATATGGTCAGCGTCTCTGTCGGCATATCTTCGCCTGCTGAAACAATTCAGGAGCTTGGCCAGGCCTACAGAGAGGCGAGAATTGCTCTTGAGGTCAGCAAGGTGTTTGATACAGAAAAGCATATTATAAGTTACGAAAATCTCGGTATAGGCAGACTCATTTACCAGCTTCCGACAACCCTTTGCGAGTTATTCCTCAACGAGGTGTTTAAAAAAGAGTCAATAAATGTCCTTGACAGCGAAACTATTTATACAATACAGAAGTTTTTCGAGAACAATCTGAACGTTTCGGAAACATCAAGAAAGCTTTTTGTTCACAGAAATACCCTTGTATACAGACTTGACAAGATTAAAAAGCTTACGGGGCTTGATTTGCGCGAGTTTGACGATGCGATTATATTCAAGGTTGCAATGATGGTAAATAAGTATCTTACGTCTGACCCGACGAGGATTTAGTTTGGCAGATTAATAATAACAACGGGGCTTGGGGATTTGCGAGATTTTCGCGCTCTCCGGCTCCGTTTTGCGATTGGAAAGGGAAGGTTATGGTTAGATTTAAAAATGTCAGCAAAATTTTTGAAGATACTTGTGACACAGCGCTCGATAATGTCAGCTTCACTATACCAAGGGGCGATTTTGTCTTTTTGATTGGTGCGACGGGTGCGGGTAAAACCACAATATCACGATTGATACTCAAGGATGAGCTGCCAGACCGGGGTGAAATTTTTGTTGGCGGGAAAAACCTTGATGAGTTGAAACGGCGTGATATCCCATATCTTCGGCGCGAGATAGGTGTGGTTTTTCAGGACTATAAGTTACTTAGCACAAAGAGTGTTTTTGACAACGTTGCCTTTGCTATGGAAATCTCGGGTGTTCCCGCGCGGAATATTGAACATATGGTCCCGCAGATACTATCCCTTGTGGGACTCAAAGATAAGGCGGACTGTATGCCAAATCAGCTTTCGGGTGGAGAACGTCAGAGGGTCGCTATGGCAAGGGCGATGGCTAATAATCCGCCGTTGCTTATCGCGGATGAGCCGACGGGGAATCTTGACCCCGATACCTCTCTTGAAATAATGCGGTTATTTGAGAGATTTAACAGTCTTGGAACAACGGTTATGATAGCGACACACGACAAAACTATTGTTGACAGAATGAAAAAGCGCGTTATTGAACTGCAAAACGGCAGAGTAATCAGAGATGAGAGACAGGGGGGATATTCCAATGTTTGAGAGAGTAGCGTATTTTTTAAAACAAAGCATCAGGAATATTTTCAGCAGACGCGCCCTGAACCTTGCTACAGTATTTATTGTAATATCCGTACTTGTTTTGCTGGGCTTTTTTCTTGCGGTGGGCACTAACATAAGCGCGTTTGCAGACCGAATAGGTGACAGCAGGGAGATAAATGTTTATTTATCAAGAGATATAGAGGGGTATTCTATTTTAGACATAGAGGGTCAGCTCAAAGAGATAGAGGGTGTAGGAGATGTAAGATTTTATTCCCGTGCAGACAGACTTCAAAAGGTTACGGAGGAAGTATATGGCGAGGACGGATATGCCTTTAATGATAAAACAAATCCTCTGCGCGACTCATATATTTTGACTATCTCGGATTTGTCGGATGCGGAGCGGATAAGCGAAGAGGCATTGAATATCGCTGGAGTGGAAGAGATTATAAAAAACGGCGATGTAATAAGAGGAATCAATATGCTCTCTGGAATAATAAGATGGGTTGGAATTTGGATGAATATTATATTTATTCTTGTTGCAATTTTGATTATTTCAAATTCTATAAAGATGGGAATTTCATCTTGTGAAGAAGAAATAAAAATAATGAAAATCATTGGAGCGACAGACAGCTTTGTCGCCGTGCCGTTTATTATACAGGGATTGTTGATTGGCGTATTCAGCGCGCTGACGGCCTCGGCTGTTGTGCTGATAAGTTACGGAGCGGCAACAGCTAAATTTAGCCGAATGATGACTGCGGATATAGTTTCCTTTGTCACGACGGGTGAAGTCGCGCTCCTCATTCTTCCAATCCTTTTTGCGCTCGGTATTGTAATAGGCACTCTGGGCAGTATATCATCTGTAAGAGCACACTTAACCGAATGCAAGTAACCCGAACCCGCCTGAAACGGCGCAATTTTGGTATCTTTCGGTTTGTCATCTTTGTAAGGCGGCAGCCTTACTGCATCTTCCGCACCAAAATCTACTCAAAATTTCATCCGTTTCAGGTCGGAGAATTTTTAGAGTGAGAATTTTTGGTTGCGCAAGGCAAAAACGCAGATAATCCTGACGGATTATCGAGTATTTTAACATAGCGAAAGCGGAAATTCGCCTCTAAAAATCGAGGTTCGGATTATTTGCTTTCGGTTATGCAGAAAGTAGGGGAATATATGAACAGAAAAACTGTAAAGATAATATCAGCATTAATTGCGGCGGCATTTATTCTTGGTCTGTTTGGACCTTTTGCGTATAATCTGGTTTTTTCGGTGCCCTCAGATGACGGACAGGCGCTTGAAACTCAAATTGAGGAGATTAAAATTCAGATTGAAGAGAACGAGAAGAGGATTTCTGCGGCAGAAGAGCTTGAACAAAATATAATAAAAGAGAGCGGAGAGCACTTTCGTATTATGTGTGAGAGGGGAATATTATCTTATCTTGATATTATATTCTCGGCAGAAAATATGACGGATTTTACAGACAGAGTTGTCATAGCAAGAGAGCTTGCAGAATACGATAAAAATATGATTACCTCCATACAGAAAATACGCAAAGAGGTTGAAGAGGCGTCAAATAAATCAAAAGAACTGCTCGCGGAGCTTGAGAAGAAACGAGCGGAACTTGAAGAACAAGGTTAAGGGAAAGAGGCGAAAGGGCAAGTGTATATTAAAAAATCAAAGCTTATTCTTGGAATAATTGGAATAATTGTTATTACAGCTATTATTACGGTTGGCGCGCTAAATCCCTTTGGTATAGCCAACTTAGGAAATTTCCTTAAGCTTTCATATGCATCAAAATTACTCAATATTTTTTATTATGAGGATGTCGATTTGAAAAATGCGTCAGAAATGGCAATTGCAGGAGTGGCAGCATCTACGGGCGACCCATATACGGGCTATATTTGGGGAGATGCTGCGGTACAGTACCTTGAGGATGTAGAGGGGAACTATTGCGGTGTCGGACTTTATATCGAGTGGGATACAGAGGAAAATTTGATTTCTGTAGTATCTGCCATTGCGGGCGGACCTGCTGAAGCTGCAGGGATTGGAACTGGAGATAAAATTTTGAAGCTCGACGGGACAGCATACAGCGGCGAGGAAATGTCGGAGGCTGCAAACTATATGCGGGGCGAAGAGGGAACAGAAGTCGTTTTAACAATCCGTTCTGCGATTGACGGAAAGGAACGAGATATTACCTTGGTCAGAAGCGCGATAGAGATAGAGAGTGTGTCGGGGAAAATGCTCGGCGACAGCATTGGCTATATAAGTATGACGCAGTTTACTGAAAATGTAAGCGCCAAGCTCGCTGCGGAATGCGCAAGACTTAAAGAAAGCGGAATGCAAGCGTTGATACTTGACCTTCGAAACAACCCGGGTGGACTTCTTAATGAGGCTATTTCAGCAGCCTCGCTTTTTGTGCCCGAAGGTGATGTTATAACCTACACCCTTGATAAATTCGAAACGAGGGAGGAGTATCTGTCAGAGAAAGTGCCCGAAGACGCAAAGATTAAACTCCCTGTTGTGGTGCTAATAAACCAAGGAAGCGCCTCGGCAAGCGAGGTACTGACAGGGGCTTTGCGTGATTATGGGCTTGCCACTATTATAGGAGAGAAAAGCTACGGCAAGGGGGTTGTACAAAGCGTAATAGGCGTGGGTGACGGAATAATGACGATAACTGTTGCGAGGTACTATTCACCAAAGGGCGTATGTATTCACGGCGAGGGGATAAGGCCTGATATTTTAGTTGAGATGGACCCTGAGAAGACGGCACGCCTTACCTCTCTTGACCCAACAGATGACGAACAACTGATTGCCGCTGTGGAACACCTTAATAACAGGTGAAAACCTTTGGGATTATTTCGGTGCCAACAGATAAGAAGGGTTTTAGAGCCAGAGCTTTGAGAACTGCAGAGATAAAAGAAATATTCGGGAGTAACCCGCGGTATATTGTAGCGGAAATTGCATATACTCGCGAGGAGCTTATGAGAATGAGAGGAAGATTCATAAAAAAAGCGGTGATTAAAGCCGATAAGGAGCTCAAACGACGCGGGGCAGAGAATGTATTTCTGGCAGAAAATTTCAAGAGTATAGTTCGTGACAGTGCTTTGCTGTCTGAATATGAGCATAATCGAATATACAAAATACCTGCTAATAAAATTTTTATGTGTTATAAATACCTTAAGCAAAAAACGTGTGAGTTATCATCTCAAAGAGCGAGGAATTCCTTGATTATATCGGACAGTAAATTAAGGGCGGTAACGATTGAAAACTTAGCAGATGTGTGTATGGATGCAAGGCACATTGTTTTGCGGACGGAGGAGGAGCAGAGAGCAAAAAGCTTAGCTGATATTTTGTTTAAGGAATATGGTGTGCTGATAAAAATTGAATGTAATGACGGTTCAGGGGGAGATAACAGTTCATATTTCTTAATTGATGCAGATGCAGGCAAGGTCAGGGCGGGAGATTGTCTTGCGGACGGAGCGGAACTTGTGTCAAACAGCGGTATTTATGCACTTGACCCCGCAGAGGAGGCGTTTTATCTTGGAGATGAAAATGTTTTTGATATAAAAAGCTTGTTACTTGGGAAAAACAAACTAAAAATCAGTTGACAATTATCTGCAAATATATTATAATTATTTGATATGTTATTGCAACTTAAGGACTAACAAATAGATTGAGCAACAAGAATGAAATGAAAGATGAAAGGATTGGTTTTAGTGGCCACAAAGAAAATTACGCTTACAAGCGATGGTTTGAGAAAATTAGAGGATGAGCTTGAATTTCTCAAAACTAAAAAACGAAAAGAGGTATCCGAAAAGATAAAGGTTGCACTTGGCTTTGGTGACCTTTCGGAGAACTCTGAATACGATGAGGCGAAAAACGAACAGGCTCAGGTTGAGATAAGAATAAACGAGCTCGAGAATATGCTCAAAAATGTTGAGGTTATTGATGCCGATGATATAGACAGGACTAAAGTCAGCATTGGGACCAGAGTCAGAATTCTAGATGTAGAGCTTGAGGAAGAAGAATGCTATACAATCGTTGGTTCAACAGAAGCTGACCCCACCTTAGATGATGAAAAGACAATATCTAACGAATGCCCTCTCTTTATGGCTATAAGCGGAAAGAGTGTCGGCGAAACGGCTGTTCTCGAAACTCAGGACGGGCCGATTGAGTATAAAATTCTTGCGATAGAATAAACCTTTAAACGAAAACCCTTTATTTAAGGGGTACATATTTATACAGGAAGGGAATTTACAAATGAGCGAAAACAATCAACAGAACGTTGTAACAGAAGAAAAGGATTTAAACGAAGTACTTAAAATTCGTCGCGAGAAGCTTTCTACGCTTTTAGAAGAGGGCGAGAATCCTTTTGAAGTTACTAAATTTGACAGAACAAATGTTATAACCGATATCACAGAGAATTATTCTGAATTTGAGGGCAAGGTAGTCACAGTTGCGGGCAGAATGATGTCAAAGCGCGTGATGGGCAAAATGTCTTTTGCAGACCTTCGCGACGGGGATGGTAAAATTCAGCTTTGTGTAAAACGCGACGAGATGGGCGAGGAGCCGTACAGAAAATATAAAAAACTTGATATAGGTGACATAATTGGTGTTACGGGCGAGGTTTTCACAACCCAAAAGGGCGAGATTTCCATTCGCACAAGCGAGGTAAAACTCCTCAGCAAATCATTGCGTCCGCTTCCTGAGAAGTTTCACGGGCTTACCAACACAGACCTTCGTTACAGACAGCGTTATGTTGATTTGATTATGAACCCTGATGTAAAGAATGCGTTTGTTATCAGAAGCAAGATAATTACCGCAATTCGTAATTATCTTGACAGTCGCGGATATATGGAGGTTGATACCCCTATTCTCAATACTATCCCTGGCGGTGCCGCTGCGCGTCCGTTTATCACCCATCACAATACTCTTGATATTGATATGTATATGAGAATTGCCCCCGAGCTGTATCTCAAGCGTCTTGTTGTAGGCGGTTTTGAAAAGGTTTATGAAATGGGCAGACAGTTCCGCAACGAAGGTATGGATGTTAAGCATAATCCCGAGTTTACCACAATGGAAGTTTATGAAGCATACACCGATTACGAGGGTATGATGAATCTTACAGAAAGCCTTATTTCAACAGTTGCGCAAGAGGTTCTTGGCACAACAAAGATTACTTATCAGGGAACAGAACTCGATTTGGCACCCGGTTGGGCAAGAATGACTATGATTGAGTCAGTTAAGAAATTTGCCGGAATTGATTTTGCAGAAACTTCTACCGATGAAGAGGCAGCGGCTTTGGCAAAATCAGTCGGAATTGAAGTTGAAAAGGGTATGACTAGGGGCGAGATTATCAACCTTGCTTTTGAAGAGAGAGTTGAGGACAATCTGGTTCAGCCTACATTTATATACGAATATCCTGTAGAGGTTTCGCCTCTTGCAAAGAGGTATAAGGATAACCCCGCTTTCACCGAGAGATTTGAGGTGTTCATACTCGGTTGTGAGTACGGTAATGCCTTCAGCGAGTTAAATGACCCGATTGACCAAAAGGAGCGTTTTATGGCTCAGGTTGAAAAGCGTGAGGCGGGCGACGAGGAAGCGAATATGATGGACGACGATTTCGTAACAGCGCTTGAATACGGACTTCCTCCCACAGGCGGACTCGGTATCGGCATAGACAGACTTGTTATGCTCCTGACCGACAGCTCCTCAATCCGTGATGTACTCCTCTTCCCCACAATGAAGCCGTTGGATAAATAAGTGGCGTAAAATCAAGGTTTACAAGGATTGGATGACAAGATTTACGACCAATTTACGACCAAATAAAGAGAACACGCTAAAAAACATACACCCTCAAAGGATGATTCCTTTGAGGGTGTCGTCATATTAAAAATATATAAGATACCATTTAGCATTGAAAATGCGAGCGTAGTATGATACAATTATTAGTAATAAATTACAAATGGAGGAAAAGTTATGAAAAATCACAACAAATTATTAATAATTCTTTTAACTATTATATGCAGTATATGTGTTTCTTTTTCAGTAGCAGCTGCTGGCGATGCCGATGTCGTTGTAAGCTTACAGATTAATGATCCAATAATGGAAGTGAATGGTGCTGAAATAGAAATAGATGTAGGGCGTGGTACTAAACCGATAGTGACTGACGGCAGAACTCTTGTTCCAATAAGAGCAATTATCGAAGCGTTTGGCGGCGTTGTTGGTTGGGACGATGCTACACAAACAGTTAAGCTGACTATGGCTGATGATGTCATAATCCTTGCAATTAACAGCAAGACGGCATATCTAAACAACACCGCATATACACTTGATGTTGCTCCTGCCGTCATAAATGATCGCACGATGTTGCCTGTTCGCTTTATAGCAGAAGGTTTTAATCTCGGGGTGGCTTGGGAAGGCGATACTCAAACTGTTACTATAATTCGAAACTCTTTCGATGCTCAAGAATACAACTACTTAATGAATGTTGTTCCCGCTTATTCTGGTTCCCCGTATGTTGAAATCAACAACGGCACACCACTTTTTAAGGAATATGAAATTATTGGTGGTTCATTTGAATATTACAGTACTCTTGACGAACTTGGCCGTTGCGATGTATGTATGGCTTCCGTTGGTGATGATATAATGCCAACAGAAGAAAGGGAGAGTATAAGTTCTATAACTCCAACAGGTTGGATAAATGCAAGTTATGATACAATCTCTGGTAAATACCTATATAATAGATGTCATTTGATTGGTTATCAGTTGACAGGTGAAAATGCCAATGAAAGAAATCTCATTACTGGAACAAGATATTTGAATATTGACGGAATGCTCCCGTTCGAAAATTTGATTGATGATTATATAGAAAATACAGGCAACAATGTAATGTACAGAGTAACACCTGTGTTTAAGGAAAATAATCTTGTTGCTGATGGCGTGCTACTTGAAGCCTACTCTGTTGAAGACAACGGACAAGGTATTTCGTTCTGTGTATACTGTTACAATGTGCAACCTACTATAATAATAGACTACACAACAGGAGCAAGTCGAATGGAAAACGACATATCGAATACCGAAATACTACCGCATGAACCCGATGCTTCAAATAATGAAAATACAAGTCAAGGAGTATACCGTACACCCTCTGGCAAAAAATATCATTTGGATGCTGAATGCGGTGGGAAAAATAGTTATTTCGTAACAATGGAAGATGCGCTAGATGCAGGTCTTACACCTTGCTCTAAATGTGCAAAATAAAGCAATAAAACAAAAACACCAACTTTCTCAAAAAAGTTGGTGTTTTATTTAGAGGTCATTAATAAACTTGCGCGATTTCCTCAGGATTACATATCATACACGGCTCATATCCATCGTTTATAGCATCGTTTGATGTAAGCTCTGTCAAATTAGTTCTATATTTAACAATAATACAATGTTTATGGTGATATTTCTCACCGCGAGGTGTTACATAATATTTAACCTCGGAATTTACAGAGGTTGATGCATCATCCGTTACGGGTGTTATTGGGGGATTAATCATAAAAGAAAATCCTAAAACACAAGCTATTAGTGTTGTTGTACAGGCTAATAATCTCCATTTTTTCCTCAAAAAAACATAAATCTTAAAACGGATACCAGGATTTTTTACATAACAAGAAAATTCGTTTGCAAATTCTTCTTTCTTTATAGCAGAACAGTTTATATCAGTGCTTTTTAAGTTGGGGTCACATATGTGACCGAGCTCATGGCGCAAAAGAGCGCATTTGTCCTCCTCAGGAATATCCGAATTTATAAATAGAAATTGAAAATTTTCTCTAATATACAAAAAAGAGTCATTTTGTTCAATCTCATTTTCAATTCCCAATTTTTTTATAAGTTCAGCTACAGCTTTTGGGTTGTTGTATTTTTTATACTCAATAATCGTAAATTGATTATTCTCAATAATGCGCAGCAAATCATTGCAGGCGTTCAGTGAGTAGAGCTTGTTTTTAATTAGTGTTTTGAGAGCTATACGCTTGGGTGAATTATTTTTCATTATGATCCTTTTTAATTTTGTCTACTAGTTCCATAATTGTCTTCTCATCATCTGTCAGAGGCTTACCTGAAGTAATACTACCATATGCAGCAATAATAGCATCCTCTAAAAAATCAGGATAAATGCGTCGGTATTCTGTTTCAGCGACTGAGGTTACCGCATGCTTGCCTATATCATCAAGTGAGCTGTAAATTTTTATAAAATCTAATAACTTCCCGTCAACGACGATGGGATAACCGTCAATAGGTGAGATTTCCAATTCTTTTAGAATTTTGCTTACCATACCATAGCTTGAGGAAAATATACCATTCTTTAAAATAAAATTAATTGTTGTACGGGGGATGTCTGTATGTTTTGAAAAATTTTCAATAGTACGAAACTTTTCTTTTATCCTTTTGCGGATTAAGTCCTTATACAAATCCAAAATAATCACTTCCTCGCTTATATTTTACAATATAATAGTAATTTAGTCAATAAAATTCACAAAAACAGTTGACAAGAGGCGCTTTTTTGATATAATAAAAAGACGATACAATATACAAATGATTTGCAAAAGGCGGTGCGCTATACAAAATATTGATTAATCGGCGATTGTGTTTCATTGCGGAGACCAATCGCTGTTTTTTTGACAAAAATTAGAAGTAAATTATTGACAACTTCTCTGAATATTGTTATGTTCATAGTAAAATAATAATATAAAACAAGGAAAGGAAGTTGTTATAATGGTTAAGAAAATAACCCCTGATTTAATTGAAAAGTTTAGAAATTATTTAGTCAATGAAGAAAAAGCTTCTGCTACGCTGGAAAAGTATATGCGTGATATTAAAGCTTTTTTTGCCTACACTTGCGGAGATGAATTTGACAAACAAGAAATACTCGAGTACAAAAGGTATTTGATGAGCAAATTTGCCCCTGCCTCTGTTAATTCCGTTTTATCCTCGCTCAACAGTTTTTTTGAATTTAACAATTGGTATGAAATGAAGGTCAAAATGCTTAAAATTCAGAAACAAATTTTCGCGCAAAAGGATAAAGAGCTTTCAAAAACCGAATATCTGAGATTGCTCGAGGCTGCCAAGACAAAAAACAATGAAAGATTGTATTTGCTGATGCAAACCATATGTGCGAGCGGGATACGAGTGTCGGAATTACAATATATAACTGTCGAGGCGGTAAGGTCAAGGAAGGCATCCATCAACTGTAAGGGCAAGATGAGGGTTGTGCTTTTGCCAAAAGAGCTTTGCGGGATGCTCGCAGAATATGTAAAAAGCCAAAAAATAACAAGCGGCGCCGTGTTTGTTACAAAAACAGGAAAACCGCTTGACAGAAGCACAATATGGAAAATGATGAAGGCTCTCTGTGAGAGTGCAAGAGTATCCAAAGATAAGGTGTTTCCTCATAACTTACGACATCTTTTTGCACGTACGTATTACACACTTCAAAAGGACATTGTAAGACTTGCAGATATTCTTGGACATTCAAGTGTAAATACCACGCGTATATACACGATGGAAACAGGTGAAATACACCGCAGACAAATTCAAAAATTAGGACTGTTAAGGCTTTAAATTAAAAAACCACATAATCGAAATTATGTTGCAAAGCATAATTAATCTGACATCAAAAAGGAACTAAAATATTTATGACATACGGACTTCATTCTATAATAACGGGCATCACTTTAAAAAACAGCATAGCTTTTAGACCGGCAATTGTTAATTTTGCAAAACCGGTCTAAAAGCTATGCTGTTTTTTAATGCATATTGATGATTTTTTATAAAATAACTGTAAATCATTGACAAACACTCCTGAATATGCTACAATATGTACGTTCTTGATATTGAACTTGGCTATAATATCCCACATAATTTCGACTATGTGGGGTTTGTCTTACCACATAATTTCGATTATGGTGCAAGGCAATTTTTTTTGACATCACTTGTAATGAACATTACATAACATCAATGTGTCGGCAAGTAATGAAAGAAAGGGTTGAATTAAAATGGACAGTTTTGATATGTCCGACAAAAGACAAGCGATTATTAATATAACATGGGAGTATCTCTTAAGAACAGGGCTTGCAAATGCATCTATTGGCGATTTGTGCAGGGAGGCAAAGCTTGCCCAAAGCAGTCTTTACTATTGGTTTGACAACAAAGATGACATTTGGATAAGTGCGGGCAAATACGGCATTTCAAAAGTCGTTGACGCACTCTTGGATTTTACTTTCGAGCACACGACCGATATCCGCAAGTATTTTGACAGCTTTTTAGACGAGATTGAAAAATACAAATACGAGCTGCGCCTTGCTATTCAGATTACCACAAGTCCGCTATTTGGCGAGCGTATGCGTAATAAGGCAAGAGATTTCAGACTATGGTATGAAAAGTATGCAGGTGAGCTAATCAAAGTTTTTGGCTGTACATATTTGCAGGCAGAAACATTTATTTATTCCATTATTGCATTTGTTATAGATTATGCAATATGGGACGACAGAGACAAGACGCAAATGCTTCTTGATAATTTGTATGAAAGAATTGTAAAAATTCTTGATATAGAAGAAAAGTAAATATAATTTTGCCATAAAAACACTTAGAACGGAGGAAAACAAAAATGTATTTTAAATGGCTAAAGAAAGTTGGTGCGGGGTTACTTGCGATGACCATTGTGCTTGGAACACAGACAGTAACACCCGTTTTGGCAGCAGCAGATAATATAGAGATTGTATTAACTGATGTAACACAGGACAACCAGACCACGCTTCTCGGTGAAGCAAAAATTAAAGTCAGTGTAAAAGGCGCAGGCGGAAATGTTACAGCGGTACAGACAGCACTTAAATTTGGTGGTGACCTCAAATATAAATCCATTGACTTTCTGCAGGGTGAAAACAATCCGCCGCACTGCGTATTCGTTCCGCCCAATGCAGCGCTCGCAAATTTAACAGGGAATATATTGCCAAGCATTATCACTAACAATTCAGGAGGCTTAACATTTACTGATGAGATAACTGACTTGTTCGTTATTACTTTTGCAGGAGAACCGGGTGACAACCTTACGCTCAGCTTGAATAGCGAAAGCGTTGCCGGAAGTTATGTAAAGATAGGCAATTCTCTTATTAATACAGCAGAAAATGCGGCTGTATCCGAAACTGCTACAGCAAGCACCAAAGACAACAAAGGCGTTAAAGCTGTTGTAAAACTCACAATGGATAAGATTGATGATTTTCAGGTTTCCGATGGAGATGGATACGCGGACAGTAAGATACTTCTTACAATCACAAGAGAAGGCGTAGACACCGACTCTACAATCAGCACAGTTCTCAATACTGTTTCGACTACAAAGGGCGGGCATTACGATTCAAGTTCATCAGTACCTACCTTTATTGTAGAAAACACAGTTCTTGATGGTTCTACATATACCGTCGAGCTTAGAGGAAACGGATATGTTACCTATAAAAAGACAGGCGTTGATTTCAGCAAAGCCATAGAGTTAACTAATGCTGATTTTATCCCGGGAGATGTGAATTTGGACGGCAAGGTTGACACATCGGATAAAACGGCATTTGATGAGATAAAGAGCGGAAACTATGATGACCGCGCCGATTTTAACCGCGACGGCAAGGTGGACAAATATGATGACATCTTCGAAGGAATTGAGGGCGATGATGCAGGCGACAATTCAGGCGATAGCGGAACCGATGGCGACAACGATAGCGGAAACGATGGCGACAAGGACGGCGGCAACGACGGTGGCAGCGGCGGTGGAAAGGGCGGCGGCTTCGGCGGAGGCGGAGTAGTCGCAGGCGGTACAACGCCTGTCGGGGCAGGCTTTACTGACCTTGCAGATTATGCTTGGGCAAAGGATTCTATTTATACATTAAAAAATAAAGGCATAATAAGCGGAGTAAGCGCAACAGAGTATGCGCCTGCAAACAACATCAAGCGCGGTGATTTTATTCTTATATTAACAAGAATGCTTGGCATCAGCGATGCGTTTGCTGAAAACTTCGCAGATGTTCCGCAGGACAGCTATTACTACAATGCAATTGGCAGCGCAAAAGCGGCAGGAATTGCAAGCGGTGACGGAACCTGCTTTATGCCTGAAAACACGATTACAAGACAGGACTTGATTACTCTTGCATATCGTGCGTTTCTTGCAAAGGGATATATCGCGGAAACCGATGATATGTCATCTCTCGATATGTTCGCAGACAAGGGCATAATTTCAGATTACGCGCTCTCACCGATGGCTTCTATGGTAAAGGCGGGAATTATACAGGGGTCTGACGGGAATGTGAATCCGCTCGGCTTTGCGACACGTGCAGAGGTAGCCGTAATGTGCGCAAGACTTCTTGCACTTATGAATTAATTGATAATTATTCAGCATTGCTGATTAATTATATATGGGGCGGACGACATCTCCTTGGTTTGATGCCGTTGAGTGGCAGTTGTATACATTATAGTACCGTCCCTACACTACATCTTTTTTACAGCAACTGCCACGAGGCATTTTTTAGAAACAACGCATCAATCGTAGGGGCGATTCACGAATCGCCCGCGGGACATTCGTGAATGTCCCCTACAAACAAACGCAAAACAATGCGGTTAACGCGAACAATCGTAGGGACCGGCGTCCTCGACGGTTCGCAAAATAAAAACAAAAAATAAATTAGATATATACATCATAAAGAAAGAAGGAATTTCAATGAAGTTAAAAAGATTATTGGCAGCAATACTTTCTTTGGTAATGCTACTTGGTACGATGAGCGTTCCTGTTTTTGCAGAAGATGTTGAATCCGAAACAAAGGTTCTTGAAGTATCGGATGCGGCAACATTGCTCAAAGTTGTTCTTGCAGGGCAGTCTACGGAGTATGATACAATCAGACTTACTGATGATATTCATATTTACACAAGACTTACAATAAGTCGCCCGCTTACTCTCGATGGTGACGGACATACAATTATTGCAGATTCTGACAGATGGACAAGCAACAATGGCAAACATCTTCTAAGCGTAAACTCTGATGATGTAACAATCAAAGATGTTGTGCTTGATTGTAATAGTACAGGCGAGGGCGTTAATGTATATGTAGCAAAAAATGTTCTTTTCAAAGGTGTCACTGTTCAGAATGGTAAAGGTTGGAATGCTACTATAACAGTCAACGGATCTGAATTGACAGTTGAAGATGTTACAATTCATACATCAACACAGCCTTTTGATGTAAGCAAAGGCAAAGGAGTCACTCAAGAACCATTTTTAACAGGCAAAGGGACAATAACATACATTGGAAGAGGTTTGACAACATTCCTTCCTTCAACACATGATTTTTCAGAAGCTGTAACCCCGGAAGGCAAACCATATCAAGCAATTGCTGTATATAAAAATGGAAAGCTAAACAAGTATATGACATCATTCAGTGATTTGTATACTGCTGACAACAACCTTTTATTAAAACTCCTTTATGATATGTCTTTTGATTCTGATTTGGTTGTTGCAGCCAAAAATAAAACATTTGTTTTGGATCTCAATGGCAATAATCTTGAGATGATTGATGATAGCAGAGTAATCTCCAACGGAGCACTTTTAATTACCGACTCCGTAGGCACAGGTGTGGTGACGGGTGATTTAGAATCTAATGGTATTCTTTATGTGGATTTGCAAAATAACGATATCTTTGATGGCGTTGTATACCTTGCGTCAGAGGCGGCTACCTTTACAGTTCAGCTTGCTGAGAGTGGTGATTATAGCGACATAGTTATTCCCTACGAAGGAAAGGTTATTTTAAAAGAATTTAGCTATGAAGATGGTATAAAAATAGCAACTTACAGCAGTAGTGATGATATTGAAACACTTGCAGTTGCGAGAGTTAATGACTACTATTTCACAACTCTTCAGGGCGCAGTCAATGCTGCAAAAATCGGCGATACAATTACACTCCTTAAAGATGTTACTGCCAATATCGACACAACAAGTGCAATCGCACTTATGCCCGAGGGCGAGGAAATCACCATTGACCTTAATGAGAAAACCATTTCTCCTGCCGACCCGACAATACCGACCTTCATCAATGGCAAAAAATATATCATTAAAAACGGTACAATTGAGGGCGATATAGTTAACGACAGCGGAAACATCAAGATTGAAGGTGCTGTAATTACAGGAGATGTAGTTAACAACAGCGGAGCAATTGTTATGACAAGTGGAACGGTTTGCGGAGAGGTTATCTCGGATGACGAAGATTCGTTTGACATTACAGGCGGTATATTCAAGGATGACCCCACAGTGTTTGTCGCAGAAGGCTATGATGTAATAAGACACGCTGAATATTATGTGGTAACAAATCTTTCGGTAGAGGCAAAGTCAATCTCTATTGTATACAAGGATATAACAGGAGATGCAGAAGGCAAAAAGGTTTATGAAATCATAGCAAAGGCAAATGGTGAGGACATGATTAACGAGTTTGCATCAGCTGAGCTCACATTTGCAAATGCAAGCGAGCTTTTAAATGGAAAGCCTATGCCTTATGTAATTGAAGCTGCTGATAATATGACCCTTTCAACAAAACAAGGAAAGCCTGATTACTATGGCTTTGCTATGAAGGGTCAGGGTGCTGACGGCAACGGATATTATGAAGTTACATCAAACGAAGTTCTGCTCGGTACAGTAACTTTTGAAGGCTATGGCGACATAAGCTTCAAGACAGAAGGCGGAATGGTTAACGCAACAACAGTAAACGACAATCTTGTTGACTACTATGTTGTAGGCGGTGATGTAGATGACAAAGCGGAAACAGGCGGACTTATCATTAACACAGACATTGATGATGAATATGTTGGTGACATCGACGGCGTTGCAATCGCAGTACCTGTAAGAGACCTTGCAATCAACATAAAATTCCCGAATGCAGTAGAGAACAAGTCAAAGGCATATCAGGATATGAAGGTTGTAATCTCGGGCGGAGATTTGAAAGAGAATATCGAAATTGAACTCGGCAAAGATGCAGAAGAAGAACTTAAACTCGCAGGTAAGACAAAAGCTGCGATTGCAGTTGAGTACACAGACAACGCATACGAAGTTGCAGTTACAGATGCTCTTACACTCAACAATGCATACACAGTAACAGTAAGCGGTGCAGGCTACAGAACAGCACGCTATACAGTTACAATGACAAAAGATAAGACTCTTAACTTCTGGAACAACGTAATGGATGATCCCACTGTAGTAGAAGAGGGCAAAGATACAAGCGCGGTAGCTAAGAACTTCTTAGCTGGTGATATTGTAAAGGATAACAATATCAACATTTACGACCTCTCGGCAGTTGTATCATATTTTGGCACAGACGGCATCAATACAGAAGATGTATCTGAATATGCAAAATATGACCTCAACCGTGAC
>JAZNFQ010000014.1:0-49064 GCA_045576075.1 Clostridia bacterium
AGGGGCGGGGTTCCATCCCCGCCCGTTTATCGGGAGGGCGCAGAGACCCTCCCCTACAAATAAATCCGAATGATATTGGTATATCTTTTTCGGGTGCGCCGATGGGGGTAATGGGGTATCCCCAACTATATTTTTTGGCTATTTTGTGCAAATTTACTCATAAATGCAATAAATTTTCTGCGTTATGGACAAAATTAACAAAAATTATAAAAATTTTAAAAAAAGTGTAAAAAAACTTGACACTTTTTTTCAGCCGTAGTATAATATTTAGGCGTGGCAAAGACATACGATGAATCCGGAGGTGGCGAAAGCGCGTATTTACGCGGGTTTCGGGAATTTCGGAGGAGATTGTCCGGTTTAAGAAAAACGGGCGGAAGGTCACACTTTCTAAACAGAATACAAACATTTTTGAGGTAGCAGTATGCTGATGTTACTAAAGGAGATTATTGTGTCTGTACGTCCCGAGCCGTTGCTCCGTTGTTTTAGGGGCTTGTCGGAATCGGGTTTAATTTTCAGTCTGTGCGAAACGCCCGGCACAGTGTAAACTTATTTTTAAGGAGGGTATAGCATGGCAGCAGAGAAAATCAGAATTAGATTAAAGGCTTATGACCATAACCTTATCGACCAGAGTGCCGCTAAGATTGTGGAAACCGCAAAGAGAACAGGTTCAGAGGTTTCGGGTCCTATCCCGCTTCCTACAAGAAAAGAAGTTGTTACAATTTTGAGAGCGGTTCATAAGTATAAGGACAGCCGTGAGCAGTTTGAGCTTCGCACTCACAAAAGACTCATTGATGTTCTTAGCCCCAACGCAAAGACAATTGATGCGCTCAAGCACTTGGATTTGCCGGCAGGCGTTGATATCGAGCTTAAGATTTAGTTCGGTAAACAAAGACTGTAATATATATAGTAGAATTACAGCACTAAAGCAGTAAAAAATTAAATTTTGGTCATGTTGGCAATGCCAACCAATAACCCGCAGGTAAGTTCCAAGGAACCGATGCTTGTGTAAAATAGGAGGAATAAAAATGAAAAAGGCAATCTTGGGTAAAAAGATTGGTATGACCCAGATCTTTACGGAGGACGGCATTCTTGTACCGGTTACGGTAATAGAGGCAGGTCCTTGTCCTGTTGTCCAGAAAAAAACTGAAGAGGTTGATGGTTACACAGCTGTTCAGGTTGGTTTTATGGACAAGAAGGAAAAGAGAGCAAACAAACCTGAAAAGGGACATTTTGCAAAAGCAAATGTACCCGTAAAACGTTATCTTAAGGAATTCAAGCTCGATAATGCAGCTGAGCTTAACGTCGGCGATGTACTCAGCGTTGACCAATTTGCAGACGGTGATGTTTTAGACGTTACCGGAACAAGCAAGGGTCACGGATATGCTGGTACCATCAAGAGATGGGGAACTCACAGAGGTCCTATGACTCACGGTAGCCATTATCACAGAGGTCCCGGTTCACTCGGTGCTTGTTCAGACCCTTCAAGAGTATTCAAGGGTAAGAAACTTCCCGGTCACTATGGTGTGGATACCGTTACTATCCAGAACCTTGACTTAGTTAAAGTAGATACAGAACGCAATCTTCTGTTGGTTAAGGGTTCGGTTCCCGGACCTCGTGGCGGATTGCTCGTTGTTAAGAACGCAGTAAAGGCAAACGCCTAAACCGCAGAGAGAGGAGGAAATAGAGAATGCCTACAGTAGATATTTATAATGCTGACGGTAAGGTAGTCGGCAGTATGGATTTAAATGAAAACGTGTTCGGCGTTGATGTCAGAACAGACGTTATGCATGAAGTAGTAGTTAACTACTTAGCAAACCAGAGACAAGGCACACAGAGCACCAAGACCCGTACAGAAGTACGCGGCGGCGGTATCAAGCCTTGGAGACAGAAGGGTACAGGCCGTGCAAGACAGGGTAGTATAAGAGCTCCCCAGTGGGTTGGCGGCGGCGTAGCTCTTGGCCCGAAGCCCAGAGATTACAGATACACCCTTAACAAGAAGGTTAGAAGACTTGCGCTTAAGTCTGCACTCACTTCAAAGGTACAGGATAATGAGATTATTGTTCTTGAATCTTTCGAAGCACCTGAGATTAAGACAAAGCAGGTTACAAACCTTTTGAAGAACTTGAACGTAAACGAGAAGGCTCTTATCGTTCTTCCTGAGAATGACAAGAACATAGTTCTCTCAGCGAGAAACATCAAGGGTGTTGATACAACATATGTTGGCGCAATCAACACATATGAGGTTCTCAACCACACAAAGTGCATCATATTAAAGGATGCAGTTGCAAAGCTTGAGGAGGTGTACGCATAATGTTATCTTACGATATTATAAGAAGACCTATTATCACAGAACAGAGTATGGACCAGGTTGCAGACAGAAAGTACACTTTTGAAGTTGCAAAAAGTGCAAACAAGATTGAGATTAAGAAGGCTGTTGAAGAGATTTTCAAGGTTGAAGTTGAAAAGGTTACAACCATGAATTATGACGGCAAGCCCAAAAGACAGGGCGTGTTCGCAGGTAAGAGAGCGGATTGGAAAAAGGCTGTTGTAAAGCTCAAAGAGGGCAGCAAGACAATCGAATTGTTCGAGGGCTAATAAGCTTTCAGTTCAAAATTTGCAGATAAGGAGATTTAAAAATGGGAATTAAGAAATATAATCCTACTACACCTTCGCTGCGTCAGATGACTGTTTCGACATTTGAGGAGATTGACAAGGTTGCACCTGAGAAATCTCTCCTTCGTCCCCTTCACAGCAAGGCTGGACGCAATAGCAATGGCAGAATTACAGTCAGACATCGTGGCGGCGGTGCTAAGAGAAAGTACAGAGTAATCGATTTTAAGCGTTACAAGGACGGAATGAACGCAACTGTTCTTTCAGTTGAGTACGATCCGAACAGATCAGCAAACATTGCACTCCTTCAGTATGAGGACGGCGTTAAGAAATACATTATCGCTCCCCTCGGTCTTAAGAAGGGCGACGTAGTTGTATCGGGTGAAGGCGCAGACATTAAGCCCGGTAACGCAATGGAAATTAAGGACATCCCCGTTGGTACTCTCATTTACAACATTGAGATTAACCCGGGTAAGGGCGGACAGCTTGTTCGTAGTGCAGGTAACACCGCACAGCTTATGGCTAAAGAAAACGGCTATGCACAGGTTAGACTTCCATCCGGCGAGGTTCGTATGGTAAGACTCAACTGCCGTGCAACAATCGGTCAGGTTGGTAATGCGGACTATGAGAACATTAACATCGGTAAGGCAGGAAGAAAGCGTCATATGGGCTTCAGACCTACCGTCCGCGGTGTTGTTATGAACCCGAATGACCACCCACACGGTGGTGGTGAGGGTAAGTCCCCCATCGGTATGCCGAGTCCTGTTACTCCTTGGGGTAAGCCGGCACTTGGTTACAAGACCAGAAACAAGAAAAAGCAGTCTAACAAGTTTATTGTTAAGAGACGCAACGCTAAATAAGGAGGGATTATTCGTATGGGAAGAAGTATTAAAAAAGGACCTTTCGTCGATGCGAAGCTGCTTGCCAGAATCGTAGCAATGAACGAAAAGAACGAGAAAAACGTACTCAAGACTTGGTCAAGAGCTTCCACGATATTCCCCGAGATGGTTGGACATACCATTGCGGTATATGATGGAAGAAAGCATGTTCCGGTATACGTTAGCGAGGATATGGTTGGTCACAAGCTCGGCGAGTTTGCTCCTACCAGAACCTTCAAAGGCCATGCCGGTGCAAAGACCAGCAAATAATTTGCGGCAATAAGTTTAAGACGCAAAATCTTTTATTAGTATGAAAGGAGCTGCACAGAGATGGAAGCAGTAGCAAAAGTTACTCATGTCCGTATCGCACCCCGTAAGGTTCGCGTGGTTATCGACCTTATCAGAAACAAGTCTGTAGGGGAAGCAATCGGCATTTTAAGAAACACACCTAAGGCTGCAAGCCCTGTTGTAGAAAAGCTGCTCAAATCCGCTATGGCAAATGCAGAGAACAATCACAATATGAATGTTGAAAATCTCTACGTTTCCGAAGTGTATGCGGATCAGGGCCCGACTCTTAAGAGAGTACAGGCAAGAGCGCAGGGAAGAGCTTTTAGAATTAACAAGAAAACAAGTCATATTACATTGAAACTTCAGGAGAAGGAATAAGATAGGAGGTAAGAATATGGGTCAGAAAGTTAATCCACACGGTCTCAGAGTTGGTATTATCAAGAATTGGGATTCACGTTGGTTTGCTGACAAGAAGAGCTTCGGCGACAGTCTTGTTGAGGACTATAACCTCAGAGTGTTCTTAAAGAACAAATTATTCCAAGCCGGAGTTGCAAAAATCGAAATTGAGAAATTTGCGAATAAAGTTCGTGTATCTATCCATGCAGGCAAGCCCGGTCTTGTTATCGGTAAGGGCGGCAGCGAGATAGAGAAGCTCAAGAAGGACCTTGAAAAGATGACAGGCAAGACTGTTATCCTTAATGTAATCGAGGTTAAGGTTCCTGATATGAGTGCACAGCTGGTTGCAGAGAATATCGCATCACAGCTCGAGCGCCGTATTTCATTCAGAAAGGCAATGAAGCAGTGCATGGGCCGTACTATGAAGCTTGGTGCAAAGGGTATCAAGACATATGTTGCAGGCCGTGTAGGCGGTGCAGAAATCGCAAGAACAGAGCAGTACCACGAGGGTACTATTCCGCTTCAGACTCTTAGAGCGGATATTGACTATGGTTTCACTGAAGCAAACACAACCTATGGTAAGCTCGGCGTAAAGGTTTGGATTTACAAGGGCGAGGTTCTTGCTGAAGGCAGAAATACTGCTACTGAAACCGAAGCTAAGCCTAAGAGAAGGGCTCAGCGTGCGGAAGGAGGCAGAAAATAATGTTATCTCCAAAGAGAGTAAAGCGCAGAAAGGTACAGCGCGGAAGAATGAAGGGTGCTGCACATCGCGGTAACAAGGTTGTTTACGGTGATTTTGGTATCCAGGCGCTCAGCCCTGCGTGGGTAACAAGCAATCAGATAGAGGCTGCCCGTGTAGCGATGACTCGTTATACAAAGAGAGGCGGTCAGGTATGGATAAAGATTTTCCCAGACAAGCCAGTTACAGCGAAGCCTGCTGAAACCCGTATGGGTAGCGGTAAGGGTTCACCTGAATACTGGGTTGCAGTGGTAAAGCCGGGCAGAGTTATGTTTGAAATCGGCGGTGTATCAGAGGAAGTTGCACGTGAGGCTCTTCGTCTTGCTATGCACAAGTTGCCGCTCAAGTGTAAGTTTGTAAGAAAGGCAGACCAAGAAACGGAAGGTGATAGTTAATGAAAATACAAGATATAAGAGACCTTTCAACGCAGGAGCTTGAAGATAAAATCAAGGACTTGAAGGAAGAGCTTTTTAACCTTCGTTTCCAGAACGCTACCAACCAGCTCGATAATCCGATGAGAATTGTTAGCGTTAAAAAGGATATTGCAAGAGTAAAAACCATCCTCAAAGAAAAAGAGCTTGGAATTAATGCAAGCGAGAATGCGTAGGAGGTGCAGATAAATGAGTGAACGTAATTATCGTAAAACCCGTGTCGGTGAGGTTATCAGCGACAAGATGGATAAGACAATAGTTGTTGCTATTAAGGAAAACGTAAAGCACAAGCTTTATAACAAGGTTATCAAGCGCACCTACAAGCTTAAGGCGCATGATGAAGAAAACGTTTGCGGCATCGGCGATAAGGTTAGAGTAATGGAAACAAGACCTTTGTCTAAGGATAAGAGATGGCGCTTGGTTGAAATCATCGAGAAAGCTAAATAAGCTAAATTTAAAATCGTTTATGCGGTTTTCAATTAACCGCGGGATGCGAAATAAGATAGGAGGAAATCCGTTATGATACAACAGCAGACTATTTTGAAGGTTGCTGACAACAGCGGTGCAAAAGAAATTCTTTGTATCCGTGTTATGGGCGGCTCTCTCAGACGCTATGGCAACATCGGCGACGTAATAATTGCTTCTGTTAAAAAGGCAACGCCCGGCGGTGCTGTTAAAAAGGGTGATGTTGTAAAGGCAGTTATCGTCCGCAGCGTCAAGGGTGTAAAGAGAGCTGACGGTTCTCAGATCAGATTTGACGAGAACGCAGCGGTTATTATCAGAGATGATAAGACACCGAGAGGCACACGTATATTCGGGCCTGTTGCAAGGGAGCTCAGAGATAAGGACTATATGAAGATTCTTTCTCTTGCGCCTGAAGTTCTTTAGTATTATCTTTGTTGTGCCGTTTAAGGACACAGCAAATAAATCCTAAATTTAGAGATAGGAGGAAAAACAATGATTACCAAAATGCATGTCAGAACCGGCGATGAGGTAGTTGTTCTGTCCGGCAAGGACAAGGGCAAAAAGGGTAAAGTTTTATCTGTAAATCCCGAGAAGCGCATGGTTATTGTTGAGGGTGTTTCGATGGCGACCAAGCATAAGAAACCCAGAAAAATGGGTGAAACCGGCGGCATCATCAAGCAGGAAACACCAATATATGCAAGCAAGGTTATGAATGTTTGCGGAAAGTGCGGCGCTGCAACAAGAGTTGGACGTAAGGTTCTCGAAGACGGAACACACGTACGCTATTGCAAGAAGTGCGGCGAAACATTTTAATAATTTGTAGAGGAAGGAGGTTTCACTCTAAATGAGACTTGAAGAGAAGTATACAAAAGAAATCAAAGATGCTTTAATGCAGAAGTATAACTACAAGAGCGTTATGCAAATTCCGAAGCTCGATAAAGTAGTTATCAATATGGGCGTTGGCGATGCTCGCGAGAATTCAAAGGCTGTTGAGAGTGCGGCGAATGACCTCGGCTTGATTACAGGTCAGAAGCCCGTGATTACAAAGGCTCGTAAATCAGTCGCTACATTTAAAGTCAGAGAAGGTATGAACATCGGTTGTAAGGTTACCTTAAGAGGTGCAAAGATGTACGAGTTTGTTGACAGACTCTTTAACGCGGCTCTTCCGCGCGTACGTGACTTCAGAGGTATTAACCCGAATTCCTTTGACGGAAGAGGAAACTATGCTCTCGGTATAAAGGAACAGCTTATCTTCCCTGAAATTGATTATGATAAGATTGACAAAATTCGCGGAATGGACATCATCTTTGTTACAACTGCTAAGACAGATGAAGAGGCAAGAGAACTCTTAACAATGATGGGTGCACCGTTTACGAAATAGTGTCGATAAGGAGGATTAAAGCTTATGGCTAAGAAGTCTATGGTTGTAAAGCAGCAAAGAAAGCAAAAGTATTCCACACGCGAGTACAACAGATGTAAAATCTGCGGCAGACCGCACGCTTATCTTCGTAAGTTTGGTATCTGCAGAATTTGCTTCCGCGAGCTTGCTTACAAGGGTCAGATTCCGGGCGTAAAGAAAGCGTCCTGGTAAACTGAATTTTAAATTATGTGAAGACAGGTGACCGACAGAAGATGTCACGGACGGTCAAACCGGCTTCGATTCCGATAAAAAGGAGGTTTGGAATATGCATATAACAGATCCGATAGCGGATATGCTGACAAGAATAAGAAATGCCAACAATGCAAGACACACAACAGTTGACGTTCCTGCATCCAATATGAAAAAGGCTATTGCCGACATTTTACTTCAGGAAGGTTACGTAAAAGATGTTGAGATTATCGAAGATGGTATTCAGGGCGTAATCCGTATCACATTGAAGTACGCAGAGAACAAGCAGAAGGTTCTCACCGGTCTTAAGAGAGTTAGTAAGCCCGGTCTTCGTTCTTATGCGTCAAAGGATGAGCTTCCCAGAGTGTTAAAGGGACTCGGTATTGCAATCATCTCTACTTCTAAAGGCGTTATGACAGATAAGGAAGCACGTCGTCAGAACGTTGGCGGAGAAGTATTGGCATTTGTTTGGTAAGACATTTATTCGGTAAGAAAGGAGGAGAATTCATTGTCACGTATAGGAAAGATGCCGATAGAGGTAGCTGCAGGTGTTACCGTTACAGTCGGCGAAAGCAATGAAGTTACCGTAAAGGGCCCCAAGGGCGAGCTCAAAGCTCAGCTTAGCGGGGATATGATTATAGAGCAAAACGGCAATGTTATTGAAGTTAAGCGTCCGTCAGATCAGAAGGAGCACAGAGCGCTTCACGGTCTTACAAGAACGCTTCTCAATAATATGATTGTTGGTGTAACCGACGGTTTTAAGAAAGAGCTTGAAATCAATGGTGTTGGTTACAGAGCAGCAAAACAGGGCAAAAAGCTTGTAATGAACCTCGGTTATTCTCATCAGGTTGAGATGGAGGAAATTGATGGTATTACAATAGAGGTGCCTCAGCCGAACCAGATTATTATTTCAGGTCCGGATAAGCAGAAGGTTGGTCAGTTTGCGGCAAACGTTCGCGAGAAGAGACCGCCTGAGCCTTATAAGGGCAAGGGTATTAAATACGTTGATGAGTACATCAGACGTAAGGAAGGTAAGGCAGGTTCTAAGAAGTAATTAACCGTCAGGAGGTGTAAATTTAATGATTAAGAAGACTAACAGTAATGTATCAAGACTTGCAAGACACGCAAGAGTTCGTAAAAAGGTTTCGGGAACAGCTGAAGTACCGAGATTGTGCGTGTTCAGAAGTCTTAAGAACATATACGCTCAGATCATTGATGATACCGCGGGGAAGACCTTGGTTTCTGCTTCATCGCTTGACGCAGAACTTAAGGCAAACTACGGCGGCAACAAGGAAGCTGCAAAGGCAGTTGGCGCACTTATCGCAAAGAAAGCGCTTGATGCTGGCATTTCTGAAGTTGTATTTGACAGAGGCGGATATGTTTATCACGGCAGAGTTGCAGAGCTCGCCGACGCAGCTCGCGAAGGCGGACTGAAATTCTAATTAGATTGAAAGAGGTGAATTGTTAATGGCAGAAAAAGGTGAAAGAACCAAGAAGCAGCCGCGTATAGCAGCGGATACGCTTGATATACAGGAAAAAGTAGTTCATCTTAACCGTGTTGCAAAGACCGTAAAGGGTGGTAGAACAATGCGTTTCAGCGCTCTTGTTGTTGTCGGTGACGGCAATGGTCACGTAGGCTACGGTTCAGGTAAAGCAGCCGAAATCCCGGACGCAATCCGCAAGGGTATTGATGAGGCTAAAAAGAATATGATTACTGTTCCTATGGTTAAGAGCACAATTCCTCACGAAATCATCGGTGAATCCGGTGCAGGAAGAGTTCTCTTGAAGCCGGCTGCAGAAGGTACCGGCGTTATCGCAGGCGGTCCTGCTCGTGCAGTGCTTGAGCTTGCAGGTATCAGAGATATAAGAACAAAGTGTCTGCGCAGTAACAACCCGAGAAACGTTGTTGCTGCAACAATAGAGGGTCTGGCATCACTCAAGAGTGTAGAAGAGGTTGCTCAGCTCAGAGGTAAGAAGCCTGAAGAGATCCTCGGTTAATTAAACAAAAAAGACAGGAGGGTTTATCCTTGGCTAACACAATAAATGTTACTCTTAAAAAGAGTACAATCGGATGCAAAAAAGACCAGATTGCAACAGTTGAGGCACTTGGTCTTAGAAAAATAGGCCAGACCGTTGAAAAGCCTGACAATCCTCAAATCAGAGGAATGATTTTCAAGGTTAAGCATTTGGTTGAAGTATCCGAGTAATAAAAGACACAGTCGGGCGCTATGCCCGCAAATCTAATTTTTGATAAAAAAGGAGGAGGTGTACTCAATGAAACTTCATGAATTATCTCCGAGCGAAGGCTCCAAGAAAGACGCATTCAGAGTTGGAAGAGGCCACGGTAGCGGTAATGGTAAGACAGCCGGCAAGGGTCATAAGGGTCAGAATGCCCGTAGTGGCGGTGGCGTGCGTCCCGGATTTGAAGGCGGACAGATGCCGATTTACAGAAGATTGCCTAAGCGTGGATTTAAAAACATCTTTGCAAAGGAATATGTTTCTATTAATGTTGAGCAGCTCAATAAGCTTGAAAACGGAACAGAGGTTACTGCTGAAACTCTTAAAGAGGCAGGAATTATCTCAAAGATTTGCGACGGAATAGTAATCCTCGGCCGCGGTGAGCTTGAAAAGAAGCTGACTGTAAAAGCTAAGAGATTTAGTAAAACTGCAGCTGAAAAGATTGAGGCTGCAGGCGGAAAGGCTGAGGTGGTATAAGATGTTTGAGACAATCAGAAATGCGTGGAAGATTGTTGATTTGAGGAAGAAGCTTATCTACACCTTTATTATGTTGGTTATATTCAGATTGGGTTCTTGCATTCCCGTTCCTCTGCTCGACCCGAGCCAGATGAGCGCGCTTTTTGACAGCGAGAACACAATGTTTGGATTTATTGACATTGTTTCGGGTGGTGCTTTCCAAAACGCTACAATTTTCGCAATGAGCATTACTCCGTACATCAACGCGTCTATTATCTTCCAGCTTCTCTGTGTGGCTATTCCCGCACTTGAGAGACTGCAGAAGCAAGGCGAGGACGGCAGAAAGAAGATTGCTCAAATGCAGAGATATGCAACTGTTGTTTTGGCTCTCATTCAGGCAACAGGTCTGTATTTCTTGCTGAAAAGCTATGGTGCTGTAACAACACCGGGTTTAGGGGCAGCTGTTGTAATAGTTGCTACATTTACAGCAGGTACAGCTTTCCTTATGTGGCTTGGTGAGCAGATAACCGAGAAGGGTGTAGGTAATGGTATATCGCTTATAATCTTTGCGGGTATCGTATCAAGGCTCCCAGGTATGCTCACATCGCTTTATGCATATGTGCAGGGTGGCACAATAAATTGGTTTATGGCAGTTGCACTTTTGGTACTTGCCCTCATCATTGTTGCATTTGTTGTAATGATGAATGATGCAGAACGTCGTCTTCCTGTTCAATACGCAAAGCGTGTTGTTGGCAGAAAGATGTACGGCGGTCAGAGCACCCATATCCCGATTAAAGTTTCGGGCGCAGGTGTTATACCTATAATTTTTGCTATGTCAATTATGTCATTCCCGGGTACAATTGCAAGCTTCTTCGGAAAGTCTGCTCAGAGCGGCGGCTTCTGGGGAGGATTCTTATGGGTATTCTCAGGTCAGTCCTGGGTATATGCAGTACTTTACTTCTTACTGATAATATTCTTCACATATTTCTATACGGCAATTCAGTTCAATCCGATTGAAATGTCAAATAATATGAAGAAGAATGGTGGCTTTATCCCTGGTATTCGTCCGGGCAAACCCACATCAGAGTATATTTCAAAGGTTTTGTCGAGAGTTACACTTGCAGGCGCATTTTTCCTTGGAATAATCGCAGTACTCCCGATATTTATGAACCTTGGACTCAATATTGCAAACTTCTCAATCGGTGGTACTTCACTGCTCATCGTAGTTGGTGTTGCGCTTGAAACAGTGAAGAGCATGGAATCTCAAATGATTATGCGTCACTATAAGGGATTTTTGGAATAAAGTAAATAAAATCTTACGGAAGAGTAGAAACTATCCCTTATAGCATAAGGGTAGGTTCTGCTCTGTCCGTTTATAAAGCGGCCTAAAAATAATGATGGAGATGGATATTATGAGACTTATATTATTGGCAGCTCCCGGCGCCGGGAAGGGAACGCAGGCCGAGAAGCTGAGAGAACATTTTGGCATTCCGACAATTTCCACAGGCGCTATTTTGAGAAAAAACATAAAAGAGGAAACTAAACTCGGGAGGCTTGCGAAAGAATATATAGATGGCGGAAATCTTGTGCCGGATGATGTGATGATTGATGTTGTGAAGTCACGCCTTAGTGAGGATGACTGCGGGGCAGGATTTATTCTTGATGGATTTCCAAGGACTATTGCTCAGGCGGAGGCTCTTGAAAAATCGGGAGTAGAGATTGATGCTGTTTTAAATATCGATGTAGCCGACGAGACGATTATAGAGAGATTATCAGGAAGGCTTGAGTGCAGCAAGTGTTCAGCGACTTTCCATAAGATATATCGCAAACCTGAAAAAGATGGGATTTGTGACAATTGTGGAGGAGAGCTTATAACCAGAGCTGATGATAATCCGGAAACAATAAAGAGCAGACTTGAAACTTATCATACCCAGACAGAACCGCTGCTTAAATTTTACCAAGAAAGAAACCTTTTGAAGACAGCAAGTGGACAAGACGAGATAAGTGATACAACAAAAAATGTTTTGAAAGCTTTAGGTGAGTAGAGTGTTTGTATAATCGGGGCTCTTTGATGCAGATGTGCAGAAAGGTCGGAATATGGTAGCAATAAAATCAAAATCTGAAATTGAAAAGATGAAGGCTGCAGGCGAGGTTACTTATGGTGCGCTTTGCGCCGTAAAAGAGGCAGTAAAGCCCGGAGTTACGACAGCAGAGCTTGATACGGTTGCTGAAAAATATATCAGGTCACAAGGGTGTACTCCCTCTTTTAAAGGTTATGGGGGCTTTCCGGGAAGCGTATGTGCGAGCGTCAATGACGAAATCATACACGGAATTCCGGGACCTCGTGTTTTAAAGGATGGAGATATAATAAGTATAGATGTTGGCGCCTGTTATAAAGGCTATAATGGTGACGCAGCGAGAACCTTTGGCGTAGGAGAAATATCGGATGAGGCAAAACGCCTTATAGATGTGACTCGGCAGAGCTTCTTTGAAGGACTGAATTATGTCCGCGAGGGTTATAGGATAAGCGATATTTCCAGAGCAGTGCAAAACTATGTAGAGAATAATGGCTTTTCTGTGCTGAGAAGGTATTGCGGACATGGGATTGGCGCAAATCTGCATGAGGATCCGGAGGTACCAAACTATGTTACAGCGGCACGTGGAATACGTATGAGGGCTGGTATGTGCCTTGCGATTGAGCCTATGGTGTGTCAGTTTGACCATAATACGTACACAGCTGAAAATGAGTGGACTGTTATAACCAAGGATGGCGGACTTACTGCGCACTATGAAAATAGCGTGCTCATTACAAATGGCACGCCGTACATACTTACTATGCCTCAAAAATAGCTCGTTTATATCGGAAAGTGTGAGAATTATATGACGAAATTTTCGGTTGGAGATATGGTTATATCGCTTTGTGGACACGATAAGGGGCGTTATCTTATTGTGATTGGTATTGATGGCGACAGAGTTATTGTCTGCGATGGAAAGGCTAGATCGGCAGAAGCGAATAAGAAAAAGAAAATAAAGCACGTGGAATTTTTAGGACTTCACAGTGATTTAATTAATAATTTGCAACCCTATGAGGTGGATGCAAAAGTCAGACGCGAGATAAAGCGTTTGAGAGAATTAATATAAGCAAGAGCTTATTTAACGGAGGTGAGATTATGTCTAAAGAAGATGTTTTAGAGGTAGAGGGTACTGTCCTTGAGGCTTTGCCGAATGCTATGTTCAAGGTAGAGCTTGAAAATGGTCATCAGATTTTGGCACATATTTCAGGAAAGCTGAGAATGCACTTTATCAGAATTTTGCCGGGTGATAAGGTAACGGTTGAAATATCACCTTATGATTTGACAAAGGGAAGAATTACTTGGAGAGCAAAGTAAGCTGAATGAAATCAATAGGGTGGACGCATCTGTCCGCCCTATTTTTTAAAAAGGAGAGTTCCTATGAAAAAGATACATATTATATTCGCTATACTGATACTTGCACTTCTCTGTGGGGGGTGCAGCGACGATAAAGTCATGCAATCATCAGGAGAGTTAATAGAAAAGGCTGAACCGATTGAGAGAAAGCTTACGATAACCTGCGCGGGCGATTGTACTCTTGGAACGGATGCGGCATTTGGCGGAATTACACTTCCTGTAGAGGCAGAGAACCGAGGTAATGATTATAGCTATTTTTTGAGAAATGTTCAGCCGTACTTTGGGGCAGACGACCTCACTATAGTAAATTTCGAGGGAACCTTGACAGAGAGAGGCCAGCGTGAGGATAAGACCTTTGCATTCAGAGGCAAACCTGAATATACAAGAATTTTGACAGAGGGCTCCGTTGAGTCAGTAACTCTTGCTAATAATCATACAAGGGATTATGGCGAAATAAGTATGGAAGACACAAGAAAATATCTTGACGAGGCGGGGGTTGTGTGGTTTGAAAATTTAAATACCCGTGTCCTTGAGATAAATGATATAAAGGTAGGCCTTGTGGGACTCTATGCGCTAAACGGGTCGGCAGAGGGTAATTTGCCGAAGGCGATGGCACAGGTTGAGGCAGATGGTGCCGAGATTATAATTGTTCAGGTGCATTGGGGAATAGAGGGCGAAAATTATCCGAGCGGTGATCAGATTTCACTTGCACACGCGGCTGTAGATGCAGGGGCAGATTTGGTTATCGGACATCACCCACACGTTTTGCAGGGACTCGAGCGCTATAGGGGAAAAATGATAGCATACAGCCTTGGAAACTTCTGTTTTGGCGGAAACCAAAACCCAAGAGATAAGGATACGATGATTTACCAGCAGACCTTTACTATAAGTGAAGACGGAAGTATTGACTGTACTGACTATATGGTTATACCATGTTCGATATCATCAACCCCGAGCCGAAATAATTATCAGCCAACCCCGTGTGAGGGAAGCGAAAAGGAGCGCGTTTCTGCGAAAATTCAAAAATTCTCCGATGGTATAGGGAACATAGATGTAAGATTTGAAGGGGAAGAGATTTCTTCTGTAGAAACAATGACAGAAGAAGAAACAGACGGAAGCTCTATGCTTTTATAGGTAAACAATAAATTTAAGCGGTAAATTAAATTGGAAATATTGACTCAGGGGCGTAAAAATGGTATAATACTGTCTAATAATTAACATAATTGTTGGAGGTTCTGGATATGAATGATACGACATATGAAAAGAATATAGAAAAAGTTTTAAGTATGCTTCATCGTGATTGCCGTACATCTCTTGAGGATATGGCGACAATGCTTAATATGTCTTCTGTTGAAGTCGCAGAGATTATAGATGAGCTTGAAAAAGCTGGCGTTATACTTGGCTATGGTGCGCGTGCAAACTGGGATAAGGCGTACGGAACTTCAGCTGTGGCAGCGTATATTGAGTTAAAGGTTACCCCCCAGAGAAACTGCGGATTTGACAGAATTGCGGAGAGAATTTATCAGTATCCCGAAGTAAAGGCAGTAAATCTTATGAGCGGAAGCTACGATTTCGGAATAACGGTAGAGGGTAAAAATATCCGCGAGATATCTTTGTTTGTGTCAGAGCACCTTGCGCCGATGGAGTCTGTAATAAGTACGGCAACTCACTTTGTCCTGAAGAGATATAAGTATGATGGTGTTATCTGCTGTAATCCCGAAAAGGACGAAAGAGAGGTTATGTCCTTATGAGTTTTGATATGCAAAGGCTTATCAGCCCTGTTGTCAAAGAGATACCTCCGTCGGGCATACGAAAGTTTTTTGATATAGCGGCAGAAATGGAGGATGCCATTTCTCTTGGCGTAGGCGAGCCTGATTTTGTTACCCCGTGGCATATCCGCGACGAGGGTATATATTCTCTTGAGAAAGGACGTACATATTATACTTCAAATGCGGGCCTTAAAGAGCTGAGGGTTGAAATTACAAAATATCTTGAGCGCAGATTTTCACTAAAGTATGAGCCTATGTCACAGGTTGTAGTGACTGTTGGCGGAAGTGAGGCTATAGATTTATGCATACGCTCTCTGGTGGGCGTTGGTGATGAGGTGCTTATCCCCGAGCCGAGCTTTGTGTGCTATAAGCCGATTACTGCACTTGCAGGCGGCACACCTGTTTCGATTGTTACCAAGCAGGAGAATGATTTCAGGCTTACTGCGGACGAATTGAGGGCGGCAATAACACCGCGGACCAAGGTACTTGTCTTACCGTTTCCTAACAATCCTACGGGGGCGATAATGAACAAGTCGGACCTTGAAAATATCGCGGAAGTGCTTCGCGGCACGGATATAGTCGTGCTTGCGGATGAAATATATGCAGAGCTTACATACGGCGATGAAAGACATTTTTCTATAGCACAAATTCCTGATATGTACGAGAGAACTGTTATTGTCAGCGGTTTTTCAAAGGCGTATGCGATGACGGGCTGGCGTCTTGGGTATGCGTGTGGTCATCCAGATTTGATTAAAGCTATGACAAAGGTACATCAGTTTGCAATTATGTCCGCGCCTACGCTTGCTCAGTATGCGGCAATAGAGGCGCTGAAAAATGGTGATGAGGATATAGAGATGATGCGCGAGGAGTATAATATGCGCCGCACTGTTATAGTGAAAGGCTTTAATGATATCGGCCTTGAATGTTTTGAGCCAAAGGGTGCGTTTTATGCCTTCCCTTGTATAAAAAGTACGGGGCTGAGCTCGGACGAGTTTTGCGAAAAGCTTCTTATGCAGAAAAAAGTTGCCGTAATCCCGGGGAATGCTTTTGGAGATTGCGGAGATGGATTTATCCGTTGCTCATATGCATATTCTATTGATAATATAAACGAGGCACTGAACCGAATAGAGTCATTTGTAAAATAAAAAAATCCGCCCATCAGGGCGGATTTTTTGTGATATGGAGCGAATAAATTGAATTTTGTTTTTTTGCCGAGCCCTGTTGCGCTTGCCGGACCCAAGCGCCGTCGCTTTCTGCTTTGCAGAAACGATTGGGGCTGCCGCCCCAAGCCCCGCTTTGTGATGGAGGAGAATGCTAAACCACGCCTTTGGTTATCCATAGACGCCGTTTGTAATCTCGGTATAATATTGTAGGGACCGGCGTCCCCGAGGGTCCGTTACGGGAGGGCGCAGAGACCCTCCCCTACAAATAAATCCGAATGATTATAATATATCTTTTTCGGGTGCGCCGATGGGGTGTCGGGGTATCCCCGACCGAGTTTAGCCTCCCTTGCCTAAAGGGAGGGGGACCGCTTGCGGTGGAGGGATTTTCCCTTTTGCTCGGGCAAAAGGAACACCTCAAACGGCAGTTTTGAAAAATAAATTCTAATTTTTTATAATTTCAAGACTTCTTTTTGCGATGGCTTCTGCCTTTTGCTTTTTATCCTTTATCCTCATTCCGAGGTCAGCCATAATTCCGAAATTTACATTCATCGGCTGAAAGTTTACAATACTCTCGTTTGAAACATATGCCGCAAGAGCCCCTATCGCAGTTTCTGCACCATAGTGCAGTTCTGCCTTGCCCATGGAGGATAAGGCGGCGTTTCTGCCCGCAAGCAGACCCGACGCGGCAGATTCTACATAGCCCTCTACGCCTGTAATCTGTCCTGCAAAATACAAACTCTCGTATTTTTTCATTCTGTAGGTATCGAGCAAGAGCTTAGGGGAGTTAATATATGTGTTTCTGTGCATAACGCCATAGCGGACGAATTCTGCATTTTCAAGCCCCGGTATCATAGAGAAAACCCTCTTTTGTTCCCCGAACTTTAAATGTGTCTGGAAACCTACGATATTATACATACTGCCAACAGCGTTGTCCCGCCTGAGCTGAACCACTGCATAGGGACGTGAATTATCGCGAGGGTCGGTGAGCCCGACGGGCTTTAAGGGTCCAAAGCGCATTGTATCCTCGCCGCGAGATGCCATAATTTCTATCGGCATACAGCCTTCGAACACCTTGGGGTTATCAATATCATCGTGAACAGGCGCCGCCTCCGCTGAGATTAGCTCTTGCCAGAAACGGAGATATTCCTCTTTATTCATCGGGCAGTTGATATAGTCTGCACCGCCCTTGCCATAGCGTGCGGCAAAGAAAGCTTTGGTCATATCAATGCTCTCAAAGCTGACGATGGGCGCAGCGGCATCAAAAAAGTGCAGATATTCGTCACCTGTCAACTCTTGTATCTTGCGTGATATCGCATCCGAGGCAAGAGGCCCAGCTGCAATAATTGTATATTCATCAGTATCTATATCAGAAACCTCGCCATACTTAACCTCTATATTTGGGTGAGAAAGTATGCGCTCTGTTACCATTTCTGAAAACCTGTTTCTGTCAACCGCAAGGGCTCCGCCCGCAGGAACACTTGTTGCGTCTGCGCATTGCATAATAAGTGAATTTAAAAGCCGCATTTCTTCTTTTAAAAGGCCAACGGCATTATATATCCCGTCTGCGCGCAGAGAGTTGCTGCAAACAAGCTCTGCAAAGGTGTCGCTCTTGTGGGCGGGTGAGTGTTTTTGAGGTTTCATTTCGCAAAGAGTTACCTTTGCGCCAAGCTCGGCAGCTTGCCATGCCGCCTCACAGCCCGCAAGGCCCGCACCAATTATTTTTATATTTTGCATAGTTATCATTCCTTTTAATAATCCCTCGATTTTTGCAAAGCAAAAATCGAGGGATTAATCTTTCTTATTTCTTCTCGGGCTTTCGCTCAAAATTACAATCTTCGTTAAAGCACTTATAGGTGACAGGCCCCCTGCCTCTGAATGCTCTGACCTTCATCAGAGAGCCTCCGCATTCGGGACATTTTTCATTGGTCGGTTCATTCCAGGAGATAAAGTCACATTCGGGGCTCTTTTCGCAGGTGTAGAAGATTACGCCCTTCTTTGATTTGCGAACGGCAACGCTACTCCCACACTTGGGGCATTTAGCGTCAATAGTCTGCACAATTGCCTTTGTGTTGCGGCATTCGGGAAAGCCCGGGCAAGCCAGGAATTTGCCGAATTTACCTTGTTTGTAAACCATACGTCTGCCGCATTTTTCGCAGATTTCATCAGACTCTTCATCTTTTAGTTCAACATCGCCGATTTTTTCTTCAGCCTCTTTAAGAGTTTCTTTAAATGGTGAATAGAATTTGCGTATCAGTTTTTTCCACTCAACCTTACCGCTTGCTACGTCCTCAATCTCGTCTTCCATATTGGCAGTAAATTCAACGTCAACTATGTCAGAGAAATGCTCCTTCATAATATCCGTAACGATAAAGCCAAGCTCTGTGGGGAAGATTGATTTGCCGTCTTTTGCGACATAACCGCGTGTTGAAATTGTAGCAATCGTCGGTGCATACGTACTTGGTCTGCCGATGCCCTCTTCTTCCATAGCCTTAACCAAAGATGCCTCGGTGTAGCGTTGCGGCGGCTGTGTAAAGTGCTGCTCGGGGTCAATCGCGCCGAGTAGAAGAGGCTGGCATTCAGCAAGAGCGGGGAGTTTGGATGATTTTTCCTCTTCTTCGTCCTTGCCCTCTACATAAAGGGTGGTAAAGCCCGCAAACTTAACCGAGCTTCCTGTTGAACGAACGAGATATTTTCCCGCCTTAATGTCGGCAGAAATCATATCTATAATGGCATCTGTCATTTGGCTTGCCATAAACCTCAGCCATATAAGACGATAGAGCTTATAAAGGTCTGCCTTAAGCTTATCCTTAAGTTTTTCAGGGCTGTTTTCAATTACCGTAGGTCTTATAGCCTCGTGTGCGTCCTGTGCACTCTTTTTTGCTCGGTATTGCTTCGGAGTTTTGGGTACAAATTCTGCCCCGTAGGTTTTGCCGATATAGTCGCGCGCCTCTGCCTGCGCAACAGACGAAATTCGGAGTGAGTCGGTTCTCATATATGTTATATAACCCATCTCATAGAGCTGCTGTGCGGCAATCATTGTTCTGCGTGAGGTGAAGTTAAGCTTTCTTGACGCCTCCTGCTGCATTGTGCTCGTTGTAAACGGAGGGGCGCTTTTGCGCTTGGTTTCCTTATGAACGATCTTACTTACGTTGTAGTCGGCAACTTTAAGCTCCTCTACAATTTTCATTGTGCGTTCTTCGTCTGAAAGAGAGATTTTTCGCCCGTCGGCAGAACCATAAAATTTTGCCTTAAAGGGCAGCTTGCCATTTTCGTTTGTAAGCTTTAATTCAATGGTCCAATATTCTTCGGGGTTGAACGCCTCTATTTCACGCTCTCTGTCAACAATAAGGCGTACAACGACAGATTGTACTCTGCCCGCACTCAAGCCCTTTTTGATTTTCTTCCAGAGAAGCGGACTTATCTTATATCCAACAATTCTGTCAAGGACGCGGCGCATCTGCTGTGCGTCTACAAGGTCCATATCAATCGGGCGCGCTTCCTTTATTGCCTCTTTTACAACGTCCTTTGTAACCTCGTTAAAGGTGATGCGGCAATCGCTTTTCGGGTCAATGCCGAGCACATTTGAAAGATGCCACGAAATAGCCTCTCCCTCACGGTCAGGGTCAGTTGCAAGATATACTTTAGATGCAGATTTAGCCTTCTTTTTCAGCTTTGCAATGAGGTCGCCCTTGCCCCTGATTGTAATATATTTTGGCTCAAAATCATTATCAACATCAACGCCCATATCGCTCCTCGGGAGGTCGCGTACGTGTCCCATAGTAGCTTCTATATCGTATCCGCTGCCTAAATATTTTTTAATAGACTCTACCTTTGTAGGCGACTCTACTATAACCAATTTCTTTTTTGAGGCAGTGCGTTTGCTCGCCTTACTCTCTGCCATAAAGCCTTCCCCCTATATATCAGTATTTTATGTTAAAGAATACCTGTAGCCTATTTGTATACAGCCTCATAGTACTGCCCAGGATATTCTTTTATTGCCTTTTCCATTAAAAGCTGAATTATTAAGAAACTCAACTCTGTTATATCTATATTACATTCTCTTGAGAGGTCATCAATGTGAACCATCCCATTAGTATTGTATAAGTATTCAAGTATTATTCGTTGCTCCTCTGTAAAGCCGTCAAGGTTCAGCCGCTCAGCCTTTGGAATTTCAACCACCCTGCCCTCAGCCTTGAGTTGTTGAATACCGCTGTATTCTTCACAGCTTGGAATTCTATCTCGGTCAATAAGGTGCATTCCGTTTTCCAATTCTACTGGATAGACGGAAATGTATTCTTCTATTATGTCCTCTGCGGACGTAATCAGCTTTGCACTGTCCTTGATGAGTCTGTTAGGAAGCTCTGAGCCTTTATCCCAAGGCTTTCCGGGAACGGCAAAGACATCCCTGTTTGCATCAATTGCCCAGTTTGCAGTAATTTTGGTTCCGCTCTTTTCTCTGCCCTCGGTTATAACAACGCCGTTTGAAAGTCCAACCAGAATTCTGTTTCTTTGTAAGTAGAAATTTCTCTTGCCGATTGTTCCTGGCGGTTGCTCTGAAATTACAGCACCTCGCTCTAAAATTTGTCCATACAGATTGCGGTTGGCTTTTGGATAGACAACATCTGCGCCGCCTGCAAGAGCCGCAACCGTTATATGCCCTGCCCCGAGCGCACCGCTATGAGCTGCGGCGTCAATACCCAGAGCCATTCCACTGATTACAAGTATCCCGCTCTCTGCAAGGTCACGTGCAAGCTCACCAGCAAAGCTTCTGCTGTAGTCGGAGCAATCACGCGAGCCGACTATTGTAACACATACAAGGTTATCAACGTCGGGCATAGTGCCCTTGACATATAAAATCTGCGGCGGACAATACATCTGAGAGAGACGTTTCGGATATCTCTCATCATCAATGGTAATTATATCTATGCCGCCCTCTCTGCAATGATTTAAAAGATTTTGCGCAGACTCTAAAGAACGACTCGCAGAATAAATGCGATTGAGCATCAAACTTGGGGTTGCGGAAGTTTTGCGCAGTTCATAGATTGTTCTTGCATCACCATATTTCTCAATATATTTATTGATAAGTTCAGGGTTGTGCTTGCACACAATACTGAGCCATAGTTTATATAAAAGGTCGTTATCGTTGTTCATAGTATACCTCTTCTACGGACGCAGCATATACATAGCAATCCCCGCAGCTACCGCCGCGTTGAGCGACTCAACCTTGCCACACATATCTATCCTGACGGACATATCTGCTATAGACAGAACCTCGCCTGATACTCCGTGAGCCTCATTTCCGATTACAATTGCACGCTTGCCATTAAATACAGCATCCTCTATGGGCATAGAGTTATATAGCGCGGTTGCCGCGATTTTGAAGCCTTCCGCCTTTAAGACCTCAAGAGTGTTGACGTCTGACTTGAAAAAATTCATCCTGAAAACAGAACCCATAGCAGAGCGTACAACCTTTGGAGAATAGATGTCTACACAGCCCTTCATTAAGAATATGCCGTTTATTCCTGCTGCCTCTGCGGTTCGGATAATGGTTCCCATATTTCCGGGCTCGGCTACTCCGTCAAGCACAAGTGCGTAGTTCATTGAGGAAAAGTCAGGTGTTGCCTCATCGGGTATTTCAAGTACGGCTGCAATCCCTTGCGGAGTTTCGGTATCGCAGATATCCGCAAAAATTTTATCCTCTGTAATATAAATCTTTTTTCCGCTGTTGTCAAGACTATTTATGTAAAATTCGTTATTTGTAAAGTAGCTCTCCGACACAACGACAAGCCGTACCCTGGCAGGCGCAAAGTCAATAGCATCCCCCACAAGGCGTACGCCTTCTGCAAAATAAAGACCTGTTTGCGCGCGTCCCTTCTTATGATGAAGAGAGCGGATAGTTTTCAAAACCTGATTGTCACGGCTTGTAATTTTTGTTATCATCGAAATTCACCTTATATATGGAGTTTTACTCTGCTCTTTACTACTTTAAGCAAAGCGTAGACTATTATCGACTGTATCGGAAGCAGTAATAAATTTTTGATTATTCTCGAAGGAAGAATTCCAATCAGACCGCTGCCGACCGTCGGTGCGAGTCCGATTGAATTAAGTATTATATTTACAACTATAATTATAACGAGCTTTGTAAGAAGAATTCTTGCAAAGGTTATTTTCTTTTTATAAAGCATAAGACCGTATATCATACCGCTTATACCGACGTTTAGTGTCAGCGTGAAGAGATATCCGCCTGTTGGCTTGATGATAAAGCTGACAAGGTCCTGAAGCATCCCCGCCACGCAGCCCGCAAGCGGACCGAACAGGGTTGTCACTACAGGAAGTGTTATAAAACCGAAACCTATACGGAGATATGCCGTAACGTCAATTGAAAAATATCCGAGAGCCACATTGAGAGCAATCAGCATTGCGCATACAGCAAGGGTCTGCGGACGTTTTATGGAAAGCATAAATTCTTTGCCATACTTTCTTGCGGTCAGGGCAAGAAGAATTGCAAACAGTATTATGATAAATACTGCCCCGACCCAAATGTTTGAAAAAGTGTTGCAAAATGTTGTAATCGGTGTTAAAACCGAACGTAAAAATGCTTTGACAAAATCCATAGAACTGTCAAAGCCTGTTATAAATCCTTGCATAAAAATACCTCCTTTATTTTGATGTGCATATCACTGCCAACACAGCAAAAGAGGTATTTCGTTGCGAGGGACAGCGGGATGCGATATCCATACCGCGGCAAATAATGCACTTCGTCCGTCTGCCAACTCCCTGTGCAGACAGCACTTTTGATTATACTATAATCAACGCATGGATACCTACTCTGTATTTTTTAATAACGACACAAAAGCTTCTTCGGCAATTTCTCGAAGAAGCTTCAAAGTCAAAAATTATTTTACCTGGTCAACAAGGTTCTTGAATGCTTCGGGGTCTGAAACCGCGATTTCAGCGAGCATCTTTCTGTTTATGGTGATACCCTTGTTCTTAAGACCGTTCATAAACTTGCTGTAGCTGATGCCGTTCATACGAGCAGCCGCATTGATACGAGCAATCCAGAGCTGTCTGAATTCTCTCTTCTTTGCCTTTCTGTCTCTGTATGCATAAGCCAGCGACTTCATAACTGCCTGATTTGCAGTTCTGAAAAGCTTGCTCTTTGCTCCTCTGTAGCCCTTTGCAAGCTTCAAAATTTTCTTATGTCTTGCGCGTGTTTTCATAGCGCCTTTTACTCTTGCCATTTTAAAAGCTCCTCTCTTATTTCAAATATGGTAGAATAAGTCGCACTGACTTATTTGTAAGGCATCATACTCTTGATTGTTGCCTCGTTTGCAGCTGAAAGGTATCCGCCCTTTCTGAGCTGTCTTTTTCTCTTTGTTGTCTTCTTGTTAAGAATGTGGCTTCTGAAAGCTTTCGCTCTCTTAACCTTACCGTTCTTGGTAACACCAAAGCGTTTTGCTGCTCCTCTGTGGGTTTTAATTTTAGGCATAATATTTCTCTCCTTCCATTTGTATTACGATTTTTTAACCTTTTGGAAATTAAAGCTTTAAGCCTTTTTGGGCGAGAGCACCATTGCCATATTTCTGCCCTCAAGCTTAATATCTGAATCAGATGCGCCGACTTCTTCTGCACCTTCGCGGAAGCGAACAAGCAAATCACGGCCAATTGAGCTGTGTGTAATCTCGCGTCCGCGGAAGCGAACCGAAACCTTAACCTTGTCGCCGCCTTTCAGGAATTTTACAGCCTGATTTAACTTAGTGTTGAAATCGTGGTCATCAATATTCGGGGTAAGTCTTACCTCTTTTACATTGCTGACCTTTTGGTTCTTGCGGTTTTCCTTCTCGCGCTTTGCAATCTCAAACTTGTGCTTGCCATAGTCCATAATTTTGCACACAGGCGGCTGTGCCTGAGGCGCAATCTTGACAAGGTCGAGATTTTTTTCATCAGCAAGTCTTTGTGCCTCGCCGATTGCAACAATGCCGAGCTGTTCGCCGTCAGCACCAATTAACCTGACTTCCTTATCCCTGATTTCTTCGTTAATCATCAAATCCTGTTTCGCTATTTCAAAACACCTCCAAAAAGTCTTTGCCGAATATAAAAAACGGCTGCAAAAAGCAGCCGCAATCACTCAAATAAAATATTTATAAAATATTTAAAGATGGTCCCTTTTGCCTTGAGGCGAAGGGGAGAAGCGGCAAGCTTCTGCTTTACCCGAATATATTATCACATATTTATAGCTTTGTCAACACTTTTTTGAAATTTCTTGCTCTGTCCAATAATTTTAAAAATCACATTTTAACAATTTTTATAATATCACCAATCTGACAGTCGAGGGCAAGACACATTTTTAATATTGAATCTGCCTCGTATCGCCTGATTTTATTCTTATAATAGCTGTCTATTGTTTTATAGTGTATACCCGTTTTCTGTGCCAACCAATAGCGTGTTTTGCCTTTTTCATCCAAAACATCTTGCAGTGTAATTTGAATATCGTACCCCACAAAATCACCTCATATATAGTATATTTGTTGTATTACAGATTGACAATTTGGGAAAAGTGTTATATGGTATATATGTAATATAAAAACGAGGGGTGTAGCAATGAACTTTCATTCTGTAAAATGGTGGACAGTAAAAAAATGTTTCTTTACACTGTTTAATAAAAGAAAAAAAGTCATTATAGATGTAACGGGAATCAGATTAACGCCTGGAAACAATGGGAGAGATTGCGCGGGGAATGGGGAACACAGGGATATATTTGGAAATATAATAGAGTGCTGTTGTGATGAATGCGATTATTTGTTATGTTGCATGGAGGATAATCTTTTATACAGTTGTATCTCTTGCGACAATAAAGAATGTCCGCGTTCCTGCAAAAATTAAGCAAAAAGCAAAAAATATTTGTAAATTCTCTTGTAATAAATGTTTTTTTGTGTTATTATAATACAATCATGGATAATTATATATTTAAGGAATGATTTTACTTATGAAAGAACAATTAAGCAGGATAAAGGCAGAGGCAGAGAGTGCTTTGCAGAGTGCAGGGACTCTTGATGCTCTTGAAGAGTTGAGGGTAAAATACCTCGGCAAAAAGGGTGAGCTTACCTCAGTTATGAAGGGTATGGGTGCCCTGTCAGCAGAGGAACGCCCTGTTATCGGACAGCTCGCAAATGAGGTTCGCGATTTTATAGGCGGTGCTCTCGATGATAAAAAGTCAGCACTTCTCTCGGCAGAGGCAGAGAAGAAAATTCTTGCCGAAACGATAGATGTTACAATTCCCGGTAAGCGTCCCGCTGCGGGAAAGACACACCCTCTTACAACTGTTTTAAATGACCTCAACGAGATATTTATCGGTATGGGCTTTACGATTGCAGAGGGACCCGAGGTAGAGCTTGATTATTACAACTTTGAGGCTCTCAACATCCCGAAGGACCACCCTGCAAGAGATACTCAGGATACATTTTACATAAACGATAACGTTGTTTTGCGTACACAAACCTCGCCTGTGCAGGTTCGTGTTATGGAAAACCAGAAGCCGCCTATCCGCATAATATCGCCTGGTAGAGTGTATAGAAGCGATGCGGTGGATGCAACACACTCACCTGTTTTCCATCAGGTAGAGGGGCTTGTTATAGACAAAGGAATAACAATGGCAGACCTTAAGGGTACTCTTGAGGTATTTGCCCGTAAGCTGTATGGCGAGAATACAAGACTTCGCTTCCGTCCCCACCACTTCCCGTTTACAGAGCCGAGTGCAGAGGTTGACATATCCTGCTTCAATTGCGGAGGCAAGGGATGTAACATATGCAAGGGCGAGGGCTGGATTGAGATACTCGGCTGCGGTATGGTTCACCCTAAGGTTTTGAAGAATTGCGGAATTGACCCAGATGTATATTCGGGATTTGCATTCGGTATCGGGCTGGAGCGTGTTACAATGTTCCGTTATGATATCAAGGATTTACGTATGTACTTTGAAAACGACGTTCGTTTTCTCGGTCAGTTTTAGTCGGCGGGAGGTTAGAGAGATATGAAATTACCATTATCATGGCTTAAAGATTATATGAACACAGACGGCATAGAAAATGCAGATTATATGCATAAGATGACTATGTCAGGCTCTATTGTAGAGGGCATAGAAAATCCCGCTGATGAATTCAAAAATGTAGTTACGGGTAAGATACTGAGTATTGAACAGCATCCTGATGCCGACAAGCTTGTAGTATGTCAGGTCGAGGTCGGAGAAGATGCACCCATACAGATTGTTACGGGCGCGCAAAATGTGTTTGAGGGCGCAATCGTCCCCGTTGCAAAGCACAAGAGCACACTTCCCGGCGGGGTTAAGATTACAAAGGGTAAGCTTCGCGGTGTAGAGAGCTTTGGTATGATGTGCTCAACAGACGAGCTTGGAATTTCAGAGGAGAGAGCAACAGGTATACTCATTCTCCCTGAGGATACCAAAATCGGTGAGGATATTGTAGAAACTCTCGGCTTAAATGAAAGCGTTGCAGAGTTTGAGATTACCTCAAACCGCCCTGATTGTATGAATATAATAGGCCTTGCACGTGAAACGGCGGCAACCTATAACCGTCCGTTTAATGTGCCTATCCCAAAGGCAGACGGCAATGCAGAGAGCGTTTCTGATATGGCGTCTGTGGAAATACAAAATACAGAGCTTTGCAGCCGTTTTTGTGCAAGGGCTGTTAAAAATGTAAAGATTGCCCCATCACCCGAGTGGATGCAGAAAAGACTTAAGGCGTGCGGAATAAGAGCGATAAATAATGTTGTTGATATTACAAATTATATTATGCTTGAGTATGGACAGCCGATGCACGCATATGACCTTGACAATGTTGAGGGGAAAAAGATAATCGTAAGAAATGCAAAGCAGGATGAACAGCTTGAAACCCTTGATGACCAACCGAGAACGCTCAATTCATCGATGATTGTTATATCCGATGATAAAAGGGCAATCGGTGTTGCGGGCGTTATGGGCGGTGAAAACTCCGAGGTTACAGATGCGACAACTACCGTTCTGTTCGAGTCCGCGTGCTTTGACGGCGCGCTGGTTCGCAGGGGCGCCAAGGCTCTCGGTATGAGAACAGAGGCGTCGGCACTCTTTGAAAAGGGGCTTGACAGCGAAAATTGTCTGCCTGCAATAAATCGTGCGTGTGAGCTTATGGAAGAGCTTGGCGCGGGCGAGGTTGTCGGCGGTGTGATAGATGTTTATCCCACACCTAAGGTGCAGATGGTTCTGCCTTTTGAACCCGAGAAGATGAATAAATTTCTCGGTATGGATATTTCAAGGGCAGAGATGGAGGATATACTCAAAAGGCTTGAATTTAAAGTGGAGGGTGATAAGGTTTATGTTCCTACCTTCCGCGGCGATATAGAAGCAATGGCAGATATCGCAGAAGAAGTTGCAAGAATTTACGGATATGACCGCATACCGAGCACAATGATGAAGAGCGATGTGTCAGTGGGTGGAAAGACCGAGCTCCAAAAGCTTGAGGATACTGTCCGCAGCGAGCTTACGGCATCGGGACTTTTCGAGATAATAACTTATTCGTTTATTGACCCGAAGGAAAATGCGCTTGTAAATATTCCTGAAGATGATAAGAGAAACAACTTTGTCCGCATAACCAATCCTCTCGGCGAGGAGAACAGCGTTATGAGAACCGACCTCGCGTCATCTATGATGAAAACTCTGCGTACAAACTACACCCGCAGAAATCCTGTGGCGGCTCTGTTTGAGATAGGAACCGTGTTTACCCCGATTGAGGGAGAACAGCTTCCAAAGGAAACCAAGGATATTGCAATCGGTATGTACGGCGATTATGATTTCTATGATATAAAAGGAATTGTTGAACAGCTCTTGACAAGGGTAGGCATTTCAGACTTTGATTTTGATGTTTGCAAGACAAATCCAACATTCCATTCTGGAAGATGTGCAGAAATTTTTGCAAAAGGCAAGAAACTGGGTGTTGTTGGTCAGATACATCCGTCGGTTTGTGATAACTTTAAGATTGACACAGAGGTATATGCGGCATTTATTGATTTTGAAATAATAGCAGAGCTTTTTGATATGAGCAAACACTATGTTGCTCTTCCCAAATTCCCTGCTGTTACACGCGATATTGCTGTGACAGTTGACAAGGCTGTTCCCGTTGGTGATATTGTAAAGATTATAAAGGCACAAAAATCTGATATAATAGAGGATTATAAGCTGTTTGATATCTATGAGGGTGCACAGCTTGGTGAAAACAAAAAGAGTGTGGCTTATTCCATCACGCTTCGCGGAAGTGACAGAACCCTTACGGATGATGATGTAAATCCGATAATCGAGAAGATACTCAAGGAGCTTGAGGAAAAGCTTGGAGCACAGCTCCGATAGGCTATAAAGTAAAGAAAGGTTGATGAATATGGATTTCAGACAAAACGGGAGTTTCGAAAACACTGTAAAATTCAATGTCAAGGCTGAACGTCCGATGGCACCGCGCGAAATACTGACAGTTGTTCACGATGCATTGGTGGAAAAGGGGTATAACCCCATAAACCAGATTGTCGGATATATTCTCTCGGGTGACCCATCGTATATTACCTCTCACAACAGCGCAAGAAGTCTTATACGCAAGCTGGAGAGGGACGAAATCCTTGAAGAACTTGTAACCTTTTATGTTGAAAACGCAAAACATTAAAAAAATCCCGATATGCATAGCATATCGGGATTTTTTTGTTAGTGCTCTACAGAACGGTTTGCGATTTCTATGGCTTTTGTTACCATATTTCCGCAATCTCTTGATGAAACACCGCCGAAGCCTTCTTTTTTAACGATATCATATACGCCAAGTTCTTTGGCGATTTCTGTTTTGAGTGCCTCGGACATTGTATTTTTGTGACTGCTCATAATTCACCTCATGATTGATATGCGTGTTTGCTATATCTTTCTTTTAGTAAAATGACGTCATTGACTGAAAGAAAATTTTTTTCTTTCGGTCATATTGATAGTATGTATCAATTATCTTTGAATATTACAGGCAATTTTTGTTGTTTAAATTTTATTAAACAACATCAAAACCCTGATCCTCTATGGTTTGTTTTAAGGTACTTGAATTAACATAGGATGCATCATAATCGATAATGGCAATGCCGTCGTCGAGAATTACCTCAACACTTGAAACACCGTCTATTGCCTCAAGTGCTCCCTTTACTGCGGCTGTGCAGTGCATACATTTCATACCTTCGATTTTTATTGTTTCTTTCATATACACACCGCCTTAATTATTAACCGTTTTAGCACAGCGGAATGCCTCTATGAGTTCTTCCTTTGAGAGATTGCAGCTCAAATACCGTCTGTTCTCTACAGGGATAATAGCGGAGCCATCTGACTCCTTAACAGGTATAACTGCACCGCCAAGCTCCTCTTCATATTTTATATCTTGTGCTTTGAGGGGAAGGGAAAGCAAGCCGCTTCCCTTTTTGTGCCAGCAAACAACATAAGATTTGCCAAGGCGCTCGAAAACAAATGCACTGATATCTTCGCTTCCGTTTGCAGCACCCTTTATTTCGTCATATGCGGCAAGCTCATATTCACCGTTTTCGTTGATAAGCAATATATGCTCCTGGTCGGGACTTCTAAGCTCGGCCTTTTGCTCGGGTGTCAGCCATTTCAAACGGCGCACATCTTCCCATCTGCGCAGAACCTCGAAATCATCCTTAAAACGAGGAGCTTTGTCAAATGCCTTGCCGTAGCCGCGTGCCTGAATCGTTATGGGACAATCCCATGCTGCTGCACGGCTTGAACCATATTCGAACATATCAGGCTGGGTGTCTGTATCTAATGTCCACCAACCGAAATTAAGGCGTGTAAAGTCGTTTGCCATTCTTGGCGCCTCTTCAAGCGGGTGTTTTGTAATACTCTGCTTGAAGATTTCGGGTGGGAAGATATCAAATGCATTACCACCGCTGAGCATATGCCAGCTGAAGTGCGCTTTTGCAGCACCTTCGCAGAAAATGGGTTCTTTTGCACATTTTTTATAAACCGTATACTGTGCATTCGGAACGTGGAATTCATAAGGTGGATTTGTGCCCTCGGAGCCGTCATAGTAGAGAAACTCAAAGCCGAGGTTATAAATTTCTGCAAGCCTGTCTGCAATCTCGTCCTGAAGGCTTGTGTGCTGATTTATGTATGCGCTGTTTGCACAAAATTCGCTTATATCAAGCAGACCGCCTATCTGACCAAGCTCGTGAGGTATGATATTTGTATTATAATGTCCGCGGACACAGCCCTTGAAACAGTACGGACGTTCGGTAGTATAACTTTCATATGAAATTAGCTCTCCGCCGAATTTCAGGACGCGGCATTTTTCGTACATCTCTGCACCCTCGGGGTTTTCTTCTACATATATAGTGGTATCATCAAGACCGAGAGGCTTTGAGAGAGTGAAGTATTGTTTAAGATTTAGCCTGTGGTCTGCGACGGGCGTCACATATTTGCTCAATAAACCGATGTGGGGATGGAGGAAGTGCATTCCCGCGGTCATACCCGCATCCTTTATTTTTTTAAGCACAAACTTGATATCTTCTATTCCGTTTGGGTATTCGGGTAGATACTCGAAACCGTTACAATATCTATATGTCTGTGCTTTAAAGAAACAGGCGTAGTATACGAGCATCATATCAAATCCGCCCTGTTTGGCAAGAGCAATATGTTCATCGACGTTTTCGGGATTTAAATCCCACACCCAATATGATGAAGAATTTATATGGTCTGAACGTCTTGCAGCCACACCCTTTGGAAGGTCATAGTCATCTTCTATTTTCTCTACACAATCAAGGAGTTTGTCAGGTGATGTTACAATCAAGGCGGCTTCGCAGCCCTTCAGCTTTATACCTCTTACTGCATCGGCTGTCAGTATCCGATAGCCTTTTCTCTTTTCAGAGTCAATGCGTGCATGCACAGAGGTGGAGAGAACGTTTATGGCTACAGACTCGTCCCACATAACATTCAGCCACTCGCCGAAGCGTGCTTTATTTACAATCGGAAGTTGTATCATACGAAATTCCGCAACAGGAGGCGGGGTCATACAAAGTTCCATATGTACGGATGCAGGAAGCAGAAAATCTGTAAGCTTAAAAGAAATATATTCATCCGTTTCCTTAATTTCAACAACTGCCTCAAAATCAAGCAGCTCAAAGCCTACAATCAATTGATTTCCCTCTCTGCGAACACGATTTGCAGAAAAAGTGGTTTTTTTGTTGGGATGTGCAAGCTTAATTTCGTTATTATAAGGTCTGTCCTCTGTCAAAGAGAAGAAGGGTATTTCTTCATTTGCGGCAAGACATTCCTCGCCCGTGGGTTTAAAAATCAGGCTTTCTGCCATTGCATCTTCTCTGATTTTCAGAGAGAAGCTTTTGTTTTCAATTAAAATGCTGTTTGATTGTTCCATGCCAGTACCTCCAAGGATTTAATAAAAAAATATCAGTTCCGAAACTCAATTCAGATACTGATATTTTAGCACATATGTATGTTTAATGCAATACAAATTCGCCATAAAATTGAAATTTTTGGTGATTTAAAAAAGCCTCTTATTGTATTCTTAAGTATATACGGAATAATATTTTTACTGTTGGTTAAATATAGAAAAAGAGGTGAGGTTTATGAATTACAGGACCCTTGCAAAAAGCATTCTAAGCGATATAGGCGGATTTGAAAACATTGTTTCTTTTACGCATTGCCTTACACGCCTGAGATTTAATTTGAAGGATGAAGAACGTGTGAATTCCGCACACCTTAAGGAAACAAGGGGAGTGATGGGGGTCGTTATAAGCGGGGGACAGTATCAGGTGGTTGTCGGCAGTAATGTAACACAAGTTTACAATGAGTTAAACTCAATCACAGAAATCCCCGAAACGATTTCGCCTGCAGATGCCGCGAGGACATTTGATATAAGAGAACTGGTATATATACTAAAGGGCGTGTTTTTGCCGCTCCTTCCGGTGCTTGCAGGCGAGGCGTTGCTTGGCGGGGCAATTTTTCTGTTGATGCGTCTTGGCACAGTTGACAATAATTCAAATCTCATTGTATGGCTGTCCGTAATTTTTAAATCGGTATTTTACTTTTTGCCTTTTTTGCTTAGCTTTACAGTGGCTAAAACCTTTATGGTAAATCCGATTATTATTATGACAGCCGTTGGAATTATATCATATTCGGAAGTTTATTCCCTGATTTTTTCGGGAATTGCATTGAGGACAGATTTATATAACCTGATATATATTGGAGTGGGAATAACAATCATATCTGCGCTTGTGTCAATACTTAAATCCAATAAACTAAATATGAGAAGAAAAGAAAATGATGCAGACGAAAACAGAGTAATGATGCTGTGCGCTCCGATAAAGGGGAGAGTTATTGAACTTCAGCAGGCGGGTGATACTGCTTTTGCAGAGGGAAGCTTTGGAGTGGGCTGCGCGATAATACCCGAAACCAATCTTGTTGTGGCACCTGCCTGCGGGGTGGTCGAGAGTATATCGGAAAGGCGGCATGCAATTACAATTGTGACGCAAGACGGAGCGGAGGTGCTTATCCATATTGGAGTTGATACAGCGGGAATTGAAGGAGAGTTTTTTGAAACATTTGTGAAAGGCGGTGACGCGGTCAGGTGCGGTGACCCATTGATTGAGTTTAATAAAAATGCCATAAAAATAGCGGGATATGATTTGACCGTTTTTATGACAATTATAAATTCCGAAAGCTATGAATCAGTAGAGGCGCTTGCGGACAGCGCAACAGAGCAGAGAGAGCTTATAAGAATAATAAAAGCAGACGAATGACCTCCAATATATCGAAAACCGTATAAGCAAATATCGAAAAACGCCGATAAATTAGTAAGGTTTGTCAATTGACACATATAAATAATTAATATTATAATTGTGTATTATACACAGATAAAGGGGATAGGGAGGTTATGAAGATTTTCAGACCTATGCTTTTCAGTGATTTGAAGAGCTATAATAAGAAACAATTTTTAAATGACTTGATTGCGGGCATAATAGTTGCCGTAATTGCACTGCCATTGTCGATTGCTCTGGCAATTGCGTCAGGTGTGGCGCCCGAGGCGGGTATTTATACGGCAGTAGTTGCAGGATTTCTTGCGGCGCTTCTCGGCGGGAGCAATGTGCAGATTTCGGGACCGACTGCGGCATTTGCGACAATTGTTGCAGGAATTGTCGCAAAAAGCGGTGTTGGCGGGCTTGCGATTGCGACGATTATGGCGGGAATATTACTTGTCATAATGGGATTTTTAAAGCTTGGAAACCTGATAAGATTTATTCCCTTTACAATCACAACGGGCTTTACATCGGGAATTGCGGTTACTCTTCTTATAGGACAGCTCAAAGATTTCTTCGGGGTTACATATATGGGCGGTGAGGCGCCTATCGAAACTATCGAAAAGCTGGAGGCTTTTGCCGCAAACATAACTACAGTTAATTTAGAAGCCATTGCGGTTGGCGCAGTATGCCTGGCTGTACTCATTATATGGCCTAAAATTTATGATAAAATTCCTGCATCGCTGATAGCGGTTTTAGCAGGTGTTTTGATGGTTCAAGGCTTTAATATGAACGTGAACACCATTGGAGATTTGTATACTGTAAAAGTTGGTTTGCCGGCATTTGCTATGCCGAAGTTCAGCTTTTCTGCTGCAGCGGAGCTGCTCCCTGATGCGCTGACAATAGCAATTTTGGCAGGAATAGAGTCCTTGCTTTCTTGCGTTGTTGCAGACGGAATGATTAATAAAAGACATCGTCCAAACACAGAACTTGTCGCACAGGGTGCTGCCAATATCGGCTCTGCACTCTTTGGCGGAATTCCCGCAACAGGCGCGATTGCCAGAACCGCAGCAAATATAAAAAACGGGGGCAGAACACCGATTTCGGCAATTGTTCACTCCGCAGTACTTGTGCTTGTTCTGGTGGCTCTTATGCCTTATGCGGCGTACATTCCAATGCCTGCAATTGCCGCAATTTTAATAAGCGTTGCGTATAATATGTGTCAGTGGCGTCAATTTGTAACTCTAGTCAAAGAATCGCCCAAGAATGATATAGCGGTCTTGGTGGGGACGTTTGTGCTCACTGTGGTGTTTGACCTTGTTGTTGCGATAGAGGTGGGAATAATCGCTACCTGCATCTTGTTTATGAAGAGGATGAGCGATGAATCGACTGTAAGAGAATGGATATATATTGAAGAGGACAGCAAGAGTGCGGAATTGATGAATGTGCCGAAACATATAAGTGTTTACGACCTGAACGGACCTATGTTTTTTGCACTTTCAAACCGAATAAGTATGATTAAGGCAAAGGATTTTACAAGGTGCATAATACTCAGAATGAGGGCTGTGCCTGCTATTGATACAGATGCGATAAGACAGTTTGAGAAATTAGTTAAAAACTGTGCAAAAAGAGGGGTAACGGTTATTTTTTCTCATGTAAACGAACAACCTATAAGAGCGATGAAAAAATCGGGACTCTATGACAGGATAGGCGAGGAAAACTTTTGTGAAAATATAGACGCTGCAATGCAGCGCGCAATGAATATATAAAAAAGAGTCGGCATATGCCGACTCTTTTTTATGTTAATTATACTGCCACGAGGGCTGCGCCGATAATACCGGCGTCATTCATAAGTGTTGCAATTTTTAATTCCGTTTGAGGGAGCCCCTTGGCGTAGTTATGGGTTTTAACATATTCTTTTACAGGATTTAAAAGATAATCGCCCTCTTTGCTTATACCGCCGCCGATAACGAGGACGTCGGGCTGAAATATATTCACGATGCTTGTTATTCCCTCTGCGACATATTCAAGGTATTGGTCAACTACTCTTTGTGCTGCGGCATCGCCTGCTTTTGCGGCAACAAAAGCGGTTTTGCCGCTGACATTTTCATCCTTTGCCATAAGCGAGTCGGGATTTTCTGTTATTGCCTGTTTTGTCTGTCTAATGAGGGCGGTTACAGATGCATATGCTTCCCAACAGCCCAAGTTCCCGCAACCACACAGCTCGCCATTATGGTTAAGTGAGATGTGGCCAAGCTCGCCTCCTGCGCCGTTGAAGCCGCGGTAAATCTTTTTGTCAATTATAATTCCGCCGCCGACACCCGTGCCGAGAGTTATTGCAATAAAGCTGTCTTTGTTATCTCCGTTTATAAGATATTCTCCGTATGCTGCGGCGTTGGCGTCATTTTCGATTTTTATGGGAACATCTATGTATTTTCTCAGTTCGTCAGCGAGCGGGATGTTGTGCCAGTCAAGATTGTCGGCGTAAACAACGATACCATTTTCGCTGTCAACACTGCCGGGCGCGCCTATCCCTATCCCTTTAATATCCGAGATATTTTTGGCGCCAGCCTGTGCAACCTCTATGCATAGCTCGGCAATATCCTTTACAATTTCGGAATAATGGCGATTCGAGAGAGTAGGGCGGGAGCTTTGGTTCAGAATTTTTCCTTCCTTGCTCACGAGTCCCACAGCTATATTTGTTCCGCCTAAATCCACACCTATATACATAAAAGCAATTCCTTTCATAATTTTTATATAGTATACATCAAATGCGGTGAAATGTAAATAGAAAATGAGTATTTATTTGTTTATATATTCCATTTAGAACGAGATAAATAAAAAGTTGAGATTTCAATATATCGTTTAAAAAACAGGTCAAAATTGACAATAAGTAATAGTGAAAAAGCTCCGTTTTGATAGACGGAGCTTTTTGTTGAGGTTACGGTCAAAAGTCAATTTATAAAAAAGTTAAGTTTTTTATAAATACTGTAGCCGTATTTATAACCGATGTTAGTAGTTTTATAAAATCAGTCAAAAGGTTTTATAACAACTGCAGAGAAAATTATTATTGCAACTAAAAACAGGTTTAAACTTCAAAAGTTTAAACCTGTTTGTTAATACATTAAGCAAATTCGCTTGTAGAAAACATACTTTTTTGTTTGTTGCTCAATAATATTATATTTTGATTAAATCCTCTATATTTTTTTCCATTTCTACAGTATTAAGCTTTCCTGACGGAGCAACGGGTAGCGTATCATTATATAATTTAAATAAGGACGGCATATGATTTGCCGAAAGTTTGCTTGAACAATGCTCTTTAACAAGTTTCAAGGTTTGTTCCCTATCTGCTCCATCAGTAAGCACAATATGAGCAACGTGTATTTTTTTACCATAAAATTCCGACACAACAACTTTGCATTGTCTGATTTGCTCAATGTCTAAAATTGCTCTCTCAATATCAAATAAATAAATAGGCTCGTTGTTACTATTTGTGTAAGATGAACTTATGCGACCATCTACATACACATTACCATCTTCTGCGACATATCCCATATCGCCTGTACACGCCCAGATATTACCCTGTTCATCCTTATAAAAAAAGTCATTGGTTGCTTGTTCATTTTTATAATATCCTAACATTTTACACGGAGAGCATACACGAATTTCGCCACGCACACCATATTTTAATTCCTTGTTTGTTTCTAAATCAAATGCAGAAACAATAACGTGCGGTGTGGGAATACCAGCGGAGCCGATAGTGTTGTAGCGTACGCTCGCCGCCGTAACGATACTGCCGAGCTCACACATCCCATAACCTTTTTGCAACAAAATATCATTTCCATTATCTTTTAACCACTCATTGAACCTTTTTTCCGCCAGAGGGGTTACATATTCTCCCCCGATAGCAAGACATTTAAATGCACGATATGAAGAGTGTCTATATTTAGTCTTATAAAGATAGTCTACAAGCCCTGTGGCTGTAATCATATAGTTTGGTTTATATTTAGCAATATGCTTACTAAATAAGGATAAATCATATAAAGGCTCTAATATAGCAATCAATCCATAATAAAGAGATGTTAATAATGTTGCAACTAATCCAGTTGAGAACCATAATGGTATCTGTACAAAGTATTTATCTTGTCTTTTCATTTCAACAAAGACGCTTTTTGCATCTACCAATAGCGTAAGCACGCCATCGTTGGTTAATTGAATGCCTTTAGATTGACCAGTAGTGCCAGAAGAATAAACCATAAACGCTGGTTTGTTGGGTTCATAAATGGCTTTCTCACCATCAGCTAAATCTTCACATTTTATAAAATCGTTCCAAGGAATAGTACCATCTATATTTTTAACCCTTTTAAGTATTTTTACCATAGTTCCCAACGAATTTACAGCAGGACAGGAAACAACAGTATCAATAGTCGACTGTGCAATAATATTTTCAACTCTCCCATATAGTTCATTTGCAACAAAAAGTAGCTTTGCTTCGGTTTCATTAATTCGGTTTAATAGTTGCTGCTCGTCAAAAAGTGGGTTTAGCAAAACAGCGTTAGCGCCAATCTTATTCAAAGCAAGAATTAAATATACCGTTTCAGGTAAGGCAGGCATACAAACAGTGATGTTGTCGCCGTTTTTGACGCCATAAGAAACAAGTGCGGTTGCGGTATGATTTATTTCCATAAACATTTCTTTATATGTAATTTTCTTCCCGAAATATAGCAGAGCAATTTCATTTGGGAAGCCTAAATTGTTTTCGTATATTTTTTCATATATAGTGCCTTGGGGTGTTGATGTATTAATTTCTTCATATGTATAATGTTTTAACCACGGCTTATCAATCGACGGGTAACCCGTCATTTTATTTTCGTTTTCCATTTGTAATTCTCCTTATATAATAAAAAATGCGCCGACCAAAGCCGACGCATGAAAAACGCAGCAGCTCCGATACTGTTGCAACGCAGTTCACACCAATAGAAGTATGAAAATCAAAGCCTGCGTTTTTGCCAAACGCAAACTTCTATTGGGTAAATATAAAACTACGTTGCTATTTTAGTATAACACAATAATATAAATTTGTCCATATTTTTCTAAAAGAACATTGATTTTAAGTGTATTTATAGCATTCTAAATAAAAATTCATCAACCTTATGCTTCAATCATGTTACAAAGTGTCCCATCGCATTGACTAAGTTAATATTTAGTGATATAATTAAAATGTAAGAATTGAAGGAGATGTTTTGGCATTTTGTCCCGTAGCACCTAATTTGTTGTAGGTGGTGGTGGAATTGGTGGTATTCAACAAAATAGATATTAGGATCTAGTATTTTAGGTGCTTTTGCTTTTGCAGAGGCACCATTTTTCATTTTCAACACTTTTGGGTAAAAAGTAAAAGTGAATGTAAAATTTATAGGCTTCAAGGTGTGAAAAACACATAAAAATACAGGTTCTATTTTTTACTGGCCAAAAACCAACACTTTCTGACAAACACTTATAAGAATACTTTAGGGAGGGTAGAAAGTTATGATTTGTCTTTATGGTGCAGGTCGGTGGGACAACATTGTTGGCAGAAATTTAATTTGGAAAGCAAATGTTGATTTTAAAACTCATCATATTAAAGAGTTTGTTGAAAAGGATGACACCAGAGACGCCTTTGAAGATATGTTAGACAATCTCAAAAAGGGTGATATGGTGATTATTACTTCCGTAGCCGCTTTTGATGATGGTAGCGATTTTTCCATTATGAGAAAAATCAGAAGACTTGAAGGTATAGGTGTCAAAATGGTCGTGGAGACAGAAGAAAATTTTTCTTATGCTGCGTACGAAACATGGTATAGGCAGAAAAAGGAAATAGAAGAAGCAAGAGACTTTTTTAAATCTTGTTGCACTTAAAATGGTATATAGGGTTGCAGGGTGGGATAAGGAATAATATGCAAAGGGGGTGCAAGGTTATGGCTAGAGGTAGAAAAGCCGCTGTTAACGCTGCCGTAAAGGTGGAAGAAACAGCAGAAGCAAAAGTTACAAAAGTTCAGGATGTAGGTGGTGTTAGCGAGGGTACTATTGTAACTTTAGATATTCCTGTTAGATTTAATGATATAGGGGAATATGAGTTAATAGAAAAAGGTGTAAATTTTGCTAACACAATTTTTCCTGATTTTTATTTTGCTGGTGATGGTTTGGTGTTGGTTACATTGGAATTAAGAAAAATTAAAGTTGGTAAGGATTGATGGTGGTAATGGTGGTAAGTTAAAAAGACTAAAACTGTTTTAGGCAGTTTTAGTCTTTTTTTGTGCGATATTTCAGGCTTTGAATGTACTTAATATCTTCTTCCGCAATCTCATAATGTCGATAGGTGGTTATAAGGTCAATCACAATTTCTTCCGCTTCGGGGAGCTTGGCAAGTGTTGAGGCAAGTACCCATTGAGACATTTTAGTATACCCTTTGATTTTATAAGCTTTTGCGAGTTCCAATAACCGGATATGGGGAGCATCAAGCAAAATTTCCCGTTTATTAAAACTCGGGATGTCCTCAGAGTCATATTTAAAATACTTGTTTGCCGTATGTTGACGGGCAATTTCCGTCTTTTCTTTAAGAAGTTGCATAAACCTTCCCGAAGGTTTTGGAATGTCAAGAGTGACCGCTTTTAATTCTTCTTTGCTTGGTGCAATTTTTAGCGGGAGCAATTCCTCAAGGATTGTCTCCGCATCAGCGGTGTTGGTTGGATAATGTCCGTGTTTAAAACGCCAGTTGCGGCGGTAAGTAAAGAAGCCAATATAGGCGGGAAGGTACTTTGTAGAAATATTAGTCATTTTTCTTTCAAGGCTCATTTTTATATCGCTGTGCAACTCATTAACACGGGCAAGGCTGAGTTTGTGAGATTTTTTAATTCTCTTGAATTCCACATAACTCAAATCTTCTCTATGCTCTATTCTGTCAATCTCACCATTTTTATATAATCTTTCGATTGCTCGGGTGTTATATGAAGAGATTTCTTCGGGAGATTTCCCGCAATCGGATTTAAGCAAAGCTTTTTCGATAATATCATTATATCTTGAGGGTTTAATATAGTGCGGTATATCAGCTGCATCGCAGTAGGCACTATAAATCGAATTTCCGTCAGTACATACAAAGGCAGGTATATAGCAGTTTTCCTCAAAAATGTCAGTTGCGTGTTCTGCGGTGGCTCTACCCAAAGAGACAAAACGACAAATACAATAATTCTTATCATCTACCAATGTTAGTATTGTTGCAAAAGCTGGCGAAAGCGTACCATACTTGCTGGGACATCTTCCGTATCTTGGCTTTCTTTCTTCCCCCTTAATATAACTGATAAGTCCTGTTTTCGACCCCTTTTGGCTCTCGTACAAAACTGTCTCATCTGCTTGTATAACTCCCGAAAGCTTCGGGGGTGGTACAGCCGCCATTGAATAGATTAGTTTCATTCTCATATGGAAAAGTGTTTCGTTGCTGATACCCTCACAGCCAAAATCCTTTATAAGCCTAACTTTCATTTGTTCTATGCTATCATCGTTTAAAATCATTCGCAAAACCTCTACCCACACATCCCAAGGATATCGGCTCCGCTCAAGGAGAGTTCCAGAAAATCTTGTAAAAGTTTTACCACAATCTCTGCATAAGTACACCTGTATTCCAGCTTTGCTTTTGCCGTTGCAACTCACAGAAATAGAACCACAATCGGGGCAACAACTGTTAACACCTACCTTAATAAGGTGCTGTTCCGCTATGCCATATACAGCACTTTCCCAAACTACCTTTTCTGACAATCTGTTTTTTTTAGCATAAGTCTTGGTTAGTTCCTTGAATTGAATAGGGGTTAATTCCCCGATAGCTTCAAGCAGTTTTACAAAACTTTTTTCATCCATTTTTAATTCTCTTTCTATTTTCTCAACCAACTTTTTGCATTTTTGATTATTAAATCCTATACCTATATTGTAATCTCAATTAAAAAGTCTGTCAATGTTTTTGTAGAATATATAATTTATTTGTCGAAACCATTGACGTAAAAAATAAAATGTGATATAATATTTCAGTCGTGTAAAATCGGGGCGGTAGCGGTGCCTTGTAACCCTCAATCCGCTATAGAGGGGATGAAAACTTACTATGAGGGACAGAGATGTCCGGTCTGCCCTATATAAGTGGTGTTGAAGGTTTGGTCCTGCGCAATTGAAACCTGTGAACCTCGTCAGGGCGGGAACGCAGCAGCGATAAGCAGTTATTTTGATGTGCCGCAGGGAAGCCAGACCCGAGCTAACTGTATGGGTAACGCGGGTGTCGCTGTTTCGACAGTAAGACACGACTTTTTTATATATATCACAGGAAGGGTGAGAATATGTCTGTATATCGTGCGCTTTACAGAAAGTGGAGGCCTATGACGTTTGATGACGTTATCGGGCAAAAGCATATTTCGGATACACTCCGAGGCTCGGTTGAGAGCGGGCGCATTGCTCACGCTTACCTTTTTTGCGGAACAAGGGGAACGGGTAAGACCACCACTGCCAAGATTTTTTCAAGGGCGGTAAATTGCGAAAACCCCGCAGGCGGAGAGCCGTGCAACGAATGCCCGACCTGCAAAGGAATACTCGATGGCAGTATCCTTGATGTTTATGAAATGGACGCCGCAAGTAATCGCGGTGTTGAAAATATAAGAGAGATACGTGATGAGGTTATATATACACCAGTCGGCTGCAGCTACAAGGTCTATATAATAGACGAGGTTCATATGCTGACTGCAGAGGCATTTAACGCCCTGCTTAAAACCTTGGAAGAACCGCCGCCACACGTTTTATTTATTCTCGCAACGACGGAGCCGCACAAAATACCGTCAACGGTTTTGTCAAGATGCCAGAGGTTTGATTTCAGGCGTATCGGGATTGACGATATTGCAAGACGTATCGGCAAAATTTCAGAGGCAGAGGGGATAGATATTACCCCCGATGCAGCAGAACTTATTGCAGAGCTTGGCGACGGGTCTATGCGCGATGCCATAAGTCTGCTTGACAGATGCGCAGGCTTTGGCAAGGATAAGCTTACAACAGACAGAGTTTCTGATATAGTTGGGATAGTAGGGGCAAATCGTTTGTTCGAGATTGCAGACGCCGTAGCTGAAAATAATGCCCGCGCGGCTCTTTTGAATTCGGGTGAGGTATTGCGCGTCGGCGGAGAGGCGCAAAACTTGCTTGAAAATTTAATCGAGCATTTTAGATGCCTGCTAATCTGCAAGGCAACAAAAGAGGCAGCCGAGCTTATTGATAAGACGGAGCAGTCAGCACAGCGCTATGGCGAGCAATCAGAGAAATTCTCGGTTGAGAGATTACTGTTTTCGATAAAATCCCTCGGCGAATATCTGGCACAGGCAAAATGGATGTCAAATCCCAAAATTGCAGTTGAGATGGCTATGATTAAGCTTTGTTCGCTGTCATACTCGACAGATAGTGACGCATTGCTTGCAAGGATAGAAAAGCTTGAAACGGCAATTGCAAACGCAGGGACAGGCGCTTTGGAAAAAGCTCCCGTAAATGAGACCCTCTCGGCAGAGGAATTGCCGCCGTGGGATACAGAGGAAGAGGCGGTGCGCGCAGATAATAAAGAGGTGACGCCCGAATCGAAAACAAGTGCTGATAACGGCACGAAATGGGAGTTTTGGGCAGAGGCGCTAAACGAGATTAAAAAAGAGAGCAAATCCTTGTTTGCCTTTTTGTATATAGCGGATGCAACGCTAAAAGGGGGAGCAGTCGAAATAGAGGTCGGAAGCCAGCTTGCATATGACAAGATTGCAACGCCTGCAGGGATAGAATATTTGTCGAAGCTTTTCTCACGGATTGGCGGGCAAAATTTATCCGTCAGAATTTTTATTAAAGGCGAAAGACCGAGCGATGAAGAAAAGTCACAGCCGTCGATAATGGATTTGGCTGCGAAACGTGATATAATCGGCGATAAAATGGAAATTGTTGAGTAGTATCGATATAAAACGCAAATAATATAACACGAAAGGAAGATAGATGATGGCAAAGGGTGGATTTCCGCGCGGTATGGGCGGAGGCGCAAATATGAACCAAATGATTAAGCAGGCGCAGAAAATGCAGGAGCAAATGCTCAAAATGCAGGAGGAAATGGAAACCAAAACCTACGAGGCTGTTGTCGGCGGCGGCGCAGTTAAGGTTGTTGTTGACGGAAAAAGAGAGGTTAAGGAAATTACATTATCTCCCGAGGTTGTTGACCCCGATGATATAGAGATGCTTCAGGATTTGGTGATTGCAGCGGTAAACGAGGGCTTGCGCAAGGTTGATGCTGAAAGCTCGGCACAGCTCGGCTCAATTACGGGCGGGCTGAATATCCCCGGATTGTTTTAGGCTATGTAAAAGACAGCCAGTGGGCTGTCTTTTATGTTAAAGTATATGATGAGGTGTATATATTTTGCTGGAATATTTTTTGACAGTAATACAACAGATTTTTTCAATGTTTCTGATGGTGATGGTCGGCTTTGTTATGTCCAAGCTGAAGATGATTTCAGAAAACGGAACCAAAGAGCTGTCCACTCTGCTTTTAAAAATAGTGACACCAATGATTTTAGTGTCGTCTTTTCAAAGGCAATTTGAAGAGGAATTGCTCTTGCGCTGGCTGATAATGTTTGCGGCATCCGCGCTTACCTATTTTGTTCATATTGCATTGGCAGAGCTGTTCTATAGAAAAAGAGATGAGGTGTGTGCTGAAAATAAGCTCAGTATTGTTCTGCCGAACAACGGCTTTCTGGCGTTCCCCTTGCTTCAGGCGCTCGCGGGGGAGCTTGGAATATTTTTCGGCTCGGCGAGCGTTATAATACTAAATATACTGATGTGGACGTATGGCACACGGCAGATGCGCCCAAGCGAGAAAATGAGTATTCGCAAAATAATATCAAACCCGGGTGTTATTTCAATCGTGCTTGGACTTATATTGTTCTGCTCTCCGTGGAAGCTCCCGACACCTGTATATAATGCCGTTTCTGCAATAGGCTCTCTAAATACACCTGTTGCAATGATTGTTCTTGGCGCAATGCTTGCACAGACTGATTTTAAAAAGGGGCTTACGCAGATAAGCTATTATAAAATCTCGGTTATAAAGCTTATAATAGCACCGATTATAATGATGGCAATATTTATCTTCTTGCCCATACCTGATGATGTAAAGCTTGTCGCTTTCGTGTGTTCGGTAACGCCCACTGCAACTGCTGTCAGTATGGCGGCGCAAATTTATGACAGGAACTACAAATATGCCACAAATGCGGTTGTGATAACAACGGTTTTGTCCGCAATCACGATGCCGCTTATATTGACTGTCGGCAAGATTGTTCTTGGATATTAGAAAATTTTATTGAAACGACAGATAAGATGTGATAGAATATACTATCAGTATTATTTACAGGAGGAGAAACGATGAATAATCGTCGCGATAACATAAGAAATTTTTCCATAATCGCACATATAGACCACGGTAAGAGTACCCTCGCAGACCGAATTCTTGAGCTTACAGGAACTCTTACTCAGCGCGAGATGCAGGCGCAGATACTTGATAATATGGATCTGGAGAGAGAGCGCGGAATTACCATCAAGGCGCGTGCTGTCAAGCTGATTTACAGGGCGAAGGACGGGAGTGAATACACTCTGAATTTGATTGACACGCCGGGGCACGTTGACTTTAACTATGAGGTATCAAGAAGTCTTGCCGCGTGTGAGGGCGCTGTGCTTGTGGTTGACGCGGCTCAAGGCATAGAGGCACAAACACTTGCCAATACCTATCTTGCGCTTGAGCACGATTTGGAGCTTGTTCCTGTAATTAACAAGATTGACCTTCCTGCCGCAAGACCCGACGAGGTTAAGCGGGAGATAGAGGATGTAATAGGAATAGACGGCGAGGATGCACCTTGTATTTCAGCAAAGAACGGCATAAATATTGAGGCTGTTCTTGAAAAAATCGTAGAGCTTGTGCCCGCACCCGATGGTGACGAAAACGCCCCTCTTAAGGCGCTGATATTTGATTCGTATTATGACTCCTACAGAGGTGTCATAGTCTATGTTCGTTTGATGGACGGCAAGATTAAAGCGGGACAGCGGATAAAGATGATGGCAACGGGCAGCGAATTTGACGTTGTAGAGGTCGGGTATCTTCTGCCTAACGGCTTTGCACCCTCTGAAACACTCGAGGCGGGCGAGGTTGGTTACATCACAGCAAGCATAAAGAGTGTTCAGGACGTTCGCGTGGGCGATACTGTTACTCTTGCAGACAAACCTGCAAGTGAGGCTCTTCCAGGATACAAAGAAGTAAAATCAATGGTATACTGCGGAATTTATCCCGCAGACGGTGCCAGATATGATGATTTAAGAGAGGCACTCGAAAAGCTCCAGCTCAACGACGCTGCGCTTAATTTTGAGGCGGAAACCTCGGTCGCTCTCGGCTTTGGGTTCAGATGCGGTTTCCTTGGCCTTTTGCATATGGAAATTATTCAGGAGCGCCTAGAGAGAGAATATAATCTTGACCTTGTCACAACTGCACCTTCGGTTGAGTATATCGTTATCAAAACGGACGGAAGTCAGCTTGAAATAGACAACCCTACCAATCTTCCCGACCAGTCGGAGATTGATTATATGATGGAGCCTATTGTAAAGGCGTCGATTATGACACCTAAAGAATATGTCGGAAGTATTATGGAGCTGTGCCAGGAGCGCAGAGGTAATTATATAGATATGACGTATCTTGATGATACCCGTGTATCGCTCAATTATGAGCTTCCTTTAAATGAGATAATCTATGACTTTTTCGATGCCTTAAAATCGAGGACGCGCGGATATGCTTCGTTTGATTATGAGTTTGCAAGGTTTGAAAAAGCAGAGCTTGTAAAGCTTGATATGCTGCTAAATGGCGAGCAGGTAGATGCCCTATCGTTTATTGTGCATAAAGAGCGTGCGTACGGGCGCGGCAGAAAAATGGCGGAGAAGTTGAAAGAGGTTATCCCAAGACAGCTGTTTGAGGTTCCTATTCAGGCGGCAATCGGCGGGAAGATAATAGCAAGAGAAACCGTCCGTGCTATGCGCAAGGATGTACTTGCCAAGTGCTACGGCGGTGATATCACGCGTAAGAAGAAACTCCTTGAAAAGCAGAAGGAAGGCAAAAAGCGTATGCGTCAGGTGGGTTCTGTTGAAGTACCGCAGGAGGCGTTTATGTCTGTGCTGAAGCTTGATTAGGCGGTGTGCTGATATGTCACTTGGTATTTATATTCACATTCCGTTTTGTGCGGCAAAATGCAACTACTGTGATTTTAACTCCCGTGTTGCGCCAGATAGCCTTAAAGCTGAATATATTGATGCTCTTTGCAAAGAAATTGATGCCTTTGCAGAGGGCGAGGATATAGTTGATACAATCTACTTTGGCGGAGGAACGCCAACAATTCTGGAGCCTGAGCAGCTCATCAGGGTTTTAGATACTTTGCGCCGCAGGTTTTCAGTTGATGAAAATTGCGAAATTACAACAGAGTGTAATCCCGCTACGATGGGATATGATGGATTTGCCGCTTTAAATGGGGCGGGCTTTAACAGAGTAAGCATAGGCGTGCAGTCCGCAGACGATGAACAGCTTAAAGCCCTCGGCAGAATACATAATTTTGGTGATGCAAAAAAATGTGTTGCTGATGCAAAAAGGGCGGGATTTGAGAATGTGTCCCTTGACCTTATGTTTGGAATTCCCAATCAGGATTTGAAGAGCTGGGGAAAAACCTTGAGCTCTGTAATTGAATTAAAGCCGGAGCATATCTCGTGCTATGCCTTGAAAATTGAAGACGGCACGCCCTTTGCAAGTATGAAATTAGATATTGCAGATGATGAGCAGAGCCGCGAGATGTATGAAAAGTGCGTAGGGTTTCTGCGGGAGAGAGGATACTCAAGATATGAGATATCTAATTTCGCACGGAGCGGATTTGAGAGCCAACATAACTGCAAATATTGGAAGTGTGAGGATTTTGTCGGTTTTGGGGCGGGTGCATATTCGTGCTATATGGGCGAGAGGTATTCAAATATATATGATGTAAAAAAATATGTTGAATGTGTGCTGCGTGGCGAGAGTCCGATATACGAACGAATTACGCTCACCAAAAGTGATATGATGTCAGAGTTTGTGTTTTTGGGGCTTCGTATGGAGAAAGGAATTTCAGCAGAGGAATTTGCAGAAAGATTTTCGGTGGATATTTTTGATGTATTTAAAGAGCAGATTGAGAAGAATATAAAAAGAGGCACGATAATACAAAGCGGTAACAGACTGAAAATTCCGCCTGATTTTATCTATGTAAGCAATGCGATATTATCGGATTTTGTGTAAACGTTTGGCAGAAAGGAATAATAAAATGGCAGACATACTTACAAAAGGAATAACCAAGGATGGATTTTTTAAGATAAGCGCGGTTGTTTCAACCGAAAGTGTTGAAGCGGCGCGCAAGTTCCATAATACCTCGCCGACTGCTGCTGCGGCTCTCGGACGTCTTTTAACGGCAGGACTTTTGATGGGAGGAGAGCTTAAAGAGGATAAGGCAAAGCTGACTCTTCAATTAAAGGGTGACGGGCCTATAGGAACCGTTTTTGCGGCGGCAAACTCAAAGGGTGAGGTAAAAGGTTATGTCGGGAATCCGCTGGCAGACCTGCCCCTGAAATCAAACGGCAAGCTCGATGTGGGCGGAGCCATCGGCAAAGGGACGCTGTGTGTTATCAAAGATTTGTGCCTTAAAGAGCCGTATATAGGTCAGGTTGCGATCCAAACAGGCGAAGTGGGCGATGACCTTGCATATTATTTTATGCAGTCAGAGCAGGTGCCGAGTGTGGTGGCACTTGGCGTTTTAGTAGACAGGGATTATAGCGTAAAGTGTGCGGGCGGGTTTATTATACAAGTTATGCCAGAGTGTGACGACAAAAGCCTGACAATGCTTGAAAACAGTATCAGCGGTCTTACAAGCGTGACAGATATGTTGTCGCAGGGGATGAATGGCGAGGACATAATAAAGTATGTTATGCTCGGCTTTGATACAGACATTCTCGGCAGCACAGAGGTTGGATATGTTTGCGATTGCAGCCGTGAGAGAATGGAGAGGGCAATTATATCTCTCGGTAAGACGGAAATAGATGCAATAATACACGAGCAGGGCGAGGCAGAAATTGTTTGCAGCTTCTGTAATTCGGCTTATAAATTCGATTCAGAGCAGCTGGAAGCTATGAAGGAGAGTGCTAAAGATAGTGCTCAAAAGAAAAATTAAAAGTTTTTTGAAAAAATTTAAAAAAAGTATTGACTTTTTTTAATAATGGTAGTATAATATCTACTGTTGTCGCCCTTATCGGGCGTGAAAGTGTGGGCGCTTAGCTCAGCTGGGAGAGCATCTGCCTTACAAGCAGAGGGTCATAGGTTCGAGCCCTATAGTGCCCACCATACTTTTTTACAACAAGGGCGCTTAGCTCAGCTGGGAGAGCATCTGCCTTACAAGCAGAGGGTCATAGGTTCGAGCCCTATAGTGCCCACCATATTTGGTCCGGTAGTTCAGTTGGTTAGAATGCCAGCCTGTCACGCTGGAGGTCGTGGGTTCGAACCCCATCCGGATCGCCAACTGCATCTTTTGATGCAGTTTTATATGCCTCTGTAGCTCAGTCGGTAGAGCAGGGGACTGAAAATCCCCGTGTCGGTGGTTCGATTCCGCCCGGAGGCACCAATTTTCTTTATTTGGAAAATTGAAGTG
>JAZNFQ010000015.1:0-5481 GCA_045576075.1 Clostridia bacterium
CTACGATCCGACTTTAACAAATATATTTCAGGGCAAAATAAGGCTAAAAATGTCAATCATTTTAGTGCGTTTATCAGTATTTGGCATTTAAAAATATTTTTGCATAAATCACTCTGTCGCGCAGACCTTTAGCACAACAACTGTCATATCATCCTCTGCCTCATTTCCTCTCAGCGCGGTTGCCATCTCAATTAACCTGTCTGCAAGCTCCTGTGAAGGCATATCAGGTGCCGCTTCATCAACCATATTTTTAATCCATTCCTCGTGCCCCTTTTTCATCTGCAGCCCATCACTCAACATCACAATAATATCTCCTACACCAACCTTGCGGGCAAAGCTCTCTATCTCCATATCCTGCATAACACCTATAGGAAGAGACGCCGAACGAACTGTTTCCGTCCCTTCCTGGCGCTTTATATAACTCGGCTCGGCTCCATTTTTGACAAACTCGGTTTCTCCGCTGTATAAATCTATCACACACATATCAAGCGTTGCAAACGCCTCGTTTGCAGACTTCATAACCATAATTGAATTTACCAGCCTTACCGCAATAGTTTTGTCAAAGCCCGCCTCAAGAAAATCGCCGAGAAGCTTTACCGTTGCACTGCTGTCCCTTGAGGCACGATGCCCCGTACCCATTCCATCGCTCAGTGCTGCAGCAAATTTCCCGTCGCTCAAATATCTTATTGCACAGTTATCTCCCGACTCATCTGTCTTGCCTATGCTCGCCACGCCGCCCTCTATCCGATATCCTTCCGGCTCAGCAAAGCGCAACACTGCTGCCCCTCCTGAGGCTTCGGTTCTCCCAACCATAACCATTTTTACTCCAAGGACTGTTTTAAGCGCCGTTTCAGCCGAGCGTCTTATCGCCTCTGCATTTCCAAATCCCGATATATATGCTCTGTACCTTCCCTTTGCATTTACAGCCACATTAATCTCTGAAATCTCTATTCCCTTGTCCGATATTCTCATCCTTATCTCTTCCTCAAGGCTCCCGTCGGGCTCCTCCTCATAAATATCCCGTGCGATGCTGTCGAGTATCTGCGCAACACTACCAAGCTGCTGTCCTGCAAGCTCGCGGTTTTCATTCAGTTTGCTTTTCCATACACAATTAATCTTATATATCTCGAAGAGTCTGTTCATCTCCCTCACCAATGCACGCAGGCGCAAGCACCTGTCTGCAAAAAAGCTGTCGGCATCATCCTCTGTAAGCTCGCCCTTTCTTTCCATTATTTCGAGCATCCTGAACAATGACTTATATGTAGTGTTAAAACCCGTTACCCAGCAATCGCCCACCCGCGAGCACTTCTTGCACACGCGCTCTGCGGCTGAGTCAAACATCATAGAAACATCCTCCATGTCAACGCGGTTATTCTTGTCTGATAAATCCAGAAATGTTTCTGCAAGAATTCTGAACGAGTCTGATGCCGAGCTGAGTCTGTTTCTTACAAATTCCCTGCACTGCTCTTCGCTTGTTTTTTCTACCCTTACCCCTGATATTCTCCCTATCGAGCGAACCGCAATGTCAGAGGTCAACAATACAAAGAGTGCAGCCAGAGGAATATCAAGATACCCGAACACCATCGCTGCGTTTTCCGCACAATATATTGCAGAGGCGGCGGCTGCAACAGATATTCCTACACATACTGCTGTCTTTCCGTATTTCGACAAAAATCCGCCAACCGCAGAGCAAATCGTAAATACAGCTATCGTTTCAAGCAGTGCGCCACCTATGCCAAGTATAAATCCAACCACAGTCCCGCAAAGCACGGCCGATATTCCCCCGCACAGAGAAAACATTGCCACAATCCATAATCCCGCAACATTTGCAGCATAGAAGAACTCCGATATTCCGATGCTTTTTGCTCCCATAATTGCAATCGCTATGAGAATTCCTGCATATAGTTTCTCTTCCTTATTCATAGAGAACAGTCTGCTCCGTCTGCCCTTAAGTATGCCGCGGCTCTTCTCAAAGGCAACAGCACCGATTACTGTAAACCCCGCATCACATACTATCTGGAGCACACCGCCGATTGATGCACCGACAAAAATCATCTCGGCAGCGCGGCCAAGTGCCACAGCTATTCCTGCCGCACATATCGAAGCGGCAGGTGAGGCATCAAACCCAATTCCCTTTTGTGCAAATAAGAATACCATATAAAGAAAAATCGCAAATATGTATTTTGCCGCAAAAGTTGGCTCAAACAGGCTGAGATACCCGACGATCGCCATTGCCGCACTTATGAGAGCCTCCCTCGCAGGCCGCCGCTCCATTGCCAGAAAAGACACACCAAACGGAGCAAACCCCGCCACAGGCATTGCTCTTGAAAGTAAAATTCCTATTAACCGTATAACTATCGAGTAAATCCCTGTCGAAGAACTCCCCGATGTTTTATCACTATCCCTGACTTTCGATATCTCGCAAAGCGTTTTAGTTTCTTCCATTTTATGTATGCTCCTTAGTAATAAATGTAATTTATTGATATTATATCCAATATATTCCAATTATCCTGTCGAAGCAAGGAGCGCCACTCAAAAAGTCTTCGACCCTTTTCTTCTAAATTACAACAAAAGCAACACGCTTACAACTATTGTTGCGACAAAACCTGCTCCGAGTATGGCAAGAAATGCAGTATTTTTTGAAAATCTTTTTTTTCTGGAACCTATACGCTTACCCTCGATGGTATCTATATAACTGTTTATAATCTCTTGTGCCTCTGCAACAATTCCGCTCCCCGCGCCTGCCAGACTTTCGCCTGCAGGGGACTTTAAAATAAAAATTGCCTGCTCTATCATTCCTGACTTTATATTATTGATAATAACCGCTCTTTTACCCTTTCCGCTTGTCATACCAAATACCTCCCGCTATTTTTCTATGTATATTATTTGACTATTATAGAATTTTTAAACATAAAAAGTTATTTTTTACTTGAGATTATTTATATTTTAAGCAGCTTTTTGGTTTGACACCAGATGAAAATTGTGGTATTATAGTTTATTATAAAATTACATATAATTACAATTTTTACGGAGGTAGTTTCAAAATGAAAGTTACGTTTAAAACAAAGGATATGGTAATTTCTGCGCTTCTTATTGCAATAGGAATACTTATCCCAATGATATTTACAGGTCTTCCCTTCAGAATAGTAGTAGGTCCCTACAGTGCAACTATAATGGCACACGTACCTGTAATTATTGCAATGTTTATATCACCTGTAACAGCAATACTCACAGCGCTCGGCACAACCATCGGCTTTTTCTTTACCGCTCCGATTGTAGTTGCTGTCCGCGCCGCATCACATATAGTATTTGCAATCTTAGGGGCTTTCCTCATTAAAAAAGGTATGCGCGCAATTCCCCTCTGTCTTATCACAGGTATAGTGCACGCGATATTAGAGGGTATCGTCGTTATGATATTCTTCACAGGCGGTCTCTCCACTCCTCAAGATGGATACTCAATTTCTGCACTTGTATGGATTACGATAATCGGTACGCTTGCACACCACATAATTGACTTTATCATCGCATACATAGTAGGCAAGGGTCTTGCAAGAGCAAAGGCTCTTCCGCAGATGCCGAAGATAATCTAAAGGAGGTTTTGTAATGTCTGACAGTATCAAACCGTCGGCAGATAAAATTCTTGCAAACCTCAAAAGAAGAGGGTTTGACGCATATTTCTGTGAAACCTCCGCCGAGGCAGCAGCTCTTGCACTTGACCTGACGGACAAGAATGGTACCGCCTCCTGGGGTGGGTCAAAAACGCTCTCGCAAATTGGTCTTATTGACAAATTGAGGGCAGGCGGATTTAACCTTATCGACAGAGATGCCGCAAAAACTGCAGAAGAGCGCACAGAGCTTATGCGAGGCGCACTTCTTTGTGATACGTTTTTTATGAGCGCGAATGCAATGACTGCAGATGGCGTGCTTGTAAATATTGATGGTAACGGCAATCGTGTTGCCGCTATGTGCTATGGTCCGAAGAATGTCATCATCATTGTCGGCAAAAACAAGGTCTGCGAGACTTTGGAGGAAGCTGAGCACCGCGCGCGCAACGTCGCCGCTCCTCTTAATGTAAGACGCTTTGGTTTTACCAAAACGGGTTGTCAGGAGGGCAAGTGTTCCGACTGTCTTGGTGGGGAGTGCATTTGCTCTTATATAATAAAAACCCGCAAGAGTAACATAGCAGGAAGAATAAAAATTATTCTTGTTGACGAGGATTTAGGCTTTTAATCTATAATTGCCAAATTTTTTGATCAGAGAATCAAAAATATTTTTCAGCTTTTTTAAAAAAAGTATTGACAAATTGAAATTTGCGGAGTATAATACATCTAAAATTTGAATATCACAAAGAACGACTGTGACGAGGACGGTCGGATTGTGACACCTTGAGAGAGTTGCCGGTGGGTGCGAGGCAATGGTGAAGCTTTCCAATGACCTATCACCTCCGAGTCGGAGGACCGAAAAGCAAAGCTTAGTAGACTCCTTCCGTAATGCTGCGTAAAGGCAAAGGGCTTGATAGAGCTCGGTAAGTGACGGAAATCCATTTCCGTAATTTGAGTGGTACCGCGGGTTATTATAACTCGTCTCAAAGGGTTCTTTTGAGACGGGTTTTTGTTTTATTCAAATTAGTAACCAGATATTAAATTTGTCAGAATTGAAAGGGGACAAAAATAATGGATTACAGTTTGAAGGAAGTCGCAGGCAGAATTAAAGACCTGCGCGAAGCAAAAGGCTATACACAAGAAGAGCTCTCTAAGCTCACAGGTGTATCTGCAGATGATTATAAACTTTTAGAGATGGGTGAAACAGATTTCAGTTTTACCTTTATCTACAAATGCGCAAAAGCCTGCGGTGTTGAAGTTGTTGATTTGCTTGAAGGAACAAGCACAACTCTTACCTCCTTTGCCATCACAAGAAAGGGCGAAGGACTTAAAATTGTAAAGAAACATGGTGTTGAGTATGACAACCTGGCGCCTAAGTTCAAGGGAAAGCTCGCAGAGCCATTTTTGGTTAAATTCCCCTATCTTGAAGAAGAGCAGAACGCCCCCATCAAGCTGAACTCGCACAACGGTCAGGAATTTGATGTTATCGTTAAGGGTTCACTCAAAGTTCAAGTGGGAAATCATATAGATATTCTCAACGAAGGCGACTCTATTTTCTATAACAGCATCATCCCTCATGGTATGGTAGCAGTATCAGAGGGAGGATGTGAATTCCATGCAGTTGTTTTAAACCCGCAGGACGGCACGGTCAGCGAAGAATATCCCGAGGCACCGTATATCGCTGCCAAAGCTGCCGCAAAGGCTCCTAAATCGGAAACTGTTGCTGATAAATTTATCGAATCATCATATGATGAAAACGGCGTATTCAACGGCATCACATTTAAAAATGATGATACATTCAATTTTGCATTTGACTGTGTTGACGCTATTGCCGAAAAGAATCCCGACAAGCTTGCAATGATGTGGGTTGCAAATGATA
>JAZNFQ010000016.1:0-2066 GCA_045576075.1 Clostridia bacterium
ACGCTCCGACAGCCGCTTGATAACGGTATAGGTAGTGGTAGGTTTCCACCCCAGCTTCTCCTGGCACAGCTTTACAAGGTCTTTGCTCTTAATAGGCGCATTTTCCCACAAAATCAGGCAAAACCGATACTCACTTTCAAACACCTTGGGTGTTTCCATAAGGTCCCCTCCTCTCTAATCCATTAGAGTAATTATACTCTAACACATTAGAGCATAATTGTCAAGAAAAACAGACCGCCTAAACGGTCTGTTTTTCAAATTGTCCCACCGTATATCCAAATACGTACAATGTAGTAAATTGTATTTACGATTAATATACCATAGGCAAACCAACAAATACCCCGCTTCTTACCGAATAAATCTGCGCATAACAAAAGCCACACTGCAACACCCAATGGCAACGCCATCGCATTGTATGCCAAATATCCCTTAATATCCAGATAAAACAGCGCCCGTAATGCCCGTGTTACGCCGCAGGTAGGGCAAGGTATCATAAATAAATACCATATCGGACAACCTATCCCGGTAAAAGTAAGTACACTTATTATAGCTACTACAGCAACCAGCAGGTATGCCGTTCTTGATAGCAGTTTATGCACACGCACTTATATCAGGGTCATTACCTTATTGAAGTTTACTTCCTTTGCCTTATTGCTGATGGTAAACCAATCGATAATCGCCAAGATGCCACAACCGCCACCGGTCAAAAGCTTCAATACGCCCATTCCCGTATCGCCGATCATAAATCGGTCAATCCCCAATGCTCCCAGGAAAATAGACACAAGAAGAATCGTTGTGGGATCCTTAAAATCAATGGTAGAGACAAGAGAAAACTTTGTCTCATCAATTGTTCTCAGTTTTTCCTTAAGAAACACAATTTTCTCAGACGGGAAATACTTCTGGTTTGTCATAATAAACATATCAATTTTTTGCTGATCCATTTTTATCTCTCCTTTATAACTTTCCGCTACGCGGTTAGTAGTATTTTATCCTACTTTGTGCTACTTGTCAAGATTTTAGATTGTTTTGTCTTATAATATTCACAGAGGTGATGCTTGTGAAGCCCCTGAAGGAGAAAATCAGCATAACGGTTGATAGCGATATCCTTGACAAAATCAAGGACGAAGCAGAAAGAGATGATCGCTCCCTGTCCCAGTATATTAATCTTGTCCTCAAGCAGCATCTGAAAGAATTGGACGAAAGAAAACCTTGATGATAACCAACAGACATCGAAAAGGCACCACCCATAGGTGGTGCCTTTTTGCGTCCTCATCAATAAAAACTATTCTCTGCCTTTGTAGCTTTCGATCACATATTTGGCAAAAATGCGACCAAGCTGCAGTTCGCACAGAGCATCGTAATGTCCCCAATCCGGGTCGCCCGTCGGCTCGTTGACGGTGGTCAGCCCGGCATCGATGGTGGAAAAATACAGATTCAGCGGCGAAAGTTCCCCAAAGCGGCGTTTCGCCTCATTGACCGTGGGATAACCAGGTTCGCAATAAGGGCCATTGGAGATTCCCGCATCAATAAAATAAATTCCCCCGTCTTCGGCGTAAGGTTCAAGGTCTTCCCGCAAATAGGAAGCAAAAGCGCACTGATTATTATAGTACCGCTCCGCCTTGAACTCTGTTGTGTCCGACTCACCCTGCATCCAGCAGATCGCGCCAATACGCGCATCGTAACCAAGATCCGCAAGGTGATCCATATTTTCCTTTGCAAAGGTCAAAAATGCGTTGTAAATAGAACCTCTCTGCCCGGCGCTTAACCAATGATGGTGCAGAGAATACCCTGACATAGTATATTTTAAGATCAATATCGTCTCGTCGGGATAAGCCGCAGAAAGAGCATCTGCCATACCCACCTCCGGGCCGAAAAAGCCGTTTGCCGCACCACAAGTCAGGTCTACTTTTACATATTCGCCCTCGGAGCAGGCGTTGTGGTCGTCAATGCAGTAATTGATCAGCACCGAGGGATAACCTGTGCTGTATCGTGCAAAATCCTCCGGCGCAGAATTCTGTTCAAGATAGCTAACGATGGAGCTGCCGCTTGCGTTGCTCTGTCCAAGA
>JAZNFQ010000017.1:0-41284 GCA_045576075.1 Clostridia bacterium
GGTTGCAAAGCTGCTTAAGGAAAACGGAATCACTCCTGTGCCTGCGGCATAAGTTACACTTCATGCAAGCCGCATAATATATTTTATTTGCGAAACACAAGCAGGGGTTTTGTAAATTTAATTATGCGGTAATGTAGTTACACCACCCGTCATAGTTTACATATTCTATCCCAATAACATAAACGGGTGGTAACACCTTAAAATCGATTTTGAAGAACTGACTACAACTGTGACAGAGACTGTCGCAATTTGTTTTTCTAGGTAAGGTATTTACCCTCCCTGAAAAAATAAAACGCAAATGCTTCAAACGTGACGGCACGATAAAACCTCAGAATGCGATTTTGCATGCGAATGTTCCTAAGATTTCAAGAAAAATTTGAGGTTAAATATCGTAGGTAATATAGTTTGACCTCTGCAGAAAAACAGATGCCAATTGCATAGAAAATTTAAGGGGTTTTACAGCGTGTTTGAAAGCGAAAGTCTGCGGTAAGGGGTTTACACTACCCAAGGCATAAAAACCTCTTGTACAAGGGGTTTTGCAATGCTTGTAAAGCACAGAATCGATTCTAATAGCTGATGGCAACGATGTCCCGGTAGATTTGAAGGTAAAACTTATCTCGGCAAGGTAGTTTAACCTCTGAAAAAAATATGTGTCCTAAAGAAACCGGTAAAACGATGAGCCTGAAGTAAGGTTGATTATATAAGCAAAATTACAGATGAACGCAGCATGAAAAAACAGGTTTTGGGGCGCCCCTTTCCGAATGAAAAATGAACGGAATAAATTGAAGCAGGAAAAAGCACTGGTGCATTTTCGATGCCCCAGTGCGGTAAACACCGACCGGCAGTGCCGTTCGGGGTGGTGCGAAGATTCGCGATTTGGTGACAATTCGGGTGCTATATACCAAAAAACGCAGTGTTTAAGCAATAATTTCAGGTGAACCATAGTGTGCACCACCAAAAAGGAGGATTTTTCAATGAATAAACAAAAAGATAGCAAACACATTAGCTTATGGATTCCAAACAGCCTGTACAAAGAATGTAACATATATCAAATAAGACATGGAATAAAAACTCGTAGCAAATATGTTAAAAATGCGCTGGAATTCTATAATGCTTATCTGTCCAGAGAAGATTCAACAGATTATATTAACAAAAAAATTCTTAATCGGATGGAAGAAATGTTGGATAGTCTTGAAAACAGAATCGGCAGACAGATGTTTAAATTAATAGTTGAATCTGCAAAGATATGCAGAATATTATTTGACGGACTTGAACTTGATATGGATGACTTTGATGAACTGCATGAAAAATGTGTTAAAGAAGCAAAACATCTCAACGGAGCGATTACATTTCCGTCATCAATGAGAGGTAAAAAGCTTGCAGAATTAAACGAGGAGGAATAAAATTATGCCAAAAAAACATATAAGCTTTTGGATTGAAGAAAAAGATTTAAAAGAATGTGATGCAAATATAATTATATCAGATTACGAAACCCGTAGTGAATATATTGCAGAGGCAGTTCGGTTCTATAACGGATACGTACATAATAAAAATAATGAAGAATACGTCAACAATATGATACGAGACAATCTTATAGGTATGATGAAAAAATTTGAGAGACGGACTGCAAAATTAATGTTTAAAATATCGGTTGAGGTTGCAAAAATATTTTGGCTCATAATCAAACAATATAATATAGATTTACGTGATGCAGATACACTCCATCGAAGTTGTGTTGATGAGGTAAAAAGAATCAACGGAGCAATCGAATACCCATTCATAAAAGATGATAAAGATGACGATGATGAATGGTTCTTTGATTAAGTTTGTATTCTCTAAATTATTGTAATTTGTAAAAATATGTTAAAATATTTATAAAAAGTTATTGGAGGTTTAGTTATGGATAATAACGATAAGATACAAATGTTTGAAGATAAAAAAATCAGAACTGCATGGAACGCTGAAAAAAGATATTGGAGAAATATTAAGAAAACTATGTGAGCAAAAAGATGTAATAATACTTGAAGCAGAAGCATGTCCTGAACACATTCATATGTTAGTGAGTATACCACCGTATATAAGTATAGCACAGTTTATGGGATTTCTCAATGGAAAAAGTTCGTTGATGGTATTTGATAGACATGCAAATTTAAAATATAAATATGGTTCAAGGAATTTTTGGTGTAGAGGATATTATGTAGATACAGTAGGAAAAAATAAGAAAATAATATCAGAATACATAAAAAATCAATTGTAAGATGACTACACAGCGGAACAAATGAGTATGAAAGAATATCTGGACCCGTTTATGGGTAATAAGAATATGTAGGCAAAAAAAGACAGCCGCACATGAGCGGCTGTCTGAAATAGTAATGCGGTGTCAAGCTTCTATGCCCCTTTTAGGGGTTAAGCCTGTAGAAGCCCCTTTCAGGGGCAGTGCAAACCACCAGTTTACTGGTGGTTATGATTAACCACTGAGAAATTTATGCTACTGAATTGAATTGCATATACGTTGTATCTCTCTGTAACGCCTGAACAAAATAGAAATAAAGCAAAAATAAAAATCTGTCCAAAACCATTCCCTTTAAGAAAGCGGTAAGTGATTTTTTCTAAAAAATTAAAAATAAGTCAATCAATATTTTGATTTCTGAATTTAAGGGGTGTAGTCCCCTTTATTTTTTTAAAGGTTTTTATAAAATAGCTTATATCATTAAAGCCACAGGAAAGAGCAATTTCTGTTATGCTTGAGTTTGACTTTAAAAGCATTCTTGCTGCACGCTCAATACGATAAAGTATTAAATATTCCATAGGCGTTTTTGCAGTCATTTTTTTAAAAAATGAACAGAAGTATTTTTCTGACATAGCCGAATGAGTTGCAATATCCGAAAGAGTAATTTGTTTGTCATAGTTTCCTCTTATGAAAGAAAGGGCATTTTTAAGTCTTGTAAGGTCGTTGTTTACTGCATTATGTGCAGAAACCGAAGAAGATGTATAGAGGTTTTTATCAATTGCTGCACCAAGCATATTATAAAGTGCGCTTAAAACCGAAAATTTATAGCCCGAATGAGAGGATGCCATAGAGTCAAAAAGGTAATTAACAGCAATTGAAAAAGGCGATGAAGTCTCAGTGTGGTATTCCGAAATCAAAATATCATGATTTAAAATACCCTCAATAAAAAAACGGCAGCTTTCATCGGCAGTTAAAAGCATATCAAGACGCATAACAATACACTCGTAAAAACATTCTCCTATCGGTGATGCACCGTGGATAGTTTCGGGGTTTATAAATATAATGTCACCTTTATTTAAAATGTACTCCCTTTCGTTAAGCTTAACGTCAAGCTTTCCTGAATGCATTCTTATAAGCTCAATTTCATTGTGCCAGTGAGAAGACATTTCGTATCGGGGATGATTTTTATCAACTTTGTATAACTCAATGGGAAAGTGTTCGGTTCCTCTTTCAATAAGCTCGTTGTATATCATAATAAAATTCCTTAATATGTGAAAATAATCTTATTTTTGTCTATTATAACACAAGAAAGGATATAAATGCAAGTATTATAATTATATTGGTAAAGAAAAAGGAGCTGTGAATATGTTAAAAGGAATACCAAAAATTATTTCGCCTGAACTTTTAAAGGTTTTATGCGAAATGGGGCATAGTGACACAATAGTCTTAGCAGACGGAAATTTCCCTGTCGAATCTATCGGGAAAAATTTAAAGGTAATTCGTGCAGACGGACATAATATAACAGACTTACTTGAGGCAATTTTAAAGCTGTTTCCTCTTGATACATATGTTGAAAAGCCTGTATCTTTGATGCAGGTAATGCCCGGAGATAAGGTGGAAACACCGATATGGGATGAGTATAAGAAAATAGTATCAAAAGCAGATGAACGCGGAGAAGAAGCTTTTCAGGAAGTAGAGAGATTTAAGTTTTATGAAGAGGCAAAAAAAGCCTATGCAGTAGTCGCAACCAGCGAAACTGCACTTTATGCAAACATGATACTTCAAAAAGGTGTTATATAAAATTAAAAAAGGAGTGTTTTAAAATGGCAAAAAGCAGACTAATCGGTGCTTATCCTGTAATAGGTATAAGACCGACCATTGACGGAAGAAGAGGACCTTTAAAGGTTCGTGAATCACTTGAAGACCAGACAATGAATATGGCAAAGGCGGCAGCGAAGTTAATTACAGAAAATCTTAAATACTCAAACGGCGAGCCTGTAAAGACAGTTATAGCAGACACAACAATTGGAAGAGTGGCAGAAGCTGCAGCTTGTGCAGAAAAGTTTAAAAAAGAAGGTGTGGATATCACCTTAACAGTTACTCCGTGCTGGTGCTATGGAAGTGAAACTATGGATATGGACCCTATGACAATAAAAGGTGTATGGGGCTTTAACGGAACAGAACGTCCGGGTGCAGTTTATCTTGCAGCGGTGCTTGCAAGCCATGCACAAAAAGGACTTCCTGCATTCGGTATATATGGACATGATGTTCAGGATGCAGATGATACATCAATTCCTGCAGATGTAGCAGAAAAAATCTTAAGATTTGGCCGTGCGGCAGTTGCAGCAGCTACTATGAGAGGAAAATCCTATCTTCAGATAGGCTCTGTATGTATGGGTATCGGCGGCTCTATCATAGACCCTGCATTTATTGAAGAATACCTTGGAATGAGAGTTGAATCTGTTGACGAGGTTGAAATTATAAGACGAATGACAGAGGGCATTTACGATAAGGCTGAATTTGAAAAGGCACTGAGCTGGGCAAAAGAAAAATGTATAATGGGCTTTGATAAAAATCCTGAAGATATGCAGATTTCTGATAAGGAAAAGGAAGAACAGTTTGAATTTGTTGTTAAAATGATGTGCATTATAAAAGACCTTATGAACGGCAATGAAAATCTTCCTGAAGGCTCAGAAGAAGAAAGAGTTGGACATAATGCAATAGCAGCAGGATTTCAGGGACAAAGACAGTGGACAGACTTTTATCCAAACTGCGATTTTCCTGAATCAATGCTTAATACATCATTTGACTGGAACGGTGCAAGAGAGCCATATATTCTTGCAACAGAAAATGACGTGTTAAACGGACTTGGAATGTTATTTGGAAAGCTTCTTACAAACAGAGCTCAGATGTTTGCAGATGTAAGAACATACTGGAGCGGCGATGCAGTAAAAAAAGCAGCAAATTATGAAATAACAGGAAAAGCAAAAGAAGCAGACGGCTTTATTCACCTTATAAATTCAGGTGCATGCTGTCTTGATGCTTGCGGTGAAGTAAAGGATAAAGACGGAAATCCTGTTATGAAAGAATGGTACGATATGACAGATGCTGATATTGATACCGTTATGAAATCTGCAACCTGGAATATGGCAGACCTTGGCTACTTCAGAGGCGGCGGCTTCTCTTCAAGATTTTTAACAAGAAGCGAAATGCCTGCTACAATGATAAGACTAAACCTTGTTAAAGGTCTTGGCCCTGTTTTACAGATAGCAGAGGGCTGGACAGTTAATCTTCCTGATGAGGTTTCTGATATATTGTGGAAGAGAACAGACTACACATGGCCCTGCACATGGTTTGCACCAAGAGTAACAGGTGAGGGTGCATTTAAGAGTGCTTATGATGTAATGAATAACTGGGGAGCAAATCACGGGGCAATAAGCTATGGACACATAGGTGCAGACCTTATCACACTTTGCTCTATTCTTAGAATACCTGTTTGTATGCATAATGTTCCTGAAGAAAAAATCTTCCGTCCTGCAGCATGGAATGCATTCGGAATGGATAAAGAAGGTCAGGATTACAGAGCTTGCAAGACTTACGGACCAATGTATAAAAATATAAGATAATTTTTTCAAAAAACAGTTGTAAAAAATGAGGATAAAATTAAGAAATTAAAGATAACGTTTCATAATCATACTTAAAAAGGCGACTTAAGTTCGGAAAACTCCGAAATAAGCCGCCTTTTTTGTTTCAATATTTAAAATTTAAACTATGATTTTAAGAAAATAGAAAATTATAAATTTTCATTATTAAGAAGTGCATCTAAGTTAGATGATAAAAGTATATGCGGACCTATAAGATGAATTCCTTCATCTGTTTTTTGGGTTATATAGTTATAAAGTAGTTTAATAACATTTCGTCCTTGTCTGTAGGGATTCTGAAATATTGTAGCAGAAGCTACTCTTTCATTTAAAAGAACAGGAGTTTCTTTTAATAGGTCGGTTGTTATAATAGAGAGGTTTTTAATATTTAACTTTCGTATGTAATCACACGCTAGTCCTGAACTGGCGGATGTCATATAGATGCCCTTTAAATTTGGATTATCGTTTAACATACAACTAGTTACATCAATTACTTTATCTTTATCATCAAAATGTTCGTAAATTTTAATACTGTTGAATACGTTATTTTTTGAATATTCTTTGAATCCTTCTATATATTCTGTATGTATACTTGTAGTGGCGCTACCTACTAAAAGTGCTACATCTTTACCTTTGCAGGATAGTTCGAGCATTTCAGCTGCCATTTTACCTGCCATAAAAGCGTCAATACCTTCATGAATTACCCGGTTACTGTTTGGAATATCGTTTGCAACAGTTGCAAAATAAATATTATTCTCGGTTAGTTCGTTGATTAATAAGGGGATTTCTTGTAGTTCATCAACGGTAGAGGACAAAAATAAAACTATTCCGTTATAATTATTTTCAGAAAAGTTTTTTATTAGTTCAGTTGTTTTAATTATACAATCATTGCTATTTGTATAATCAATCTTTCTTACATCAACAGTAACATTATATTTTTCTAAATCCGCAGCAGAAGAATTGATTCCTTCGATAATTGGTTTTATATATTCATCAACCGGACAATACAGGATTGCTCCAATTGTTATGGGAGTGCGACGGAGCCCTTGAGCTGCAGTGTTAGCCTTATAACCAAGCTTTTGAGCGGTATCAACAATTAACTGTTTGGTTGAAGCGCTTATTCTGGGCTTATTACTTAATGCGCGATTTACAGTTCCAACAGAAAAACCGGTTTTTTCAGCTATGTCATAAATAGTAATTTTTTTGTTCATACTTACCCTCCGTTCTTAGTAGATTATAACAATATTTTTAAAAAATTTCAATATTTTTTAAAAAAATTTCCCAAAAAATAATTGACAAAAAACTATATTTAGTGTTATAATATAGACACGAATGCGTAACCGATTACGCGAAGTGTAGAAAAACAGTGTAAGGATGGTTGAAAAATGGACTCAGATAAGCTTTTTTTTACATATACAGGTCAGGCGGGTTTTATAGTTGAAAATGGGTCAGGATATAGGGTTGGAATAGATTTATATTTATCTGATTGTTGTGAAAGATATTTTGGCTTTAAGAGATTAATGCCTTATTTGTATAATCCACTTGAATTAAATCTCGACTTACTTGTATCAACTCATGCACATTATGATCATTTTGATCCTGATACAGTTCCTCTTATAATGTCAAACAAAAAAACTAATCTTTTATGTGCTTATGATGTTAAAAAAGAGGCAAGGAGGCTTGGACTTGATGAAAAAAGGATAACATACGTAAAAGAAAATGATATTTTTGAAAATGAGAACGTAACGATTAAAGCTATGCCTTGCGACCACGGCGCAGAAACGCCTGATGCAATAGGTCTTTTGATTGATATTGGCGGCAAAAAGATATACATTACAGGAGATACATCATTCAGGGAGGATTATTTTTCAAATTCTGATCTTTCTGAAGTTGATGTTGTGATTATGCCTATTAACGGTGCTTTTGGAAATCTGGATGCGGCAGAAGGTGCAAAGGCTGTTAATATTATAAAGCCAAAGCTTGCAATTCCATGTCATTATTGGAATTTTGCAGAACATGGCGGAAATCCTTTTACTTTTGCTGAAGAAATGAAAAATGTGTATAAAAACGATAAATATATTCTTATGAGAATGGGAGAAACCATTAGCTTATAACAAGGAGTCTGAAATAATGATTTCAAAATCTATGTATAAAGACAGACCTGCAATTAAAATTTATAACGAAAAATTTGAGGCTTTATTCCTACCAGAAGACGGGGCGAAACTTGTTTCGTTTAAGACAAAAAGGGGAAAAGAGCTTTTTGCCGAAGCAAACAACGAAAAGTATAAAAGACTTTTTATAGATTCAAGTTATATTGATTCAGAATGTAGTGCCTTTGATGATATGTTCCCCACAATAGATCCGTGTGTGATAAATAAAATGGATTACCTTGACCACGGCCAGGTGTGCAGGATAGAACATAACTATGAAATAAAGGATACTGAGGTTATATTTAGTTGTAATATAGAAAACTTAAATATTACATATAACAAAACTGTTTTTATAGAAGATGATAAACTGTGTATAAAATACGAAATAAAAAATATGAATGAATTTGATTTTCCGTATTTGTGGGCAGGGCATATGATGTTTATGGGCGAAGAAAAAGCTCAGGTTTTGAGTGATTTTTCTGATGAAGATATAGAGATTATGTTTGGCAGACCTCCGGTAGACGCTCCTGTCAGCAGGCTTTCAAAATTTGGAGAAGGTGTGTCTTTTAAGTATTATTACACAAAGGATAAAACCCCTCTTAAGTGCGGTATATTATATCCCGAAAGTGCTTTAAAAGTATCAGTTGAATTTGATGAGAGCTGCGTTAAGTATCTTGGAGTTTGGCTGAATCCGGGAGATTTTAAGGGAATGTACAATGTGGCGCTTGAACCCTGCACGGCTCTTTTTGATGACCCGATAAGAGCGAAAAAAGCGGGAGCAGAGTCGGTTATCAGACCGGGAGAAGTTGTTTGCTTTACGATGAAAGTAAGTTGCAAGGAGATATAGTTTATGGAAAAAATGAAAGTTTTTCTAAGTGAGGGATATGGGAAATATTCTTTTGCGGATATGCCCGTTCCGAAAGCTTCGGAGGATATGGTTTTAGTTAAAGTCTGTTATTGCGGAATTTGCGGAACTGATCAGGATTTGTTTTCAAGTGAGTGTAGTTTTGTAGAAAACGGACAGATGACGTATCCTGCAAGACTTGGACACGAGTGGTCGGGAATAGTTGAAGAGGTTGGTAGTAATGTTACTGAATTTAAAAAAGGTGACAGAGTTGTTGGAGATAATGCTATAACCTGCGGAAAGTGTGCTGAGTGTAAAGCAGGCAATTTTGTAGGCTGCAAACACGCATTCAATGTGGGAACTATAAACCCGGCTTATGATGGAGCATTTGCAGAATATTTTATTATCCCGAAAAGACATCTTCATAAAATTCCGGATAATCTTTCTCTTAAAGAAGCATCCCTTACAGAACCACTATCTGTTGCTTATGGCGGTATTAAAAGAATGAATATAACGAAAGATTCTGTAATTGTCATAATTGGAACAGGGTGTATAGGGATGTCAGCAGTTGTTCTTTTGAAAGCGCTTGGTGCAGAAAAAGTAATAATGATTGGCAGAAATTCTGAAAAGCTGAAAGCAGCCGCAAAATTAGGCGCAGAAATTATTAACAGCAAAACAAGTGATCCAGAAGCAGAAATTAAAAAAATAACCGATGGAAAAGGTGCTGATTACGTTCTTGAGTGTTCGGGGGCTGAAGGAACATTCAAGCAAGCGATAGAAATGGCTGCATTTCGTGGGACAGTTGCATTGATAGGCTTTTATGATTCCAAAGAAACAGATGTGAATATTGATAATATAGTGTCCAAAGCACTTAATATGTTCGGTGTAATGGGAACAACAGGGGACATGAATGGTGCACTGGAAATTTTAAATGGACATTCATTTGATTTGCTTCCTATTATTACCGAAGAATTAGCTTTTGATGACTGTGCAAAGGGATTTGTAAGAGAAAATTACCCCAATGCAATAAAACTGACTGTAAAGATATGTGAGGAGTAAATTATGAAAAGAGTTGCAATTTTAGGAAAACAACAGCTACTCAGTATGAGAGAGCGAATGAGGGGTTTTCTTATAGATAATGGACTTGAAGTGGATATTCTTGATATGGACACAAGAAATGCTGTTGACTGGACAGATAAATTAAAGGGATACAATGCTGTAATTTCCTGCGGAGAAAAATTTCCGGGAGAAGTTTTCAAAGAGTTAAAAGATGACCTTGAAATAGTTTCCCGTTATGGTGTTGGAACTGATGAGATTGACAAAAAGAAAGCTACCGAATGTGGAGTTGCAGTATGTAATGCGGCAGGCACACTTTCTACTGGTGTTGCTGAATGTGCCCTTGCTCTTATGCTATCCGTTCTTCGCAGTATTCCAAGCTCAGATAAGGAAGTCAGAAATAATGACTGGAGCAGATTTTTTGAAAGCAAAGTAGGCTTTGAAATCGAAGGAAAAACCGTAGGTATTATCGGTTTTGGAGATATTTCAAGAAAGCTTGCGAAAATTCTTTCAGGCTTTAGTTGCCGTGTGATTGCTTATGACCTATATTGGAACGAGGATGTAGCAAAAGAACTTGGTGTTGAATATGCTACGATTGAGCAAATCAGATCCGAAGCAGATATTATAAGTCTTCACGTTCCGTCAACTCCTGAAACTAACGGAATGATAAATAAAGAGTTTTTATCAAAGTGCAAGAAAAATGCAATTATTATAAATACGGGAAGAGGAAGACTTGTTGTGCCTGAAGATTTGGCAGATGCACTTAATAATGATGTTATTGCCGGAGCTGGAATGGATGTTTTCTTTCCTGAACCGCCAGATCCGGATAATCCGCTTCTTAATGCCAAAAATACAGTGCTTCTTCCCCACACAGGAGCATGCACAATAGAAGGACACGAAAGAGCAGGAATGATGGCAGTTAAAAATGTAGTTGATTTCTTTGAAGGGAAAGAAGTGAAAACTATTTTAAATCCTGATTACATTAAAAATAAAAACTAAAGAGGCAACAAAATGCTGAGAGAAAAAATAAATAATAAAGAAAAAATGATAGGAACCCATACATATCTTACAGATGTTACGGTAGCCAAAATTATAGGTATGGCAGGATATGACTATATATGGGTTGACCTTGAACACAGTTATAAATCAATTGAAAATGTGCTTGCTGATAAGAAACCACGGACCGATGTGCTTTGGAAGTTCATTAAAAGAAGCAAGAGTTTGTTGTCAGGTGGTTGAAAAAACCTGTAAAATGTATCTTCACTTACTTGCAGCAGGAGGAATACAGATACCCTGCATTACACCTCGGGAAGCTTGCTTGCAATATTCAGTTCGCTTGCACAGGCTGAAAGCGAATCGATGAGTGAGAACATAAAGATGGGCAGAGAATTCAAATACAGAAATGGTGAATGCTGCTACAACATGGGCAAGGTGTTCGGGTTCAATCAGGACAAAGATGGCGTTGTAACAATTAACGAGGAACAAGCGGTAGTAGTGAAACTTATGTATGAAGACTACTTAAATGGAATGAGTGTGGACGGAATAATAAAGGATTTGCGAGAAAGAAAAATTCCGAGTCCAACAGGAAAAGCAGAATGGTGTCCCGGAACAGTTGAAAGAATTCTTTCAAGCGAGAAATACAAAGGAGACTTCCTTACCCGAAAAACCTTCACAGTGGATCCAATCTCAAAGAAGAAAAAGAAAAACACAGGTCAGGTTTCGCAATATCTTATTACAAATCACCATCCTGCAATTATCGAGCCTGAAATGTTTAATATGGTGCAAAGTGAAATAGCTCGCAGGGGGTGTATCAAAAAGAATGACAAAAAGAAACACTATGGGAAATATAGTGGTAAATTCCCATTCAACAACCTGCTTATATGCGGAGACTGCGGAGCGAAATACAGGCGAACTATGTGGGTAGAGAAAAATGGTGACAAGAAGTATGTGTGGCGATGTGTAAACCGTATACAAGACGGAAAAACTACTGCAGACGCTCTGTCACCATAAATGACACCTACCTGACCAAAAAGACCGTAGAAGCCATTAACATCATCTACAAAAGCAGGTCGAGGGTAAAGGACATTTTGAAGTGCTCAATAGCATCCCTAATGGGTGATACTGAACAACCTATGATAACAGAAAACATGGCAAGGTTCGAAGAACTTTCCGACCTTATGCGAGATGCTATATTCAAAAATGCAACAGGCGAAATGACACCCAAGGAGCTTGAGAAAATCTGCTATGAGGTAAAGACAGAATCGGAAAAGTTGCGGAAGGAAAACGAAGAACATGAAATGACAAGGAAAATGAAATCGGCAGAATCATCAAAGCTAAAACAAATCTTCAAAGCGGTAGATGAAATGGCTGAAGAACTGACCGAAATCGATAATACCCTTGTCCGTAACATCATAGAAAAAATGGAGGTGATTGCAAAAGACAAGTTGACAATTTGGTTCATAGGTGACATAGCCTACGAGGTAGAAATACCCGAATTAAAAGTCCAAGAAAAATATTAAAAAGGACTTGTAAAAAATTAAGAAATGTGTTAGAATAAATCCTGTAAAAAGGATTTATTCTGTCTTTGGAATTGATTAGGACAAAAGTCTGGAAACCCGCTTGAAATAAGGGAAAAATCAATGCGACAGTAAAATTATATCGTACTTACATGAAAAACTCTCATTTGCATAGCAAATGAGAGTTTTTTAGCTAAATTCGCCTTGCGGCGAGCTAAATTGAACAAGTTCAGCTAAATTGCCTGCGGCGGCTAAATGTGCTTCGCACGCTATAGGCGAATTTAATTTAGCTGTTTCAAAGAAACAATTTAGCTATTGCGAAGCAACAATTTCGCTTTGCACGAATGTGCAAAATTTAGCTATAAAAATTTATTCACAGCAAAATTATATTATTCCCGAAGAAAAATCATATTTTCTTCTTTTCAGACAAAGCTTGACAATTAGAACTTAAAGACTCAAAATGTCAAGAAAAATTTTACACATATTATGTAAACCTCTGTGTAACATAATTGTAACAAAACGGAAAAGAGTCTAACATTTTTTCCACTTTTGAAAGTGGCGTTTTTATAGTTATTAACAGACTTATACACATTTTCCACAGGTTTTAATGGTGGAAAACCTTAAAATCCACCTTTTTTGAAAGTTATCCACAGGCAACGATTTTACGGCAAAAAACGACTGTGAGATGTGTTAAAATTGGTTTACAATAATATTAAAAAATTTTTTCACAATAAATAAGAACCCGACCCGATAACGCAATCAAAGATTGCGGTCGGGTACCCCGGAACCTTGTTGTTTCCATAATAAAACGGTGCAAATTTGCACCGTTTTATTATGAGAAAATATAGGCTGGGGTTCCCCTGCCAAAGTCGCAGGCGGGAACTCCTTTTATATAACTTTTAGCAGCCGCAGCTGTTGCCATTGTTATCTCCGCAGCAGCAGAAGATAAGGATTATAAGGATGATTATCCACAAGCAGTTGTTGTCGCCGAAGCATCCGTTACCAAAGCATGACATACCCTACACCTCCTCTCGATTAATGTTTCGGGTTTCCGAAACAGGTGCAGCACATAATTCCGCGCCGGCGGATTATGTAGCTGCTAAAAATTAATCGCAGCCGCAGCCGCAGCCAATACCGCTTCTGCCGTTGTTATTGTTTCCGCAGCAGCAGGAAATGAGGATTATTAAAATGATAATCCACAAGCAACCGTTATCTCCACAACCATTACCAAACATATATCAGCACCTCCTGTTTTTTTTAGCTACCATTTGCCTCTTTGCCCGAAGTCTTGAGCTTTGATAGCTTACACTTTATCATACGCCGAATAGAAATTTTGGTTACACTATTTAAATAATTTTTCCCAGAGTGTTTACAAAAAGGGGTTTTTTGTGGTATTATAAGATATATATAAACTCTGGAGGGGATACAAATGAAAACCGATATTGAAATAGCACAATCGGCGCAAATGAAACCGATTAAGGAAATTGCACAAAGCCTCGGGATAAGCGAGGACGGACTTGAATACTATGGAAAATACAAGGCAAAGCTGTCGGATGAGCTGATTGCCTCAAAGGCGAACGCCCCCGACGGACATCTTATTCTTGTTACAGCAATAAATCCAACCCCCGCGGGTGAGGGTAAAACAACAACGACTGTTGGCTTGGGTCAGGCTATGCCGAAGATTGGAAAGTCGGCAATAATTGCCCTGCGCGAGCCATCGATGGGACCCGTAATGGGCGTCAAGGGCGGAGCCGCAGGCGGCGGATATGCTCAGGTTGTGCCGATGGAGGATATAAACCTGCACTTTACGGGTGATATGCACGCAATTACGTCTGCAAACAACCTCTTGTCGGCGGCAATTGACAACCATATTCACCACGGAAATGCACTTAAAATAGACCAGAGAAGAATTACGTGGAAGCGCTGTCTTGATATGAATGACCGCGCCTTGCGTGAGGTAATAGTTGCCCTTGGCGGAAAGGTAAACGGCTTCCCGAGAGAAGACGGGTTTATGATAACAGTTGCGAGCGAAATAATGGCAATCCTTTGTCTCTCTGAGGATATGGAGGACTTAAAGGCGCGCCTCTCGCGTATAGTTATAGGCTATAACTTAGATGGCGAACCTGTAACCGCGGGCGACCTTAAGGTACAAGGTGCGATGGGGCTCTTGCTTCGCGATGCGATAAAGCCAAACCTTGTGCAGACACTTGAAAACACGCCCTGCCTTATGCACGGCGGTCCGTTTGCAAACATTGCACACGGCTGTAACTCGGTGCGCGCGACAAAGCTTGGTATGAAGCTTGCGGATTATTGCATAACAGAGGCGGGCTTTGGCTCTGACCTCGGTGCAGAGAAATTCTTTGATATAAAGTGTCGCTTTGGCGGGCTTAAACCCTCTTGTGTTGTAGTTGTTGCAACCGTTCGTGCACTTAAATATAATGGCGGAGTTTTAAAGGCAGAGCTCTCGGTGGAAAACACAGACGCACTTAAAGCGGGTATTGTAAACCTCGGACGTCATATTGAAAATATGCATAAATACGGACTTCCTGTTGTTGTTGCGATAAACCGCTTTGGAACGGATACAGATGCAGAGCTTAAAATAGTTGAGGATTACTGCAACGAAATGGGCGTATGCGTATCAATGTGTGAGGTATTCGCAAAGGGCGGCGACGGCGGTATCGATTTGGCGCAAAAGGTTGTTGATATAATAGAAAAATCCGAAAAGGACAAAGCATCTGCCTTTGCACCAATATATGATGAAAACTTGCCGATAAAAGAAAAGATAGAGATTATCGCGAAGGAAATATATGGAGCAAAGGGAGTTAATTATACCGCAAAGGCATCAAAGGATATAAAGCTCCTCACAGACCTCGGTTTTGACAAAACGCCGATATGTATGGCAAAAACGCAGTATTCACTCTCGGACAATCCCGCGCTTCTTGGAAGTCCCAGGGACTTTGATATTACTGTGCGTGAGGTAAGAGTTTCTGCAGGTGCGGGCTTTGTTGTTGCCCTCACGGGAGATGTTATGACAATGCCGGGACTCCCTAAAGTTCCTGCGGCAAATAATATGGATGTTGACAGCGAGGGTAAAATAACGGGCTTGTTCTAAAAGGAGTTGACAAGATTTGTTTACGGCAGACACATATGATGTTGTGGTTATAGGCGGCGGGCACGCAGGAATAGAGGCGGCTCTTGCGTCGGCAAGGCTTGGGCTTAAAACCTGCATATTCTCGATTACTCTCGACGGTGTTGCCAACCTTCCGTGCAACCCGAGTATCGGGGGGACGGCAAAGGGGCATCTGGTGCGCGAGATTGATGCTCTCGGCGGCGAGATGGGCAAGGCTGCAGATGCAAACTTCATACAATCAAGAATTTTAAACAGAGGCAAGGGGCCTGCTGTTCATTCTCTGCGCGCGCAGATAGACAGACGGAACTACCAAACCGATATGAAGCACAGACTCGAATTGTGCGAAAATCTTGATATACGTCAGGCAGAGATTGTTGACATCACCTTGAATGAGAATAAAGCGGTGCGCTCTGTTATAACCGCGGCGGGCGCGGAATATATGTGTAGTGCCGCGATAGTCTGTACGGGAACATATTTAAAGGGCAGAATTATAATGGGTGAATTCAGTCAGGAGAGCGGACCCGATGGGGTTTTCCCGTCAAACGGGCTCTCGGCAAACCTTGAGAAAATCGGGGTTGAGCTTGTCCGTTTTAAGACGGGGACCCCGCCCCGAATAAACCGCAGAAGTATTGATTTCACACAGCTCGAGGAGCAGACAGGCGATGAGGAGATAACTCCGTTTTCTTTTGAAACGGAGGGCGAGCTTAAAAATCAGGTTTCGTGCCATATTACATATACTAACGAAAAAACGCATAAAATAATACTTGATAACCTTGACCGCTCTCCGCTATATGGCGGAGATATAAAGGGGATAGGTCCGCGTTACTGCCCGTCGATAGAGGATAAAATAGTAAGATTTAAGGATAAGGAAAGACATCAGCTGTTTGTAGAGCCGATGGGGCTTGACACAGAGGAGATGTATCTTCAGGGCTTTTCAAGCAGTATGCCCGAGGATGTTCAGCTCCAAATGATACGTTCTCTCCCAGGCTTTGAGAATGCGCAGGTTACGAGAAACGCGTATGCAATAGAGTATGATTGCGCAAACCCGCTACAGCTCTATCCGACACTCGAATTTAAGAAAATCAGCGGACTCTACGGAGCGGGTCAGTTCAACGGAAGCTCGGGCTACGAGGAGGCGGCGGCGCAAGGTCTTATTGCGGGCATAAATGCGGCGCTGAAAATACTCGGACGGGAGCCGTTTGTGCTCGAGCGCTCGCAGGCGTATATAGGCACGCTTATAGATGACCTTGTAACAAAAGGAACAAACGAACCTTACAGAATGATGACGTCGCGCTCAGAGTATCGCTTGTTGCTGCGTCAGGATAATGCAGATTTAAGGCTTACCGCCCTCGGACACGAGATAGGTTTGATTTCGGACGAGAGATATGAAAAACTCCTTGCTAAGAAGGAAGCAGTTGAGGGGGAAATTGAAAGACTGAAAAAGCTTGTTTTTCCGCCATCTGAGGCGGTGCTCAAAATTCTCAGCGAGGCGGGCAGTACCCCGATTACAACGGGAATTCACGCAAGCGAGCTTTTAAAGCGACCCGAGATAACATATGAAATGCTCAAGGCGGCAGACAAAGACAGACCTCAGCTTTCTAAAGAGGTCTGCGAGCAGGTAGAAATAAGCATAAAGTATGAGGGCTATATCAATCGTCAGCGCTCTCAGGCAGAGCAGTTCTCAAAGCTTGAGAATAAAAAGCTCCCCGAGGATATTGATTATACAAAGATTGACGGACTGCGGCTTGAGGCAAGACAGAAGCTTGATAAGATAAGACCTCATTCTCTGGGTCAGGCGTCGAGAATTTCGGGCGTATCCCCTGCGGATATTGCAGTTTTGCTGATTTATTTAAAATAAAGGAGATGTGGCTTATGAGAAACAAATTTTTAGGTTATTTGATGACGGGCTTGATAATAGCATTGGCAGTTTCGGGCTGCGGACCAAAAAATGTGAGCGAAACGGGCAAGAATATTGTCCCCAACACCCAAAGCGGCTCTGCGGAAAATACCGAACAGCGCAACTTCACTGTTGAGCTTGATGAGAGAGGCGAAAAGGCGGCTTATGACTATGGAATAGATGACATTTCGCTTATAGATACTGTGACGGGAGAGCGGATAACGCTTGGTATGAATATAGCTGAAATAGAGAGAGTCACAGGCTCACCCGAAATGGTTGAGCCGGGCTATAAGACCTATGACGGCGTTGTTGTCAAATATGACAAGAATAATAGGGCGGTATCGCTTATTGTGTCTAACGGAAAGTTCAAGGACGGCAAGGAAACGAGATATTTCACCTCAAGAGGTGTAGGAATAGGAACCTCTGCTGAGGATTTTAAATTAGCGTACGGCGACAGCTACACAGAGAAACAGGAAGTTGTTGACGAAGAGGCGGGCGAGGTATCGACAGATGCTGCAAAGGCAGTAAGATATTTTGAATTGGACGAGGATGAGGTAGACTTCCTCGGAACAACTGCCCCCAAGGAAAAGGACGAGGATTATTGTATTCAAGACTTTATGTTCAGCAACACAGACGGCAGCGTCGCAACAATAAGAATTAGCTTTTTATATGCGGCACGCGGTGGTAAATAACTCCTCTTTCTTACAATTTGTAAACAAAAGCTGAACAAAAGGGTATCAGAGTTGAATTTTATCTGATTATGTGGTAGAATAGATTTAACCCTGTTAAATCTATTCAGCTAAATTCGCCTGACGGCGAGCTAAATTGAGTAAACTCAGCTAAATTGCCTACGGCAGCTAAATGTGCTAACGCACGCTGAAAGCGAATTTAATTTAGCTACTCCGAAGGAGTTATTTAGCTATGGAGCGAAGCGGAATAATTTAGCTTTGAGCTTTAGCTCAAAATTTAGCTAAAAGAAAATGATAGGGTGTGAGAATGTGGCAGAAAGCATAATGCTTGATAAAGCAAAAGATTTTGCAGTTGAAATAATAGATATGTGTAAAAACATAAAAGAGACCAAACGAGAAAGTGTTTTGACTAACCAACTTATGCGTTCCGGCACATCAATCGGCGCCAATATTCACGAGTCAAAATATGCACATGGCACAGCGGATTTTATATCAAAAATGCAAATAGCTTTAAAAGAGTGTTATGAGTCAGAATATTGGTTGGAGCTGCTTAATCGAACAGGGTATATTAATGATGAACAATATAAATCAATAATAAATAATTGCGGACAAATTCGCAGGATGTTGATTTCATCAATCAACACAGTGAAAGAAAAGTCTCAAAAATGAGGTGAATTATATATGAAAAATTTCGCAAAAAGGCTTTTGTGCCTTGTTGTTGCAGTGCTTATCGTTGCACAAGTATCCGTTTTTGCGTATGAGCCTGATTTTTGGGCGAAGGATGCGGTAGAGAGTGCGACAACACTCAGTATAATATCAGAGGAATTTGCTACAAAACCATTTAATTTGGCAATTTCAAGAAGCGATTTTGTTAATGTTGCAGTGAATTTGTATGCAACATTGACATCAGAGAACGTGTCTACACATTCCAAGAATCCGTTTACTGATACCTCGGACGCCTTTCCCAATATGGCGTACTATGCAGGACTTGTCAGCGGTGACGGAGAGGGACATTTCTTCCCGCAGGGAACTTTGACAAGACAGGAAATGTGCAAAATCATTACAAGTCTTTTAGACTCAGCAGGTGTTCTTGGACCGTATTTCCCGTCTGAAAATGTTTTTGACGAAATAGTGGATGCAGACGAAATTGCATCGTGGGCTGAAAACCATGTTGCGTTTATGCTTGATAATCACTTGATGGCAGGTGATGATACGGGAACTTTTCGTCCCACCGATCCTGTTACAAGACAAGAGGCGGCAATAATAGCTTATCGTTGCTATGTTCTTTACGGGAAAAACCTTGAAGGACAAATCAAGACAACTCTTCGTGAAACAAAGGATGCAAACGGAGCGTCTATCTATACCTTGGTAAAGACAATAACTCTCCCGACAGGTGCAACAGTTGCTCTTCGCTATGCAGACAATCCAACGGCTGCAGAGGACACAAACCCCTGGGTTGGAGGCGCGACATCTGCACCGAGCGGAACACCGCTTCAAATTCCTGGTGCGGACGGACTGTACCGCCTAAAGACATATACCGAAACTCTTGCATCGGGTGAGGCAAAAGAGAAGGAAGCGAGAATTTTCCCCGACGGCGTTTATTATACCTCTCAGGCAGAGGCAGACGCCAATATGTCAGAGGTTACGGTAAATGTATGGCTTCTCAATGAGGACGAAGAAAAGTATGCATCAACATTGACTTTTAAAGTTAATACTGTTTTAAAAGACGATGTAATCGCCATTTTTGATGAGATATTTAACTCCGATGACAAACCGCCGATTAAGAATGCTACGGCGTATGCGTGGAGAAGCGCAATGTCAAGCGGTGTGTATTCTGACCACAATTACGGCACAGCGATTGACCTTAACTATAACGAAAATTATTGTGTCTACAAGAGCGGTACAACAATCGGAAGCTTCTATGACCCCGACAAATCTATATACTCATTCCCGCCGGATGGAACGGTCATTCAGACCTTTGCAAAGTACGGATGGCTCTGGGGCGGAAACGCTTGGATAAACGGAACTCTTGACCATATGCATTTCACATATTTGGGCAAATAATTTTAAAAAGATTTAATATAAAAGCCTGACCCTGAAAAACAGGGTCAGGCTTTTATTGATGAAAAATTAATCCTTTTTATTAAGAATTGTATCCTTAAAAAAGAAAGTGATTGCCCACAGACCGCCAAGACCTACAATCGTGAAGATTATACGGCTGAGAATTGACAGCTGTCCGCCAAACAGGGCGCCTACAAAGTCGAAACCGAAAAGACCTATGCTTCCCCAGTTAAGAGCGCCTATGATTACAAGTATAAGTGCAATTGCGTCCATAGTATATCCTCCATATGAGTAATAATTTTAAAATTTCCGCTTTGATGTAATCGGAAATCTAATTGTTTTCATATCTATTTTACGCGTAAATTTATATAATATACTGATGAAAGCTACAAAAAATAAGAGCGATGAATTTTAAAAATTCATCGCTCTTTAAATTTATCTCAGGGTATATCCCCCTCTTATCATTACAATAGCATCGGTATCTGCCCTAAAGCCTCTTCCATCGGCAACAGGAACAATCAGCAAATGATTAGACGGCATCGCGGTCCCGTTAGAGAGATCGAAGCCTGCAGTTGTATCGGCAAGTCCGCCCTTTTGGGTGGCAATTACAGTGCCTTTGCCCATACGCAAAATAAGCTCTGTGCCTGCCTCTGCAATAATACTTTGCCCTGCCTTTAAATCGACAACTACAAATGTGCTTGGCCGTGCGGTAACTGTTCCGTCATCAGAGGCAAGCCCTAGTTGCGCGTTGACATAGGCTTTTATTTCGGGAACAACTTTGTCAACAATATAGCTCTTTGTAACTACAGGGTCATCTGTGCCTCCGGGTTCTGAAAATACAACGGACCCACCCGCAATTATCAGGCACAGCCCGAGGATAATTCCAACCTTTAAAAATTTACGGTTCTTCATACTAAAATCCTCCTAAGTATATTAACTTTATTATTATTCAATCATGTCAAGCCGAAGGAAATTTCCAGAGCTTCGTTTACCTTATCCATAAGACTGCCGTCTATATGCCCGATTTTTTCTTTCAGCCTTCTTTTATCAATCGTCCGTATTTGCTCTGCCAGAACCACAGAATCCTTGGAAAGCCCAAAACCGCCCGCATCTATTTCTATATGGGTAGGCATTTTGGCTTTGTTTATCTGTGAGGTAATCGCCGTTGCGATTACTGTCGGGCTGTAGCGGTTGCCGATGTCGTTCTGTATAATCAGTACAGGCCTGACCCCGCCTTGTTCCGAGCCAACTACGGGACTTAAATCCGCATAATATATATCTCCTCTTTTTACTACCAAAATATTCACGCTCCGCAAGTTAATTTGTATCCTTTGCTCTCATGAGTATTATACGCAGCCTGACTTGTTTTGGTACATAATCAAAGGACGGTCCCTGCGGCAAACGAACATAGATTATGTACGGCCGGGATAATCTGTATCAATCAGAAACAGGAGAGTCAAGCAGATGGTTGTGATTTTTTTTCTCTGCTCCGTCCTCTATATAAATTCTCGGAACTCTCTTGCCTGTCATACAAAGGATTTCATAGTTGATAGTCCCCATTTTTTCGGCAAGGCTCTCTACCGGTAATTCTATATTATCGCCAATGCCGAACAAAATGACTTCGTCGCCGATAGCAATAGTATTAACATTTGTCGCATCAAACATACATTGGTCCATACAAATGTTTCCGACAATATTACACAAATTTCCACCTGCAATAACCCCCGTGCGTCCCGAGAGAAGCCTCGAAAAACCATCGGCGTAGCCCACGGGAATTGTTGCAATTACACTTTTTTTATCTGCCTTAAAATGTCTGCCGTAGCTGACGCTTTCACCGATATCTATGGTTTTGATATTTGAAATTTTCGCCTTTAAAGTCATAGCGGGTATAAGATTAAGGCGGGAGATGTCTGTAAGTGGCGACGGACTGTGCCCGTACAGGATTATACCGGGACGCACCATATCAAGATGCATCTGCGGAAAGCGTATAAGAGCGGCGCTGTTACAGCAGTGACGGATAGGGATATTAAGCCCGTGTTCTTTTAAAATGTTGCACAGACCCAAAAATCTGTCAAACTGCATATATGTATAAGCATCATCATACGTATCTGCAACAGAAAAATGAGTAAATATTCCTTCTACTTCTATGTTGGGAAGGGCAGAAATCTCTAATATCTCCGAAACTGTTTTTTGATTTATTTCGGGGTTATCGCAATAACGATAGCCTATACGGCCCATCCCTGTGTCAATTTTAATATGAATTTTTGCTGTCTTTTTTAATTTCACTCCTGCATCTGACATCGCCTTTGCAAACGAGGCGTCAAAGCAAGTGGGAGTGATATCGTATTTCAAGAGGGTTTCGGCATCATCGGGAAGAGTATATCCAAGTATCAAAATAGGACAGGTTATCTTGCAAAGTCTCAGCTGGATTGCCTCGTCTGTGCAAGCTACCGCGAGAGCGTCTGCACCGTTTTCGAGAAGAGTGCGTGCGACTTCAAGGTATCCGTGCCCATAGGCGTCTGCTTTTACCACGCCGAGTATCTTGGCGTCAGGGCTTACCTGCTGTCTTATTGATATGATATTATTTTTAATTGCATCGAGGCTTACCTCTGCCCATGCTCTGTTTTTACTTCTCATATAAGAATACATCCTTTTTGAAAATCAAATATTATCCGCAAGGCCCTTTATAGCATATGGCAATTTATTAATAACGTCACTTGCGAGGAGGCCAAACTTGCCAATTTCCTCTGCGGCGATATCTCCCGCAAACCCGTGCAAAAAGGTCCCCAGTATTGCAGCGCCCAATGGCTCTACCCCCTGACCTATAAAGGATGCGATAATCCCTGTCAGCACATCGCCCATTCCGCCGCTTGCCATTCCGTCATTGCCTGTAGGGTTGATATGAAACTCTCCATTTGGGGCGGCAACAACTGTTTTATGACCTTTTAAAACAACTATGGTGTCATATTCTTTTGCAAACTCAAGAGCCGATTTCTCTCTGTTTTTTTCTACTTCTTCTATACTAGAGCCCATCAACCGTGCCATCTCGCCTGAGTGGGGCGTTATAACTGTTTTGCAGGCTTTATTTTTCAAAATACTTGTGTCAGACGCGAGGGCGCCCAGTGCGTCTGCATCTATTACGCAAGGTGTATCGCAGGAGAGAACAGTTGATACTATCTCAAAAGTGTCCCCGCTGGCGCTAAGCCCGGGTCCTATCGCACATACGTCACATCCTCCAAGTCTATCTGTAATGGCTGTTTTTGCAGCACCCGAAATGTGCCCGTCATGGCAGGGCAGAGGCATTGTCATAACCTCGCAAAGCTGTGATGCTGCGGAGGTAAGTATACATTCGGGCAGAGCGAGGGTTACAAGCCCGCTCCCGCTGCGCATTGCTGCGCGGGAGGTCAGACACGCGGCGCCCACCATTCCTGTAGAGCCTGCGATAACCAATACTTTTCCGCAATCGCCCTTGTGCATATTATCGTGGCGCTTCGGGAGAAATGCGCGATAGCTCTTCCACAGCTCGAATTTATCGTTTCCAAACACCAAGCCTTCTCCGCAGACAACGGCTGTTGCCTCGGTATTTGAATGGCTTATGCTTACATCCGCATTTATTTTTTTGCCCATAAACAAAAGATAGGGCTTGCGGAGTTCATCGTGCAGAATTTCTATATCGTGAAAGCCAAACCCGCGAAAGCCGCTCCCTGCATATTTTGAGAATGCTTCCTTTGCGGCAAATGCCCCCGCGATACTCTCGTGGGGATTTTTAGAAGAGGCAAAATACTCTGCCTCGCGTTTTGTAAAGACTTTTTTTATAAAGGCATCAAGATTTTTCATTTGCGAAAATCTTGAAATTTCAACTATATCTGTTCCGACTTTAATCATTGTTATTCATCATCCCAACCGCTATATAGTATATTTATATAGTGTCCCTTAATCATTCAAAAATACCTTTTGCGGATTAAGTCTGCGAAAACCATCCTTTATTGTGTCGTTCGGATTAAACAAAAGCATATTTCTCTGTCCGCCTCTTTCGTACACAACAAAGTATACACCGTCATCCTTAATCGATGTGCAGGCATAAATTTTTTTAATGTCGCCATTTTGCATATATCCGTTAAAGGCGCGGTTTCTGGTTGTTCCCATCATCTCTATTTCGCGAGCGCTTAGCTCGGTAAGTCTTTTTCTTCGCTTTGCGGCGATAATTTTATCTACATCCAAAGACCCGTTTGTAAAGCAATATTCAAATTCAACATTTATCGAAATATTCAGGTTGTATAGAACATAGAGAAGTCCCGCCCCAAGCAAAAATGTAAGGGATGTCAAGGGTGAACCTATAGTCATAAAGGTTAGAAAGATTACCGCAGTTGCCGCAATTGTGCAAAGGGCAACCTTGACAAAGTCCGAGGGTCTGCGCTTTCTTCTTATAAGCTGTTCAACAAACATATCCATTTTTAAATTCATTGCCTTTCTGCCCACAAGGTATGATATATCTGCGTATGCACATCGTGGGCGGATAGTGCACGCGGTAAGACGGGTTTTATGACCCTTTGCGAATAGTTACTGTATTTTTGGGGATTGAAATATTTCTCCAATCGTCTAAATCGGTTTGACCATATTTGTTTTCACCTATGCCAAAGGCTTTGCCATCCGTGCTGATGCCGACGCTGTGACGGCCCCCACCGTCTGTAGCGGCAATGTTTGTCCATACTGCTGTTGCGCCTTGATTGTTGCCGTTACTCCCAATGGATAAAACGCTTCCGTCTTTGGAAACAGACAGAATATTATAATCACCCGCTGAAATAAATAAACAATTTTTAACATCAGACAAGGCGGATATATCGGTGCCAAGGTCGCCTGCAACCAATATTTCTCCGTCATATGTAAGGCCTGCGGTGAACGAATATCCCGCCGCAATCGACACAATATTATCCCAATCGTCAACATTGCATTGACCATATTCATTGCTTCCTGTTGCAACGGCTGTCCCGTCTATCTTTAGGGCCACAGTGTGCTCGTTGCCTGCACTGACAGAAACAATACCTGACCAATCGTCTACGTTGCATTGCCCGTATTCATTGTTCCCGACGGCGACAACAGAGCCGTTGCTTTTTGCGCCGACTGTGTGGGCTGTTCCTGCAGATATATCTGTAATGTTTCGCCAACTGCCGACGTCGCATTGCCCCGATTTATTATCTCCTGTTGCGATAGCCGCACCGTTTTCATCTACGGCAACAGAATGTCTGCCGCCCGCCGAAACCTGAGTAATCCCGCTCCATTTATCAACATCGCATTGTCCGTATTTATTGTTACCGACAGCGGAAACGGTCCCGTCCTCGTGCAGACCAAGGGTATGCTCCCCGCCTGCAGAGATTATGTTCTTATATGCCTTAGAAATGCTTTGATAGTTTGCTCTGCTTTCTTTATAATCCCCGAGATTTGAAAAATATACAGCAGCATTATAAAAATCTTGGGTTCTTGCATACGACATTGCAAGGCGCCAATAAAGCTCGGACCTTTCTTCGCCAAAGAATATAAACTCGGTTGCATTCTTGAGTGCGGGTATCGCCTCTTCGAATTTCCCGCTGTTATACAGGTTGGATGCCCTTTTATATGCGGAATTGGCAGAGTCGGTGTATTTAACGGTTAAGCCCCCGACTACCAAAAAAATGACAGCGACAGAGAGCGCAACAATCCTTGTTATAACTCTCTTTTTTTTCTCTTTAGGGTCGTTTTTAATTATTTGACGGAGCTCTTCTTCCATTGCAAATCTCTCGCGTCGCATCTCGCGTTTATTCTGCACAGGTGCGATTGATGTCGGGTCAAATCTTGCCGTATCGGCAAAGGTGTCCTCTTCGCCCGACATAGATATTTTTGTGGGGAACTTCGCCTCGCTCTTCCATATACTGCCATCTGTAAGCTCCGCTTCGCGCAGGATAACAGCTGCCGAATATGTCATAAGAGAGGGAAGAGGTATTTCGGTTCTTCCGCTATATTCTATCCCTTCCAGAACGGACAAAATCATACCGTCTTTATCATAACAGCCCACATCAATGCGGGCGCGATTTATCTTATTTGAGCCGTCGCGCAGAGCCAAGCGGAGCAACATACGGGTGTTTTCCGAGTCAAATGCGAGCTCACAGCAATCGATGGCTGCGGGGCAGGAATTCTCGGTGTTATTAAAATCAGTAATCATCTGCAAAAGCTTCATAGTGCCACCATCGTTTCAAATATATAAATATCTATAATATATTATAACTCTTATTTAATCAAATTGCAAGGGAGTAACAATTTTGTAAGAAAAGTTTTGGGCGGGCGAAAAAATTATTCAGCCGTGTTATAAAAAATTTTCCTAGGCATAATTATTAATAAGGTAAAAGGCTCGGAATTTCAGAAAGGAAAATTACTATGAATTTATTTAAAAAGACTTTATGTGCTATGGTAGCTGTTTTCGTTCTATGTCAATCTGCTGTTATTGCAGAGAAGGCGGCGCAGGTTGATACAGAGGTATCGGCACAGCTTGTAAGTGCAAAATCGGGAATATTGATGGAGCAATCAACGGGTGAGGTTTTGTACGAGCTAAACCCCGACGAGCGGCTCCAGATTGCAAGCGTGACAAAAACAATGACTATGCTTTTGATTATGGAGGCGTTAGATGACGGAAAAATAAAAAAGGAGGATATGGTTACAGTCAGCGAGCATGCAGCGTCAATGGGCGGCTCGCAGGTTTTCCTCGAGGTCGGGGAGCAGATGAGTGTTGATGATATGATGAAGGCAATAGCGGTTGCCTCGGGCAATGATGCCGCGGTCGCTATGGCAGAGTTTATCTCGGGGAGCGAGAGCGCATTCGTAGAAAAGATGAATGAGCGTGCGCAGGAGCTTGGCTGTCTTAACACCCATTTTATAAACTGTAACGGGCTTGATGAAACCGAGGAACATTACAGCAGCGCAAAGGATATTGCAATTATCTCCCGCGAGCTTTTAAACCATACGGGGATATTTGACTATACTACCATATGGATGGATAGCCTGCGCGGCGGTAGCTTTGGGCTTTCCAATACAAACAAGCTGATAAGATTTTACAAGGGCGCAAACGGCTTAAAAACAGGCTCAACAAGCCCAGCCAAGTATTGCTTATCAGCGACTGCCGAGAGAGATGGTATGCAGCTCATCGCTGTAATTATCTGTGCGCCCTCCACGGCAGAGAGGTTTTCGTCTGCCACGGCATTGCTGGATTTCGGTTTTGCCAACTATGAGGTTGCAAACGATGAGATATTATCGACGTCTGTTCCATATGTAAGGGTTGTCGGAGGTGTAAGCGGACAATTTCTGCCAAAGGTGAGCGGCGACGGATTTGTTGTAAAAAAGGGAAATAAGGATAAAATTGAGCAGAGCTTTGAGATGTCGGAGTCCGTGTCTGCACCCGTTTCGGCAGGGCAAAAGGTAGGGGAGATAATCTATACAATAGACGGAAGCGAGGTCGCAAGACGCGATGTGTGTGCAACCGAGGATATACCGCGGATAAGCGTTCTGCAAATGTTTGTCAGAAACCTCGGCGATTGGCTGAGATTGTAAATTATAGAAAATCGCCTTGACCTTTTTGCTTTGATATAGTACAATTAATAAAACAAGTTAATATTATTCGCAAAAAGTGTCGGCGGTGCTGTTTGGGTGCCGCGGGTGGAAAGGGAACACGGTTAGAATCCGTGACGATAACTGTCGCCGTATATATCGAAGGTTTTGTGTTCGTCGGTGAAAGCCGGTCATTGGGAAACTGAGAAGGCAGAGCACAAAAACGTCGGGCGTATGCCCTATATGATATGAGTCGGAAGACCTGCTTTTATATTGTTCCGTATGGGAATGATTTTTGCGTGCAAAAAGTCTGTTTTGGCCTTAGTTTTGTACGCATGGCGGCATCACAGGAAAACTCAGCTGTGGTAATTTTTGGTTACAAAAATTACCACAGCTTTTTATATATAAAAATCAAATGATGAGAGGAAGAAAAAAATGAAAAAAAGAATTTTATCAATGTTATTATTCCTTATTATGCTTGTTTGCATAATGCCTGTAAACGCGCAAACAACCGATATGGCTGTGTATCTGACGATTAGTAAATATGGTGAGATAGCCCAAGACAAGAACGGTGATATGATTGCTTGTGCCAAGGTAGAATTGAGCGGAAAATCAGAGTATAATCTGGATGATGTGTTTGCCATAGCACACAGTATGTATTTTGAAGAAGGCGCCGATGGGTATGAGTCAAGCCAAAGCCAGTGGGGATTTGGTATAGACAAGCTGTGGGGTGATACAAGCGGAAATTTCGGATATCAAATAAACGGCGGAACAAAAATGGTATCAGGTCTTGACACTTTAGTGGAAGACGGAGATTATATCGATGCTTGCATATATCAAAATGCTTATCCTGACACAGAGGGATATGCGATGTTTGACAAAAACAGCATACAGGTATGCACGGATACAGAATTTGAGCTGACATTAAAGTATTTTTCAGGATATGATGAAGAATGGAATACAATTATTTCTCCTTGCAGCGGTGCAACAATCACCGTTAACGGAACCGAAACGGAATTTATAACCGACGAAAACGGAAAAGCGGTAATTACGCTTGATAATGAGGGAAGAAATATCATATCTGCAAAAAAGACAAGGTTATTGGAGGAAGAAGAGGTTCCTGCAATAACGGCGCCGATTTGTGTTGCAATAACCGCAGCCCCCGAAATGCAGATAATACATAATATAGCAGAGCAGTATTGCCAAATGGACTATTCTGTATACGATGTAAATTTGCCATGGATAGTGGCGGATATGATGATGTACGAGAGCCTTTTTCCTGAAAGCGAATACATTTTGAGTGATGAGCAGAAAAGTGAGGCTGTCAATAGCATTGTCGATTTTGTTGCGGATGCAGAAAAAGCCAGCGATTTGGCAAAAGGAATTATAGCGCTCTCAGCGCTCGGATTTGATGCCGAAAATATTTTCACAAAAGACCTTGAAAAAATTGATATTGTAACAAGGCTGACAGATATGATTAAAACTCAGGATAGTGCCGTTACCAATATTTATACTGTTCCATATGTAATAAAAGCGTTGTCACAGTCGGGCGAGTACGGGGCAGAGGAAGATTTGGCTTATCTTATAAGCTCCGTTATAGAAAACAAAGAGTCGTGGCAAAGCACCGAAAACGGAACAGATGCAATGACGCCTATGTTGACGGCAATTGCGCCGTACACCGAAAAATATGACACCCTTTCTGCGTTGATATATGAAACAATAGACATTATAAAATCAGAGCAGAGGGAGGACGGACTTATAGATGGTTTTGAAGGTTACGAGCCTGCGTCGACGGGACTTGCCCTGTGTGCATTTTCTGCTGCGGGCATAGACTCTACACTTGTAAAAAATGGTGAAAACAGCCTTATATCAGCTCTTATTGGTACTGCTAATCAGGATTTGACGGCTTTCCCGAATGCTTTTGCCACAGAACAGGCGTTTCGCGGACTTCTGTCGTGGCGCCAGCTTATAGAGGAAAGCGGTAAAACTATGTATGATTTTTCGGATTTTGAAAAAAACGAGATTAACTTATCCGACTTTGAGTACTGTCCCGTTATATTTGATGTTACGCCAGATAGCTGTATTGTTTCTATCGAGGGTGTAACTGCAATATATGCAAATTACTTTGATTTGGCAGAAGGGCAGTATGAATATGTAGCTAAAGCCACAGGATATGTTGCTGAAAAAGGTAAGATCGAGGTGTCAGAGCAGGATGAGGGGACGCACAATGTAAAAAATGTTGAAATTTCGCTTTCGCGCAAAAACGACAGAGATTCTGGCAGCATATCCGTAAGCCCTAAAGATGAAAGCGGGCAAGCCGATACACAGGTGCCAGAAAAAACCGAACAGTCGACAACAGAAACCATAGTGTTTGATGACAATACTTTTCCCGATGTTTGCAGCGGGGACTGGTATTATCCGGCAGTTAAATATGTGTATCAGAACAACTTATTTAAAGGTACAGATTCAGGCTTTGAGCCGCAATCACAAATGACAAGAGCTATGCTTGTAACCGTATTGCACAGATATGACGACAATCCTCAATTCTCGGTAATAAAGGGTTTTGACGATGTTGGAGCGGATATGTGGTATGCCCAAAGCGTTGGCTGGGCGGCAGAAAACGGCATTGTAAATGGCTATTCAGACAACAGCTTTGCCCCCGATGAGTCTATAACAAGAGAACAGCTGGCAGTTATATTATACAGATATGCGCAATACAAAGGATATGATTTGACTGTGAAAAGCAATGCTGATATTTCAGGATATAAGGATGCAGACAGCATTTCGGATTATGCTAGAGATGCAATATACTATGCGGTTTCTTCAGGGGTAATAAGCGGAAAAACCGAAGATACTATTGCGCCCGGAGAGAGTGCTACGCGCGCAGAGGTTGCGACTATGATAATGCGGTTTGCGGAGGTGAATAAACAACCTTATGAACAGAAATAAACTTAAAATAATAACTGCAATAGCTACGTTCCTGTTCTTTATTGCTTCGCTTTTTGGATGTGGAGATGTTGCTGACAAAACAGTTGTTGAGAATGTGCCGATAGTCCAATCGGAAGATAAAAATGAAGAGAAAAAAGTATCGGATAATTCTATTGAGAATAATCAGCAACAAGGAACCCCTCAGGAAAAGATCGATTTAAATGAACAAGAGCAATCAAAGGATGATAAAGCGCAAGCGTCGCCTTTGCCCGAAAAAGAAGAAATACCTCAAAATCAATCAAACGAAGATGCCCGGACACAAGAAAACGAGCTTGAAAGTGACGCAGATGAGGATACGGTGTGCACATTGTATGTTAACTGTAAATCTGTATTGCAAAATTATGATATGCTAAAGGAAAACAAAAAATCCGTTATCCCCAAAAATGGTGTAATCTATGAAGAAAAAAGTGTAAGCTTTTCTGAGGGTGAGAGTGTTTTTGACATTCTTAAAAGAGAAATGAAAAGCAGCAATATTCATCTTGAATTTGTGTATACCCCTGTATACAATTCTGCATATATAGAGGGCATAGGGAATTTGTATGAATTTGACTGCGGGGATACTTCAGGCTGGAGCTATAAAGTCAATGGTGTAAAGCCCAACTATGGGTGTTCGCAATATATTGTAAAAAACGGCGATAATATAGAGTTTTATTACAGTTGCTCTTTTTAAAAATTTATGCTATAATTGATGCACACAAAAATTTATTGTAGGGGAGGGCGTCCTCGACGAACCGTAGTCGGCACATCGTAAACGCTGTGCCCTACAATAAGTGGCACATTGAACGAAACGGATAAGAATTATGGACAATGTAGGGAATGCATTTATGCATTCCGCGGAACGGATAAATCCGTTCCCTACGAAAAAAGGGGTGACGAGATGCTGAATATAATATACGGGCTTGAAAATTCGGAGCGGGACGCACTTGCATACAGCAGAATTGAAAATACTGTAAAAAGCGCTAAGCGGGTATGGATACTTGTGCCCGAGCAGTTCTCTATGTTTTCGGAGAAGGACGTAATCAAAAGATTTGGCATTTCGGCACAGACGCATATAAAAGTAATTACATTTTCAAGGCTTTGCAGCCTCATTCTCTCGCGCCTCGGGCCGCTGCGGATGAAATACATAGACGGTGCGGGCAAGCAGATAATAGCTGCCCGTACCCTTCGCGCGCTCAAAGGAAGAGCGGGCGTGCTTGAGAGGAGCTTTAAAAGACGCGGTTTTTCAGCGACCCTCGTTGACCTTATATCAGAATTTAAACGCTATGGTGTATCACCCGACATACTCAAAGCGGCGGCAGATGAGATAGGAAGCGAGGAGCTGTGCGAAAAAATTAAGGCTCTTTCGCTTGCGTATAAAACCTTTGACGATTTTCTGGAAAAACAGTCGGCAGATGCAGAGGACAACCTCTCGCTTATTCTTCCGCGGATAAAGGATTGCACTTTTCTGAGCGGGGAGCTATTTATAATGCATTTTCGCACCTTTACCCCCGTTGAAATCAAAGCCATAGGTGAGCTGATGCGCCGCATGGATGTCTGCGCGGTTATGTGCTGTGACGGTGTCAAACACGGCTCGGCACTGTTTGCGCCCGTAAGACAGACGTGTGATTTGCTGTACGAGGCTGCCGAGGAATTGGGCGTTCCTGCCTCCGAGCCCATAGAGGCAAAGAAAAGGGCGGGAAACTTAGAGCTTGACCATCTGGCAGAAAATTATTTTTCGCCACGACCAAAGCCATACAAAGACGCGGTGAAAAGCGTGAATATATTTGAGCTCTCTAGTGAATACAGAGAGGTCGAGGCGGCGGCGGACCTGATTTTAAGGTTGTGCCGCGAGGAAGGACGAAGGTTTTCGGACTTTCTTGTGCTGGCAAGGGATACGAACAGCTATAACCGCATTATGCCCGCAATTTTCGCAAGCCGCGGAATAGATGTGTTTCTTGACACAAGACGGAGTATTTTGACAAAGCCTCTTGTCATAATGATATGTTCGGCTCTTGATATTCTTGCGTACGGGTATTCGTATGACAGGGTAATGAGCATCGCCCGTTCGGGATTTTGCCGTCTGTGTGAGGACGAAATTGATATGTTTGAGAACTATTTGCTCGCAACAAATCCCTCATATGCGATGTGGGCAAAGGAAACTTGGGAATATTGCCCCGAGGGGTATGATATAGAGGTTATAAATCGGGTCCGCTCCGAAATTATGGAGTTTACAAATGCTATAGGAAAAAGCTTGAGCGGGAGAAAAACCGCGGGACAAATATGCGGGGCTATATTTGATGCCCTCGGGCAAATTCAGGCAGAGGAGCGCACAGCAGAGCTTTGCGAGGAATATGACAAGGATGGAATGCCATATCTTGCCGAGGAATACCGCGGAGTATGGAACAGCACTATAGCTGTGCTCTCGCAGATTTCGGCGTTGATGGATGACGAAAATATCACGTGGAAGGATTTCGGTGAGCTGTTTAAAAGTGCTTGCGGCGGCGTGTCTGTCGGGATTGTTCCGCAGACGCAAGGGAGCGTTGTGTTCAGCCAGATTGACCGTTTCAGAAGCAGTAACACCCCTGTGGTTATTGTGCTTGGTGTTTCAGAGGGCGCATTTCCGCTCTCTCATACAGCGGAGGGAATTTTGTCCGATGCCGAGAGAACAGAGCTTTTAAAATCGGGCATACGCCTTGCGCCGAGCGCTGATGCAAAGCGACACGAGGAGCAATTGCTTATTTATTCGGTACTCTCATCGGCAAAGGACAAGCTGTACCTTTTCTATCCTGTGAACGCGAGTGACGGCAAGGTGCTCGAGCCTTCGCCCATAATAAAGAATGTGAGGACAAAGATTTTTCCTGAAATTTCTATATATAACCCCGACACAAGCGGTGACGTTTTGCGCGGGGCAGAGGGAAGAGAGGCGGCGTTTGAGGTTTTGTGCTCTCTGCTTGCAGAGAGCGGGGGAGATGTGTCCGCACTCTCAACTGCGGGAGCGGAGATATATAAATATTTCGATGCCTGCGATGAGTACACAGAAAGACTCGGCAAAATAATTAATATAATGACAGCAAAAGAGGAAGACAAAATCTCAAGAGATGCAGTAGAGGCGATATACGGAAAAACCATAATGCTCAGCGCGTCAAAGCTTGAGAAGTATAATGCGTGCGCCTTTTCGTATTTTATGAGCTATGGCCTGCTGGCATCCGAGAGAGAAAGGGCGGGCATAGAGCCAAGAAGCACAGGCAGTATTCAGCACGCCGCGCTATTTAAATATTTTTCGCGCCTTAAGGACGAGGATGCAGACTATGCGAAAATAACAAAAGAGGAATGCTTTGCGGATGTATATGATATAGTAAAGAGGGAGGCAACAGAGAATACCGAGCTGTTATACGAAAGTTCTTCTTATTATAAATATGTAGTAACCCGTATGCAGGGTATAGCCGCGCGTACCGCGTGGGAGGTAGTCAAGTTCTATCGCTCCAGCCTGTTCAGGCCTATGGGGTTTGAGATAGAGATTAAGTCGGGCGGAGAAATCCCAATGATAGCAATAAAAGATAACGACGGCAAAAAGATTGCGGCTGTCAAGGGAGTAGTTGACAGGGCAGATGTTGCGGAAATTGACGGGAAGAAATATATCAGCGTTGTTGACTATAAATCCTCTAAAAAGACCCTTGATGAAAGGCTCGCAGAGGCGGGCGTAAACATTCAGCCCCTACTTTATTCCGATATTGTGTGTGACAGAATGAATGCAAGCCCTGCCGCAATGCTATATATGCAGATGACCGACCCGATTGTCGATGAGGCAAAGCTGAGGGGGATAAACGAGGCAGAAATCGAGAGGGTAACAAACGGCGAGATAACGCTTGGTGGGTGGCTTAATGATGATGCGGGCGTTGTTGCAAGCTACAGCAGAGGCGGAGAAAACGGCGAGAAATATACGCCAAGGGGCAGAGCGTCCCTGATAGGAGAGGCGGAGCTTAAACGCCGCATTGCTGCCTCAAACAAAAAAATTCAGGAGTCGGCAATAGGAATATATGAAGGAAACATAAAGGCAGAGCCGTATATCGACAAAAATTATGATGCGTGCAAATATTGCATCTTCGGCGGTCTGTGTAATAAGGGGGATAACTAATATGAAGACCTTTGTTCTGGCAAGCAAAAATAAGCATAAAGCAGAGGAGATAAAAAATATTTTAGGCGAAGGCTTTGAGGTAATAACTCAAACCGAAGCAGGAGCGGGGCATATAGAGGTTATCGAGGACGGAGCGACATTTGAAGAGAACGCCATAAAAAAGGCGGAGGAGATAATGCACGCAGTAGGCAAGCCCACAATCGCAGACGACAGCGGGCTTTGCGTTGATTTCCTGAATGGCGCACCGGGCGTTTATACCGCGAGATATGCGGGCGAGAATGCTACTGATGCAGAAAATATAGAAAAATTGCTTACCGCCCTGGGTGGCGTACCCGAAAAGGACAGAGGGGCAAGGTTTGTCTGCGTAATCGCCGTAGCAGAGCAAGGCAAAGAAACAATCACCTTCCGCGGTGAGTGCGAGGGCAGAATAGCGTTTGAGCCAAAAGGCGAGGGCGGGTTTGGATATGACCCGATTTTCTATCTCGAGGGATATGGTGCAACAATGTCCGAAATCAGCGCCGAGATAAAAAATTCCATAAGCCACAGAAGCAACGCCCTAAAAAAATTTGTGGAAGGAATAACTGTAGGGACCGGCGTCCTCGACGGTCCGCAAAACATATTGACAGATTGCGGAGAAATCGCTGATAAATAATATAGGACGAAACAATGGACTTACCAAAACGAAAACCGACAAGATTAAAAGGATATGATTATTCGCAAAATGGTGCGTATTTTATCACGATATGCACACATAACAAGCAATGTATATTATCAAAGATTATCGTAGGAGAGGGCCTCTGTGCCCTCCCGCAAAACATATTAACGCCAATAGGAAAAGAAATTGAAAAATCTATGCAATATATCAATGATAATTATATTGGTATTACAATTGATAAATATATCATCATGCCAAATCATATTCATTTAATTGTAATTTTAGATGATTCGGGAGGGCATGGAAACCCTCCCCTACAAGATATAATCGGACAATTAAAATCATATACGACAAACAAATTTGGAAATATCCTTTGGCAAAGGTCATATCATGACCACATAATCCGTGGCGAAAAGGATTATCAAAAGATTTGGGAATACATTGATACAAATGTGATAAGATGGGAAAAGGACTGTTTCTACAATAATTAAAAGCCACCCAAACGGGTGGCTTTTCTATTTTATCTGCAAATTCGTATCTCCTGCCCAATCTGAAGCATATCTGTGGTCAGATTATTGCATTTTATCAGGGCGTCGACGGTGGTTTGATACCGCTTTGCAATATTCCACAGGGTGTCACCGCTTTGAACAAAGTATATGACGATACAGGGCTTGCGCTTATCCTCGGGGGCGTCCTCTATAGATATATCCGCCATTTGAGAGATGCTCCCGCGTTTGAAGGAGCGGACGTTCAAACCAAGCACCGCGCGGATTTCAATGCTGTCACCGCCCGTTATAGTATAGCTCGTGTGCTCGGTAAACACCTTTGCCTCGCAGATGGTTTCGGCATTTGCCCCATCAACGTGGAAGGTGTGAGAAAAATCTGATGTATGGGTGAACGAGCAGAGAGGATAATCGCTATCCTCTGTGATGTATAAGATATTACTTTTGATGTGCCCAAAAAGAGTGATTTCGTTATTATCCGTGGTTATCCTGTCAACCGATGCGACTGCGGAAACATCGCAAACCCGCGAAATTTCGGGCAAAGCCTCGGGGCGTACCCCTGAGCACTTGTGCGTCAGTTGTGCAGTCGTGTTGTCAATAAGCTGTTCTATTACCCGTTCTTGAGTTGAAATAACGGCATTTCCGCTTAGAGAATACGCATCACAGATTATGCTCGGCTCCTGAATTCTAAGACCCTTTATTGCCGCGTGCAGACCGATGTCTACGCCAAAGACTCTTGCCTCGCCATCGGCATCATCGCGTGCCTCGCAATATATGTCGGATACTGAATATTCAATTTCCCCTTCCATATCCTCTTCCGCACCTGTTACGTCTAAAACCTCACCAAATGGCAGAGTGTGCTCAACAAACTGAACCGAACCGTCATCTGCCGAAATATACAGGTTGCAAATTCGCACCTCTCCCTTTGCAACGGCTTTGTTTTCCATAAGGGTAAACTCTAAAGACTGCGGGAACACGGTGGTTTTAAGTATCTCGCCAATCGTTGGCTTGCCCGAGGGCATCTCGAGCTGCTCACAAATATTAATTATGTTTTCGGAGTTGACTGCCGTATTGCAAAGGCGCAGATTCTTGGTGTCTACGCACAAAGACTGCTCCGACTCGACATCTGTCGGTATCTCAAAGGAGTCAACCCGTGTAAGCTTAACGCTTATACCCGCAGAGCATCTCAAATTAACCTTACGGCTGTTTATGAGAGAGTAGCTGAAGTTTTCAGGTTCTACCTCTGCAAGAAGGACAAGGTCGCCATCGGTATTCCCCACATCTACAGCGTGGTTGAAATCCTGCTTTGCGGTAAGAGCCTTCACCTTGCTCATAACCTCGCCGTCAGGAGAATATAAAACCTTCATCGTAACACAGCCCTGAATATAGACCTTGTTTGCGCGCGCCGATTTTTCTTTTATAGATATAAAACCGCTGACGTCCAGAATTTTTCGGATGTCGGGATTTATGTCAGGAACGATAACATCACAATCAATGGTTGTCTGGCTGTACTTTTGACAGATAACCTCTGATGCGGGGACCTTTTCTTTCTTTAATATTACGGACATACTGTATACCTCGCTTTTCGTATCATTTATACTTTGCTAAAGTATATGATAAAGCGAGCGGTAATATTACATATCAAAGGGAGTCTTTTATATGAAGGTATAAGTCGTATATTTCTCTCCGCGGCAGCTTAAGCTCATCTGCAACCTTTCGGGTAAGCTCCTTTGCACGCATACCGCCCGCTGAATACTTTTTCAAAAGCTCTTCAGCAGACGGGAGGGAGTTCAGGTAATCTTCCTTGATTTTTTCTGCATCTGCGCCCTCTAATATGAGAACAAACTCACCTTTTGGCGGAGTTTCTTCATAATAAATAAGAGCATCTTTTAATGTTGTGCGATTATATTCCTCAAATTTTTTGGTCAGCTCTCTGGCGAGCACAATTTTGCGGTCGCCAAAGATATCAAGCATATCCTTAAGGGTGGCAACTAATTTGTGCGGGGCTTCATAAAAAATCATCGTGCGCGTGTCGTTTTTCAATTGTTCCAAGTGCTCGAGCCGATTTTTTCGGTTTGTGGTTAAAAAGCCCTCAAAAGAAAATCTGCCCGTCGGCAATCCCGAGCCGACCAGAGCCGTAACAAAGGCGCATGCACCGGGCAGAACCTCGGTTTCAATGCCCTGCTCTATACAAAGCTTCAGCAAATCTTCACCGGGGTCTGATATTCCGGGCATTCCTGCGTCTGTTATTACCGCGATGTTCAGACCACTTTCCAGCTTTTCCACAAGATAACTGCCCTTTTCCCTCTTGTTATGCTCATAATAGCTTGTTGTAGGAACCTTTATATCAAAATGATTTAGAAGCTTTGCGCTGACGCGTGTATCCTCCGCGGCTATTAAATCGACACTTTTCAAAACCTCAAGCGTACGCAGGGTGATGTCCCCCAAATTACCTATAGGTGTTGGACAGAGATATAGTTTTCCGCTCATTTGTCAGCCTTCTTTCTATTATATATATGTAGAATTTCGTCCGAATAAACATTTGGCTCTTTGTAAACATAAAGAGGGGGGTCAAGAAACAGCTTGGGTTTGCCGCAGTATGCACCCTCTACCAAAATCATTGTCGCGGTTTTTTCAGGAAGTGGGTGGACAAAGCGCAGCCTTTTGGGTTCAATCCGATATTTTCTCATAAGACACATAATGTCAACGAGGCGCTCGGGGCGATGTATCATACTAAGCTTGCCGTACGGCTCTAATATTATAGAAGAAACTCGTACAATATCTTCAAGAGAACATAAAATTTCGTGTCTTGCAAGGGTGGTCGGGTCGCTTTTGTTGATAAGGCCTCCGCCCGCTTCTTTGTACGGAGGGTTGCATACAATATTATTGAAGAAACTCCTCCCAAAAAGATCTTCGGAAGCTTTTAAATCACCGCAAATCATCTCGATTTTATCCTCAAGCTTGTTAAGACGGACGGACCGCTTTGCCATTTCCGCAACAGCCTCTTGAATTTCAAGACCGTATATCTTTTTGGCGGGGCTTTTGGCAGAGAGTAAAATAGGAATAATTCCGTTTCCGCTGCAAAGGTCCAAAACCTTGGCGTCTTTCTTTATTGAGGAGGAGGAAAAATCCGAGAGAAGCACCGCGTCTGTTCCAAAACAAAACCATTTTGGGTTTTGTATAAGACGAAGGCCCCCTATCTGTAAATCGTCAATCCGCTCTCCTGGAAAAACCAAATCAGAAAACATACAAATTTCTCCAATCATTCAAAAATTAATACTATTTCATAAAAAACAGGCTTGTTATTGTGCAATTTGCACAAAGGATGGGACAAGTTATCATAAGCTTGTCCAATTTTTTAAAAAAGCTCTCTAAAAATCTGCGTTAGGACAGTTTTTTAAAATAAAAGCAAATTTCAAATTTTATAAAAATACCAAAACAAAAATCGCTTTTATATAGTATAACAGATTATTTTGTTGAGCACAATAACCAAAATTAATGTAAAAAATTTCCATTTGGGAGCATTTGGGGTGAAAAAGAGAGAAAATGGGACTTAAGTGGTAAAAAATCGCCAGAGATTTTATTTTATCCCAAATATTTTTGGATAATTGGAGGTGACCGAGAATTTGTAATTTGACGAAAAAACTTTTTCCCGATATAATAGCAGTGTAGTACAATAAACCAAAATTTTCCATTTTTTCGTTTAGAAAGTTTTTTGCGGGGAATAATGGTGTAAAAATATTACGAGGTGATTTGATGTTAAAAATGCTGAAAGGCAAGCTTTCCGCAAAGTTGCGAGGGGCAAAAAGAGTTATCGCCCTGATGCTTGCGACAACGTTTGTTGCAGCAACATGTTGTGGGTTCGCTTATGCGGCACCCAATGTTGTTACAATAACCGACTCGGAGAGCGCTCCCGTTCAGATTAGAACAAACGATACTGTTGTTGGAAAAATTCTTTCCAAGCAGGGAATTATTTTGAACGAGGGTGACCGCATAAATTACGCCCTTACTGATGAGATTGGGCGCGATGCGGTTATAAGTATTAAAAGGGCGATGTCTGTGAATATCGCTTATATGGGAGAGACCAAGGCGTATCTTACTACCGAAACAGAAGTTTCAAAAATTCTTGCAGAGCAAGGAATTTCGCTTGATGAGGATGACGAGGTTTCACCCGCAACATACGAGAAGGTGTCAGAGGGCGGTTTGATTACCGTTGTTATAAACGACACCCACAACGTAACTGTTCAGGAAGAGATTGCTTATTCTACGACTGAAGTTGAGAATACAAATCTTGCTCCAGGAGAGAGAGTTGTTATTCAGGAAGGTAAAGCAGGTATAAACGAATATGTTTATGAGATTACCTATAAAGATGGCGCAGAGATTTCAAGAAAGCTCATAAGAGATGCCATCTTATCAAATCCGGTAGAGGAAATTGTTGAGTGCGGACCCCAGAGCATATGGGAGCTTGGCGTTGTACCCGCGATCAAACCTACAAACTACAGCAGAGTAGAGGTGTTTACTGCAACTGCATATGATGCATCACCGGCGGATAACGGCCCCTGGGCAGGAAAGACCTCAACGGGTATGCCCCTTGTCTATGGCGTTATCGCCGTAGACCCCAAGGTAATTCCTTACGGAACAAAGATGTATATTGAGTCAGTTGACGGACAGTATATATACGGATATGCAATAGCAGGCGATTGCGGCGGCGCAATCAAGGGCAAGAAGGTTGACCTTTTCTTCCCGTCAAGAAGTACGTGCTACAGTTTCGGAAGAAGAGCAGTAAGAATATATTTCTTAGATTAATTTAAAAGAGAGCTTCGGCTCTCTTTTTTGTTTTCTCTGCAAGCATTTCATATTGTGCCGCAAAAAAGTGAAAAACACAACATATAGAATATCCAAAAAAATATAAAAATTTTTGAAAAAAACCCTTGACAAAAAAAATTAGGGGTGATATAATAGCCAAGTCGCTCGCGCAAAGGGCGGCTGCGCAAAGGCTCTCGAAGCGCTTCAAAATTTTTTGAATTTTTTGAAAAAAAGTGTTGACAAGAGCTTCGATGCGTGATATAATAAATAAGCTGTCACTCAAGAGACGGCGATGATGTTTGAAAAGTAAACAGTGAAAGAGCGGTAACGGAAATGTCAAATAGACAAACGTTACGACAATTGAACAAGGTTTTAGGACCTTGTCAATTCCAAAAGTTTTAGCGAACTTTACAAAAACGTTAGTATTCGAAT
>JAZNFQ010000018.1:0-116367 GCA_045576075.1 Clostridia bacterium
AGTCAAGGCAGCAGGACGAACAATTCAATCGTAACTCTGGTATGCCTCTGTAGCTCAGTCGGTAGAGCAGGGGACTGAAAATCCCCGTGTCGGTGGTTCGATTCCGCCCGGAGGCACCAATTTTCTTTATTTGGAAAATTGAAGTGCGGGAGTGGCTCAGTGGTAGAGCGTCACCTTGCCAAGGTGAACGTCGCGAGTTCGAATCTCGTCTTCCGCTCCAATTATGATAAAAGACGCATATTATTGCGTCTTTTATCATAGAAATTAATATGGCGCCATAGCCAAGTGGTAAGGCAGAGCTCTGCAAAAGCTTTATGCCCCAGTTCAAATCTGGGTGGCGCCTCCAAATGAACAGACACCTTAATTTGAACTATGAATGTTCGAATAAAGATGTCTGTTTTTATTTTTGGTAACAAAAATAAAGGCTTTGTCGGCATTTAATCAAAAATTCTTAATGCTACACTAAAACCATTTTGTGTTAGAATTCTAAACTATTTGTATAAAAAGTTTCTAATTGACTACTCCTGTTCGATTGAAACTTTTTCTTTTTGGCTTATATAGTGATAAAAATCGGCTTCTGCTTTGTTAGGTGTACGATAATTCAAATATGTATGCGGTCTTTTTTCGTTATAGAAAATTATATATTCACCTAAAGATCTTCGTAAATGTTTTTCAGATCTATAATTTGTTCTATATAATTCCTCTTGCTTAAGAGACCTGAAAAACGATTCACATACCGCATTGTCATATGGAACAGCTTTTTTTGAAAATGATTGTTGTATACCGAATGAAATTAGGCAATCTCTAAAAGCTTTTGCGGTATAGTTTCTTCCTTGGTCACTATGAAATAATAATTTTGATGTATCAGGCTTTCTTTCTTCGTATGCATTGATTAGGCAGGTTTTTGTTAACCATGTGGAATTTCTTTTTGAGATAGTATGTGAAATAATTTTTCTTGCATATAGATCCAAAATAACGCAAATAAAATATCTTTTGCCATCTAGATTGAAATAAGTTACATCGCTTACCCATACTTCGTTTGGTGAATTTGGATTGAATTGTTGCTTAAGAATATTTTCTTTATGTTCTTTATTTTGAAGATATATTTCTTTTGACCTGGATTTTACACTAAACCAACCATTTTCACGCATTATCTTTGTTACAGTTTTTTCTGTTGTTTTGTAGCCTCTGTCATTCATTATTGCGGCTATTTTGCCAGCACCAAAAGTTTGTTTACTGTCATTGTATATTTCTTCAATGACAGGAGTTAACTCTTTGATTCTTTTGGCGAGTAATGTATCTTCGTTTTTATTACGAAAAATATGGTTGTAATAACTTCCTTTTGGAACATTAAGTGCGTTGCATAATGTGGCTATGCTATATACGGAGGAAAGCTCTTTGATAACCTCGTATCTTTGCTTTAATGGTGCCTCTACAGTACAACCGCAGGTTTTGAGAATTTGAATTATATTCTCAAGTTTCTCGCAATGCATTTGTAACTTATTGTAATCGCTTCTGTTTAACGGCTTAATCTTTTTGTTGGAATTATGTTCGTTAATCCAATTGTATAGTGTACTTCTTGCAATTCCTGTGGAATTGTGAATGGAAGTGATGGAAACACCGCTTTCATATTGTGTAATAATTTTCTCCTTGTCTTGTTTTGAATATGATTTTCTCATACAAATAGAAACCTCCTTAAAGTTAAAATAGTTTCTATTGTAGCATAAATCGGTAAAATTGGCAAAAACCTAAGATTTTGAAGGGGTATAAAAATATACGCTACAACATAAGCGTGGCACTCTATGACACTCTTTTTCGTGTTAAAATAAAATAAAAAACACAAAAAGGAGAAATGAATTATGTCGAAAGAAAATCAAAACAAAAAGTATGACGGACAAAACAGATGTAGGAGATGCGACAGACCGCTTAGTGACCCAAATGATATTTACGGCTGGCGTTGTGCACAAATTGTGGGAGCCAATAAGTATAACGAGATAGCGAGTATGCTTGACGAAGATTCTTTAAATGTGTATAATGCGTATGTATCAACCTATCTTGTAGATGACAATAAAACAATTACTGGTAATAGTGGCAAACTTGAAAAAGTCGCTTGGATGGATTCTGTAAAAGAAGGCGCCGAGTGGATAGGCAATAAGTTATATGATGCATGGAATTGGGGAGAAGATAATATCTGGAAAGGAATTGCCGCTGGCATGAAAGCGGTTGGTTATGAATTAACGGCGGATTTGCTCTCATTAGCTGCAAGTGGCAGTGGAAATATTTATGAAAAAACCTCTGGAAGTTATGCGTCCAACTTGCTTAAGAATGATAAGGGTATATCGCAGAAAGTAAATGATATCATATGGGAAAGGGGAACAAGTCAAGGGAAGCGATACATAAGCACAGAGCCGATTTGGTATAAAATTCCTCTTGGAAATGGTGATTTAGGGGCAGCGTTGCACAATGTAAATATTCAGGTTGATGCAATACAACAAAACAATGGAGTATGGTATGCAAATGTTACAGTAACAGACAAGTTCGATTTTACGGAATTTGTAAATCCTCTTAGTCAAGACTCTGTCGTAAAAGGAATCCTATGGGCAGCAAATGATATTGCATACTTTGACACAAAATGGGGACTTTTAGATAGCGTAGACGTCAAGATTAAGTTTAGTAATTTTTATTAAAGAGGTGACTAAAGTTGAAGAAAAGCCTTATACTAATATTTTTAGTTTTATTATGGGTATTAATTTCGTCTTCTTGCAGTAATATTGATGATGGCGGATGGAAGGACACACATAAAATTTACGAAAATACTGATTATGAAATATTAAATCATTCCAGAGATGGCAAAATCATAAGAGGAATAAACAATAGAAAATACAACCAATGTATTGTAGATGAAATACTTGGAATGGAAGAAACAAATGAAATGGTATATGTTTATGGAGAGTTTACAAAGCACCCAATCTATGCTGTTATAGATATCGTAGATAACAAGGTGAAAATGTATGCCGAAGTAGAGGAAGGCGATACACTTTGTATGACACAACTTTATAATATGATAAAAGCGGGCGATGCAATGTATCTTAATAACTATGAAGAATTCTCGAACAGCGAAAGAGAAGCTTTTGAAAGATTAGGCAAATAATTGTTTGAGATGTGGCATCTAAACCATTCGGCTCTTCCAGAAAAAAGCACTTCGAGAGAAGTGCTTTTTTCAACTAAATCCGTCTTGCGACGGAATAAATCCACTATCGTGGATGAAATCTGCTAACGCAGATGAAATCTTGCTTTGCAAGGATAAAAGACGGATTTAATTTCATCAAAGTTGAAGACTTTGATTTCATCCAAACTTGTTTGGATTTCATCGTGAGAGAAGCGAACGATTTCATTGAATAAAGTGGCATCTAAGCCATTCGGTTTTTCCAGAAAAAAAGACATCCAAGAGGATGTCTTTTTTATGTGAATATGCATAATTTGACTCAAACTAACCTTATATTACATTCCCTGAGCGGGTGTTTCTATAGCGTATATGTAGTCATTTATCAAATCTTTTATTTTATCTTTAATAAGCCATTGTGCAGATACGGCCTGTTTGTTTTCCCTTAGGTGAGTATATTGACTTGGCATATACTGACTTATTAGTGTAAGGGGTACCTTGGCATTGTTTATGTTATGAATCAGAATATCAACTGCTTCATCAACGCGAGTATCTGTCATATAATATCTGCATCTGTCTGAATAGCTGAAGTTCATCGAGAGAGATATATCGGTTCTCGTACCATGATAGTGTTTTTCCCAATTTGCAGGGTTGTCCAGCATAATGTTTTCAACAATATTTCTAATGTTGGAGGTCCTTACATATGGTTTAGTTTTATAAAGCTCTTTTTCAATAAGCTCTAAAGCAAATAATGCTTCACGGTATGCGAATGTCAGAGCAGGACCTACTTTTAAAATTCCTACTCCATCTCTTACCATTTCCCACAGACATTCTTTTGTTTGATAATCTGTTGAGTGACCCTCAAAAATGAGATTGTCGTAATTTTTTAGTTCACTGACAATTTCCTGTGCCTTCTCAGGGTTATATTCGCATACAGAATCATCTGCAAATTCGACGCCCGGCTGAATAACAACGGCAACTATATCATCAAAGGATAGGCCGTTCTGCGCATAAACTTCTTTAAAAGTTTCCACAGTTCTTACGAAGTCCTCTTTTTTTGTAACTGTGACGGTATCCTCGTTTTCTTCAGCCCCTCCGGGTATCGGAACCTCACTGCCAATTATAAAAACAGGCTCTTGTGCATCGGGGTTCTGGGTTTTATAATTTTTAAAGCTTTCCTTTGCCTGCTTGTACAATTCCGCGCTTCTTTCAGCGATTATTTTATCTGAAAGGGGCTCTGTCAGACTATCGCCTGAAAGCCGCATACTTGTATCAATATGAATTTTTGTATATCCGGCCATAACATACTCATCTATAAGCTGACGGGAGTATCTCATTGCCACATCAGGTTCTTCCTTCTGCCATACCAGCGGTCCAAGATGATCTCCGCCCAAGATAATTCTGTTTTTTTCAAATCCAACCTTTTCCGCAATTTGAAAAACCATATTTTTATAGTCTTCGGGTCTCATACCTGTATATCCGCCAAATTGATTTACCTGATTCGCTGTAGCTTCGATTACTGCATAGGAATCAAGACTCTTTGCTGTTTCCAAAACGGCTTCAATAACCCATTTGCTTGCTGTACAGGCAGAATAACAACCTGTGTGAATACCTTTTTTTTGGTCTTTAACTATATTTTTTAAGTAATTCACGTTATATTCTCTCCTAAATCATTGATTTTTAAATATTTACAATTCAAATTTTTCTTTCAAAGGATAGAATCATTTATTTACCCATGCAAATTTTTATTTTGTGGCGCACCAGAGCTGTAACGGCCTCTCTTCCCAATGCACCATATTTTTTCGGATCGTAAACAGTTAAATCTTGCTGAATGCAAGATTTAACTGCATCGGAATATGCAACCCTGAGCTCTGTGGCAAAATTCACTTTGCAAATTCCAAGCGAAATCGCCTTTATAACATCTGCATCCGGTACTCCTGACGAGCCGTGCAGGACAAGCGGAACAGAAACATTATTTCTGATTTCTGCAAGTCTTTCAAAGTCGAGCTTGGGGGTTCCTTTATAAAATCCGTGAGCGGTTCCTATAGCAACCGCCAAAGAATCAATGCCGGATTCCTCGACAAATTGTACTGCCTCTATCGGATCAGTGCAAGTGTCCTCGCCGTCCTTGACCTCAACATCATCTTCTTTTCCGCCAAGCTTTCCAAGTTCTGCTTCAACACTTGGGCATACCTTGTATTCCTTTGCCATTTCAACCACCTTTTTTGTGAGTTGAATGTTCTGTTCAAGCGGAAGTTTTGAGCCATCTATCATAAGGGATGTATAACCATCCCTTGCGGCCTTTTCACAAAGCTCGGCACTGTTTCCGTGGTCAAGATGAATAGCCACCGGAACAAAAGTTTTTTCGGCAACAGCTTTTGCCATAGCGGAATAAAGAGATGTGTCCGCATATTTAAGCGTAGAAGGTGTTGTCTGAAGAATAACAGGAGCATTTTCTGCTTCTGCCGCAGCAATAACAGCTTGCAGCATCTCCATATTTTCGATATTAAAGGCCCCAACTGCATAATGTTTTTTTTGAGCGTCTAAAAGAAGCTCTTTAGAACGAACAAGCGGCATAAATCAGTCTTCCTTTTTATTTAAGAATAATAAATGCATCCAATCCTTGCGGAGCGTCAGGATTACCACCCATATTAACAGATTTAATCAAAGATGTCATCTGTGAAAGATAAATGAATGGAATACCCCACGCAGCAAATTTTTCAATTCCGTCTATCTGAATATGTGCGGTTGCGCCGTAGATATTGTCCTTGTGCTTGGAAACAACAACAACAGGGCCACCGTGGGACATAACATCTGCTACCATATCTTTTTGCAGTGAATCCTCTGCAGGATTAATGAGCATAATTGTCAAAGATTTTTCTCCGCTGATAACAATAGGGCCGTGTCTGTAGTCGAGCATGGGGAAGTATCTGCCGGTAAGCATTGTAATTTCGGTAAATGCCAATGCTCCTTCTTCAGCGATGCCGCGAACGGGTCCATCAGCAAGCACAGTGACATCTGTCCAATCAAGTGCTGCAATTTTCTCAAGTGTTTCTCTGTTTTCAAGCTGGAACTTCTCGTTGGTTTCGCAAGCCACTTTAACAGATGACCTTAAAGCTTCGTCTTTGGCATAATAAGAAGCCAAGAGCAAGATAGATGCATACAGATTTGTAACTGTACGTGTCTGACAAACGCTGTTGTCGTAGCACCAATCCAGAGTCATATCAAGAGTACTCATAGGCATAATGTCATTATCATCCTTCATAGAAATAGAAATGACGTCACAACCAAGAGTTTCTTTAATGTGTTTAACGGCTTTTACCATCTCGGAAGTCTTACCTGAACGTGATATGGTAACTACGATACTGTCTTTAACCGTTTCCTTCCAGAAATCAGGGTCAACTATATATTCACCCGCAGCAATAGCAGCTGCAGATGTATTTTCGTATGAAGAGAAAATTAAACTTGCACTTTTTGAAAGCATAAAGCTTGAGCCGCAGCCAAAAAATGTGAATTTGCGAAGAGTGTTATTTTTGAAAAAAGTTTCAATTTCTTCTGATTTCTCACAAAAATAGTTGTAAGTCTTTTTTAAAGAATTTGGGGTATCAAGAATTTCTTTTTCTGTTAAAAACATATTTATCTCCTTATTTAAAAAATTTTATACTAAGTAATAATGCGCCTTCTGCTGCAGTACGTTTTGGCGGTGCCATAGTACAGTTTATTGCTTCAAGGCATTTTTTCAAGGGTGTTAAAATTAAATCACCCGCTTTAAACAAACCTCCGTAATAGGAAACAGTTATATTTCTGTTTTCCCAACCCAACTGTTTAACAATTGCGTTTGCAGAATCAGCCAGACGTTGCGCGGCTTCTGCATATAGCTTTTTTGCTTCAGCATCTCCTGCTAAAGCAGCTTTTTCTGCAAAAAGCTGGAAAGATGCAACCTTGTGTCTGTACGGAGCATAGTCTTGTTCCACTATGTTTATAAAGTCAATGTCATTTTTTAGGTTAAGCTCATTTTTAACGATTTCATAAAGAGCATCTTTCGGACTTCTGCCGTCTGCTTCTTTGGCAAATAAAGACATTGCCTGCTTTCCTACCCAGTAGCAGGAGCCTTCATCGCTGAAAAATTCACTCCAACCGTTTGAACGTGCCTCTCTGCCGTCATCGCTTCGTGCATATGCAATCGCGCCGGTGCCAGCTACAAGATGTATGCCTTCGCAACATTCCAGTGAGCCTGCCCAGCCAACCACAGCATCATTTACTATGTATAATGGAATAGGGAAGAGAGCTTCTTCGAGTTTTTTTGTTATCTCGACATCAGCCTCAGGATCTTCGCCGTAACAAGGCAACCCAATGCAACATCCCGCACATTCATCCATAGGAATATTTACGTCTTGCGTGATTTCTCTGATACTGTCAGTGATAAGCCTTACAACTCCATCAATGCCTATGACTTTGTGTGAACACGCCATTTTTTCAATCGTTTTCAGGATTGTTCCGTCATCTTTTCCAATAACAATGGCAGTTTTTGTTCCCCCGCCATCAATACCGATATAATGTTTCAAAGTATCACCTCCCCAAAACCCTTTTTTCTTTAATTATATATGAAATTTGTATAATATTCAATAAAAAAATTTTTTTTGTCCACAGAGTAAGTTGTATTCTGTAAATGAGCATACAACCTATACAATTGGTATTAAATAAGTGTTGAAATATCCGCCGTATTATGATAAAATAAAAAAGAGGTGAAAAAAATGTCAAATACTCCGCTTTACATACAAATATACAAAGTCATATTGTCTTCAATAAAGAATGGAGAATACAGAGAAAATACGCCATTACCGTCTGAAAGGGAATTGTGTGAGAAATACTTTGTAAGCCGTTCTACCATACGCCAGACAATTTCGCTTTTGAAAGAGGCAGACTTTGTTTACACAGTACAGGGGAAGGGTACTTTTATAAAGCCACAGGTATTTATTCAACCTTTGACAAAGGTTTATTCATTTACCGATACGTTAAAAAATGACAATGTTATAATACAAAACAGAATTATAGAATACAATAAAGAAACACTGGATTCGACTATGGCAAAAATAACAGGGTATAACGAAAATACAGTTTTTCATAAACTGACAAGACTTCGTTCCGCAAAAGATTATCCATTAATGCTGGAAACAACTTATCTTCCGACTGCCAGATTTATCCGACTTTATCTTGAGAAGATTGAAACAGGTTCACTCTATGATTACCTTCGCCAAAACTATAATTTTAAGGCTGACAGAATAAAAGAAACCCTGCGACCAATAATTCCCCAGAGCAAGGAAAAAAAGTTGTTACAGATTTCGTCAAACATTCCCTGTATACTGCTTGAAAGATTCAGTTATGAGGATGATTTGCTTATAGAATATACCCGTTCTATAGTACGGGGCGACAAGTACATATTTCAAGCCAATCTGTCAAATGAGTAAAGGATACAGCCCTGATAATCTATACGTTGCTTTCTGAAAAAGAGAAGTGACGATACTGTCAAAACGAATTAATAAATAATGCGTCTATATATCGGGCGTAAAAGTTATAAAAAGCACTTCTTTGGAAGTGCTTTTTTATATGCATATTTACTCTTCGTCCCGAATTCCTTTGCCGAGTTTTGCGATAGCTTTCTTTTCGATTCTTGATACGTATGAGCGGGATATATTAAGAAGCTTTGCGATTTCGCGCTGGGTATAACAATTTCCGTCACGCAATCCGTAGCGCAGAAAAATAATTTTTTGCTCGCGGGGCTCAAGCTCGGTTTTCAAGTTTTTATAAAGCTGTTTTATCTGAATGCCGGAATTTATTTCATCGAATATATCTATACTATCGTTTTTCATTACATCTATAAGCATTATCTGATTTCCTTCTTTGTCTGTCCCTATTGACTCATTAAGGGATATATCGCCCTGTATTTTCTTTTGCGAGCGCATAAGCATCAAAATCTCATTTTCCACGCATCTGGCGGCATACGTTGCAAGGCGGGTGCCTTTTGACGGGTCAAAGCTTGAAATTCCCTTTATCAGACCTATTGTCCCGATAGAAATTATATCCTCGCTGTCGCGGACGCTTCCCGAATATTTTTTAGCAATATGTGCAACAAGACGCAAATTATGCTCTATAAGTATTTCGCGGGCGTGCTGATCGCCGTTTTGGTAAAGTTCTATGTAATGGGACTCTTCTTCAGCCGAGAGGGGCTTTGGGAAAGAGCTACCGCTTGAAATATACGAAACTAAAAGTGTCACCGATTGCAAAATCTGGAATAAAAAACCTAACATAGAAAATCCCTCCGAAATGGTTGTTATAATGGTTGTTGTTTAATCTTTATGCTTTTATCCTTAAATTTCTGCAAGTCCTAATAAAAATTGCAGAAGCAGGGGTTTAATCATTGACAAAAGGTGTGAAATATTGTAGAATAGCATAAATGATAATTGAAAAGGCGGGGACGGTAATATGCTGAAAAAAAGGGTAATATGTGGAATTTTAGCAATGCTGTCTTTTTTTGTGCTCGGACAGACGGGCTGTGCCTTTGGCGCTTTAGGGACAAAGGATAATTCTACAGTCGTAGAAGAGGCGGAGCCGAGACTGAAGCTATATATGCCAACCTCCAAGACAGAGCCAAGCGGCGGAGTTAATGAAGGACGGCTTATGGTTAAAGATACCACTAAAGCTGCTGCTCTCGGGCTTTATGACGGGGATATAGTTAAGCCTGTTTTAAATGAAGAAACGGCAGAGGTTACTCTTGATATGGGGACTTCAATTATGCTGTCACAAATAAGATATTATGCGGGTGAGCTTGACGAAGAAAACGGCAATAACTGCCTTGGAACAAGGTTTTATGCATCGCAGGATAATAAAAAATTTGACGAGCTTGCGGTAATAGAGGGTGAAACACTGCCGCAAAATAATTGGTATGATATAAACTTCAGCGGGTTTGGCGAATACCGCTATTTTAAGCTTGTTCTTCCTCCGAAATCAAATATATGTGAGGTAGAGTGGATAGGTGCAGCGGGCTTCTCGCGTGTGCGCCGCGGCGGGAACAAATATGATATAAAATTTAATCTTTGCGGATTTGACGCAAAGGAAGATGCTGACGCTACGATACTTGTTGCGGCATATAACGATAAAGGAATGCTCAAGCAGATTGCGCATACAAAAGAGCATTTTGAAAAGGGCGGAGCGACGAATTTTGAGGTTGTTTTGCCATATTCGGATGTTAAAGACGGCGACAGTTATCGCATCATTGCGTTTGGTGAGGATGGCTTGCCGCTTATATCAAAGCCTCTTAACTACCGTGTAAACGGGGCTTCAAGGGATTTCTCTGTAGCATCTGTTTTTAGTGACAATATGATTTTGCAGGCAGAAAAACCTGTGACGGTATGGGGCGAGGCGTCAAAGCTTTGCGAGGTAGAGGTCTGTCTTGAAAACAACCTTGGCGGCGGCGTGAAAAGGACTGTGAAGGCAGATAATAATTCAAAGTGGTCGGCAGAGCTGGGCACATTTTCGTCGGGCGGCAGCTACACGCTGACTGTCAAGTCAGAGAACAGGACTATAGAATATAAAAATATTACATTTGGTGATATATGGCTGTGTACGGGTCAATCCAATATGGAATATTATATGGCGGCATGCCCTGAAACTGCAGAGGAGTTAAAAAAATCCGATGTTGTGAAAAACGATAATATACGATTGCTTAACCTGTTCAACAAGGGTATGTCGGGTGCTGCCGCGCCAATAGACAATCCGCCCGTGGGAAGCATTGCGTGGCAGGAGATGAATGCTGACTCTGTGGCATATTGTTCGGCTGTGGGCTATTACTTTGCGCGTGAAATTTTTGAAACAACGAAAGAGCCCGTCGGCATAATAAATGTTGCAGTCGGTGATACAGAAATCAACCGCTGGATAAAAAGAGGCGATAAATACGGTAGCTTTACCTCGACTGATGGAGGTTTATATAACAACAGAATAAAACCGTTTGAGAACTTGCAGATAAAGGGAATAATACTTTATCAGGGAGAGGCTGACCAATACAGAACCCATTTGACAGAAGAGGAATACAGCGACGCGATGGCAGGACTGGTTGACAATTACAGAGAAATGTGGGGCGAGGATTTACCATTTTATTGGGCACAGCTTACGCGCTACAGAGTGGACGAGTCTGTTGTACGCGAGGGACAGAGAATTGCATTGTCAAAGGTTAAGAACCAAACCAATATCGGTATGATAGTTTTAAATGACCTTGTCGGAAACTACAAGGCAAAGGAGGGCAGCTGCCGTAATGATATTCACCCCTGGGGAAAGAAAGTTGTTGCCGAAAGATTTGCTGCGTATGCAAAACGGGATTGCTATGGTGAAAACACCGCTGTATGCGGGCCTGTGTATAAGTCCGTGGCGGCAGATGGCGCAGAGCTTGTTTTGACCTTTGAATGTGACGGCAAATTGAGGGTTATGCAAAAGGAGCGCTATGCCGATAAAATTACTGACAAGAAGATAAAGAAAGAGAAAATAGACACATCAAAGCCTATGGAATTTGAAATAGCAGGAGAGGACGGCGCCTTTTATCCCGCGGAGGCAAGGCTTGACGGAAAGACGGTTGTGCTCTCAAGCGATAAGGTTAAAGAACCGATGTATGCAAGATACGCGTGGGGTGCTTATCCCGAGATGCCAAATCTGACAGATGATACAGGACTGCCGACTGCAACCTTTGATACAAGAAATAATTAATTTAGCCTTACAAAGATGACAAACCGAAAGCTACCTAAATTACGCCGTTTCAGGCGGGCTTTGGTTACTTGCATTCGGTTACAGCTTTGTGACGATTTATTTTCGTTTTTGTGACAATTTTGATGCGGCGTTGACATCAAAAAAACTTTGGGATATACTTATATAATAAGTTATGAAAGTGCAAGTATCCCAAAAGGAGATGTTATAATGCGTTGTTTTTATTGCGGAAATATAGAAAGTAAGGTTGTTGATTCGCGCTCCACAGAGGATGGAACTGCAATCAGGCGCCGCAGAGAGTGCTTAAATTGCGGAAAGAGATTTACAACCTATGAAAAGATAGAGAGCGTTCCTATAATTGTAATAAAGAAAGACGCGTCAAGACAGCCGTATGACAGAGAAAAGCTGCAAAGAGGCATTATGAATGCCTGCGCAAGCAGACCTGTGTCGCTTGATATGGTTGATAAAATTTTGGACGATATAGAGGCTGCAATTCACAACTCTCTTGAGCGCGAAGTTTCGAGCGTTAAAATCGGAGAAATGGTTATGGACAGATTAAGAGAGGTGGATGAGGTCGCATACGTTCGTTTCGCATCTGTTTACAAGAAGTTTCAGGATATAGAAACATTCCGCAAGGAGCTTGAAAAGATGCAGAAAAAATCGCAGTAATTGTACTTGACAATGAATTATTTGTGTGGTATAATTGCAATGTAAACTTAAATAGGATATCGGCTGAGAGTGAGGAAGTTCCTCACTCTTTTGATTTGTATGAGGTGATCTTATGGCATATTCAAAAACAGAAGCGTTGGCACTTTCTCTTGCAGAACCAATTGCAAAGGAGCGCGGTTGCTACATTTATGATGTTGAGTTTGTAAAAGAGGGTGGGGCATATTTCCTGCGTATCTTTGCAGACCGTGACGGCGGAATAGACCTTGACGAATGTGAGGCAATAAGCCGTGCGCTTAGCACTAAACTTGACGAGGCGGACCCCATAAAACAGAATTATTATCTGGAGGTATCATCGCCGGGGATAGAGCGTAAGCTTAAAACCAAGGAGCATTTTGACAGATATATTGGTGAGGTGATAGACGTAGGCCTTTATAAGCCTGTTGACGGAAGCCGACAGATAAGCGGTGTCCTTCTTGGATTTAATGACGGAGTGATAACCGCAGAGGTAAATGGTGCACGACTCGAAATCAGTCAGAAGGAAACCACTTGGGTAAAGCTCCATTTTGATTTTTAAAGTATAATAATTAACCATAACTATATAAGGAAAGGATGAATTGAAAAATGAGTTCGGAATTTTTTGAATCACTTGCGTTGATTGCGGAGGAGAAAGGTATAAGCCGTGATGTAGTGCTTGACGCACTCGAGAGCGCTCTGATTTCAGCCTATAAAAAGCACTTTGGTGCAGTTTCGGATATTGGCGTTGTCTTTGACGAGGAGTCGGGAGCGATAAGAATTATTGCGCGCAAAACAGTAGTTGAAGAAGTAGAGGACAAAGAAACACAAATCCTTATCGATGAGGCGAAGAGGATTGACGAGAAGTACAGAATCGGCGATATCGTTGAGAAGGAGGTAACACCCGCGTCATTCGGAAGAATTGCCGCACAGACAGCACGTCAGGTTGTCCTCCAGAGAATACACGAGGCAGAACGCGAAAAGATGGTAAATGAATATTCTGACCGCGAAAATGATATAGTAACGGGTGTTGTACGCAGAATAGAGAAGAGAAACGTTATGCTCGAAATTGAGGACGCTGAATCCGTACTTATGCCAAATGAACAGGTTCGCGCTGACAACTATAAGGTTGGCGAGCGTTACAAGGTTTTTGTTGTTGAGGTTGCAGACTCCGTTAAGGGCGTACATCTTGTTGTTTCGCGTTCGCATCCTGGCTTGGTTCGCAGATTATTTGAACTCGAAGTTCCCGAGATTGCTCAGGGCGTAATAGAGGTAAAGGCTCTCTCTCGTGAGGCAGGCTCAAGAAGTAAGATAGCAGTTCACTCAAACGATGCAAATGTAGACCCTGTCGGCACCTGTATCGGACCTAAGGGGATGAGAGTGCAAGAGGTTATATCCGAGCTTCACGGCGAGAAAATTGATATAATCAAATATAGCGACAATCCTGCCGAATATGTTGCAAACGCACTCAGTCCTGCGGAAGTTCTGTCAATAGACGTTGATGAGGATAATAAAATGTGCAGTGTTGTTGTGCCCGAAGACCAGCTTTCGCTTGCGATAGGCAAAGAGGGACAAAACGTAAGACTTGCTGCAAGACTTACGGGCTGGAAGATTGATATTTCAGCTAAAGCGGCAGACGGCGGATATGGCAATAGTAATACAGGCGCAGACGACGCTGCGGAGGATGAGGAATAATGCTTCCGCAAAGGATGTGTACCGTTTGCAGAGAACGGCACGATAAAGCAGAGCTTTTAAGAATTGTTAAAACAGCTGATGGTAAGATAAGTATTGATTACAGCGGGAAGATGCAGGGCAGAGGAATGTATATCTGCAGGAAGGCAGAATGCATAAAAAATGCGGCAAAGCGCCGTGTTATAGAACGTGCCTTCTCGTGCGCAGTTGAAAAAGAGATATATGATACTATAGAGGGCTTGATATGAAAGACGGCTTAAATCAAAGATTTTGGGGCATGCTTTCGCTCTCCCAGAAGGCGGGCGCACTCTCTGTCGGTGAGAGCAGAGCGCAGGAAACGATAAGAGGCGGAGCGGCAGAATTGATTATTTTATCTGCTGATGCATCCGATAATACAAAGAAAAAATTTTCGGATATGGCAACCTATCGGAGTATTCCATTGATAACTGTAGCAGACAGAGAAACTGTCGGGGCTGCAATAGGGAGGAAATTTGCAGTTATAATCGCGGTTTCTAATAAGGGCTTTGCCGACAATCTTTTGAGGCTGTATAACAATTCGGTTGAATAATTTTATGAAAGGAAATGGTATTTATGGAAAAAATCAGAGCATATGAGCTCTCAAAGGCGTTTGGTTTTCCGAGCAAGGAAATTGTAAAAGTTCTTCACGATTACAATGTTTCTTCAAAAAACCATATGAGCGCACTTTCGGAGTATGAATTGGACGTGATTTTTGAATACTATACACAGAAAAATCAGGTGGATGATTTTTCACTTTTTGAAGAGAAAAAAGAAGAGATCAAAAAAGAAGAGCCTGCTATACAAGAGGCAGAAGCTGTTGTTGACGAAACTTCCAATCAAATCGAGGTTGGACGCAAGATGCGAACTGTTGATACTCGTGTTAACACAGTTGACCTTGAACGTATTGATGATGAGAAGATTGAAGAGCTTATCCCCGATAATGTTAAGGAGTCAGGCGGTAAAAAGCAGAAAATAAATCAAAAGAAAAAGAACAACAAACAGCTTGGCACTAAGCAAAAGCCGTCACCTGAGGATATGCTTGTACGCAAAGAGAAAAAGGAAAAGCAGGAGATTATACACGTGCTTATCCCTGATGAAATTACTGTCGGTGAGCTTGCTGAGAGAATGAAGCGCCCTGCTACCGAAATTATCAAAAAGCTTATGCTTCTCGGTATAATGGCATCTGTTAATGAGTGTATAGACTATGATACAGCGTCATTGATTGTAGAGGAGCTTGGCGGAACCTTTGAAAAAGAGATAATTCTCACAGATGAGGATATACTGTTTAATGATACAGAGGATACACCCGAGATGCTCAAACCGCGTTCGCCCGTTGTTGTTGTAATGGGACACGTTGACCATGGTAAGACATCTCTCCTTGACTCTATCAGAAATACGAATGTTACAGAGGGCGAGTTCGGTGGAATTACTCAGCATATCGGTGCGCACAGAGTAAGAGTCGGTGACAAGAAGATAACCTTCCTTGATACCCCCGGACACGAAGCATTTACAGCAATGCGTGCACGCGGTGCTATGGTTACCGATATCGCAATATTGGTCGTTGCGGCAGACGATGGTATTATGCCGCAGACCGTTGAGGCTATAAACCACGCAAGAGCGGCAGAGGTTACTATTATTGTTGCGATAAACAAAATAGATAAAGAGGGTGCAAATCCCGACAGAGTTAAGCAGGAACTCACGGAGCACAATCTCGTGCCTGAAGAATGGGGCGGAGATACCATTTGTGTTGAGGTGTCTGCAAAGCAGGGCACAAATATTGACACTCTTCTTGATATGGTACTTCTCGTTGCAGAGATGCGTGAGCTTAAAGCAAATCCTGACCGCGCTGCAAAGGGTACGGTTATAGAGTCTAAACTCGATAAAGGCAGGGGCCCCGTTGCCACAGTGCTTGTGCAAAATGGTACGCTCAAGGTCGGAGATATTGTCGTTGCGGGCACCGCGGTTGGACACGTGCGCGCAATGAACGACGATAAGGGCAGAAGTGTTAAAAAGGCAGGTCCGTCTATCCCTGTTGAGATACTTGGTCTATCTGAGGTTCCCGAGGGCGGAGATACCTTCTATGCAGTAAATGACGAGCGTAAGGCGCGCGAGGTTGTTGAGGCGAGAAAGTTTAAAGAAAAGCAGGCGCGTCAGCAGAAGGCAAGCGCGATTTCTCTTGATAATCTTTTTGAGCACATTGAGGCAGGAAAGATGAAGGACCTCAACATAATAGTAAAAGCAGACGTTCAGGGAAGTGTTGAGGCGGTTACGCAGTCTTTGGTTCGTATCTCTAATGAAGAGGTAAGGGTAAATGTTATTCACGGCGCAGTAGGTGCAGTTACCGAGTCAGACATTATGCTTGCAAGTGCATCAAATGCAATTATTGTAGGCTTTAATGTGCGTCCGACACCGGGTGCAGTTATTGCGGCTGAAAATGCAGAGGTTGATGTACGCCTCTACAGAGTAATTTATGATGCGATAGAGGATATAGAAAAGGCTCTCAAGGGTATGCTTGAGCCGACCTTCCGTGAGGCTGTTATCGGTCACGTGGAAATCAGAACCACATTTAGAGTGTCGGGCGTTGGAACCATCGGCGGTGCGTATGTTACAGACGGTAAGATACTCCGCAGCAGTCTTGTTCGCGTGGTTCGTGACGGCATCGTTATACACGAGGGTGAACTCGGCTCACTCAAGCGTTTTAAGGACGATGTCAAAGAGGTTGCGTCAGGATACGAGTGCGGTATCAGTATCGATAAATATAACGATATCAAGGACGGCGACATCATTGAGGCGTATGTAATGGAACAGATTGAGGTTTAAAAGCCGAAAGGAGAAAAATGGCGAATTATAGTAGGACTGATAGAATTTCCGAGGAAATTAAGCGTGAGCTCAGTGCGGTAATCCGTGAGCTTAAGGACCCGCGACTTCCTATAATGACTACAGTTGTTGCAGTAAATGTAACAAAGGATTTGAAATTTGCAAAGGCCTATATAAGCGTTATGGGGAGCGAGGAGATAAAAGCGGGTGCGATAGCGGCTTTGAAAAATGCAAGCGGTTTTATACGCCGCGAGATAGGGCACAGACTTAATTTGAGAAACACACCCGAGTTTACTTTTGTGGCGGATAATTCGATTGAATACGGCGCACATATAAACGAAATTCTGAAAGAGCTCTGATTATAAGGGAGTCTTGAAATGTTTGAAAATATTATTCAAAAAATAAAAAAGGCAAATCACGTCGGGATTTTTACACATATAAATCCCGACGGAGATGCGATGGGCAGTGCCTTTTCCCTCAAAGCAGTACTTGAGGGTATGGGAAAGCCTGCCGAGGTTTTCTACAGCGGTGCAGTCGAGCCGTGCCTGCTTGAATTAGTGGTTGGGGCGTCAGAGTCTGCTGAAACTGTAGACGGATGCGATTTGCTTATTGCGCTCGATTGCGCGGCGGCAGACCGCCTCGGCGTATGGAGCGATGCGTTCCTTTGCCATAAGAATACCGCAGCAATTGACCATCATATAACCCATATAGAATTTGCAGGAGATACTGTGGTTGGAGATATTTCCTCCACCTGTGAATTGATGTATACGCTCTACAGAGAGATGGAAATTGAAATCTCGCTCTCTGCGGCAACAAATCTTTATATTGGTATGGCGACAGATACGGGGAATTTTAAATTTTCGTCCGTAACGGGTGACACCCACCGAGCAGTTGCAGAGCTTATCGACGCGGGTGTAGACTTCCCCGAAATTTCAAAAAAGCTGTTTGATACGGTTTCCAAAGAATATCTGGAGCTTAAAATGCGCGCAGCAGGGAACATAAAATATTATGGAAACGGCGAAATTGCGGTTTTGAGATTAGAGAAGGCAGACTTTGATGAAAGCGGAATAAGCGAAACCGAGGCATCTTCTATTGTGACTCTTCCAGTGTCGGTTGAGGGGGTAGAGGTCGGCGTATATATAAGGCATCGTATGTCAGAGGGGTATAAGGTAAGCCTTCGCTCTGTTTCACGCGTTGATGTGTCTGAGATTGCATCTATTTTCGGCGGAGGAGGGCATATTCGTGCGGCGGCATATTCTGTGGGCGAAACCGAAATCGAAGATAATGCAGACAGACTTATAAAGGAAATAGAAAAGCGACTTTAGATAGGATTATCGAGCATATGAATGGTGTAATAAACGTAAAAAAGGGAGCGGGTATGACATCGCACGATGTTGTATACAGGCTGAGAAAGCTTTTATCCATAAAAAAGATAGGGCATACAGGCACGCTTGACCCTGATGCAGAGGGCGTGCTGCCAATGTGCATCGGCAGGGCAACAAAGGTTGCCGATATGCTTACAGCACAGGATAAACAGTACATTGCAGAGGTAACTCTCGGATCTGCAACGGATACTCTTGATGCCTCGGGAGAGGTGACCGAGGTCGCCGAGGTTAATGTCAGCGAAGAGGATATCAGAGAGGTTGTTTCCCTGTTCGTGGGTGAGATAGAGCAGATACCGCCGATGTATTCGGCAATAAAGGTTGACGGCAAAAAGCTCTATGAGCTTGCACGCGAGGGTGTGGAAATAGAGCGTAAACCGAGAAAGGTCAAAATTGAAAAGATTGAAATTTTAGATATTGACCTTGAGAACAAGAAGTTTTCTATGAGGGTTGATTGCAGCAAGGGGACGTACATACGTACTCTGTGCGATGATATAGGAAGAAAACTCGGGACATTTGCGCATATGTCCGCTCTCTTGCGGACGCGGTCAGGCAGATTTGATATTTCGAAGGCGTTTTCGCTTGAAGAAATAGAGGAAATGTTCTCAAAGGGAGATTTGAGCTTTTTTACCCCGATAGATGCAGTCTTTGAAGAGTATCCAAGGCTTGTTCTGTCAAAGAGACGCTCAGCACTTATGTGCAACGGCGTCAAGGTTTCAGTCCAAGGCGTAGAAGAGGGACAAGTCTACCGCGTCTATGACGAGAGCGGGAACTTCCTTACGATTTCCGAGGCTGAAGGCGGGGTTTTAAAAATACTTAAAACCTTTTATCAGACAATAGGGGCAGGGGGCGGAAATGATGCAAATACATCTTCCTGATAAACAGACAGAAATTTCAGCTTTCGCTGAATTGAACCTTCAGGGGACTGCAGTTGCCCTCGGACAGTTTGATGCAATCCACATAGGACATAGGGATATAATATGCGATGTTGTGGATTATGCAAGACAAAACGGACTTAAATCGGTTGTCTATATGTTCGAAAATGACCCAAGCGACATTGTTTCGGGGAGAAATACATTGAGGATAAACACCCTCGAAAAACGATTTGGAATAATCAAGGAATTCGGGGCTGACATAGTCATTGCGCGTCGCTTTGACGAGGAACTTATGAAGCTATCCTGCATCGAGTTTATAGAACATTATATCTGTAATATGTTAAATGCGAAATGTATTACGGTTGGGTATAACTACAGATTTGGAAATAAGGGCGAGGGCAGTGCGGAAACGCTTGCCTCCGAATGTAGTTTGCGTGGAATAAAGGTACACATTGTGCCCGAGGTTAAGCTGGGCGGGGTTTCGGTATCGAGCACAGTTATCAGGGAAAAAATTTCTCTTGGAGATGTAGAGGGCGCGGCACAACTGATGGGGCGGAGGTTTTCGCTCTCCGGCAAGGTTGCAGAGGGAAACAGGATAGGAAGAGAACTTGGGTTTCCGACTGCAAATATGCAAATTCCGAAGGGAAGACTCCTGCCGAAATTTGGGGTATATGAAACGCGTACACATATAAACGGCAAGGTGTATCCGTCTGTGACCAATATAGGCGGAAAGCCAACCGTAGACAACGGGTGTTTTTGTATCGAAACCCATATATGTGCAGAGGTCGGCGACATTTACGGAGAGTTAATCGAGGTTGAGTTTTGCTCATTTTTGCGTGAAATTGTAAGGTTTGAAGGCCTTGAGCCTTTAGCTGAGCAACTGAGAAAAGATAAAGAACAGGTAATAAATAATAATCGATGAGAGGAAACGATATTATGAGTATTAAAAGAGTTTTTACGGCGATAATGGCGATTGCACTGATTATTTCGGCATTTTCTGGCTGCGGAAGTAATGGTGGCGGGATGGCAGAAACATCACCTGTGGATGTTTCGGGCTCGACTGTGATTGCAACTGTCGGTGACAGAGAAATAACAATGGATGAGTACAGATATTTCGTATTTCAGGCGGCAACACTTGAGATGTATTCACGCAATTTGGAATTCACAGGAGACTTTTCGGGCGTTGATTGGGGCGAAAAGAATGAAGACGGTGTCGCTCTGGAAAATATTGTTCGTGACAGAGCTCTAAACGAGGCATTGCAGTATGCTCTGCTTGCTGAGGACGGAGAGACGAAGGGTGTCAAGCTGACGGCAGAGGACATAGACTCGGTTGATTCAATGCTTGAGCAGTTTGCAGAGCAAAACGGCGAGGAGCTGTTGCTTAAAAACCTTAAGTCTATGGGCGTGACATCGGTTGACGGTTACAAAAAGCTCTCTAATCTTATGAATATGTATTATAAGACAGAAGAGGATTTTGGCGCAAACCGCGATAAGTATATAGAGGATGAAGAAAAGCTTAAAGAGTATGCTGACAGCGAAAAGGTCAGTGCACAGCACATACTTATTCTGAACGATAGCGAAAAGCACGATAATCCCGAAGCTGCCATAAATGAGGTTTTAGAGAGAGCAAAAGCGGGCGAGGACTTTGCGGCGCTTATGGCAGAGAGCAACGAGGACCCGGGACAAGCGGCGGCAGGCTACAGTTTTGGCAGAGGCGTTATGGTGCCCGAGTTTGAAGAGGCTGCCTTTGCCCTTGACTATGACGAAATCAGTGATGTTGTAAGGAGTGATTATGGCTGCCACATAATAAAGCGAGTAGTAGGGATTTGTGAATATACAAACTACTTGAAGGATAATATGGCGGTTGAGGTAGATGAGAAGTTGTTAGTTGAAATATCTGCGGGCGAAATAGTAGCAGATATATACAGTGCGATAACAGAATTACAAACAGAAAGCGGAGATGGAACAAATGAATAATACAAAAATAAAGGTTGAAATGGAAAATGGCGGGGAGTTTACGATAGAACTTTTGCCCGAGTTCGCACCCGAAACTGCCGCTAACTTTGAAAAGCTGGCAAGCGAGGGTTTTTATGACGGGGTTGTATTTCACAGAGTCATAGATGATTTTATGGCACAGGGCGGCGACCCGACGGGAACAGGTATGGGCGGCAGCGGAAAGAATATAAAGGGTGAGTTTTTACAGAACGGATTTGCACAAAACACTTTGTCGCATGAAAGAGGGGTTGTGTCTATGGCGCGTTCTATGAACCCCGACTCCGCGAGCAGCCAGTTCTTTATCTGTTATAGTGATTGCACATTCCTTGACGGGCAGTATGCGGGCTTTGGAAGAGTTATCGAAGGTATGGAAACCGTTGATGATTTCCTGAAAATTGAGCGCAGAGGCCCCGAAGGCGGAACACCTGCCCAGGATATCAGAATTAAAAAAATGACAGTGTTGTAAGAAAAAACCCCGTTTCAATTGAAACGGGGTTTATTTTGTATAATGATATTACGCGTAAAATTTGTAGGGGCGATAGTTGCCGGTGGCAACCGTTTATCGCCGACCGAGCCGGCAGGCGTTATTTGCAAAAGCGTTGCTTCGAATTCATTGCCCACAGCCCATAATTCCGCCCTACCAAGCCTCGGCGGCAATGTAGCAACGCTTTTGCAAAATCAATTTTGACCCGCTTGCGGTAGACCGAGTTTTTCAGCGGTCTGAACAGCCGCAGCAGCCAATATTTCTGTTATGACAGCCTGAACGCTCTTCAGTAGAAGATTTTTGAGGCGGGAAAAATTCATCAATCGGAAATCTTATATCATTAAAGAGGTCGCAAGGCGCATTTTCTGTAGCAGACGGACATTCCTGAGTCGGAATGCAGAAGTCAACTGCGTCAATCAAAAGCTGAGAGTCCCTCTCTAATCTGATAATAGAAAATAAGCCGTAGGAAACCTCTATCTGCCGTCCCCTGTCAGTTACTACGAGGTCGTCGTCAAAACAGTTGCATATAGCCTCGGGGAAGATACTGCAAGCTGGACATCTTGTCGGCCTGGAGTGATGCTCGTCATCACAGTCGCAAGGATTGCAGCAATCGTCTTCTACGATTTTTGCGCTCAGGGCAACAGGATCAACGGTTTCTACAACAACTGTTGGCATACACGTATTTTGCCAGCAATTTTCTACGTCGCAGCTACCGAGGTTAAAGTTTGACTTGAAAACCTTTGAATTGCCTTCGGAGCCAAAGAGGATAACCCGCTTGTCAAAGGTCGTAAGACCATATATAACAGTTGGGTTGCAAACCCCTGTAAATACCTCGAGAGTGGTACGTACAAAGAATTTTAAATCGACAGAGAAATACCCGTTGTTGAATGAGAGCGGTTCAACATTTGTGTATACCCATATGATTTCTGCTCTTTTAAGCTTTACGTTAATAGCAGACTCTAAAAGCTCCTGCCCATCCTCTGTGAGATAAACACGTGCGTCCGATACACAATCGCGGTCGCGGCACGAGTCATAAATCTGATTAGTATCAATGCAGACGGGGTCAGAAAAATCAGAATTTCTGCGCCTACAAGTTTCAACAGCCTCCTGCGCTGCATCGGCAGCAACCGCTTTTGCTTCTTCGGCGGCGGAATTATCTGTAATGTTGCAACAGATTTGGGCGGAAGAGGTTCTATTGTTGCCTCTGTTGTATCTTTCACTCATAAAACTCAACCTTTCTGCTTGCAAATATGATAAGGGTGACCGTGCAAGCTTCGGTCATTATCATCATATTGACAAGATTTAATTTTTGTTACGGAAAAAATGCATTTTGCGTAATTTTTTCATTATTTATATAGTATAGTTATTAAAGTGGGGCAAAAAGCTTTATTTTAACAAAACAATTGTGGAAATTGACTAAAAAACGGACTCAAAATTGTGAATTTTTCGGTTGATTTATTGAGTAAAATAATGTACAATATTGATATAAATTTTACTGTTTAGGAGGGTTGTCAATTGAAATTGTATGACACAACCAATATTAAAAACTTTTGTTTATTAGGACACGGAAACGCAGGTAAGACATCACTGGCAGAGGCTATGCTCTACACATCGGGAAACATAGACCGTATGGGGCGTACAGCTGACGGAAACACCGTAATGGACTTTGACCCCGAAGAGATTAAACGTACATTCTCAATTAGTACCGCGCTGGCGGCTTGCGAGTGGAACGGTGCTAAGTTTAATATAATTGATACCCCCGGATATTTTGATTTTGTTGGTGAGGTACAAGAGGCTGTGCGTGTAGCAGACGCCGCCGTTATCGTGCTTAGCGGTAAGTCGGGCTTGACTGTTGGCGCAGAAAAGGCGTGGGATTACTGTGAGGCAAGAAAACTGCCGAGGATTATATTTATCAATAAGGTTGACGACGAGAGAGTTAATTATCACGCTGTATTAGAGCAGCTCAAAGAGAAATATGGAAAGAGAATTGCTCCCTTCCAGATTCCGATGCGTGAAGGGGATAAAATAACGGGCTTTGTTAACATTGTCGAGAGAGAGGCAAGAATTTTTCAGGGCAATATGACCGTTACGGGCGAAACCCCGCCAGAGCTTTTAGATGAGCTTGCAAGTATGAGAGAGATGATTTGCGAGGCTGTTGCTGAAACCTCTGAGGAACTTATGGACAAATATTTTGCGGGAGAGGAATTTACTCTTCCTGAGATGTACGGCGCTTTGAGAAAGGGCGTTGCAGAGGGTGATATCGTCCCTGTTTTGTGCGGAAGCGCATACCACAATAACGGAATTCCGTCGCTTATGAACGCTATACATGCGTACTTCCCCGCACCATGCAGTGATGAGGGCTTTGTTATGGCAACCAAGAAGGACGGAAACCCTTCTCGCTTAAAGGTTGATGTAAGCGACCCGATGTCAGCGCTCGTGTTTAAAACAGTTGCAGACCCGTATGTTGGAAAGCTCTCGTATTTCAAAGTATATTCAGGTGTTATGACTCCTGACACTACTGTTTATAATATGAATAAGGACACCAACGAGAAAATCGGTAAAATATATGTTGTTCAGGGCAAGAAACAAACAGAGGTTGAAAAGCTTAACGCGGGTGATATCGGTGCGGTTGCAAAGCTTACAAAGACTGCTACGGGCGATACCCTCAGCGGACTTAATCATCCCCTCCAGCTTGAAGGGATAGATTTTGCAAAGCCGAATATGTCGCTTGCGGTTGTTCCAAAGAACAAGGGCGATGAGGATAAAATTGCACAAGGACTGCTTAAGCTTATGGAGGAGGATAACACCTTCCGATTTGAAACCAACAAGGAAACCCGCCAGCAGATACTTAAAGGACTTGGCGACCAGCACATAGAGGTAATTGTCAGCAAGCTGAAAAATAAATTTGGCGTGGATATTACATTTGAAGAACCAAAGGTTGCTTACCGTGAGGCAATACGCAAGCCTGTAAAGGTAGAGGGTAAGCATAAGAAACAGTCGGGCGGACACGGACAGTACGGTCACGTATGGATTGAGTTTGAGCCGACAGAGGAAGAAGGACTCGTTTTCGAAGAGAAGGTATTCGGCGGAAGCGTGCCCAAGGGTTACTTCCCTGCAGTTGAAAAGGGTCTTACCGAATCTATGCAACAGGGTGTGCTTGCGGGATATCCGATGGTTGGTTTAAAGGCAACATTGGTTGACGGCTCCTATCACGATGTTGACTCATCTGAGATGGCATTTAAGATTGCAGCAAATCTTGCCTATAAAGCGGGTATGGTTCAGGCATCGCCTGTAATACTTGAGCCTATTGGGCATCTTAAGGTTACTGTTCCCGATAACTATACGGGTGATATAATCGGCGATATAAACAAGCGCCGCGGACAGATGCTTGGTATGACGCCTGCAGGTCACGGTGTGACTGTTATAGAGGGCGAGGTTCCCATGGCAGAGATGCACAGCTATTCCTCTGATTTGCGCAGTATGACTCAGGCAAGAGGCAATTTCGAGTTTGAGTTTGAACGTTATCAGGAGGCGCCCTCCAATATAGTTGATAAGATTATAGCAGCTGCTAAAGCTGAATAGTTTTTAAAAGGCTTCCTAAATCGGGAAGCCTTTTTGCGGCAATAAAATACAAAATGAACGAATTGTAGGGACCGGCGTTCTCGACGGTCCGCAAACGAATTAAAATTTTTGAATGAATCCCCCCTGAAATCCTAACGGATTTCTTCCCCCCTTTAGGCAAGGGGGGCTATGCCGTCCCTTGTTCCACATAGCCTCCCTTGCCTAAAGGGAGGGGGACCGCCGAAGGTGGTGGAGGGATTTCTGTCGTGGCGGTAATTAAAATTTTAATTCTTTTTCAAAACATTTTCTTGACAAAAGGGAATAAATATGGTAACATATCCTTTGGCAACCTATGACGCAGAGTTGGGGCTGATGCTTCACCGCCCAATTCCGGGTTGTATGGGGGTTATAAAGAATATGGAGGTGAAATGACAATGGATAAGGACATCAAGCAGGAAATTATTAAAAAGTATGCGGTTCACGAAGGTGACACAGGTTCTCCTGAGGTTCAGATTGCTCTTCTGTCATACAGAATTGACCATTTGAACGAGCATCTCAAGACCCATAAGAAGGACCACCACTCAAGACGCGGTCTTCTTAAGATGGTCGGCGTAAGACGTAGCTTTTTGAACTATCTCGCAAAGAACGATATCGACAGATACCGTGCCATTGTTGAGAAGTTAGGGCTCAGACATTAAAAAATCGGGGCAGTCGACAGACTGCCCTTTTGCCGTTTTTTTATAAAAAATTAAATTTAACATATAATAAACTTAAAACCGCTGTGGTCGTTTGATTTTAGCAGTTAAAAACACACATTTAAAATTGATAGATGTTTGTTTTTAAGTGCTAAGCCAAACCTCCCGCGGTAATCACAAAGGAGGAATATTTTATGACAAAGATTTATGAAACCGAGGTTGCGGGCAGACCGCTGTCTTTGGAATTTGGTAAGGTTGCAGGGCTTGCAAACGGCTCTGTATTGGTTCGCTACGGTGATACTGTTGTTGTTACTGCAGCAACAGCGTCGGATAAGCCGAGAGACGGGATTGATTTCTTCCCGCTCAGCATTGATTATGAGGAAAAAATGTATGCTGTCGGTAAAATCCCCGGTGGATTTACACGCCGTGAGGGCAGACCGTCTGAAAATGCGATACTCACCTCAAGAGTAATCGACAGACCTATGCGTCCGCTCTTCCCGAAGGATTTGAGAAATGACGTATCAATCGTTTCAACAGTTTTATCTGTTGAGCAGGACAATGCTCCCGAATTTTGTGCAATGATTGGTTCATCCGTTGCAGTTTCTGTATCGGATATTCCGTTCAACGGACCTATTGCGGCTGTATATGTCGGCTTGATTGACGGCGAGTTTATCATCAATCCGACCGAGGCACAGAGAGCAGTCAGCGAGATGAACCTGACTGTTGCAGGAAGTATGAAAAAGGTTGTTATGATTGAGGCGGGTGCAAAAGAGGTTCCTGAGGACGTAATGTTCGATGCGATTATGTTTGCACACGATGAGATAAAAAGACTTTGCGAATTCATCAAGAAAATTCAGGATGAAATCGGCAAGCCTAAGTTTGAATATGAGCATATGACAGTCGATGAAGAGCTTTTTGCTGACATAAGAGGCTATGCCGAGGATATGGTTAAGCAGGCTATGGACACTGACGACAAGACTGTTCGCGATGCAAGACTTTTGGTTGTATACGAGGATGTTTACAATCACTTCGAGGAGAAATATCCCAAGGATGAATTCCAGGCACAGATTGATGAGGCGCTCTACAAGCTCCAGAAGACAGTTGTAAGAAACTGGCTTATGTATGACAAAAAGCGTGTAGACGGAAGAGGAATTCTGGAAATCCGCCCATTGTCTGCAGAGGTTGGACTCCTCCCGAGAACCCACGGCAGCGGATTGTTCAGCCGCGGTCAGACTCAGGTATTGACTGTTGCAACCCTCGGTACAATCGGCGAGGCTCAGACAATCGATGGTCTTGATAACGAAGAATACAGAAGATATATCCACCACTATAACTTCCCGTCATACAGCGTTGGTGAAACTCGTCCATCAAGAGGACCCGGCAGACGCGAAATCGGACATGGTGCTCTTGCAGAGCGTGCACTCGTTCCCGTTCTTCCGTCAGAGGAAGATTTCCCGTATGCTATCCGTCTTGTGTCCGAGGTTCTCAGCTCAAACGGTTCTACCTCACAGGGCAGTATCTGCGGAAGCACTCTTGCGCTTATGGACGCAGGTGTTCCGATTAAGGCTCCCGTTGCAGGTATTTCGGTTGGTCTTATAACAGACCCCGATAATGACGATAACTTCCTTACAATGGTTGATATTCAGGGCGTAGAGGACTTCTTTGGCGATATGGACTTTAAGGTTGCGGGTACAAAGAAGGGTATTACAGCTATCCAGATGGACCTCAAGGTTGATGGACTTACACCTGAAATAATCAGAACTGCTCTTGAACAGACAAAGAATGCGAGATATTATATCCTCGACGAAGTTATGTTAAAGGCTATTGCAGAACCGAGAGAGGAATTGTCACCATATGCACCCAAGATGCTCCAAGTTACTATTCCCTCAGATAAGATTGGTGAGGTTATCGGTAAAGGCGGCGAAACCATAAAGGGTATTCAGGCAGAAACCAATACCAAGATTGAGGTAAAAGAGGATGGCGATATCGCATTTGTTACTATTGCCGCTGTTGACTCAGAGATGGGCGAGAAGGCAAAGAGAATGATTGAGCTTATCGTTAAAGAACCCGAGGTTGGTGAGATTTACGAGGGTCAGGTTGTAAGCGTTCTTGATTTTGGTGCATTTGTTAATATTCTCCCTGGTAAAGATGGCTTAATCCACATCTCAAAGCTTGCCAAGACCAGAGTTGAAAAGGTAACGGATGTTGTAAACATTGGCGATACTGTAATGGTTGAGATTATTGAGATTGACGAGAAGAAGGGCAGAATTAACCTCAGACGCATTGAGGAATAGTCAATGACCTATAGCAGACCCCGCGTTTGTATGCGGGGTCTGTTTTGATATATGCAAAACGTTTACAGAATATTAATTTTTTGTACCTAATATATTAATATTTTAAGTTTAGAATATCATAGGATAAAATGTGCGTAGAATAATCTTACAATATGATTTGGAAAGGTAGATACATATGCGGGAAAGAATAAGCGAAGGATCTGTGGTATCAAAAATTACAGACGGAATTAAGGCTCATTTAAGGAAGCTAGGTGCTTTTATCAAGAGGCACAAAATTATTTCTGTGTTTATTGCACTTGTGCTGATTTTGGCAATAATTTTTTTATGTGTAGGCAAAAAGGGTAAGAGCAGGGGCGAAATAGCTATGTCCGAGGCATCGGCTGTGAGAATGAATATAAGCGAAACTATATCAGGAAGCTCAATCGTTGAGGCAAATGATGAGTATTCGGTTGTTCCGCTTGTAACGGGTGAGATACTTACCGCAAATTTTGAAGAGGGTGATATCGTAGAGAAGGACCAGATTCTCTACGAGATTGATTCATCCGATGCGTTAAACAGTATTAAAAGCTCTGACTTGAGTGTTAAAAAGGCAGAGAATTCTTCAAGCGATGCCATAGACTTACTGTCCGATTTGACGGTAAAGGCTCCGTTTTCAGGAACGGTCACGAACGTGTATGTTTCTGCGGGGGACGATGTTTCAAACGGGGCGAAAATTGCAGATATTGTTAACAATAAAACACTCAAGGCAACAATCCCGTTTAATACAGCTGATGCGGGGAATATCTATGTCGGAGAGAGTGCAAGTGTAACGCTTGTCAGCAGCGGCAGTGTTTTGTCGGGAAGAGTAACCGCTGTCAGCAGCGGTAGTGAAACAATAAACGGCAGTATGAAGGTGTCGTATGTAACAATAGAGGTACAAAATCCCGGTGCAGTGTCTGCAGGCGAGTCCGCTGTGGCGATGGTTGGAGGATATGCTTGTAATGATGTAGGAGAGATAGAGGCGTCTTCTACCAAAACTGTTACTGCCAAGGTTTCAGGAACGATTGTAAGGGTCCCCATTGTAAAGGGCGATAGTGTTTCAGCGGGTACAACGCTTGCGACAATTACATCAGAGAGCGTTGATAATCAGGTCAGGAATGCAGATATTTCACTTCAGGAGGCATATTTGCAGAGAGAGCGGCTCTATGACCAGCTTGAAGACTATACAATAAAGTCGCCGATATCGGGGACGGTTGTGAGAAAAAATAAAAAGGCGGGAGAAAAAATCGAGGGCAATTCGGCAGCCTCGGGCGATACAAATGTTCTTGCTGTAATTTATGATATGAGTAGTCTTTGCTTTCAGCTTGATGTAGACGAGCTTGATATTAAAAAAATGGCTGTAGGGCAGAAGGTCATTGTAACTGCCGATGCGGTAGAGGGCAGGATGTATGAGGGCATAGTTGAAAATGTGAGTGTAAACGGCACGATAGGTACAAACGGGGTGACCACATATCCTGTCAAGGTTCGCATCACTGACTTTGACGACAACCTGCTCCCGGGGATGAATATAGAGGCTGTAATTACAGTTAATGAGGCAGAAAATGCGATTGCGATACCGACTGCGGCGGTTAATCGCGGTAATACTGTATATGTAAAAGGAGAAAAGCAAGACGAAAAGGATATGGCACCCGAGGGCTTTAAAACCGTTCGGGTTGAGATTGGTATAAGCAATGATAGCTTTGCCCAGATTAAATCGGGTATAAACGAGGGAGATATAGTATATGTGACTCCGTCTGCAGACAACGGACAACAGATGATGTTCCCGGGAATGGGCGGAATGTCCGGCAGAGGAGCTATGGGTGGCGGAATGCCGAGCGGTATGCAAGGCGGAAACAGAACAGGCGGTATGCCCACAGGCGGAGGTATGCGATAATGGCTCCGTTAATAGAATTTCAGGATATATATAAAATCTACGAGATGGGTGACAGCGAAGTTAGGGCGATAGACGGGATTTCGATGAAGGTTGAAAAGGGGGAATTTCTTGCAATCGTCGGTCAGTCGGGAAGCGGAAAGTCAACCTGTATGAATGTGATAGGATGCCTTGATGTTCCAACCTCGGGGAAATATTTGCTTGACGGAATAGATGTAAGCACTATGACAGATGACGAGCTGGCAGAAATCCGAAATAAAAAGCTTGGGTTTATTTTTCAGCAGTACAACCTTATACCAAAGCTGAATGTCAGGCAGAATGTAGAGCTTCCGCTTTTGTATGCGGGTCTTTCCGAGAAAGAGCAGGAAGAGAGAGCGATGCTTGCCCTTGAAAGAGTCGGACTTTGTGACAAGGCAAAGAATATGCCCTCGCAGCTCTCGGGCGGTCAGCAACAGAGGGTTTCTATTGCAAGGGCGCTTGCGGGCGACCCGTCTATAATTCTGGCGGATGAGCCGACGGGTGCTCTTGACTCAAGGACGGGAAAAGAGGTTCTCGATTTTCTGAAAAAGCTCCACAAGGAAGGAAACACCATTGTTTTGATTACCCACGACAACACAATTGCGGCTCAGGCAGAGAGGGTTATAAGAATTCAGGATGGAAAAATAACGTATGACGGCGCTTCGGATATAAATAAATTTGTAGGGCTGGCTCATGCGGGTGATGCGGGGGAGAGCGAATGAGTCTTAAAAAATCTTTTATACTTGCCCTGTCAAATATTATGTATGATAAAATGCGTTCGTTTTTGACGATGCTTGGTATTATTATAGGTGTTGCGTCGGTAATAATCCTTGTAAGCCTGATGAATGGTATGAAGGGTATGATGGTAGATGCGTTTGAAGAATTGGGAACTACATCTATAACAATATCTGTTCAGGACAGAGGCGGAAACAGAACTGTTTATGAAGATGATATATATAGACTCCGTGATGAAAACCCCGATTTGCTGGGTGGAGTTTCGCCAACAGTATCTCTTCAAAGAGCGCTGGTAAAAGCCACGGGTGAAACGGATAATATTTACACAAGCGTCACAGGAGTCAGTGAAGAGTATGCTGATATGAAGGCGCTCAACATCACAAATGGGCGATTTCTTAACTATATGGATATGAAGTCGGGTGAAAAAAACTGTGTCATTGGGACTTATATCCAAAAAGAGTTTTTTGGTGGGCAGTCAGCACTCGGGGGTTACATAAAAATCAACGGCAACTCATATAGGGTGGTTGGTATTCTTGAGGAAAAGGACGAGTCTAAAAGCACAGGAGCGGATAATGTTATATATATTCCGTACACAACGGCGGCGCGCATAGCGGCGAGCAGTTATATAAGCACCTATACTGTTAACGCAAAATCGGATGAGGTTGTGAGCGAGGCTATGGATTTTTTAAAAGCCAAGCTTCTCGAGAAAATAGGCGATGATGATTATTTTACAGTATCGAGTATGAGTCAGGTGCTTGATATCGCAACAGAGATGACGGATACAATGACACTTTTACTTGTCTGTATAGCGGGGATATCCTTGCTTGTCGGAGGCATAGGCATTATGAATATAATGCTTGTATCGGTTACCGAGCGTACACGAGAGATTGGTATAAGGAAATCTCTCGGAGCAAAAAACAGTGCAATTTTATCGCAGTTTGTAATAGAGGCAGGAACAGTCAGCGGGGTCGGAGGAGTGCTTGGTATTATACTTGGCTCGGCTCTTGCAATTGTCGGCGGAAACCTGCTGGGGCTGAATGCGGCGCCGTCGCTTGGCGCGATAGCAACCGCGTTTGGTGTTTCCGTCGGAATAGGAATAGCCTTTGGCTACCTACCAGCGCGAAATGCTGCAAGACTAAACCCGATAGATGCGCTAAGACACGAATAATAAGAGGTGAACAAAATGAAAAAATTTATTGCTATAGCATTATCGATATGCATATTGGCGTGCCCGTTTGCTTTGGGAACTTCGGCATATGCAGAGGAAACCGAGGATGGCATACTCTCACTTCTGGCAGAGCTTAAAATAATGTCAGGCGACCCAGATGGTAATATGCGTCTTGATGATTATGTGTCAAGGGCAGAGTTTACTAAAATCGCAGTGGCATCCTCAAGCTATAAAAATGGCGTTGCAACAAATCTTGCTATATCGCCATTTCCTGATGTAACATATCAGCATTGGGCGGCGCCCTATGTCCGTGTGGGCGTGACAGGTGGCTTGGTCAATGGCTATCCCGATGCAACCTTTAAGCCTGACGGAACGGTTCTCTATGAAGAGGCGATTACGATTATGTTTCGGGTTTTGGGATATACCGATGCAGATTTCGGGGTGGCGTGGCCATCAGGTCAAATCGGGCTTGCAAACAGCCTTGATATGACGGACGGAATATCCTGCACAGCAGGGGAGATGATGAACAGACGCCAGGTTGCCCGCCTTGTCTATAATTCGCTTAAAACCAAGCTAAAGGGTCAACAGAGTGCGCTTATATCTGTGTTTGATACACAAATTACCGAGGATGTAACAATCATAGCAAGTAGCAGGGAGGACAGCTCTATATCCTCCGATGAGATATTTACAACGGGCGGGACATATAAAATAGAGAGCGGATTTGACTTGTCCAAAATCGGTATGAAGGGTGATGCGGCTATAAAGGATGGCAGGTATTTGATTGGCTTTGTGCCAAAGGATGCTGCAGGCGCCGCGCAGGAATATATAGTATACTCTGTGCTTGATAATAAGGTTATGGCATATAAGGACGGACGTGTAAGCCAAATTGAAATAGAGGATGATACGCCTGCGTATAAGGGCAAGAGTCAAATGACCTTTGCATCTCTTAAAAGCCAGCTTGAGCTTGGTGACAGGCTGAAGGTTGGTATGTCAAATAGCGGCGATGTTGATTATGTTACCTATGGAAAGGGGAATGTTTCGGGTCCCGTCACATCGGTTGGGGGAAATTGGCAAAATACTTTAAACATAGCCGACGGTGCATCGTATACACGAAACGGAGTGTCTGTTTCAAAGGATGAGATTATGAACTACGATGTAGTTTATTATCTCAATGATTTGAATATGGTTCTCAGCTATAATAACAAGGTGACGGGCGTTTATGAAAAAGCAACGCCAAACCGTGATATTCCCACATCTGTGACTGTTTCAGGAAAAGAATATGAGATAGAGGGAAGTGCCGCGTTTAACAAGCTGTACTCAGGCGGTATCTTTGAGTACGGAGATACAGTTACCCTTTTGCTTGGCAGAAATAATAAGATTGCAGACGTTATTTCTCCCTCCGAGAGTGCAGACGGGGTGGTTGGATATTTGTCAAAGACGGGAGTTAAAGAATATTCAAGCGGAGAGCTTAACACATTTACCAATTATTATATAAATATAGTCACTCCCGACGGGAATTCGTATGAGTATATTACCGACAAGGATTATACAGAGAGCGTAAATTCTGTGGTAGAGCTGTCGTTTTCAGACGGCTACGCGAGGATAAGCAGAGCCAAAACCGCCGCCAATATAAGCGGCACATTTGATTGGGGCAACAAAAGGCTTGGGAGCTCCAAGCTTGCGCCCTTTGTTGAGATACTCGATATAGGAACGAGGGACGTAAGCAAAACGGCAATGTATGCAAAAATCTACGGGCAACGTCTTGACACCATCAAGCTTGATGCGGATGATATACTCTATGCAAAGAAGAATTCTTCAGGGGAAATAGAAAAGCTGATTTTGGATAATGTAACAAATGACGCATTTGCATACGGTATTGTGATAAAGGCAGAGAAAAAGATATACGGGGATAATACAGTTGCATCTTATGATTATATTTCAGACGGAAAAAGGTATACGACGAATAAGATTATGAGTATAACTGCGGGGGATGCGGTTATGATTGCGGGAAATGTTCAAGCCCTTGACTATATGCTCTCTATAAACCCCGTCAAGGATAAAATAACAAGCTTAAGCGCAGATAGGCTTATAGCGGGAAATGTCACATATAAAATAAGCGACAAGGTTGCAGTGTATAAGCTGGAAGACGTGTCGCTGCGGGAATACTCTATGCTAGATATATCGGAGATAGTGGGCAATATTGATAAATACACCATAAAAGCATATTATGATAAAGACAGCTCCGCCGGCGGAAGAATAAGAGTGATTGTCGTTTCAGAATAATCGTAGGGGAGGGCCTCTGTGCCCTCCCGCTTTTTGTTTTTTAAATGTTATTTTTTTAACTAAAGACTTGATATGGATATGTATTTGTGATATGATAATAATATTGTTATTAAAATAAATTTGATACATTGGAGGTGGACTATGAGAAAACTCGAAGGAATAGAGCCTCGGCGGATGTTTGAATATTTTGAGGAGATTTGTTCTATTCCACGCGGTTCTGGAGATATGGGCGCTATAAGCAGGTATCTCGTTGAGTTTGCAGAGAATAACGGATTGCGTTCAGTTCTGGATGTTACACAAAACGTAATTATATATAAAGATGGCACGGCAGGTTTTGAGAATGCCGAACCCATAATTTTGCAGGCACATATGGATATGGTGTGTCAAAAAACACCTGATAGCACAATAGATTTCAAAAAAGACGGCCTTGATATTTATACAGACGGCGATTTTATAAAGGCGCGCGGGACAACTCTTGGCGCAGATAATGGGATTGCCGTGGCTATGATAATGAGCATTCTTACAAGCGAGGATTTATCTCACCCGCCGATTGAGGCTGTTTTTACAACAGACGAAGAAATCGGTATGATTGGAGCGGGAAGGCTTGATGTGGGTTTGCTGAGGGGACGCAGGATGATAAATCTTGATGCGGAGGAAGCAGATTTTGTAACTGTTTCCTGCGCGGGAGGGAGCGATTTCAAAATCCGTATCCCAACCAGCAGACAACGTGTCAGCGGTACAAGTGTCACAATTGAGGTTGGAGGCCTCCTCGGCGGACATTCAGGCGTCGAGATAGATAAGGGAAGAGTTAATTCCAATATTTTGCTCGGCAGAGTTCTAGGATTTGCAGAGAAAATCACCAGAATTGATATAATTGATATATCTGGTGGTGACAAAGCGAATGCAATTCCGCTATACAGCAGGGCGGAGCTAGTCGTGGATGATGCGGACGGGTTTTGCAAACAGTTAGAGCAATATTTTGAGGTCATAAAGGCTGAAATCAAAAAGAGGGAGCCTGATTGCTATTTAAAAATAACAGCAGGAGAGAGTGGAAAATTTGATGCTTTTACGGCTGATATATCAAGTAAAATGATATATATGCTCAGCATAACCCCAAACGGAATTGAAACTATGAGTGCTGAGATAGAGGGGCTTGTTGAAACCTCGCTTAATTTGGGAATTCTGGCGACAGACGGAGAAGAAATTCTTATGCAGTATGCTCTTCGGAGCAATAAAAAATCCGCTCTTCGATATTTAGAGGACAAGCTTACGGCTTTTGCGGAATATAATTCGTGCCGCGTTGAGATATCGGGACAGTATGAACCGTGGGAGTATAGAGAGAAATCACCTCTTCGCGATTTGTATATTAAGACATTTTATGAAAAGATGGGACGAGAGCCTGAAGTTTCGGCAATTCATGCGGGGCTTGAGTGCGCAGTTTTCTCGGCAAAAATCAGTGATTTGGATTGTATAGCAATAGGGCCCGATATGACAGGCGTTCACACAACGGGAGAGACACTCAGTATATCATCGGCAAAAATGATATACGAGCTTCTGTGCGAAACTATTGCACAGATGGATTAAAATTGCAAATAATTAAAACACATAAAAGCCGCCAAGCATGGCGGCGGAACGGAGTAAAAAATGGATAACAAAGAATTTAAGCCGTATATTCCATCAGAGAGGGTTACCCCCGAGATGACGGTTACATCGGTTATTATGGGAATTATTCTTGCGGTTGTATTTGGTGCAGCAAACGCCTATCTGGGACTTCGAGTGGGTATGACTGTGTCTGCATCCATTCCTGCGGCGGTTATTGCTATGGGAGTAATACGCGTAATTATGCGTAAAAATTCCATTCTTGAGAGCAATATAGTGCAGACAATAGGCTCTGCGGGTGAGTCGCTTGCGGCAGGCGCTATTTTTACTCTGCCTGCACTCTTTTTGTGGGCGGCAGAAGGAAAGACGGAAGTACCCAGCCTGCTTGAAATTACGGTTATTGCTCTTCTCGGCGGATTGCTTGGTGTATTCTTTATGATACCCCTGCGTAATGCTTTGATTGTAAAGGAGCATGGGGTTTTGCCTTATCCAGAGGGTTCTGCATGTGCAGAGGTCTTGCTGGCTGGAGAAGAAGGCGGGGCAAACGCCTCTACAGTTTTTGCGGGTATGGGCTTTGCGGCATTGTTTAAGTTCATAATTGATGGATTAAAGCTTGTCGCAGGAGAGATATCGGCATCGGTTAAAGGCTTTGCAGGCGAGATTGGCACACAGATTTACCCCGCGGTTATGAGTGTTGGCTATATCTGCGGTGCGAGAATATCATCGTATATGTTTGCGGGCGGTGTGCTCAGTTGGCTCGTTCTTATTCCTATGATGGTGCTCTTTGGTGAGAACATAGTTCTCTATCCTGGGACAGAAACAATTGGTGATATATATGCAGCTGGCGGGGCAAGTGCAATTTGGAGCTCGTATATAAGATATATAGGTGCGGGCGCTCTTGCTGCAGGCGGAATAATCAGCCTTATTAAATCCTTGCCTCTTATTGTAAAGACATTTGGCGGTGCAATGAAGAGCATCGCAGGAGCACAGGACGTTTCAAGCGGCAGAACCTCCCGAGATTTAAATATGAAGATAGTATTGATTGCCATAGCTGTTCTTACGTTGCTTGTTTGGCTTGTGCCGTTTATTCCTGTAAATCTTATAGGTGCGGTTATAGTTGTTGTATTCGGCTTTTTCTTTGCAACAGTATCATCACGTATGGTTGGATTAGTCGGAAGCAGCAATAACCCCGTATCAGGTATGGCTATTGCTACCTTGCTTATCGCTACAATAGTATTGAAGGTGACGGGACAGACAGGTATTGCAGGTATGTGCAGTGCGATAGCAATAGGTTCTATAATCTGTATAGTATCGGCAATCGCGGGCGATACATCTCAGGATTTAAAAACGGGATATATTTTGGGTGCTACCCCGAAAAAACAACAGATGGGTGAAATTTTGGGTGTTATCGCTGCCGCACTTGCAATCGGCGGTACACTCTATCTCTTAAACAGCGCTTGGGGCTTTGGAACAGACCAGCTCGCAGCACCGCAGGCTACCCTTATGAAGCTTATAATAGAGGGCGTTATGGAAGGAAATCTGCCCTGGGCACTTGTATTTATAGGTGTATTTATCGCAATTGTTGCTGAAATTGTCGGCATACCCGTACTGCCATTTGCAATCGGGGTGTATCTCCCTGTTCAGCTCAATGCCTGCATTATGGTTGGCGGTCTTGTGCGCCTTGCCCTTGATAAGCTTAAGCGCGACGAAAAGAAAAAACAGGCGATTGTAAATGATGGCGTGCTTTTCTGCTCGGGTATGATAGCGGGTGAAGGTTTGGTTGGTATTTTGCTCGCGTTGCTTGCTGTATTTGGAATTGACAAGGTAATTGACCTCTCGGCAATCCTTAATATTCCAAGCGCGGTTATGAATATCGGCGGTATTACTCTGTTTGGCATTATAATTCTCACTCTGCTTAAATTCTCACTCTGGAAGAAGCGTGGATAATATATGAGAAAGAAAAAAGTATTGCCTGAAAACTATCTTGAAAAAACGCCCGTAAGAAGTGCGGATATTGTGTGGAAGGCCGATGAAAATGGCGCTGTGACCCTTGAGATAGAGAACAAGGGAGTATTTAACAGAATCGCCCAAAAGCTATTAAATAAGCCTGAAATAAGCTATATACATCTTGATGAATTGGGAAGCTTTGTCTGGCAAATAACAGACGGAGAAAAGACCATTATTGACATTGGAAAGGAAGTGGAGGAGCAGTTTAAGGATGCTGCAAATCCGCTCTATGAAAGGCTGGCTGAATATTTCAGTATACTCAATAGTTATGGGTTTGTAAAATGGAAAGAGCAATAGAAAAAACCCCAATCGCGTGAGCGATTGGGGTTTTAATATTTTTATCCTTATGCCGCTTTCTTTGATGTAATTGCTTTGATTACAAACAAGGTAAGGAGCATTAATACGATAGCTACCGAGAGGCTTATCCAAACATTCTGAACAAAGCCTGCAATCACATATGCAACAAACGAAACTGCTGCAACGAGAAGTGCGTACGGAAGCTGCGTCGAAACGTGCTTTATGTGGTTGCATTGCGCACCTGCCGATGCCATAATGGTTGTATCGGAAATAGGTGAGCAGTGGTCACCGCAAACTGCGCCTGCCATACAAGCAGAGATTGCAATGATACAAACTTCGTTGCTGATTGAACCGCCAAATATTGCAAGCACGATAGGAATGAGTATTCCAAATGTACCCCAGGATGTGCCTGTTGCAAATGAAAGTCCAACGCCGATGAGGAATACAACAGCAGGAAGAAGATTAATATAAGCGCCTGCGCTGTTTCTTACAAATTCAGCAATGAAAATCTTTGCACCAAGGCTGTCTGTCATTGTCTTAAGTGTCCATGCACAGCAGAGAATCATAATTGCGGGAACCATAGCCTTAAATCCCTCGGGGATTGACGCCATACATTCGTTAAACTTGAGTACTCTTCTAATCATAAAGTATATGATAGAGAAGATAAGGCCTCCGAACGAGCCGTAAACCAAGCCTACAGATGCATCTGCACCAGAGAATGCATCAATAAAGCTGTGATATGCATCAGCGCCAGGGGTGAAGAAGCCGCCTGAATAAATAAGCCCTAAAAGGCAACCTGTGATAAGAACCAAAACGGGAGCAATCAAATCCCAAACACTGCCTTTTTCGTTATGCGCAGACTCTTCGAGCTGTTCAATCATTTCGTTTGCCTCACAAGAGAAGATGTCGCCGTTTTCTTTTGCATTTTTCTCGTGGTGGCGCATCGGACCGAACTCAAGCTTCATAATAACCATAATAACCATTGTAAGAATAGTAAGCAGAGCATAGAAGTTATAAGGAATTGCCCTTATAAACAACTCAAATCCTCCAATCTGGTCCTCTGAAACAAAGCCTGCAACAGCAGCTGCCCACGAAGAAATGGGGGCGATTATGCAGATAGGAGCGGCCGTTGCGTCTATCAAGTATGACAGCTTTGCGCGCGATACTTTGAATTTATCAGTAACGGGGCGCATAACCGAGCCGACTGTAAGACAGTTGAAATAGTCGTCAACAAAAATCAAAATTCCAAGAAGGATTGTTGCAAGCTGTGCACCAACTCTTGATTTTATATGCTTTGTTGCCCATTTGCCGAAAGCAGCAGAACCACCCGATTTGTTCATAAGCGAAACGATTGCGCCGAGAACAACAAGGAAGAGCAGAATTCCTATATTATAAGAGTCTGCAATTGATGCGATAAAGCCGTCTGCAAACAAATGGTCAATTGTACCTGTGAAGCTGAAGTTTGCATACATAAGCGCGCCTGCAAGAATACCTATGAACAAAGAAGAATATACTTCCTTTGTAATGAGAGCAAGCACGATTGCAATAATAGGCGGCAAAAGTGCAAGCCATGTGGCATATGTAGGAATATCGTTTCTCTTTGCGTCAAGAGCTTTTTGAAGGTTTGCGTCAAAGTTGTCGCCGCTTACATTGTCGGAATAGCTGTCGACAAAGGTGGATGCGGCGGTTGAGTAATTCTCAAGCTCTTCATCAGGCAGTGCCTCGGCGTTAAAGGTGTCTGCCGCGTTGAGATATTCGATTGCGGCGTCATTGTCAGTAAGGTCAACCTCTTCTGCAAGAGCTGTGAGGGGCATCATAACGCAGAGCATCATTAGCATAAGACCTAATAGTGCGAAAATCCGCTTTTTACTTAAGTGAATCATATTTCACCCTCCCAAAGTTATAATTAATAATGCATTAAATACATAAAATAATACTATCATACAAGGTCGATTTACCGCAATTAGCAGATTAGACAAAATTCTGAAATATTTTGGTTTAATATGTCTAAAACGCTCGCCAAATGATGCAAACTTGACAAATTTGCGAAAATTTTATATAATGGACTTTGATTAACATAAATCGAGTTTTGAAGTATCAAAACAGGAGGGGATTTATTTGAAAAGGTTTATTGCTTTGGTGATGACTGTAGTCCTGACCTGCGGCGGACTTTGCGCTTCGGCAAGAGAGCTGTTTGTTGATGTGCCCGAGGATAGTTGGGCGGCGCCTTATATTTATAATCTTGCGGACAGAGGCATCGTTGGAGGTTACGGCGACGGCACGTTTAAACCGTGGGATAATGTTCAAAGATGCGAGTATGCAAAGATGCTCGTCAATATTGCAGAGGTAGACTTGGTTTCAAGTACGGTTTCTCCGTACACCGATATTCCTGTATGGGAGTGGTATTTCCCATACGTAAGCTCCGCTCCGTTTATAACGGGTTATGTGAGCGACGGGACGTTGTTTTTTGCCCCCGAGGAGCCTGCAAGCCGTGAAGATGTTGCGGTTGCAATGATAAAGGTGCTTGGGATTGATGTTTCAAAGTATAAAGACCCCGATGGATTTCTTGCAGAAAGATTTTCTGACTGGGAAGATATATCGGCGCATAATCGCGCGTATATTGCGGCATCCGTTGATAAGGGTGTTATAACGGGGGACCAGAGCGGTACCTTTAGGGCAAAGGACCCGATTATAAGGGCAGAGGTAGTTGCGGTGTTATACAGGGCTTTTCCTGACGAGCATAACGTCACCGCAAATCCGCTGTAACGAAATGCAATTTTAAGCGGTAATTTTGAAAGGAGCAGTTTTTATGCCAAGCGTAACAGAAATTTTCGGAAGTATGGTTTTTGATGATGCAACTATGAAGGAAAGGCTTCCTGAAGATACCTATACTCAGGTTAAGAAAACCAAAGAGGAAGGTGTGCCCCTCACAAAAGAGGTGGCAGACATTGTCGCAAACGCAATGATGGAGTGGGCAATTGAAAAGGGCGTTACGCACTATACACATTGGTTTCAGCCGATGACGGGCGTTACGGCAGAAAAGCACGATAGCTTTATCTCGCCGACAGACGCGGAAAATGTTATTATGGAATTCTCGGGCAAGGAGCTTATAAAGGGCGAGCCTGATGCATCAAGCTTTCCGTCAGGTGGTCTGCGCTCTACCTTTGAGGCGCGCGGATATACTGCGTGGGACCCGACATCTAATGCATTTATAAAGGATAATATCCTTTGTATACCTACGATTTTTTGCTCCTATACGGGCGAGGCGCTTGATAAAAAGACTCCGCTTATGCGGTCGCTTGAGGCACTCAATACTCAGGCGCTCCGAATTTTACGCTTGTTCGGTATGGACGATGTTAAAAGAGTGAGTACTACAGTCGGCCCCGAGCAGGAGTATTTTTTGATTGACAGAAAGGTTGCGCTTAAAAGACGCGACATTACATATACAGGCAGGACATTGTTTGGCGCAATGCCACCTAAAGGGCAGGAACTTGACGACCACTATTTCGGTGTGATTAAGACAAGGGTTGCCGAATATATGAAGGACCTCGATATAGAGCTGTGGAAGCTTGGCGTTCGTGCAAAGACCAAGCATAACGAGGCGGCACCATCACAGCACGAGCTTGCGCCTATATTCTCTTCAGGCAACATTTCTACAGACCATAATCAGCTTACAATGGAAATTATGAAAAAGGTTGCAGAAAAGCATAGTATGAAATGCTTGCTCCACGAGAAACCGTTTGAGGGCGTGAATGGCAGCGGTAAGCATGACAACTGGTCTGTTTCGACAGATACGGGCGAAAATCTTTTAAAGCCCGGCAAAAATCCGAGAGAAAACAAGAGATTTCTCTTGTTCTTCTGTGCGGTTATGAAGGCTGTTGACGAGTATCAGGATTTGCTTCGTTTATCTGTTGCAAGCGCGGGGAATGACCACAGACTCGGCGCGGATGAGGCACCGCCTGCAATTATCTCAATGTTTATCGGGGATGAGCTTGAAAGAGTTCTTAAATCTGTCAGCGACGGCAGTGACTATCACTCTGCGGGAAAACAGATAATGGAGTCGGGCGTAGATGCCCTGCCAAACTTTACCAAGGATACAACCGACAGGAACAGAACTTCTCCGTTTGCATTTACGGGGAATAAGTTCGAGTTCCGTATGCCGGGGTCGAGTGTTTCGGTTTCGGGACCTAACTTTATGCTAAATACTGCAGTTGCGGAGGCTCTTTGCCAATTTGCTGACCGCCTTGAAGGCGAAAAAGATTTTGACTCCGCGCTTGATGAACTTTTAAAGGAAACCGTAAATAAGCACAACAGAATAATTTTCAACGGCAACAACTATTCTGACGAATGGGTAAAAGAGGCGGAAAAAAGAGGATTGCTCAATTTGAGAAGCACGCCCGATGCTCTTCCCTATTTTATACACGATAAGAATATAGCTCTATTTGAAAAGCACGGAATTCTCTCAAAGGGAGAGGCTTTTTCGAGATATGAAATCAGCCTTGAAAATTACAGCAAGGTATTGAATATAGAGGCTCTCACAATGCTTGAGATGGCGCGACAGGACATTATACCTGCCGTTTCCAAGTATGTAAATGTCCTCAGCGACGGGGCTATCGCCAAAAAGCAGGTTTGCCGCGGCGTAGATTGCGGTCTTGAGGCGGTTCTTGTTCCTAAGCTTTCAAAGGCACTTTCTGATTTGTTTACAGAGCTTGAAAAGCTTGACGGCGAGATTAAACTTGCCCACGAAACGGCAGATGCGCTTGAGAGAGCAAATCTATATCACGATGTTGTGCTTGCGCGCATGGAAAAAGTAAGAGCACTTGTCGACGGTATGGAGGTATATACGGCTAAAGAATATTGGCCCTTCCCGTCTTACGGAGATTTGTTGTTCAGTATTCAGGAGTAATATAAAAAATAAGGAACGGCGTTATCGCCGTTCCATTATTTATCGGGTGGATATAATAAAATGAAAGAGCTTTTTTTGAGAGCCGCAGCGGCGGTAACTTTAATAATGGCAATCGGGGGATTTTCGGTAACTGCACACGCAATCGAAAGGGGTGGAGGTGCAGATGTGGAATCTGTGACGAATAGAAATCCTGAGATAAAGACCATACTTAAGGTAGAGGGTGGAAAGCTTGTAAGTGGCAGGGATGCTGTTGTGTTAAACGGGGTCAACCTTGGCGGGTGGCTGCTTATGGAAACATGGATGGGACCCGTAGCCGACGAGAATGAAGAAATGTCAAATACTGAAATAATAGAAATATTGACGGACAGATTTGGCAAAGATATTATGTATGATTTGATGGGCGCCTATGAGGAAAGCTTTATAACCGAGGCTGACTTTGAAAGGATTGCCAGCCTTGGATTTAATTGCATAAGGCTCCCGTTCTGGTACAGGAATTTTATGACTGAGGATGGACGGTGGCGAGGCGGAAGTCCATCGCTGTCGCCAGGTATGAAAAGGCTTGATTGGGTAATCGGGCAATGTGAAAAGTACGGACTTTATGTAATCCTTGATATGCACGGCTGTCCCGGCGGGCAGAGTATGAACCATGGGACAGGTGAGATTGGCAGAAATGAGCTTTATAACAACGAGCCAAATCTTGCAATGATGGAAAGACTCTGGGTTGAGATTGCAAAGAGATACAAAAACAGTCCGATTGTCGCCGCCTATGATATAATGAATGAACCACAGAATAATGCTGGCTATTTTGGTGAGAGGGCTTGGTCTGCAGGAAGCCAAGAGGCAGTCCAACTTACCAACTCTGTATATGACAGAATGATAAAGGCTATAAGAACTGTTGATAAACGTCATATAATAACCGTTGAGGGAGTGTGGTCAATGGATGTCTTGCCAAATCCTGAAGAGTACGGCTGGGAAAATATGATGTATCAGCTGCATATCTATGATGATGCCGCAGAGATGATAGATAAAAGAGTGGAAGAGCTTATCAAGGCGAGAGATGAGTGGGGAGTGGCCGTGATAGTTGGAGAATACAACAGCGGTACACTTGAGCAGTATGCGAAAGACTTATACGAAAAAAATGGTATAAGCCGCGTAAAGTGGACGTATAAAACTGTCGGAGATAACCTCGGTAACTGGGGGCTATATAATAAAAAAATTGAAAAGCTTGATATAAGGACCGCGACATATTATGAATTAAAAAAGCTTTTCGGGACAGAGATGCGGACGGAAAACGGCTTTGAATTTAATCAAGACGAATATGAAAAAATAAAGTGATAATATATCGGCTCTTACCTGAGAGAAAGCCTTTCAAAAACACAAAGGAGAATTTTTATGAGAAAAAAACTGCAGGATAAAATGTTTGAACTCAGCTATATATTTGAACTGCTGATTTCTGGAATAGTGAGTGTTGCAATTCTGCTTATGTCGGTAAGGTTTGTTATTGATATTGCAGATGTATCGCTTTTTTCAAATGGCGTAGACTCGCTGGTTAAAATTTTAGATGATGCAATTATACTTGCAATCGGGGCAGAGTTTATCAAAATGTTGTGCAAGCATACGCCCGAAACCATTATAGAGGTGCTTGCGTTTGCCCTTGCACGTCAACTCATCGTGGGGCACGCGTCGGTGTGGGAAAACCTTATTACGATAATTTCAATAGCGATACTCTTCTGTGTCAGAAGATTTTTGCTCAAGCAGCATGATATGGTGGAAACTCCTGACGGGCTTGTTGAGGTTGAAGAAAAGAAGTAATTACATACCGAAATCAAATGAGGGCAAGTTTGGAAAGGAGCGGGCAGGTATGAAAATATATAAAAATATCACAGATTTAATCGGCGGAACACCTCTTATGGAGCTTTCTAATATAGAAAAAGAGCTGTGCCTTGAGGCGACGGTTCTTGCAAAGCTTGAATACTTTAACCCTGCGGGCAGTGTAAAGGACAGAGTTGCCGCGGCTATGATTGACGAGGCAGAGAAGAGGGGCGAACTTAAAGAGGGATCTGTAATTATAGAGCCGACAAGCGGTAATACAGGTATAGGGCTTGCCGCGGTTGGAGTGTCAAAGGGATACAAAGTTATACTCACTATGCCCGACTCTATGAGTGTTGAGCGGAGAAATCTTTTGAAGGCATATGGCGCAGAGATTGTGCTGACTGATGGTGCAAAGGGTATGAGCGGCGCGATAGAAAAGGCGGAGGAGCTTGCAAGGGAAATAAAGGACAGTTTTATCCCAGGGCAGTTTACCAATAAGGTTAATCCAAAGGCGCATATAAATACCACAGGCCCTGAAATATGGGAGGATACGGATGGAAAGGTAGATATATTTGTAGCAGGCGCGGGAACGGGCGGAACCGTCACGGGCGTTGGCGAATATCTTAAATCAAAAAATCCGAACATAAAAATTGTTGCGGTTGAGCCTGCATCGTCCCCTGTCTTATCTAAAGGCACCTCGGGCGCGCATGGCATACAAGGGATAGGAGCGGGTTTTGTGCCCGATATTTTAAATACGGATATTATAGATGAAATTATAATGGTTGAAGATGACGAGGCATATGCAACGGGAAGAAAAATCGCAAGACGAGAGGGCTTGCTTGTTGGAATTTCGTCGGGTGCGGCGGCGTTTGCTGCTATAGGGCTTGCACGCAGACCCGAAAATAAGGGAAAGACGATAGTTGCCCTTTTGCCTGACACGGGAGAGAGATACCTCTCAACACCAATGTTTGTGTAGGGGAGGGTCTCTGCGCCCTCCCGATAAACGGGCGGGGATGGAACCCCGCCCCTACAATGTGGCACAAAATCATAAAATTCGTAGGGGAGGGTCTCTGCGCCCTCCCGTTGTATAACATAAAAACCTTCCTTTTGAGAGGAAGGTTTTTTATATGCACAAATCTGTAGGGTTCGGCGGTTTCCGACGAACCGATTTCGGCACATCGTAAACGCTGTGCCCTACAATCAAATAAAAAAACACCTGCTATAGAGAATAATATTATGGCACATAGCTCTTTGATAAAATATAATCATTGGAATATACTATCATTAAATTAATACCTATAGGGGGTATTTTTATGGATGCTAGGATAGAGATTGGGAAAAAGATACGATATTTTCGCAAGCGTGCAAATATGACACAGGAAAAGCTGGGTTTTGAGTCTGAATTGGGACAAAAGTATATCAGTGAACTTGAAAATGGCAAGAAGATGCCTACAATGCGGACTCTGGAAAAAATCGCAGAGGCTCTTGAAATTTCTGTGCCTTATCTTTGCGCCTTTGGCGATGAGGCGGATGTTGATGACCTTGCCGCTTACGGCGATAAGTATGCAATGATAATTAAAGAGGTTGCCCCTGAAAAGCGTGATGCTTTTACAGAGGCGGTTGCTGTGCTGGCGGGGCTTACTAAAGGGTGTATCGAGAAAGAATAACTGAATGGTACATTGAATTATGAACAAATATGTTTTTCGAAAATCGGATGCGATTGCAGTTTGTAAAAATTGTCTGAACACTCCCGTTCGGGCGGGAATATCGGCTACGGCTTTTAAAATTTCATATGTATGCCGTTGCGGCGAGCTTGTGCGTGCAGAATATAATTCAAACAGCCTTTCCAATCGAAAGGGAGTACCCGCATTAAAGGATGAGGATAAGGTCTTTTGCTCTGTATGCTCAAGTCTTTTATTTGAAGTTGACAAGAGAAGCATAAGAGGGTTCTCGTTCAGGGTGAAGTGTACGTGTGGCGGGGTTTTCGAGCGCGAGAGGGCGCCACTGAAACGCCCGCGCAGGATAGGTACATATGCATCCATTGAAGATGTGCAGGATAAATAGGACAAAAGCAGATAAATTTCAAAATTTTTGTTGACAAATTGTGCGTATTGTGATAGAATATATCGGTAACCGCGCAGAAAGGGTTTAAAAAGAGTGCCTTTGCACCACCCGAATGGCGAGTCTTGGGTAATAGGAGGGATTACGAGATGTACGCAATTATTGAAACAGGCGGAAAGCAGTACAAGGTTGAGCAGGGAGATGTTGTATTCATTGAGAAGCTCGATGTTGAGGCAGGCGAAACTGTTACATTTGATAAGGTTTTGGTTGTTGGCGGTGACGACCTTAAGGTTGGCGCTCCCTACGTAGATGGTGCTACTGTTTCTGCAAATGTTGTTAAGAATGGTAAAGATAAGAAGATTATCGTTTACAAGTACAAGCCTAAGAAGGGCTATCACAAGAAGCAGGGTCACAGACAACCCTACACAAAGGTTGAGATTACAGCTATCAACGCGTAAATTTTGTTGATACATTACTTGAATTAAAGGAGTGATATAACATGGCTCATAAGAAAGGTATGGGTAGTACCAAAAACGGCAGAGATTCCGAGTCCAAACGTCTTGGTGTCAAGAAGGGCGACGGTCAAAGCGTTCTCGCGGGCAACATTCTCGTTCGTCAGCGTGGTACTAAAATCCACCCGGGTATCAATGTTGGTAAGGGCAGTGACGACACTCTCTTTGCATTGATAAACGGCAAGGTTAAGTTTGAGCGTAAGGGCAAGGACAAGAAGCAGGTTTCTGTTTACGAGATTGCTCAATAAGTCGAATGTGCACAAGGCGGACATATAAAATGTCCGCCTTGTTTTTCTCTATACTAAACAGTTTGGGGGATAATACTATGTTTTCGGATGTAGCAAAAATCTTTATAAAGGCGGGCGACGGCGGTAACGGTGCCGTTACCTTTCACCGCGAAAAGTATGTAGCGGCAGGCGGACCTGACGGCGGCGACGGCGGAAGAGGCGGCAATGTAATATTTGTTGCAGACCGTGGGGTTAACACCCTTATAGACTTCAGGTATAAGCGCAAGTATGCCGCTGAAAACGGAGGAAATGGCAGAGATGCCAACCGAAACGGAAAAAATGGAGAAGACCTTGAAGTTAAGGTCCCTGTAGGTACGCTTATTAAGGATGCCGAGTCGGGCAGAATTATATGCGATTTAAAAACAGAGGGGCAGAGTATGGTCGTTGCCAAGGGCGGCAGCGGCGGCTGGGGAAACTCGCATTTTGCGACTGCAACAAGGCAGACGCCGAAGTTTGCAAAGGCGGGCATCCCGGGAGATGAACGTGAGATTATCCTTGAGCTTAAGCTTATCGCAGATGTTGGATTGCTTGGATTCCCAAATGTTGGCAAATCGACATTTTTGTCAATGGTAAGCGATGCAAGACCTAAAATTGCAAACTATCATTTTACCACTCTCGAACCAAATCTTGGTGTTGTAAATATGGGTGAAAACGGCGGTTTCGTCATTGCGGATATCCCTGGTATAATTGAGGGCGCACACGAGGGTGTCGGACTCGGGCACGAGTTTTTGCGGCACGTGGAGAGAACGAGGGTTCTTCTTCACCTTGTCGATGTGTCGGGAATAGAGGGCAGAAATCCGATTGAGGATTTTGATACAATTAACAATGAGCTTAAATTGCATAGCGAAAAGCTTGCAGAAAAGCCCCAGATTGTAGTTGCAAACAAGGCGGATATACCGCAGTTTGACGAGAATTTCGAGAGTTTTTGCGCAGAGCTTGAGGGACGCGGGTATAAAGTGTTCAGGATTTCTGCGGCAACCAAGCAGGGTGTGCGCGAGGTGCTCAATTACACCTTGGAATTTTTATCATCTCTTCCCGATGATGACGAAGATGATTACGAGGTATTTGATATCGATGAGCTTCGCCGTGAGGAAGAGGAAATGCGTGTTGAGATTGAGGATGGCGTGTATGTTGTCACAGGGGGAAGAGTCCGCAAGATAGTAGGCTCTACAAACTTTGATGATTACGAGTCGATGCAGTATTTCCAGCGTGCGCTTATCAAGTGCGGGGCGATAAAGATGCTTGAAAAAGCAGGAATTAAAGAGGGCGATACAGTTCATATGTATGGCATAGAATTCGAATTTGTAAAGTAAACAAAGGCTCGGCAATGCCGAGCCTTTGAATTTGCATTTGAAAAATATATTTTTGCCGCTGTGCGCGGAGGCAATGCCTTCAAATCGAATTTGCCATTGAATGATGTGCCGTGCCCAAATCCTTGCCATCCCCTGCGGTAATGTAGGCAAATTCGATTTGCGCGTTGGAACGAGAAATCTACAATTTTGTTTTGGATAACCAAAGGCATGGGCTATCATTTTTACAAATCGAATTGAATTTTTGCATTGCCGTCCGGGAGGGGTATGACGGAACCGGGAACGGCAAAGGCCCCCTTGCCTAAAGGGGGCTGTCAGCATAGCTGACTGGGGGATTCAATCAAAAATTTTAATTCATTTTGTAGGGAATGTATAAATAGACTATATAAATAATAATGGACTTCACTTGTGAAGTCCATTATTATTTATATAAACTTTCTTCTCCACACAGACGGGATAAACAAGAGAAGTATCGGGAAAATCTCAAGTCTGCCAAGGAGCATATTTAAAGTCAGAAAAATTTTAGATAAATCACTTACCTCATAAAAGTTGCCAAGTGGACCAAGCGAGCCAAATCCCGGACCGATGTTGTTAAGACAGGTTGTGACAGACGAGAAAGTTTCCTCAAATGTCATATTATCCAGCCCCACAATCAAAAGTGAAACGCTGAAGATTATCATATAGAGGATGAAATAGCCGCTGACAGAATGAACAACATCATCGTCAATGGTTTTTCCGTCTATTTTTATGTTATACACAGTATTCGGACGAAGCGAGAGCCGCAGAGTTTTGATGGCGGTCTTTATCATTATGATAATTCGAGAAATCTTAAGTCCGCCGCCCGTAGAGCCTACGCATGCACCCGTTATCATAAGTCCTATAATTATGGTTTTTGCAAAGCCACCCCACAGATTAAAGTCAGCAGTACCAAAGCCCGTTGTGCTGATTAAAGAAACTGTCTGGAAGGTTGCTGTACGGATTGCGTCCGATGCAGAGTCAAACATATTGCGTATACTGAGAGTCAGGCAAGCCGCGGCTATGATTACAATAGATGTAAATATCTTCCACTCAGAATTTTTCGCAACAGCCGAAAACTTCTTGATTATTAAGAAATAGTACAGGTTAAAGTTCAATGAGAACAAGAACATAAATACTGTTATTACCCATTCTATATATGCGCTGTTATATGCGCCGACAGATGCATTCTTACAACTGAAGCCGCCCGTGCCTGCTGTTGAAAAGGTGTGGATTATGCTGTCGTATACAGGCATCCCGCCGCATACAAGAAATATAAATTCTGCCGCGCAAAGCAAGATATACATACCATACAATATCTTCGCATTCCTTGCGCCTCTCGGTACCAGCTTTGATACAGAAGGACCAGGAACCTCTGCGCGCATAAGATGTATTGCGTTTTTGTCGGAAACGGGTACAATCGCCATCGCGAAAATCAGAACGCCCATACCGCCAATCCAATGTGTAAAGGAGCGCCAGAAAAGCATACCCTTAGACATAGCCTCTATGTTTGTAAGTATTGATGCCCCTGTGGTCGTAAAGCCCGAAACGGTTTCAAAAAAACTATCTATATATCTCGGTATCTCGCGGCTTATATAAAAAGGAAGTGCACCTGCGAGTGACCAAAACAGCCAAACGAGCCCTATTATCATCAAGCCCTCTTTGGCGTAAAGCTCCGAGTTTTTAGGTTTTAGCAGACATAGCAGAGCTCCGAATATTGCAGAGATTGCCGCGGATATTATAAAGCTTTTAAATCCGCCGTACTCCCCATATATAAGAGAAACCAAGGATGTGAGGAGCATAAGGGCTGCCTCTATCAACATAAACTTTCCGAGTATTGCGAAAACCAATCTTTTTTTCATAATAATCTCCATTCCGCCGCTCTGCATCGGCGCAAATAGAAATGAATTTTCTCTTATCCGCAGAGAAAGGAATGATAAGAGATTATTTCGTCCATGTGCATTTCCGAGTATTTATGCGAGGAAAATTTTGCACGGACAATAAAATCCGCCGGAGGCTTAACGGGAAAGGAACTTTCACGTTAAATCCTTTATACAAAAATTTCATTTAGGTCTTGCAGAATTTTCGCGGACGAAACAACGATTACACTGTCGCCGATTTTAAGGCAATCATCACCATTTGGGATAATTGTACGCCTGTTTCTGACTATTCCTGCGATAATAACATCATTGCGCGTTTTAAGCTCGCGCAGGGGCTTGTTGGTGTACTCTGCGTCCTCGTGAATGATGAACTCAAGTGCCTCGACCTTTTCGCCTACAATTTTATATATTGTTTCTATGTTGTTGCTGTGCTCGGAATTCTTCATCGCCCTGATATAACCGAGAATATTGTTTGCGGCGAGAAGCTTTGGAGATACTATGCTGTCAAGACCAATGTTGTTGGCGATGTTCATATATGAGCCTCTGTTTACCTTGGCAATAACCTTGGAAACATTTTTTGTGCGCGCATACATTGCCATTATCATATTCTCTTCGTCAATTCCCGTAAGAGCGGCAAATGCATCAACAGACTCAATCCCCTCTTCTTTCAAGACATTATGGTCTGTGCCGTCGGCATTGATTATGCTGACATCTGAAAGAAGCTCTGAAAGTGCAAGACAATGTTTGTAGTCACGCTCAATAATCTTCACGGTCATCCCAAGGCCGCTCAGCTGTTTTGCAAGGTAGTAGGCAATTCTGCCACCGCCAATCAGCATAACTGACTTTATCTTATCGCGGGATGAGTCGGCTCTTTTGAAAAATCTTTCCGCCTCGGCATGATTTGATGCAATGCTCATCCTGTCGCCTATCTGCGGAATAAAGTTACCGTCGGGAATTATAATTTCCTCGCCTCTTTGAACAACGCAGACAAGAAATTTTATTTTAAACTTTTTATAAATATCGGCAAGGGTATTGCCAACAAGAGGACTTGACTCGCTGATTTTAAATTCGACAAGCTCTATCCTGCCGTTTGCGAAAACCTCAACATTTGCCGCAGCGGGAAGGAGTATAACGCGTGCCAACTCGCAAGCAGCCGTGTATTCGGGGTTAACCGCTATGCTAAGACCAAGCTCGTCCTTTAAATAGCCAAGCTGTTTATAATATTCAGGGTCCCTTACGCGTGCAATACAGCGCTTTGCGCCAAGCTTTTTGGCGAGCATACAGCAGAGCATATTAACCTCGTCCTCAGACGTTGTGACAATAACAACGTCTGCTTTATCAACGCCTGCTTCCAGCTGGACGTCATAGTGTGCGCCGTGCCCGTGTATACACATTAAATCTTGATTATTGGTGAGCACGTTTATCCTTGCAATGTCATTGTCTATAATGGTAATATCGTGCCCTTCCTCTGCGAGTTGGTCCGCTATTTTTTTGCCGACCTTTCCCGCACCGATTAAAACTATTTTCATTTTTACATTACTCCCGTAAGATTGTTGTACTTAATATACATTTTGAGGATAATATAACATATTATTCAAAATATTTCAAGAGGTTTTTATGTTTTTGCAAGGTGTATAAAGGCATTAACGGGGAGAGCTTTGGCTCTCCCCGATGGTGATTTAGGGCTTTACATAATTGAAAATGCCGTTGTAGATTGCTTCAGCTGCTGCCGTCTGCCACGCCGAGCTGTTCAGATTTAACGCCTCTGTAGGATTTGAGAGATACCCAAGCTCCACCAGCACTGCGGGCATATCTGTCTGCCGCAGAACCGCAAAGTTAGCTGCCCTTACGCCATTGTTTTTAGAACCAAGCCTGGCGACAAAGGAGCGCAGTATAGACTCTGCAAGTGCCTCTGCGCGACCGCCAAGGCGATAAACATACGCCTCTACTCCGTTTGCGGCGGGATTAGGAGAGCTGTTTGTATGAATGCTTATAAAATAATTTGCACCCCAAAGGTTCGCCATTCTTGCGCGGTTTGTGAGGTCTGCGCTCTTTCCAGGGAGAACATTCTCTGTAGTGGTTGTGCGATATTCCATTACCTCATAGCCGCCTGCGCGTAAAAGATTTGCCAGCCTTCGCGCAACGCTTAAATTAACATATTGTTCAGTAACGCCGTTGCCGACAGCTCCGGGGTCGGTGCCGCCGTGACCTGCGTCAACAAATATTTTTGTAGCCATTTTTTCACCTCCCTTTTTTATAATATGCGACACGGTTTTAAATGTTTTGAAAACATTTAAACTATCTGTAATTGAAATGTAATATCAATATGGTATACTTTATGTGGGGTATACTCTAAAATAGGTATATCTTTCTAAAAAAGTACTTGCATTTATAACAAAATATTGTTATAATATTTTTTGTGTTATACAATATGTAGAAACCAATAGATGGGAGAGTCTATATGGAAAAATTAGTAGTTTTGGGAGGGGCCAAGCTTTGCGGTGAGGTCGAAATCAGCGGTGCGAAAAATTCTGCCGTTGCTATTTTGGCTGCCTCGATTATGGTTAAGGGCAAATGCGTTATTGACAACGTGCCGCACGTTAGCGATATTGACGCCCTTATTGATATAATAAAGGGGCTTGGCGGCAGAGCTCAATTTGTTTCCAAAGGGACTGTGGAGATAGACTGCACAAATCTCAATAAATTTGAGGCGGATTATGAAACTGTTCGCCGTATTCGCGCGTCTTCATATCTTATGGGCGCTCTTCTTGGCAGATTTAAGCGTGCCAGAGTCGGTCTGCCGGGTGGCTGTGACTTTGGGGTAAGACCCATTGACCAGCACTTAAAAGGCTTTAAAATCCTTGGGGCAGAGTATGATCTTGACCACGGACTTGTTGACTTAAAGGCAGAGAAGCTGATTGGTGATACTGTATACCTTGATATTGTGTCTGTTGGTGCTACTATAAATATTATGCTAGCCGCTGCCCTTGCGGAAGGTATGACGGTTATAGAAAGTGCTGCAAAGGAGCCTCACATTGTTGATGTTGCAAACTTTTTAAATCGTATGGGTGCCAATATAAAGGGTGCGGGTACAGATGTTATTAAAATCCGCGGTGTTAAAGAATTGCACGGCGGGAACTTCAGCGTTATTCCTGACCAGATAGAGGCGGGCACCTTTATGATTGCCGCCGCGGCAACAGGCGGGGATGTGACTATAACAAATATAATCCCCAAGCATATGGAGTCGCTCAGTGCCAAGCTTGAGGAAATGGGTGTTGGTATAGAGGAGTATGACGAGGCTATCCGTGTATATATGGATGGAAGAGAGCTCAAGCGTGCAAACGTTAAAACCCAGCCATACCCCGGATTTCCTACAGATTTACAGCCGCAGATTTTGACCTTGCTCTCTGTGGCAGAGGGAACAAGCCTTGTGACTGAAAATGTATGGGATAATCGTTTTAAATATGTTGACGAACTTAATCGTATGGGTGCGTGCGTGACTGTAGATGGCAGAGTCGCGGCAGTTGAGGGATGCGAGCATTTAAACGGCTCGCCCGTTTATGCAACCGATTTGCGTGCGGGTGCGGCTCTTGTTATTGCGGGGCTTATGGCGCACGGCGTAACCGAGATTTATAATATTAAATACATAGACAGAGGTTATGAGAATATGGAAGCTAAGCTTCGGAGCCTCGGGGCGCAGATAACCCGCAGAGGCGATGACGCGGACGCAGACGAAGATGTTGTGTGATAAATTGATTTATTTGGGTGATGTGTATGGAACTCTTTTCGCTCAGAAGCGGAAGCCGCGGAAACGCGGCTTTAGTCTTTGCAGAGGATACAAAAATATTGGTTGACTGCGGGATAAGCGGTAAGGCGGCAGAGAATGCCCTTTCTGAAATTGATGTTAACCCTGCGGATATTGATGCAATAGTTATTACTCACGAGCATATTGACCATATATCAGGTGTCGGTGTTATGATGCGCAGATATAATCTGCCTGTTTGGGCAAATCGCGAAACGTGGTCGGCTATGTGCTCTCAGATTGGAAGAGCGGACGAGAATTTGATAAAAATATTTAATAATAATAAAAACTTTGAGGTAGGAAGTATTAATGTTTGCCCCTTTTCTATCCCTCACGATGCGGCAAATCCTGTGGGATACAGCTTTATAAGGGGAGAAGAAAAGGTATCCGTCGCAACGGATATAGGGGAATTGAAAAAAGAAATGTTTGCAGCCCTGCGCGGCAGCAAGACTGTTCTGCTTGAGTCTAATCACGATGTAAATATGCTTGAAATTGGCAGCTACCCTCTAACACTTAAAAGGAGAATAAGGGGCTCACTTGGGCATTTGTCAAATGACGATGCGGCAACTGCTGCCGAGTTTTTGGTAAGGCTTGGAACACAAAAAATTTTGCTCGGGCATTTGAGTGAGGAGAATAACTATCCCGAGCTTGCAAAGCGTACGGTTGAGTGTGCGCTCTCGGAAGCTGGAATAAAGGTAGGATATGATGTATTGCTCGGAGTTGCGGGCAGAAATTCAGTTGCGACAGTTGGTTAGAGCCGCGGATAACTATCCGCGGCTATTAATATATTTGTGAATAAAACGCAGTTTATGTGATAAATTATATGTAATAATAAAATAACTTTGGAGGTAAATTATGACAGAATTCACATATTGCATAACGGATGAGGCGGGAATTCACGCAAGACCTGCGGGACTCCTTGTAAAAGAGGCGGATAAGTTTGGTTCTGATATAGAGATTGTTGTGGGTGATGAAAAAAAGGCAGATGCAAAGAGATTATTCTCTGTTATGAGCCTTGGAATAAAGAAGGGCGATATCATAATGGTTCGTATAAGCGGGGATGATGAGGAAATGGCATGCAGGGAGCTTCGGAGCTTCTTTGAAAAAACGCTGTAAAAATATTGTCTGTAGTTTGATTTTAATCTCAAATAAACCCTCTAAAACCATTGACGTAAATGAATATAAATGCTATAATATAAAGATTAAAGCAGACTAATTATATGGAGCGTGATTGTGTGAGGAAAATGGGAAATACACATACTCCTGCAGGACTTACAGATATACTTGTAGAAGAATGTGAAAGCAAATTTAATATAGAAACATCCGCACGGGAAATTTTTGCGAAGCACGGATATCATATGGTTCAGCCTCCGACGTTTGAGTATTACGATGTATATGATGCGGCGGTTACAAAGCCTGAAAATATGTTCAAGTTTTTCGACACAAACGGGCGGATGCTCGCGCTGCGCCCTGACCTTACAACCTCTGTTGCAAGACTTGCGGCAACCAAGCCCCTTGGCGACCTACCGTACAGGATTGCGTATTCAGGAAACGCCTTCAGAAATGACGAGGCATTCAGCCTTGCAAGGCAAAGAGAGTTTTCCCAAGTGGGAATAGAGCTGATAGGTGACGGCGGCGAAACGGCAGATGCAGAGGTTATTGCCATAACCATAGAGGCTCTTTTGAAATTCGGCCTTACCGATTTTCAGATAGATATGGGTCAGGTTGAATATTTTAAGGGAATTTCTGAGCAGGCAGGACTTGACGAGGTCCAGAGCGACAGCCTGCGAGAGAAGATAAATGATAAGGACTTTGTCGCAATAGAGGGTATGCTCGACGGACTTTCGCTCGATGATGAAATCAGGAGTATGATACTTGCACTTCCCAAGATGTTTGGCGGGATAGATGTTGTAAGAGAGGCGCTTCAAAACTCAGCAATCGGGCAGACCGCAAGAGGTGCGCTTGAAAATCTTGCCAAGGTATATGATATACTTAGGGACAAAGGGCTTGAAAAGTACTTGGCAATAGACTTGAGTATGGTGCCAAATCTTGACTATTACACGGGGATAATCACAAAGGGTTTTGCAAAGGGTGTAGCTTTCCCGATTTGCTCGGGCGGAAGATATGATAACCTTACTGCTAAATTCGGAAAGAGTATGCCTGCGACGGGTATTGCGATTGGAATAGAGCGAGTGATGACTGCCCTTCGTGCGAGCGAGGAAATAAAGGCAGATGACACATCGCCTGAATATATAACAGTCGCACTTGCCAAGGGAAGACTTGCGGAATTGTCAGTAGAGATTTTTGAAAAGCTCGGGTTTGAAGTAGCAGAGCTTAAAACAAAGACGAGAAAGCTTATCTTTGCGGATGAGAAAAATAAGTTTAAGTTTATTCTTGTAAAGGCGTCGGATGTTCCTGTATATGTTGAGTACGGCGCGGCGGATATCGGAATTGTAGGTAAGGATACCTTGCTTGAGAGCGGCAAGGATGTGTATGAGATACTCGACCTCGGCTTTGGAAAATGCAAGATGGCAGTGGCAGGGCCCGAGGCACTGCGCGGCAAGCTTGACGGCAGAAATATAATGAGGGTTGCAAGCAAGTATCCGCACATTGCAAGAGATTACTTCCACAGAGTAAAGGGACAGACGGTTGATATAATTAAGCTTAATGGCTCGGTTGAGCTTGGTCCGCTTGTTGGCTTATCCGAGGTAATCGTGGATATCGTTGAAAGCGGGAAGACGCTTAAGGAAAACGGACTTGAGGTGCTTGAGGATATTTGTGAGCTCTCTGCAAGACTTGTTGTAAACAGGGTGAGCGTTAAAATCCACCGCGAGAGAATAATGGAGCTTGTTTCAAGAATAAAGGATGAGATTAAATAAGACACCAAAGAGAGGATTGTGACTATGAGGATTTATCCTGCAATAGATATAATAGATGGGGCGTGTGTAAGGCTTGTTCAGGGGGACTATTCCAAAAAGACAAAGTTTGCAGATGACCCCGTGGATGTTGCTCTGCGCTGGCAGGGTCTTGGCGGAGAGTTTATACATATAGTTGACCTTGACGGCGCAAAAAGCGGCACTATGCCGAATTTTGAGCTTATAACCAAAATGGCGAAAACGCTTGAAGTTCCGATAGAGGTAGGCGGCGGAATTCGAAATATGGATGCTGTTGAAAAATACCTTGAAAACGGAGTCGGACGTGTGATAATCGGAACCTCTGCCCTAAACGACCCTGACTTTGTAAAGACTGCGGTTAGTAGATACGGAAGTAAAATCGCAGTAGGTATTGATGCAAAGGACGGAATGGTTGCGATAAACGGATGGGAAGAGATCAGCCACACCTCCGCGCTAGAACTTGCGAAAAAAATGGCAGATATAGGCGTCGAGTACATAATATATACGGATATTGCAACAGACGGAATGTTAAAAGGACCCAATGTTACCGCTATGGCAGAGATGGTATCGGGCGTAAAAACAAATATTATAGCATCGGGCGGAGTTACAACAATTGATGATATAAAGGCGCTGGGGGCGGTCGGCGTCGAGGGAGCAATTATCGGAAAGGCGCTCTACACCGACAGAATAAATCTTGCAGATGCAATAGAGGCTGCGAGAGGTTAGAATATATACGAGTAATAATCAAAGGAAGGTAGATAAAAATGACAGCAACAGATTTTATTAAGGAGCTTAAATTTGATGACAAGGGGCTTATCCCCGCAATAGCACAGGATGCGGTAAGCGGAGAGGTTTTGATGCTTGCGTATATGAACGAGGAGAGCATAACCAAGACAATCGAGAGCGGGCACGCTACATATTTCAGCCGTAGCCGTCAGGAGTTATGGGAGAAGGGTGCACACTCGGGTCATTTGCAGCTCATAAAAGAGATTTTGGTTGACTGTGATGCTGATGCAATCGTCCTCAAGATAGAACAGATTGGAGCGGCTTGCCACACAAACAACCCGTCTTGCTTCTACAGAAGAGTTGTAGACGGAAAGCTTGTTGAGATACCAACGGGGCTTAACAAGAACCCGAAGATATTATATGATGTATATGACATAATCGTTGACAGAGTCAAAAATCCAAAGGAAGGCTCTTACACTAACTACTTATTTGAAAAGGGCATAGACAAGATGCTCAAAAAGGTAGGCGAGGAGTCTGCCGAGGTTATTATTGCCTCTAAAAACTATGTGAAATCCGAAGTTCAGTACGAAACTGCTGATTTGCTGTACCATCTCTCTGTTGTTCTTGTCGAGCAAGGGCTCACTTGGGATGATATTTTCTCGGAGCTGCAGTCGAGGTATAATAAATAATGACGGGGCGATATAAAAAGCTTATAGTCATACCCATTGTTGTAATAATAATCAGTCTGTATCTTATAGGCGTTAATCTTATCAATCGAATTGACCGCGTTGATGATTTAGAGGACGCTGTGCCGACACAGGCAGAAGCCTTAACTGATGCTAAGCAGAAAACTGCCGTGCAGGAGGAAGAAGAGCTTTCGAAACTCAAGGATAAGATTAATATTAACACAGCCACGATAAGCGAGCTTATGTTGCTTGACGGGATAGGCGAAACTATAGCAAAAAGAATAGTTGAGCGGAGAGAAACTGTGGGTGAATTTACATCAATTGACCAATTGTTTGAGATAGAAGGTATGGGCGAGAAAAAGTATAATGGGATTAAGGATTATATCACAGTAGAAAATCAGCAGAGCGAATAGGAGATTAAAGATATGGGAATTTTTTCACACTCATATGACAAGCCGGGTCCCGGTGTTGACCCGAACGCACCTCAAAAGAGAGGATTTTTCAGGTTTTTCGAAATTTTCTGGCGCAAGTTCTCGAAATTCTTTCAGGCGGGACTTATATACAGCCTTTTTCTGATACCGACATTTATTATTATGTTTGTGGTATCAACAGTTGTAGTAGGAAAGCTTGCGGAGGTTATCGGAGGCTTTGAGATTGAAGAACTGACGACAATTTTCCTGCTTGGCGGACTTGCATTTGTAAATTTGCTTATTGCTATGTGGGGCGCGGGCCCTGCGACCGCAGGAATTACATATGTTATGCTATGCTTTTCAAAAGAAGAGCACGCGTGGGTGTGGAGCGATTTTAAAGACAAGGTCAAGGAAAATTTCAAGCAGGCGATAGCTGTATTTGCAGTAGACCTTGTGATGATGGCTCTGTTTTATGTTGCAATCATTTACTATTCTAGTATCGGCGGAATGCTTGGTAATTTGAAATATGTTGTATATTTCATAATACTGATATTTACAATGATGCATCTTTATATTTATCCGCTGATGGTGACATTTAAACTGCCGCTTGGTGCGATATACAAAAATTCGCTCTTGTTTGCAGTTGCGAAGTTGCCGTCCAATATTTTTATATTGATTATTCACCTTGTTATTCACTTGGGATTGCCGATCCTTGTCTTGCTCTATGGCGGACGTCACAGCGGACTTATATTGATGGCTCTGTATTTGTTAGAGCTTTCATTACTTCAGGCATTTTCTGCATATTTGACTGCATTTAGCACATATCCGAAGATGAAAAAGTATATGCTTGACGTAGCCGAAGACGGCAACGCGTCAAGCGGAGATGAGGAATAAAATTGAGCATTTTGGAAAAAATCAGCGGACCGCAGGAGCTTAAAAATCTGAATAACGATGAATTAAAAGCACTCGCACGGGAAATACGGGGATTTCTTGTAGACCGCGTTTCCAAAACAGGAGGGCATCTTGCTGCAAACCTCGGCGTAGTTGAGCTTACCATCGCGGTATGCCTTGAGTTTGAGCCATATAAAGACCGGATAGTATGGGATGTAGGCCATCAATCTTACGTCTATAAAATTCTTACGGGACGTGCTGACAGGTTTGATACACTCAGGAAGCTTGACGGCTTATCGGGTTTCCCTAAAATAAGCGAGAGTGACGCTGATGCCTTTAATTCAGGGCACAGCTCTACCTCAATTTCTGCCGCGACAGGCTTTGCGGCGGCAGAGAAATTAAAGGGGACCGATGTTCGTGCAATTGCAATCACGGGTGACGGCGCCCTGACGGGCGGTATGGCGTTTGAGGCGCTTAATCACGCAGGGAGCGCGAAATTGCCTGTAATAGTTTTGCTCAATGATAATGGTATGTCCATATCGAGGAATGTGGGCGGGCTTTCAAAAAGGCTAAAAAAAATAAGGAGCACCTACAGATACTATCGGCTGAAAAATGAAGTAAAGTCGGTGCTTGATAAAATCCCGCTCGTTGGCGGACCTTTGAAAAAGGTAATCAGGAACATAAAGGGGGCGGCGAGAAAGGCATTGCTGCCAAGCTCTTTGTTTGAGGACCTTGGCTTTAAATATTTGGGTCCTGTTGACGGACACAATATAAATGATTTACGCACAGTTCTGCGGCGGGCAAAGGATTTGAAAGAGCCTGTGATAGTTCATATAAATACCCACAAGGGAAAGGGCTATCAGCCCGCTGAAAAAAGCCCTGATTTTTTCCACGGGATACAGCGTTTTGATGAGAAAACGGGAAAGCCTCTCGGCAATCAGGAAAAGGATTGGTCTGCAGCGTTTGGCGAAAAGCTTTGTGAAATTGCAAAGGAAAATGAAAAGGTTGTTGCAGTTACTGCCGCAATGCCTCTGGGGACAGGACTTGCTCAATTTGCGTCAAGTTTTCCCAAAAGATTTTTTGATGTTGCAATTGCAGAACAGCACGCGGTGACGTTTTCTGCGGGGCTTGCAAGGGGTGGCTTTGTGCCCGTTGTGGCGGTTTATTCTACTTTTTTACAGAGGGCGTATGACCAAATGATACACGATGTCGCTCTTATGGGACTTCGCGTGGTTTTGTGTATTGACAGATGTGGAGTCGTAGGGGGCGACGGAGAAACCCATCAGGGTGTTTTTGATATTGCCTATATGACGCAAATTCCGTCAATGACAGTTCTTTCACCCTCTAACAAGGCAGACCTTGATGCGATGCTTGACTATGCAGTAAATACCGCAAGTGGACCTGTTTCAATCAGATACCCGAGGGGGAGCGTCTGCGAAATGGAAGTAGAGCCTCTGGATGTGACGCGTGCAAGACTTTTAAAAGATGGAAATGATGTTTTGATTGCGGCTGTTGGAGTTTCGGTTTACGATGCGCTTGCGGCGGCTGAAAAGCTCGAGGAAGAAGGAATTTCCGCTTCTGTTGCGGACGTGAGATGTATTAAGCCGATAGATAAGGATTTTATGAGGAAAAACGCTGAGGGTAAGCGTCTTATTGTATCTATAGAGGATGGAATAGAAACGGGCGGTTTTGGACAACAACTCGAGAGCCTGATTGGAATAGATGTTTTTAAATTTGCCTATCCGGACGAGCCTATAGTTCAGGGCTCGGTGGAGGAATTGAAAAAGAAATACGGACTCGATAGCGAGTCTATAGTAAAGAAGATAAGAGAGCAGTTAGATTAAGGGAGCGTAGCTATGGCGAAGCAGAGATTAGATGTATATCTTGCAGAAAAGGGGCTTGTAAAGAGCCGCAGCGAAGCACAATCTATCATTATGGCAGGCGAGGTATATATAAATAACGTCAAGGCAACAAAAGCGGGCGAGCAGGTCAGCGGCGATGAGAATATAGAGGTCAAAAGCCGCACGAAGAAATATGTCAGCCGCGGGGGCCTTAAGCTTGAAAAGGCAATGAATGTGTTTCCGATTTCTCCTTGTGGAAAGGTTTGTATGGATATAGGCGCATCTACGGGCGGATTTACCGATTGTATGCTCCAAAACGGAGCGGAAAAGGTTTATGCGGTCGATGTGGGCTACGGACAGCTTGCTTGGCAGCTCCGCTGTGATGAGCGCGTTGTTAATATGGAGCGCACCAACATCCGCTATATCGAAGAAAGTAATATTGAAGAAAAAATAGAGTTTTTTTCGGTTGATGTTTCTTTTATATCGCTTGCGCTTGTATTGCCCGTGGCATTCAAGCTCTCTACCGAGGACGTGTGCGGGGTTTGCCTTATAAAACCGCAGTTTGAGGCAGGGCGAGACAAGGTCGGTAAAAAGGGCGTTGTTAGAGATAGCGCAGTACATAAAGAGGTTATAGAAAAGGTTATTGAATTCACAAAAGAAATCGGGTTTAAAGTACGCGGAATTGATTATTCGCCGATTAAGGGCCCCGAAGGAAATATTGAGTACCTTATGCATATATCAAGGCAGGGCGAGAATGCAGATATCGACATAGAGGGCTTGGTTGATAAGTCGCACAGCGACATATAAAAGATGGAGGGATTGTCTTGAAAAATATTGTTGTTATCCCAAACGAGTCGCGGGATTGCGGTCTTGCTGAAACTAAAAATGTGATAAATATACTCAGTGGCTATGGCGCAAAAGTCTACGCAGAGCAAAAATATAAAGGACGCCTTGGTGGAGAGGTCGTACACGGAATACTTACCCAAATTCTGAAGGATGCGGATGCGGCAGTTGTTCTTGGCGGCGACGGCACAATACTTCGCGTTGCTCCGCAGATGGCTATGTATGGGGTCCCAATCATTGGTATTAATCTTGGTAACCTCGGTTTTCTTGCTCAGGCAGAGAAAGGCGATTACTCAATTTTTGAGCACTTTTTTGCAGGAGAATACACCACCGCAAGCTGTATGATGCTCGATGCAGTGGTTGTCAAGCAGGGGGTTGAGGGCTCAAGGTTTTTGGCACTTAATGATATTGTTGCAAGCGGCAGCGGAACATCGAAAATGGTAAATGTTTCAGCTGCGGTAAATGGGACAAACATCGGTTCATATTCAGCTGACGGATTGATTGTTGCAACGGCGGTAGGCTCAACTGCATATTCGCTCTCGGCAGGAGGGGCGATCTTGCATCCTGACCTTGATGCGATGATAATAACGCCGATTTGTCCGCATACTCTCAAAGCGAGAAGTACGGTCGTCCCCGGAAACGATGAGATATGGATAAGTCCTGCAGAACCGTATCGTTCGGATATGTCGATTATGGTTGACGGAGAAACTGTGGGCGTGCTTGAAAATGGAGAATTTATTAAAATTACCAAGTCAAAATACAGGACAAGACTTATAAAGCCGGGAAACAAAAACTTTTTTGATGTGTTGAGGGAGAAACTATCAGATTAACCGAAATGGAGGGTTTGCGGTGCTGAGAGAGCTTCATATAAAAAATGTGGCGGTAATCGAAGAGGTCACAATTGAATTTAACAACGGATTTCAGGCGCTCACGGGTGAAACCGGAGCGGGAAAGTCTATTTTGATTGACTCAATTAATATGGCTCTCGGCGGCAGAGGAAACCGCGAGCTAATCAGGACAGGGGCAGAATTTGCCTCTGTTGATTTGGCATTTGAAATAGAGGAAAAAGAAACAATAGAAAGACTTGAAGAGCTTGGAATAGACTGCGAGGATTTTATGGTTGCCATAAGCCGCAGAATTTTCCCCGACGGTAAGAGCAAGTGCCATATAAACGGCAGACTTACCCCACTCAATGTTGTAAAAGAGGCAGGGGAGCTTTTGCTGACTATTCACGGACAAAATGATAATCAAAGCATACTCTCGCCAAAGAGCCATATACGCTTTGTGGATGAATACGCAGGGGCGGGCGCTCTTCTTGATGAGTATAAGGAGCAATACGACCTTTTAAAGAAAATAAAGGCGTCACTCAAAGAGCTTGATACGGACGAGAGTGAAAAGGAAAGACTTGTAGAGCTTTTGAGCTTTCAAATAAATGAAATAGAGGGTGCAAAGCTGAAAGCTGGCGAGGAGGATGAACTCCTCGAGCGCAGGAAGTTTTTGCAGAACGCCGAGCAGATAGCAGAGTCTGCGGGCGGGGCATATTATGCCCTGCACGGCAGTGACGAGAGCAATAATGGGGCGTGCGATGCGGTCGGTGATGCTCTTCGCAGACTTGAAATGGTGCGGGAATATGATGCTCGTCTTGATGGATTTTACAACACCCTCTCATCAGTTATGGCTGATATGGAGGACGTGACGTATGAATTGCGTTCATATATTGGCGATGTGGATTACAGCCAGGCAGAGCTTGATGCGACAGAGGAGAGATTGAGCGTTATTGCGGACTTAAAGAGAAAGTATGGACAAAGCATAGAGCAAATCCTTGAATTTGCAAAAAATTCGCGTGCGCGGCTTGAAACGATTGAAAAAAGTGACGAGAAACGCGCCGAGCTTTTGCAGAGCCTTACAGATGAAACAAAAAAGCTTACCGAGATATCAGGAAGGCTGACAAAGCTGCGAATGGATGCTGCAATTCGTTTGCAGGAAAGCGTAATGAACGAGCTTTTAGACCTTGATATGCAAAAGATGAGATTTTCTGTAAGTGTCAGTCCTCTTACAGACGAGGCAGGAGAGGTGAAGTTCACCTCTGATGGCTGTGACTGCGTAGAGTTTTTAATCTCCGCAAATCCCGGAGAGGAACTAAAGCCGCTCTCGAAAATCGCATCGGGGGGCGAAATGTCGAGGATTATGCTTGCGATAAAATCGGTGCTCTCTGATACTGACAATGTTGAAACCTTGATATTTGATGAAATAGACACAGGTGTCAGCGGAAGGGCGGCGCAGAAGATTGCGGAGAAAATGGGGATGCTTGCAAAGAAAAGACAACTGCTTTGCATAACACATCTTGCGCAGATTGCGGCAATGGCAGACCATCACTATTTGATAGAAAAAACCTCGGGTGAGGACACTACAAGGACTAATGTTTGTGAGGTGTCGGGCGAAGAGAGAATAACAGAGCTTGCCAGAATTATCGGCGGTGTTATGGTAACAGAACTGACAGCGAGTGCCGCACGCGAGATGCTTGATATGGCGGCAGAGTATAAAAGCTCGGCGCGCTGACGACAGGAGTGCATACAAGATGGAACAAATCGGATATGTGACAGAGGTTTTAGGCGATACTATCAAGGTCAGGGTTGACAGAGAGTCATCCTGTGGCGGCAACTGTGTAAGCTGTAAGGGCTGTCCCACAAGTGCTGTGATTGTGGAGTGTAAAACAATCGGTGATATAGAAAAGGGCGACAGAGTGAAGATAGTGTTGCCTGACAGAAAATTTTTTAAAAACGTATTTTTAGGGTATGGCTTGTCGGTTATACTTATGGTCGCAGGTGCGGTTTTTGGATATATAATGTTTCACAGCGAGGGCGCATCTGTGCTTGGTACGGCTCTTGGCCTTGCCCTTGGGCTTATAATACAAAGGCTTATATTTAAGGGAAAAAGCGATGAGCTTATCGCGACTAAATACGAATAGATTTAAAAAGAATGGATAAATAGACTATGTTAATTTCCGCAAACGGCCTTGAAAAAAGCTTTTCGGGCAATACAATATTTAAAGATGTAAGCTTGACGATAGAGGATAAGTGCCGCTATGGTTTAATTGGCGTAAACGGAGCGGGGAAATCCACGCTCTTATCCGTTCTTCTTGGCGAGCTGGAGGCAGATGCGGGAGAGCTTTACAGAAAGAGCGATTTGCGCCTCGGGGTGCTGAAACAAAATTCGGGGCTTGAGCGCGACAGCTCTATAATTGCGGAGATGCGCAAGGTCTTTGATGACGTGCTCGAAGCAGAGTGCGATATGAGAGATATAGAGCACAAAATGACAGAGCTTACAGACCATGAGAGTGAAGAGTATCGCAGACTTTCGGCGGCATATGCGGCAAAACAGGCATACTTCGACAGTCGCGACGGATATAATATAGATGTTAAAATAAAGACGGTTTTAAATGGTATGGGCTTTCCCGACAGGGCACTTGATACGCCCATAAATATTTTGAGCGGTGGCGAGAAAACAAGGCTTGCGATAGCAAGGCTTCTGCTTGAAGAACCTGAACTGCTCGTGCTTGACGAGCCGACAAACCATCTTGATTTTAAGACGCTCAACTGGCTTGAAGAATATCTTGTCGATTACAAGGGCGCAATTTTTGTAGTATCCCACGACCGATATTTTTTGGATAAGATAGTTGATAATGTGTTCGAAATGGAAAGAGGCGCACTTCATTCATACAAGGGTAATTACTCTGCTTACCTTGTGCAAAAGGAAGAAAGATTGGAACGCAGAATAAAGGAGTATGAGGCGCAGCAGGAGGAAATCGCAAGACTGCAGACCTATGTTGATAAAAATATGGCGCGCGCATCCACCTCGGCAAGTGCGAAGTCAAGGCTGAAGATACTTGAAAATATGGAGGTTCTTGAGGACCCCGAGTACTGCGAAAAGAAAATCAGGCTCCGCTTTGAGAAAACAAAGGACCCTTATAAAGATGTGCTTACTGTCAAGAATTTGACTGTTGAGGTAGGGGAAGAAAAAAAGGAGCTTTGCCACAATATCAATATTGAAATCAAGCGTGGTGAAAAAATCGCGGTTATTGGTGACAATGGGATTGGAAAATCGTCGTTTTTCAAGACTATACAAGGCATAATTCCGCACAGCATCGGTGATGTTGATTGGGGCAAGAATACGAGCATCAGCTATTACGAACAGGAAAATTTAAACCTTGACCCCAAAAAACAGGCGATAGACGAGCTGTGGGACAGATTTGAGCATATCCCCGAGGCACAAATCCGAAGAATGCTCGGCAATGTTTTGCTTACCAAAGAGGATGTATACAAGCCCGTAGGCGTGATAAGCGGCGGGGAGCGGGCAAGACTTGCACTTTGCATAATAATGCTGGAAAAGTCAAATGTGCTCCTCCTTGACGAGCCGACAAACCATTTGGATTTGAATTCAAAAGAGGTACTCGAGGCGGCGCTTAATGAATATGACGGGACCGCTATTTTTATCTCGCACGACAGATATCTCCTCAATAAAATTCCCGACAAGATTATAGAGCTGACAAAAGACGGCGCAGTAGTCTATGACGGAAATTATGAGTATTACAAAGAAAGACTTTTGCTCAATAAGAAGAAGGAAGAAAAGCCACCGCCAAAGCCTGCACCTAAAAGTGATGGCGGGTACAGGAGCAAAGAGCAAAGACGGGCAGATACCCAGCGTAAGCTGAGGATACGCGAGCTTGAAAATGAGATTTCGTATCTTGAGGAGGAATCTGCGCAGCTTGAAGCGGAGCTAGCGAGCGAGGAGGTATATACAAGCTATGAGCTGACAACCGAAAAATCGCTCAAGCTTGAAGAGGTAACCAGAAAACTTGAAGAATGCTTTGAGGAGTGGGAAACTCTCTCAGAGGAAGAATAGAGAAAGCCGAGTAGCGTAAGAGCGGTAATTCAAAAAGGCATAAACGATGAAATTTCATCGTTTATGCCTTTGAACGTTTATTTTAAAACAATTTTTCCGTCACTGAGATTTGAGCAAATCTCACGAATGATACCTGTGATAAATGTCAGCTCGGCTGGGGTTCTATCCTGCAAAAGATACATAATTTCATCAATTTTCGCTTGCGGAGAATTATTACCTATTAATATATCAACGGTTGTATCAAATGCCTCTGTCAGTTTCAGTATGGTATCAAGGCTCGGCTTTCGAATAGATGTTTCTAATTGACTTATAAATACAGTCGACACGTCTATCCGTTCTGCAAGCATTTCTTGAGTCATATTATTTTGCTGCCTTAAACTGGCAATATTCTTTCCTAAAAGCTTGTAATCCATAAACAACACTCCTTATTAACTTATAGTATATCCTATGTTTGCTTTTAGCTTAATAAACTTATAGCTAAAAATATTAGCAATACGCATTGACAAAATGAGATATTTGTGATATTTTGTATATAGACAAGCTTGTAATAATGGTAAAAAGGGGAGAAAAGAATGAAGAAAATTATTAAAGTAATAGTATGTTTTTCAATTATGGTAGGACAGCTCGCCTCAATGGCTGTTTTTGCGCAGATAGATAAGGCGGCTCTGGACAATTTGATAGCTTACGGAATTATACAGGGGGATATAAATGGAAACTTGAGGCTTGATGAAAATATTACAAGAGCGGAATTTGCTAAAATTGTCTGTAAGCTGAAGGGAGTACATGCAGAAGAGAAAGCAGAAACTACATTTGCGGATGTATCCATTGACTACTGGGCAAGTGGATACATAAATGCCGCATGTGGACTTGGTATTATAAACGGATACGAGGACGGGACATTTAAGCCTGACAATTATATTACATATGCAGAAACGATTAAAATGCTCGTCGTTGCTTTGGGATATGAACCTTTTGCGGCGCAGAATGGTGGTTATCCGCAAGGATATATAAAGGTGGCAGCAAGATACGGAATTTTTGGAGAGGTAAGCTGCAAAGATGATGAGCTAGCAACAAGAGATAATGTTTTTGCGTTGGCTTACAATGCGCTTAATACTCCGATAATGGAACAAACAACCTATGGCGCAGAGGCTGAATATATGATATTGGACGGCAATAACGGGGCTCCGCTTGTGACTTTGCGGACATTGTCAGGCTTCGGTGAGGATTAGGCAGAGGAAAACAAAAGTCGGTATTTCTTTATGGAAATACCGACTTTTTTGTATTTATTTGTCGTACGAAAAAATGTGGGAAATACCGGAAATATGTTAGAATGTAAATATAGTGAGTAATACGAAAGGATGAAATGTATGGAAATGCGACTTGAATATCTTGGGTCAACGCTGGTTGCAAAGCTTGAGGGTGAGATAGACCAGAGCTGTGCGGCGGAAATACGCGAAAGGCTTGACAAGGATATAAATTTGCACGGGATAATCAATTTGATAATGGATTTTGACAAGGTATCTTTTATGGACAGCTCGGGAATAGGTATGCTGATTGGCAGGTATAAGCTGATAAAGGCACGCGGAGGAAAGATGCTGATTGTGAGGGTTGCCCCCCACGTGAAAAAGGTTATGGATGTTGCGGGGCTTGGCAAAATTATGGATTTTGAATAGATTTAGAAAGGATTTGGTGTAAAATGGAAAATTACATAAGGGTGGAATTCCCGAGTAAGAGTTGTAATGAGGCATTTGCAAGAGCGACTGCGGGGGCGTTTGCAACACAGCTTGATATTACGATTGAAGAGCTCTCTGATATAAAAACCGCAGTTTCAGAGGCGGTGACAAATGCGATAGTCCACGGATATGCAGGCTCGCGAGGGATAGTCGAAATGAAGTGTCGGATAAAGGGACATACAATAGAGGTGACAATTTCTGATAAGGGACGAGGTATCTCGGATATTGCCCTTGCTATGCAGCCTCTCTATTCAGGCAGTGACGATGAAGAGCGCAGCGGTATGGGATTTACGGTTATGCAGAGTTTTATGGATACACTTCAGGTAGACTCCAAGGTGGGTGAGGGCACAACTGTCATTATGACCAAAAAGGTAGGGGCGTTCTTTGATGATTAAGGATTACGCTGTAGATAATGCACAGCTGCTAAAGCGGGCAGCAGAGGGCGATGCTGATGCCAGAAATGAACTGATAGTGTGTAATATGGGACTTGTGCATAGCGTAGTAAAGAGATTTTTGGGACGCGGATATGAGCGTGATGATTTGTTTCAGGTGGGATGCCTTGGTTTGATAAGGGCGGCAGAGAGGTTTGAGGCAGATTTCGGAGTCAGGTTTTCTACCTATGCAGTCCCGATGATTATAGGAGAAATTAAAAGATTTATACGGGATGATGGGATAATAAAGGTCAGCAGAGGACTTAAGGAGATTGCGACAAGGGCAGTTTATATAAAAGAACATATGATAAAGGAAACGGGCAGAGAACCATCGGTTGCGGAAATAGCAACAGAGCTTGGGATAAGTGCGGCGGAGCTTGCGACCGCCCTTGACTCACAAAGGGCTCCGCAGTCGATTTATGCAACAATCGATGATGGCGACGGCGAGGGCAGAGCGTTGATAGAAAAGGTGGAGAGTGATAAAGACGAGCTTGGCGAGATGCTAAATCGTGTCTTGCTTGAACAGTCAATGAACGATTTTTGTGTTCGCGACAGGCAGATTATATATCTCAGATATTTCAGACAAAAGACTCAAACGCAAGTCGCAGAGCAGCTGGGGATATCTCAGGTTCAGGTGTCAAGACTCGAAAAGAAGATTTTGCTCAATATTCGCAGAAAAATTGCAGAAGAATAATTTTTAAGATATGGATAATAATACTCTCAAACGCATTTTAAGGGGGTAATTATGAACTATACAAAAAAGGAGTATCAGGAGTATCTTAACCAAAAATCGCGAAGCAGCACGCTGCTCAAAGATGTGCTGTGGGCCTTTTTTGTAGGTGGGATAATATGTGTCATAGGACAGGCTTTTTTTGATATATATACAAAGGGATTTAGTTTGCAGGAAGAGGATGCGAGAACTGCTGTAAGCATAACAATGATATTTTTAGGTGCGCTTTTAACAGGGCTTGACATATACGGAAAGATTGCCAAAAGGGCAGGCGGAGGGACATTGGTGCCGATTACGGGCTTTGCAAATGCAATCGTTTCGCCTGCAATGGAGTTTAAAAAGGAAGGGCTTGTCCTCGGACTTGCGGCAAAAATGTTTACAATTGCGGGACCTGTTCTTGTCTATGGTATAACAGCATCGGCGCTTGTGGGAGTTGTGTATTATATTATGAGCTTTTTCGGCGGGGGTGGCATATGAGTGCGAGATATAAAATTGGTAGACAGACAGCCGAAATAAAGGACGTATATATTGCTTCAAGTGCGGCAATAGTGGGTGAAAAGGAGGGTGAAGGGCCTCTCGCAGACAGCTTTGATATAGTTCTCCCCGACAACGAATGGAACGAAAAAACATGGGAAAAAACCGAGAGTAAGATGCAGAGAGAGGCAAGCCGTCTTGCTGTTACAAAGGCGAATATGCGCCTTGAGGATATAGACAGAATTTTCTCGGGGGATTTGCTTAACCAATGTATCAGCGCTGGGTTTGGCTTGAGAGAACTCGGAATACCATTTTTCGGGATATATGGCGCGTGCTCTACTATGATAGAGGGGATAAGTCTTGCGTCACTTCTGCTCGGAGGCGGCTTTGCAGAGAGGGCGGTAGCGGTGACGTCAAGCCATTTTTGCACAGCAGAGCGTCAGTACAGAAATCCCCTTGAATATGGCGGGCAAAGAACGCCGAGCGCACAATGGACTGTTACAGGCTCGGGTGCGGCAGTCCTTCAAAGAGGGGCTTGCGACAGCGGGATAGGTGTGACCCATATTACTACGGGCAAAATTGTTGATATGGGAATAAAGGACGCGAACAATATGGGCGGGGCAATGGCGCCTGCGGCATACGATACGATAAAAACACACTTCACCGAAACGGCTATACAGCCGAGCGATTATGATTTGATTGTAACGGGTGACCTTGGCACAATCGGGGCAGAGATACTTGTCGAGCTTTTAGAGCAGGACGGCATTGATATATCAAAGAATTATAAGGACTGCGGATGTATGATTTATGATATAGAAAGACAGGATGTCCACGCGGGCGGAAGCGGTTGCGGGTGCATAGGGGCGGTTCTGTGCGGACACTTGATGAAGGAGCTCGAGAGCGGAAACATAAAGAGCTTGCTTGCCGTAGGTACGGGTGCGTTGCTCAGTCCTACCTCGTCACTTCAGGGAGAGTCTGTGCCGGGGATAGCGCACGCGGTTGCGATAAGGAGGGTATAGACTATATGATGAATTATATAAATGCCTTTTGGGTAGGCGGAGTGATATGTGCGATAGCCCAAATTCTTATAGATAAGACCAAACTGACACCTGGGCGTATCCTTGTTTCATTTGTTGTGATAGGTGTAATCCTTGGCGCATTTGGAATATATGATAAGCTTGTGGATTATGCAGGCGCGGGTGCAACGGTGCCGATAGTCGGCTTTGGAAATGTGCTGGCAAACGGGGTAATAAAAGAAGTCGGCGAAAAAGGCTTGCTCGGGATTTTGACGGGCGGGGCAAAAGCCGCCGCGGGAGGAATATCGGCATCAATTGTATTTGGCTTTTTGATTGCGATAATCTTTAATCCAAAGAGCAGATAGAATATAAAAAGAGCGCAAAATCATAGATTTTGCACTCTTTTTTAGCATATTTATCTTGCGAGATAATTATATATCATAATAGCGGCATCTGCACGAGTGAGATTATCATTCGGGTTAAAGTATCCGTTTTCGTCCCCGCTTATGATTTTTAATCCGTATGCGATTGCAGCATAGCCTGTTTTTCCTGTCGGGATTTTGTCGGCGTCTTTAAAGGTGCAATTATAGATGTTATCAAGCTCTGCTATTTCGCGAAAGCCGAGCGCTCTTATAATATATACAGGACCGTCTATTCGAAGAGCAGGCTCGTCGGGAGCAAAGGCTTCGTCTTTTACAAGAATTTTATTATTTCTCATAAAGGATGTTATCTCAGAGAGCTCCCATATATGATAACGAGCTTTAAGACGCGATACCATAGCGGCAAGCTCGCGATAGGTTATGGCATCGTCGGGACGGAAGGCTGCGGTATCAGCGTCCCCGTTGATTATACCAGCACAAAACAGTGCATATATTTCATCGTATGCATAGTGCCCTGAAATATCAGTGGGGCAAATTGGTGTATCTTCGGCTGTGTCAATTATGCACTCACCTGTTTTTGCATCTATTTTGCACGGCTTATATGAGTCAAGACCATATGCCAATACTATCTCGGGATTTGAGTTGCCGATAGAGTAGGAATTTACATATGACAGCTCAAAACCGACATTTTCGGAAAAAGCCTTTTCGGCGTCGGCGATGGATATTACTCCATCAGGCGAGTCAAAGGAGATATTATCGTCCCAATTTACATTGTAGCTGCAGATATAACCGCTATTGCTGTCTACCGATATGGAGATTGAGTTTTTGCGCAAGGGAATATTGCTGTTGTGGCGAACAAAGTTTAAGTAATAAATATCGCCTGTCTCTATATCGTCTGCGTCTGGTGTGATAATGTCGGATATCTTATCGGGTGCATTTTGCGATATAAAATCTTTTGCTGCCGATATGGCATCAGCTGCGGCTATCTTTAAGTCTTGTGAGTTAGCATTTCTCCTGTAGCTGTAGGCGTGATAGCTTATAAGCTCTCCTGTTTGTGCATCTAAAACCACATACCCGTTATATTCGTTTTCGGTGCCTTCATTAAACACAAATGACAGGCTCGCGTTGTAGCTTGGCGGCAATTCTTCTCCTCCGTTGTAAGAATATCCGCGTGAGTAACTGCAGCTGTTAAACGCCGCAGAGTCAAGCCCTGTATTTGATAAATTCTGTGCCAATTCAATTAACTCATCTTGTGAAAGCAAGCCGTCAATTTCGGCGAGGTTTTTAAGCTCGCTCTCTGTCAGCTTGCTGCTTGCCTCACCGCGCAATGCGCCCTGGGCGGCGGAGTTGTCGGCTGCCATTGCCTCTTCCGTTGCATATATGCGGTGAAGCTTAATTTCTTTGCCCTCGTCCGCTGATATTTTAAGCTGCGGATTTTGAGGGATATAAACTAAACGTGCATTGCCGCCATTGTCGCTTTCATATACAAGCTCAAGAGGGCTGATGCTGAAAAATTTTTCAGACGCAGAATTTTCGTCCAATATGCCGTCGGTGCTCTGAATGTTATCTGCATATGTCCAAGTTGAGCTCATATAGCAAACTTCGCCTGTCATATTGTCAACATTAAAGCTTACGCTGTCATTTAAAAATCTAATTTCGTCTACGCGGCGTTCAAAGTTTATGTAGCTATTTCTGTTATAAATATTACTGCTTTGCTCAAACTCTGCATATTCGAGTGATAAATCAGTAAGCCAGCTCGGGTTTATATTTTTCAGCCAATCAAAAGCTTTTTCGGCAAGTTCCTCGCCCGTATATGCGGCAAACCTCGGTCCATCATTTTGAAGGCTTTGACTTCGTGATGAAAAATAGAGTATATCGCCCAAATTGTTTATGGTGATATTTATGCCCTCCTCGCTGTCTTTACTGTACCAATTAAGATGGTATTGGGCTCCGTTGTCTGTTTGTACAATATTGCTGTCAAACTCTGTAAGGGCAGAGGGGATGCTTATCTTTGATTTAGCCGTGATGATTGCCGCCTCGAGATTATCGGCATCGGCAGAAAAGGCAGGCAGTGCAATGGCGGTAGATATAACCAAGACCGAAAGAATAGCTGATACAATCCTTTTAACAAATGACCTCATTATAATCATTCCTTTCTTTTGCTTGTATTTACCATTTTTTGTTTTAGACGCTGCATATAGGAAAAAGGTTCCATAAATTTTTGATGCAATAATCAATGACCCAAATAAAATTGACAAAATGTATTGCAATTATCTGTAAAATATAGTATAATATATATAAATATATTCGACTAAGTTCGAGATAGGAGGAAAAATATGAAAAGAATTATCTCAGTTGTTTTAGTAGTTATGATGATTGCGGCGCTTGCTGCATGCGGTGCGGCGGGAACAAAGATGACTATGGGTACCGGTGGTACATCAGGTACATACTATGGTTACGGCGGCGTTCTTGGACAGTATATAAGCAATAATGCGGGTATTAATGTTACTGTCGTTTCTACAGACGGTTCTAAGGCTAATATCCAGGGAATTCAGGCTGGAAACTATCAGCTCGGTACTGTTCAGTCAGACGTTATGGCTTATGCGTGGGATGGTACACGTTCTTTCGAAGCAGATGGCAAGATTGACTCGTTCCGCACAGTTGCAGGTCTTTATGCAGAGGCTGTACAGCTTGTAACAATGGATGAAAATATCAAGAGTGTTGCTGATTTAAAGGGTAAGAGCGTTTCTATAGGCGCTCCGGGCTCGGGCGTGTACTTCAATGCAATTGATGTATTGGCGGCAGCGGGTCTTTCAGAGACAGATATCAATGCTCAGTATCAGTCATTTGCTGACAGCGCAGATGCACTTAAGGATGGCAAGATTGATGCGGCATTTATAGTTGCGGGTGCACCTACACCTGCTATCACTGAGCTTTGTACGACAAATTCTGCATACCTCGTTCCGATTGATGGCGAAATCGCAGAGAAGCTGATGGCAGATTGTCCGTTCTATACAACCTATAATGTACCTGCAGGTACATATGGAAGTCAGGCTGAAGATGTGCAGACAATTACAGTTAAGGCTACATTGATTGTAAATGCTGACGCAACAGAAGAGGATGTTTATAATTTGACAGCGGCAATATTTGATAATGCCGAGGCTATAACCGCAGAAAATGCCAAGGGTGCAGAGCTCAGCCTTGAAAATGCAACCAGCGGTATGACTGTTCCGTTCCACAAGGGCGCGGCTAAATACTTTGCTGAAAAAGGCGTAGAGGTAGCGACAGAATAGGTTTGCGGTAATTTGCAGTAAATTAATGCTTTGGCTGCGACGGAATTCCGCCGCAGCCATTTTAAGTATACTCAGGAGGGATTACATGGCGTTATTTAAGAAAAATAAAGCTGCGGAAAATCAGGAGCCAATGGACCTTGAGGCAGTAATGAAAAAGTTTGACAGGGAGTCAAACACCAGAATATGGGAAGGAAAACCAAAAATAGTTGTTAGCTGCTTGCTTGCAATTTTTTCTTTGTTCTGTCTGTATGTGACCTTGTTTGCAAGCTGGCTTGAGGAGCTTAGACTCACCTCATTTGTTGCATTTATCATTATGCTCGGATACTTGGTTTTCCCCGCAAGAAAAGGGGTTCAAAAGGTTAATCATATGCCTTGGTATGATTTTGCGGCGATGATTTTGGGTACGGGTGCGTTTTTGTACTACACCGTAAATGCTATGACAATTATCAAGCAGGGCAGCAATTTTGAGTGGTATCAGATAATAATTGGTGTTATCGGAATTTTATCACTCATTGAGGTGTGCAGAAGAAGCGTAGGCTTGCCAATTGTTATAGTTGCGGGATGCTTTATTGTTTATGCTCTTATTTGGGGTGTGGGCAATCCGAGTTTCTGGGGTAAGCTTAACTATATAACACATTATCTTTTCTACAGTAAGGAAGGTGTTATGTCTACCCCTATAAATGTTTGTTCTAAATTTATTGTGGTGTTTATTATATTTGGGGCATTTTTGGAGCGTACAGGTATTGCGGACTTCTTTATAAAGATATCAAATTCTATCGTTGGCGGCTTCTCGGGCGGACCTGCAAAGGTTGCAGTTGTTGCCAGCGCGCTTGAGGGAATGGTTTCGGGTTCGTCGGTTGCAAATACTGTAGGTTCAGGCTCTGTTACGATACCGCTTATGAAAAGGACGGGCTATAAACCCGAGTTCGCAGCCGCGGCAGAGGCATCTGCATCTACAGGAGGACAGATAATGCCGCCGATTATGGGGGCTGCAGCGTTTTTGATGGCGGATTATGTTGGTGTTCCTTACAGCAATATTGTTGTGCGTGCAATCCTGCCCGCTATCTTATACTTTGCAGGAGTATTTATCACAGTGCATCTTGAAGCAAAAAAGGAAGGACTGCGCGGTCTTACCAAGGATGAGTTGCCGAGATTTTTGCCGTTGCTTAAGCAGGCATATTTATTATTACCTCTTATAATATTGATTTACCTTGTGGGAACAAGCCAGAAATCAATTCAGTATGCTGCGGCAATTGCTATAGTTATTGCAATTGCGGTGAGCCTTTTCAACAAGGAAAACCGTATCACACCAAAGAGAATTTGGGAAGCGCTTGCAGCCGGAGGTCAAGGCACGATTACTGTTGCGGCGGCGTGCGGTGTTGCAGGAATTATAGCGGGCACAATTACTATGACGGGCCTTGCAAATATACTGATTAACGGCATTGTTGCTCTGGCAGGGAATCAGGTTATAATTGCCTTGTTCCTTACGATGCTGTGTTGTATAGTCTTAGGTATGGGCGTGCCCACAACGGCAAACTATTGCATTATGGCGGCTACCTGTGCGCCGATTTTGGTGCGTATGGGCGTTCCGCAAATTGCGGCACACTTTTTCGTATTCTATTTCGGAATAGTTGCGGATTTGACTCCGCCCGTTGCCCTGGCGGCATATGCGGGCGCGGCTATAGCGCAAGCCAACCCTATGAAAACGGCAGTGACATCAACAAAGCTTGCAATTGGTGCATTTATCGTACCATATATATTCGCACTCAACCCCGCAATGCTTTTTGTTGATACTACGGTTTGGGAAATTATAGGAATAAGCATAACCTCTTTGGTTGGTATGTTTGCTGTCTCTGCGGCACTTGAGGGATACCTGCTTCATGGAATGCCTTGGTATCAAAGAATTATTAGTGCAATCGGCGGCCTTTTGCTGATTTATCCGGGACTTACTACCGATGCAGTGGGATTAGGATTGGTTGCGGTTGTCGTTGTACTGCAGCTTGCGCTCCGTAAAAGAGGTGCAAGTATAGCATAGGATTGTTTCAATATTAAATATTTTTAATATCGTACAAAAAATATTTAATATATTTTAAATACAAAAAATTGTTTTATGTTATAATTAAGGAAAAGTATAAAAATTTTTAAGGAGGATTTTAAAATGGGTAGAATTTGTATACCGGATTATGAGTACAAAGAAAGAATTCAGAGAGCCGCAAAGCTCGTACGCGAAAAAGGCCTTGACGTTATGGTAGTATCAAGTACAGAGTCTGACTATGCTAACGCAAGATACTTCAGTGGTTTCTGGCCGCTTTTCGAGCGCGCAGGCGTTGCAATTGCTGCAAACGGCGATGCTGCATTGATGGTAGGTCCTGAATGTATCATCTTCGCGCAGGACGTTGCAAAGATGGACAAGATTTTCTGCCTCAGAGAGTTCAGAGAATCTGCAGACCCCTCTTACCCCGAGCTTAAAGCAAACACATTTGCAGATGTTTTCAAGGCAATCGGTGTAACAGGCGAAAATATCAAGATTGGTCTTGGTAGCTATGTTGAGTGCACACTCCCGATTTACGAGGGTCTTAAGAACAGCTTCCCGAAGGCTGAAATCGTTAAGTGCAACGAGATTATGGTTGAGCTTCGCAAAATTAAGAGCGCAAACGAGCTTGCTTGTATTCAGGAAGGTTTCCGTATTGTTGACCTTGCAACAGACGAGGTTATCAGAAACTTGAAGCCGGGCGTAACAGAGCTCCAGATGGTTGGTATCGCTCAGAGAGTTATTTATGAAGAGGGCGCAGAGTACGAGGGTCTTCCTATGTACGTATTCAGCGAAAAGTCCACAAGCCACGCTATCAGCCGTTCAGGCTACAGAACAATCAACAAGGGCGATATCGTTCAGCTTAACTTGTCAGCTAAGATTGACGGTTATTCACCTGCTATCGGTCTTCCCGTTGTTATGGGTAAGCTTGAGGGCGAAAGAAGAAGAGTTGTTGAATTCTGTAAGCAGGCTCACGATTGGACAATCGATCAGCTCAAGGCTGGCGTTTTGGCATCTGATGTTGCTAAAGGCTTCTACAATATGTATGTTGAAAACGGCTTTAAGGACAGCTATGTATATGGTCCTTGCCACGGAACCGGTATGATAGAGGTTGAGCCGCCCTGGATGGAAACAGACTCAAACTACAAGCTTGAAGAAAATATGACATTCCAGGTTGATACATTTATTATGGGTCAAGGCTTCGGCTGCAGATGGGAAATCGGTGCTGCTATCACTAAGGATGGGTGCCGCAAGATGACAGATTATCTCAATAAAGGCATAATCGAGCTTGAATTTTAATTAAATACATAAGGGCAGGGGATACCCCTGCCTTTAATTAAAATATTTTGAAAGGATGATAAAAATGGCAGTAGGAAAGAAAGTATGGATTATCCCCGATTGTGAACTTCCGCCCGAGGGCGACGGCGTTGCAAAGGGTCACGAGTCCGTTATTATTGTAAATGACACGAAGAAGGATGCGGAAATTGCAGTAAAGATTTTCTTTACAGACAAGGACGCATACGAAGAAATCAAGTGGACTGTTAAGGCGGGCAGAGTTCGTTGCTTCCGTACAAATAACATTGATGATATGTGCGGCTACAAGGTTCCGCTTGAAACACAGTATGCTATGAAGCTGACATCAAACTGCGAAATCGTTGTTCAGTACGGCAGACTTGACAACACACAGCCAAATCTTGCCTTCTATACAACTCTTGCTTATACTGAATAAAAGAATGTTGTTATTCGGTTATCTTCAAAAAACAATAAAGTGAGGTTGAGTAGCTTTGAAAATTAATTTGAAAAGAGGATTTTTTGCACGCGATGCATACGAGCTTGTAAATTATGGTGATATAAAGGTCACGGCGTTTGCTTATCCTTCGGGGATAGAGGCACTCAAGGTTGAAAACCAAAAGGGTAGTTTTGTTATACTGCCTTTCCATGGTCAACAGCTTTGGAACTTCACCTTTGGCGGACGCGACCTCACAATGAACACCACAATAAAAGAGCCCGTATACTCTGACCATTATCTCGGTACATACGGCGGATTTATGTATCATTGCGGTGTGGCGGCTATGGGTGCTCCGCGACCTGAGGATACACATCCCCAGCATGGCGAAATTCCGAACATCGAATATGATGAGGCATATATCATATGCGACGAGGACGAGAAGGGACGCTATATCGCAATTGGCGGTGTGCTGAATTATGACAGAGCCTTTGTGCGCAAGTATCAGTTCTGCCCCGAATGCCGTCTTTATGAGGATGCAAGCGTTGTCAAGCTTGATGTAAGCATTGAGAATATGAAGAATTCTCCTATGGAATATATGTACCTGTGCCATATCAATTTTAAGCCCATAGACGGCGCAAAGCTTGTCTACAGCGCAAAAAGAGATGCAGAGCACATCAAGGTTCATAAGATTGTCAGCCCCGAGCTGCCGAAGGAACACGCAGAGAAGCTGAAAAACTTTATGGACAAGGTTCAGGAAAACCCCGCTTATCATGATACTGTTGGAGTTGAGGATGAGTGCTACGACCCTGAAGTGTGCTTTGCTATAAAGTATGAGGGTGACGAGAATAACCGCGCTTATACGATGCAGTATAAAAAGGGCGAGGGTGCGTGCTATGTAAGCCATCCTATTGATGCTTTGCCTGTTGGGGTTCGCTGGATTTCAAAGACTCCTGATGAAGCTTCTATGGGTATGGTTCTCCCTGCAACGTCAGAGCATTTGGGATATCTTGATTCAAAGAAGAAGGGGTATGTAAAGACTCTCGGCCCGAGAGAAAAGCTCCACTTCTTTATGGAGATAGGATATCTTGAAGATGCCGAGGCAGCTGTTGTTGAAAATAAAATCAATGATATGCTTGGGTAAAATTTGAATTTACAAAAATAAAAGAGCCGCGGCAAAATTGCTGCGGCTCTTTGTGTGTCGAAAAAGTCTACACGATGACTTTTCTCAACCACTCCAGCGTGCAGTTTACCATATGCTTACCTGTTTCCTCACTTGCTTCTGTGGCACTTTGGGCAAACCATTCTGTGTTACGGGCACAGCGGTTGAGATCTACCAGTTCGGGATAGGTTCCCATCATGAGGCTCGTTTCCCATTTTCCTGCATGGTCAAAGCCGCCGCACTTAATCTGTGCATCTGCGCCGATCAGGGGAATAACCTTGATGTAAGAGAAGGGATCATCTTCGCTACCCATATCTTCGTAATAGGAGGCATAGGAATCGCTGCCCCACCATCCTTTACCAAGTTTTTCTTCCATATATTCCATGGTTACTTTTTTGGCAGCCTTATGGCAGGCAATTGTCATGGGCATTAATCCTGCGCCCTCTGTCTGATGATGTGCCACAAGGTATATATTCTTATGGCCTGCATCTATCATAGACTTCAGTATGTAGTACAGATAGTTTGCATAAGCATCCTCGTTTACGTGAAAATGGCTGGGTTTTGGACCACATACAGCGTATGATGCCACACCGTACCAGATAGGGGGACAAACGACAATCTCCTTTTCCTTTTCCAGTTCTCTCAAACAACCGGTAATAACGAGTGTATCTGTTCCGCACGACGCGTGGCGAGCGTGGTACTCCATCGTACCGATCGGAATCACGAATGGAACCTTTCTATCCACAGCGTCTTGGATCTCGTCATATAACATTTCAAGCATTTGCATTGTTTCTTCCTCCTGTTTCTTTTAATTAATATAAATTATAATCAAAATAGCCGCAAAAGTCAAGGAAGAAAGTGTTTATCCCTGCGTCTACTGCTATATTAATTAATTTTTCCCATGCGCTTTGGTCAAATTTAAATGTGCCAGAGGATTCGTCCTCACCACCTTGCCAAATACCAAGATTAACAAGAAGAGCCCGGACTTTTTCTTGAGTTTTCATAACAATCTACCTTTTTAAAGGTTGTTATATTTTCATCATGGGTATTGTAGCGCGGACTAGAAGGTTAGTCAATATGTTTTCGGGAGAATATGGATAAAAAATATGACTGAAATCTCAACTACATCAAGAAACGAAAAACAGCCATCTTATGACGACTGTTTTTCCTTCTGGAAGAGCCGAATGGTTTAGATGCTATTAAATTTAGCTAAATTTTGCACATTCGTGCAAAGCGAAATTATTGCTTCACAATAGCTAAACAACTCCTTCGGAGCAGCTAAATTAAATTCGCTTATAGCGTGTGAAGCACATTTAGCTGCCACTGGCAATTTAGCTGAGCTTGCTCAATTTAGCTCGCGTTAGCGAATTTAGCTGAAAAAAAGACATCCTACTGGATGTCTTTTTTTCTGGGTGCAGGGGAGGGATTTGAACCCCCGACCTCCGGGTTATGAGCCCGACGAGCTACCAAGCTGCTCTACCCTGCGATATATTGTTTTATATATTTATTTTGATAAAATAAATAGCTGATAGTGCCCTGCGATATATTATGTTTATATATTTTTTAGTAAAATATATAGCTGATGATACCCTACGATATATTTTGAGTATTTGTTTTGGTAAAACAAATAACTGATGATGCGTTGTAATATGTTGTGCCTATATTTTTTAATAAACATATAACTGATAATATATGTTTATGTTGTGGTAATAGTTTATGCAATATGCTTTAAAATATTACCAAAACTTTGGTGCCGGAGACCGGGATCGAACCGGTACGGGAAAAAATCCCACAGGATTTTAAGTCCTGGGCGTCTGCCAGTTCCGCCACTCCGGCGTAAGCTTCACTTAAGCAGTGCCACTAACAAAGCCTTATTATAATATCATACATAAAAGCATTTGTCAAGGACTTTTTGATAAATAATTATAAAAATCCAAGTTTAAGAAAAGGATGAAGGATAGCTTGCTATCCTTCATCCTTTTATAATTAATCTGTCATATTGTCAAAATAGCCTTGTACCAATACAATCGGTGTGCCCTTATCGCCCGAACCGCTTGTTAAATCACAAAGCGAGCCGATTAAATCAGTCAGACGTCTTGGTGTTGTACCCTGAGACGCCATATTGCCGACAAGGTCGCCATCCTTTTTCTTGATTGCATCTGAAATAGCGTTCTTCAATTCTTCACCTTTTAAATCAGCAAAATCGTTATCGGCGAGATATTTGAGCTTTAATTCGTTTGGCGTGCCCTCAAGCCCCTCTGTATAGGCGGGTGAAACAATCGGGTCAGCCAGCTCCCATATTTTACCGATGGGGTCTTTGAAAGCGCCGTCACCGTAAACCATAACCTCTATATTCTTGCCGCAGCGTTCTTTGAGCTGAGCCTGAATGTTATAAACCAAGTCAAAGCAATCCTGCGGGAAGAGCTTAACTGTGCTCTCTGTTGATTTGTTAGAACCAAGGAGACCATAGTTTTCATTAAAGCCGCTACCGTCGATTGACTCTGTAAGCAAATCATCCAAACCTACAACACGCTTTGCACCCGCATCCCTTAAGATACGCTTGGTGCGCGCGCGGGTGTGAATATCACAATTGAGAACGCAGTCTGTATATTTCAAAATAACGCGCGGGTCATTTGCAAATATTATTTCAGCCTCTGCTCCGCAGGAACGAATTAAATCTCCGTAATAGCTGACATAATCTACGCCCGTAAACGGGTGACGGTTCTCGCCGAATAATTCGCGGTATTTTGCCTCTGTTAAAACGTCGGAATACGGATTAACCCCCGCATCGTCTAACTGGTCCATAGAAATTAATGCATTTCCTACCTCATCGCTCGGATAGTTCAGCATTAAAACTATCTTTTTTGCACCCATCGCTATACCGCGAAGGCAGATGGCAAAACGGTTACGGCTGAGAATTGGGAAAATTACGCCAATGGTTTCGCCGCCAAGCTTTGCTTTAACATCCTTTGCGATAGCATCAACCGATGCATAGTTGCCTTGAGAGCGAGCAACAACAGACTCGGTTATTGCGACTACATCCTTGTCGCGAAGCGCAAATCCTTCCGATTCTGCCGCGTCTATTACACTATTTACAACAATGCCCGAGAGGTCATCACCCTCACGGATAATCGGGCATCTTACACCTCTTGAGACGGTACCTATTTTTCTTTCCATAAAAATCTCCATTCCGCTGAAGTATAGGGATAAAACAAAATTCCCGTAAACCTCAACTGTATATTGACATTTGTTATCATACTTATTATAATACAAATATAAGTATAAGTAAAATACATAAATCTTACAATAGTGATAAGGAGAGCTTATATGAAAACCAAGCTTGATTATTACAAAGTTTTCTATGAAACAGCCCGTCATGCCTCGTTTTCAACCGCGGCACGCAATCTGTATATCTCTCAATCAGCCATCTCGCAATGCATCAGTCAGCTTGAGGAGGATTTGAGTACACAGCTCTTTAACCGTTCGCGCCGCGGTGTAACACTTACCAAGGAAGGTATGCTTTTGTTTCAAAAAGTAGAGGGTGCACTCAAAATAATTGAGGAGGGGGAAACACTTCTTGCGCGTCTGCATCATTTAGACAGCGGTTCTCTTATCATAGCCGCGGGTGATACGATTACAGGGCAATATCTTTTGCCTTATCTTGAACGTTTTCATGCGATGTATCCGGGCATACGTATTGAAATGGCGAATTCATATTCTTCGCGTATGCTTCAGCTTGTAAAAGAGGGAAAGGCAGAACTCGCCTTTGTTAATTTGCCCGTATCGGATGATGAATTATGCATAGAACCTTGTTTTAGTATACATGATATTTTTGTATGCGGACCTGGATATAAAGCGAAAAAAAGCTATACGTGGGATGAAATTGCAAAAGAGCCGCTTATATTACTGGAAAAAAATTCTTCATCAAGACGTTATTTAGATGCTGAATTTAAGTCAGCACATATAAATCTTAATCCCCAAATTGAAATTGCTGCACACGAACTGCTGATAAAATTTGCATCAATTCATCTTGGAGTTTCCTGCGTTGTAAAGGAATTTTCGGGAGAGGGTCTTGAAAAAGGTATGATAAGGCAAATTAAACTGAATCCACCATTGCCGCCGCGAAGCATAGGCTATGCATACCTGAAGCACAATCCTCTCTCTCTTCCGGCACAGGCCTTCTTGAAACTTATTCAGAGTGGCTCCGCCGAAAAGGCTTAAAAGGATGATGTGATCGCAAGAATGTAAACTTTAGATTGCAAATATACGTTTTTTGTTGTTTGCTTGACTCGAAAATGATAGAAATTTAATAAAATCAGCAACCCTTGGTTGCGTTAAAAATCAAACCATAATTGATTGACTTTTGACATATATATTTATATCATTTAAAATGATAGTAAGAATTTTAATTCATTTTAAAAGAAAGGTGATAGATTATGACGATAGGCGAGAAAATAACACTGCTCCGCACAGCTGCAAATATGTCGCAGGAGCAACTCTCTGAAAGAATATCGGTTTCACGGCAGTCCGTATCAAAGTGGGAGATGGACCAGACTCTTCCGCAGATTGATAAGGTTTTGCAGCTGTGTGAAATTTTCAATATTTCTACAGATGAGCTTTTGCTCGATAAAAAGGTGTTGCCAAGTCCTGCCTATGACCCATCTGTTGGGAACAAATATTTTGGTACCGATGGGTTCAGGGGTGAAGCGAATGTTAACCTTACATCTATGCAGGCTTATAAGGTGGGTCGTTTTCTGGGATGGTACTTTGCATCCGAGCTGTCGGGATGTACCAAGCCTGGATATCGCCCGAGAATAGTTGTCGGAAAGGATACAAGGCGCTCAAGCTATATGCTTGAGTATTCGATTGTTGCGGGTATAACGGCATCTGGCGCTGATGCTCATATGCTTCATGTTACAACAACGCCGAGCGTATCTTATGTAACCAGACAGGACGAATTTGACTGCGGAATAATGATTACGGCATCGCATAATCCTTATTATGATAATGGTATAAAGGTGATAAACCGATACGGAGAAAAACTGGATGACAGCACAACTGCGCTTATAGAGGCATATATTGACGGAAATCTGAGCCCGCTCGGGATTTCGGGTAATGACATTCCTCTTGCACACAGAGAAAAGGTAGGATGTATTATAGATTATGTATCGGGCAGAAACAGATATCTTGGATATTTGATTTCAATTGCCTCACATTCCTATAAAAATCTGAAAATAGGTCTGGATTGTGCAAACGGGGCATCGTGGATGCTTGCCAACGCGTTGTTTGGGGCGCTTGGGGCAAAAACAGAGATTGTGGGCGCCGAACCTGACGGGCTGAACATAAATACGGGGTGCGGGTCCACCCATATAGATAACCTTTGCCGACTTGTAAAGGAAAAGCATCTTGATTTGGGCTTCGCCTTTGACGGCGACTGTGACCGCTGTATCGCAGTTGATGAAAACGGGAATGTAATAGACGGAGATGCTATGCTTTACATCCTCGGACGTCGTTTGATGGAACGCGGAATGTTAAATGATAACACTATTGTTGCCACAGTTATGTCAAACAGCGGGCTGCTCTCGAGCCTTGATAAAATTGGAATAAAGTGTGAGCAGACAAAAGTTGGTGACCGCTTTGTGTATGAGTGTATGAATAAAAATGATTATTGTCTCGGCGGTGAACAGTCAGGGCATATAATCTTAAAGAAATATGCTACAACAGGTGATGGATTGCTTACTGCCATAATGCTGACAGAAGAAATCTGTGACCGCAAATCGACGCTTTCTAAATTAGTAGAACCGATTACACTTTATCCGCAGTATACCAAGAATATAAAGGTTAAGGATAAGGCTGCGGCAATGTCTGATGAAGAGGTTTTGAAGGTGCGGGACGAAATAGAGAAGGTAATAGACGGTAAGGGAAGAGTGCTCTTGCGTCAAAGCGGAACCGAGCCTGTAGTTCGCGTTATGGTTGAGTGCGAGAGTATGGAAAACTGCGTGGAGTTTGCAGAAAGGGTTGCGGATAAACTTATAGAGAGGGGACACGGCAATGAATAAGAGTGTAAAAACAAATGAATTGTTTGACTGCCGCGTACCATATCTTGTTACACTCTTTGCCGAATGTGAATTTCCGTGGGAAATAGTATCAAAAATATCAGACACTATAGGCGGACTCATCTCAGGAGGGCTTGATGGCTTTACTGAAATATCTGATGGCGTTTTCGTGGGTGATAATGTGACTGTTGCTCCCACTGCAACAATTATCGGCCCTGCAATAATCGGGAGCGGAACGGAAATTCGCCCGGGGGCATATATACGCGGAAATGTAATAACGGGTGAAAACTGCGTAATAGGTAATTCCTGTGAGCTTAAAAATTGTATTTTGCTTGACAAGGTTCAGGTCCCGCATTATAATTATGTTGGCGATTCTGTCCTGGGAAATCGTGCGCATATGGGCGCTGGTTCCATTTGTTCTAATTTTAAAACCGACGGAAAAGCGGTGGTTGTCCGCGGTGACAGAGATTATGAAACGGGGCTTAGAAAGCTTGGAGGAATTTTAGGCGACGGGGCAGATATAGGCTGTGGCTGTGTTTTAAATCCCGGAACGGTTATCGGGAAAGGGACCTCGGCGTATCCCTTAAATTCGCTCAGAGGTGTTTTCCCGAGTGGATGTATCATTAAAAATCCAAATGATGTCGTAGTGAGAGTCACTGACTTGTAATTTTAAAATATATAAACGGAGGCGGTATTTATGAAATTTATAACAGTTGACAGTTACGAAGAATTGAGCAGGATTGCTGCAGGAATTATCTCTGCACAGGTTATCTTAAAGCCGAATTGTGTTTTGGGCTTGGCTACGGGTTCATCCCCTCTTGGCACATATGCAAATCTTGCCGATGCCTGCAAAAAAGGCGAACTTGATTTTTCGGATGTAACATCGGTAAACCTTGACGAATACGCAGGCATTAGCGGGGATAACGAGCAGAGCTACAGATATTTTATGAACGAAAATCTTTTCTCCAAGATAAATATTGATATTGAAAAGACTTATGTTCCCTGCGGTACTGCAGATAATTATGATGAAGAATGTGCCCGCTATGATGCATTGATTGAAAGTCTTGGCGGAATTGACCTTCAGCTACTCGGTATAGGTCTTGACGGACACATCGGCTTTAACGAGCCTGATGACTTTTTCACAAAGGAAACTCACAGAGTTACTCTTGACGAGTCTACAATCGAAGCAAATGCTCGTTTCTTTGAGTCGCGCGATGATGTTCCGCGCGAGGCGCTGACAATGGGTGTGCTCGCTATTATGCAGGCAAAGAGAGTGTTGCTTATTGCAAACGGCGAGAACAAGCGCGAGATATTGGAAAAGGCATTCTTTGGTCCGATTACACCACAGGTTCCTGCGTCTATTCTTCAGCTTCATCCGAACCTTACTGTTATCTATAGTAAGAATTAAATAAAAGTTTATTTCAGACCCCCAATTTTGGGGGTCTGTTTTTTTGTGGACGCCAATGCGGGAGGGCGCGGAGACCCTCCCCTACAAAATTTGTGGTACATTGCGTGGATATCATGTAGGGGACGGCGTCCTCGACGTCCCGTAAAATCTTACGATTTATTGCATAATAACCTCTCGAAACAAAACGAAATCAAAGATTTCTGTGTTTCGGAGAACATTTTATCATAACACTCCGCATCGGCAAGCTCCGCTCCGTTGCTGAGGATTGAAAATCCTGACGGATTTTCTGTTGATATGGTATAACAAAAGCCTTGCATATATAAAATATATGTGATATAATCAAAAGTTAAGGATACTGCAGATGGGAGGAAAATTCGAGGTGGATTTTGAAATTGTTTCAGGGTATAAGCCAAGCGGCGATCAGCCGCAGGCAATAGAAAAACTTGTCCGCGGAATAAACGGCGGGGAAAAATTTCAGACGCTTCTTGGCGTTACGGGCAGCGGTAAAACCTTTACCATGGCAAACGTAATTGCCAGGGTAAAGAAGCCTACCCTTGTGCTTGCACACAACAAAACTCTTGCGGCACAGCTTTGCAGCGAGTTCAAAGAAATCTTCCCCAATAATGCAGTTGAGTATTTTGTTTCGTATTATGACTATTATCAGCCCGAGGCATACATTGCACATTCGGACACGTATATAGAAAAGGATGCCTCCACAAACGAGGAGATTGACAAGCTCCGTCACAGTGCAACATCTGCTCTTTTTGAGAGAAAGGATGTAATAATTGTAGCAAGCGTGTCCTGTATATATGGTCTTGGCGACCCGATTGATTATAATAATATGGTTATATCTCTGCGTCCAGGTATGATACGCGACCGCGATGAGGTTATAGAAAAGCTGATAGAGATAAAATATGAGAGAAATGATATCGCTTTTACGCGAAACAAATTCAGGGTGAGGGGCGATGTTGTTGACATATTCCCATCAGAGTCGAGCGGGCACGCCGTGCGCATAGAATTTTTCGGCGATGAGGTAGACAGAATATGCGACTTCAATCCCGTTACGGGCGAGCTTGTGGCGGAGAGAAACCACGTTGCAATTTATCCTGCCTCTCACTATGTAACTACAGCCGAAAAGCGCGAAGCGGCGATTGAGAGTATACAGGCAGAGCTCAAAGAACGTTTGGCAGAGCTAAAGGCAAATGACAAGCTGATAGAGGCGCAGAGGCTTGAGCAAAGGACAAACTATGATATAGAGATGATGCGTGAAACGGGCTTTTGCAATGGCATTGAGAATTACTCAAGGCATATAAGCGGACGAGCCCCGGGGAGCGCCCCTTTCACTCTTGTGGATTATTTGCCTGAAGATTTTTTGCTGTTTGTTGATGAGTCGCACGTTACCATTCCGCAGGTTCACGCAATGTATGCGGGTGACCGCTCCCGTAAGGAGAGTCTTGTCAACTACGGTTTTCGTTTGCCGTCTGCCTTTGATAACAGACCGCTGACCTTTGACGAGTTTTATTCAAAGCTAAACCAGACAATTTTTGTAAGCGCGACCCCGGGGGATTTTGAAAAAGAGCAATCATCTGCAATAGTAGAACAGCTGATACGTCCGACGGGGCTTTTGGACCCTGAGGTCGAGGTGCGTCCGATTGAAGGTCAGGTTGATGACTTGTATGGCGAGATTTTGGCGCGGGTAGAGAAGAACGAGAGAGTCTTGGTTACCACGCTTACAAAGAAAATGGCGGAGCGCCTTACAGAATATTTTGAGGATATGGGAGTGAAAGTGAGGTATCTGCACTCTGATATTGCGGCGATAGAGAGAATGGAGATAATACGCGATTTAAGGCTTGGTGTCTTTGATGTCCTGATAGGGATAAATCTTTTAAGAGAGGGTCTTGACATCCCCGAAGTTTCTCTTGTTGCGATACTCGATGCCGACAAAGAGGGCTTTTTGAGAAGTGAAACCTCGCTTATACAGACTATAGGAAGAGCCGCTCGTAATGCAGAGGGAAAGGTTATTATGTATGCGGACGTGGTGACAGGGTCTATGCAAAGAGCCATAGACGAAACAAACCGACGCAGAGAGCTTCAGGCTGAATATAACAGGGAGAATAATATCGTTCCGCAGACAATCAAAAAGAGTGTCAGCGAAGTTATAGAGGCGACAAAATCCGTCGGAGGTAAATCTGTACTTAAGAGTACCGATACTGACAAAAAGGATACTAAGCGTACGATTGCGGAGCTTACAACCGAGATGAAGAAGGCGGCAGAACTGCTACAGTTTGAGCTTGCTGCACAAATCAGGGATGAGATAAAACGCCTTGAGGAGTCGCTGTAAAAAGGGGTGATTTCGATGAATAAAAATATAGTTATAAAGGGTGCAAGAGAAAATAATCTGAAAAATATCTCGCTGGAAATTCCAAGAGATAAGCTTGTCGTGCTCACGGGGTTGAGTGGGTCGGGCAAGTCGTCGCTTGCGTTTGAAACAATATATGCAGAGGGACAGCGCAGGTATGTAGAGTCGCTGTCTGCGTATGCAAGAATGTTCCTCGGGCAGATGGACAAGCCTGATGTAGACTCGATAGATGGGCTGTCGCCCGCTATTTCTATTGACCAGAAAACAACAAGCAAAAACCCTAGGTCAACTGTTGGAACTGTAACAGAGATTTACGATTATATAAGACTTTTATATGCAAATATAGGCATTCCGCATTGTCCCAAATGCGGAAAGGAAATATCTCCCCAATCAATAGACCAAATAACAGATGCGGTTCTTGCCCTGCCCGAGAGGACAAAAATTCAGGTGATGGCACCCGTTGCAAGAGGGAGAAAGGGCGAGTATGTAAAGGTTTTTGAAAAGGCGCGCAAGGACGGCTTTGTGCGCGTTAGAGTTGACGGCGAGATGATTGAACTGGCGGGAGATGAAATAAAGCTTGATAAACAAAAAAAGCATAGCATTGATATAGTAATTGACAGGTTATCTATACGCGAGGGGATAGAAAAAAGATTGACTGACTCTATCGAAACTGCGCTTTCTATGGCAAATGGGATAGTGGTTATTTCCGTAATTGACGGAGAGGAAATGGTTTTCAGCCAGAACTACGCTTGTGACGATTGCGGAATAAGCATAGAGGAGCTGACGCCGAGAATGTTTTCGTTTAATACCCCATATGGTGCCTGCCCGTCGTGTATGGGGCTTGGGACGATAACTATGGTATCGCCCGACCTTGTCATCCCCGATAAGAGCCTCAGTATAAACGAGGGGGCAATCAAAGCAAGCGGATGGAGCGGGACAGAACCTCACAGCATCTCAAGGATGTATTATGAGGGAATGGCAGAGCGATACGGATTTAGCCTTGATACGCCAATAGAAGAACTGTCTGATGATGTCCTTGATATAATACTTTTCGGTACGCGGGGTGAAAAGCTGAAGCTGACCTATGACCGCAAATATGCAAAGGGTGTTCAGTACGCAAGGTTTGAGGGGGTAATACCCAACCTCAAGCGCAGACACGAGGAAACGAATTCCGAGTGGGCAAAGGCTGAATTAGAGAATTATATGGTAAGTATGAGCTGTCCTGATTGTCACGGGACAAGGCTCAAGCCTGAAACCCTTGCGGTAACTGTTGGCGGAATGAATATAAATCAGGTGACAAACCTTTCGGTTGCAGATGCGCTGAAATTCTTTAAAGACCTCGCAAGTAAGCTTGTGGGCAAGGAAGTTATAATTGCCAAAAATATATTAAAAGAGATTATTGGCAGACTCGGATTTTTGGTTGATGTTGGACTTGATTATCTTACACTTTCGAGAAGTGCGGGTACTTTGTCGGGGGGCGAGGCGCAGAGAATACGTCTTGCAACACAGATAGGCTCAAGCCTTATGGGCGTTATTTATATATTGGACGAGCCCAGTATAGGACTCCATCAGCGCGATAACGGAAAGCTGATAGAAACCCTGAAACGCTTACGCGACCTTGGCAATACTCTGCTTGTGGTAGAGCACGACGAGGATACTATGCTTGCGGCTGACCATATAATAGATATAGGTCCAGGGGCGGGTATACACGGCGGCGAAGTTGTAGCAGAGGGAACCGCAGCGGAAATAATGGAGTGTGGGGCATCCGAAACGGGAATGTATTTGAGCGGGAAGAAGAAAATCCCCGTACCGAGCGAGCGCAGAGAAGGAAACGGAAACTTCCTTGAGATAAAGGGCGCGACCGAGAATAACCTTAAAAATGTCAATATAAAAATTCCGCTTGGGACATTTACTTGCGTTACAGGCGTATCGGGGAGCGGGAAAAGCTCGCTTATAAACGAAATATTATACAAGGCACTTGCCAATGAGTTAAACGGAGCGAAAAAAGTAGCGGGGAAATATAAAGAGATTACGGGGCTTGAAAATCTTGATAAGATAATTGCGATAGACCAGTCGCCAATCGGCAGAACACCAAGGAGCAACCCTGCAACATATACAGGACTTTTCAGTGATATAAGAAGTCTTTTTGCAATGACGGCGGAGGCGAAGGCGAGAGGTTACAGCTCGGGCAGGTTCAGCTTTAATGTCAAGGGCGGCAGATGCGAGTCATGCTGCGGTGACGGTATAATAAAGATAGAGATGCATTTCTTGCCCGATGTTTATGTGCCGTGCGAGGTTTGCGGCGGTAAGAGATATAACAGAGAAACCCTTGAGGTTAAATATAAGGGCAAAAATATTCACGAGGTTCTTGAGATGACAGTTGAAGAAGGTTGTGAATTCTTTGAAAATATTCCGAAAATCAAGCGCAAGCTGCAGACTCTCTACGATGTGGGACTCGGATATATAAAAATCGGTCAGCCGTCTACGACGCTCTCGGGCGGTGAGGCGCAGAGGGTAAAGCTTGCAACAGAGCTTTCAAAGAGGAGCACGGGCAGTACCATATATGTTCTTGACGAGCCGACAACGGGACTTCACAGCGCGGATGTGCATAAGCTGACAGAGGTACTGCAAAAGCTTGTGGATGCGGGGAATACCATCGTTGTTATAGAACACAACCTTGATATGATAAAAACGGCTGATTATATTATAGACTTAGGGCCCGAGGGTGGCGAGCGCGGAGGAGAGATTGTAGCCTGCGGAACGCCCGAAAAGGTTGCACGCTCTAAAAAATCGTATACGGGACAGTATTTGAAGAAGTATCTTTGATATTATAATTGTTCGTAAACGGGGGCTTGAAATAAAACTTGCAAAAGACGAAGGTATATGGTATAATAACCTCATTGAGGATGAATTTAATCGTAGGGTTCGGCAGTTCCTGACGAACCGATTACGGAATGTCGGCAAGCGCCATTCCCTACTATGTAGTCTAAGGGGAGAACCAAAATGTTAAAAAGTATGACCGGCTTTGGCCGAAGTGAAAGGCTGATAGACGGGTATCTTATAAAGGTACAGCTTAAATCTGTTAACCACAGATACAGCGATTTTACAATAAAGCTTCCAAGGTATTATTCTTTTTTGGAGGATAAAATTCGAAATGCCGCACTTCTTGGCATTTCCCGCGGGAAAGTTGAGATTATTGTAAATATAGAACAAAAAGAGAGTGATGACAGAGAGATTACCCTCAATCGCCCTGTGGCAGAGGGGTACATAAAGGCTCTTTTAGAGCTGTCAGAGCTTGGTGTTAACAACGATTTGTCTGTATCATCTATGAGCCGTCTGCCCGATATATTCAATGTTGAATATAAAGAGATAGACGAGGAAATGATTACCTCTATGGTACTCGACGTTTTTGATGATGCGCTCTCCGCCTTTAATGCGATGCGCACTGACGAGGGAGAGAGGCTTGGTGTAAGCCTTAAGGAGCATCTTAAGTCGCTGCTTTCAGAGGCGGATATCATAGAGAATCTGTCACCGAAATGCGTTGCAGAGTACAGAGAAAGACTTAAGTGTAAGATAGAAGAGGTTATTGCCGATAAAATGATAGATGAGAGCAGGATTATAACCGAGGCGGCGATATTTGCTGATAAAATTGCTGTGGATGAAGAGCTTGTAAGACTCAGAAGCCACGTAACTGCTTTTGAAAAAACAATGAAGGCTAATGAGCCTGTCGGTAAAAAGCTTGACTTCATTGTTCAGGAGATGAACCGCGAAGCAAATACAACAGGTTCTAAATGCAACAATGCCGAGATTACCTCGCATGTTGTCGAGATGAAGTCTGTTATTGAGAAAATCCGTGAACAAATTCAGAATATAGAGTAGATGAATTGAGGGTGGATGTATGAAACTTATTAATGTTGGTTTCGGAAACATAGTTTCGGGCGACAGAGTTATCGCGATAGTCAGCCCTGATTCTGCACCGATTAAAAGAATAGTGCAGGAGTCAAAGGACAAGGGCTTGCTGATTGATGCAACCTGTGGCAGGCGCACACGCGCGGTTATTATCACCGACAGCGACCATGTAATTTTATCCGCTATTCAGACTGAAACAATTGCGGGAAGGGCAGAGCCCAAGGATGATTACAAGGAGGAAGAGACAGCAAGTGATGAATAAGGGCAGACTTATTGTTATTTCGGGTCCCTCGGGAGTAGGAAAGGGGACCATAGTTAAACGGTTGCTTGCCGACTGTGAAAAGCTTTGCTTGTCTGTATCTGCGACCACGCGTGAACCGCGTGCAGAGGATACAGAGGGGGTAACCTATTTTTTTAAGACAAAAGAAGAGTTTCGCTCTATGATAGATCAGGGGGAATTTCTTGAGTGGGCAGTGTATAACGGCAATTACTACGGAACCCCGATTGCCGCTGTTGAGGAAAAGCTCGAAAGTGGCTTTGATGTTCTGCTTGAAATAGAAGTATGTGGGGCGATGGATGTTATGAAGAAACGTCCTGATGCTGTGTCCATATTTGTCGCACCTCCGAGTATTGAGGATTTGAGGGAAAGATTAAAAGGGAGAGGGAGCGAAACTCCCGAAGAGATTGCAAACAGGGTTTCTGCCGCGACGGCAGAGCTTAATATGCAGGACAAGTATGATTATGTTGTTGTAAACAGCGTGCTGGGCGATGCCGTCAGCGCGATAAAAGATATTATAGAAGGGATTGATAAGATATGATGATTTATCCACCTATTGCGGAGCTTGTTCAAAAAACAGGCAGCCGTTACACTTTGGTTATCGAAACCGCACGCCGCGCAAGACAGTTGGCGCAGGGGGCTCCCGCTCTCAGCAAGGCTGACTCAAACAAGGCTGTGTCTGTTGCGATAAACGAGATTTACGAGGGCAAGATCGGTGCTGTTTCGACAAGCCAACTTCAGTTTGGAAATAGCGAAGAACAATCTGACAGTATTGATGAATAAGTATGCTATTGCATATCAGCACGGCTTTTTGCCGTGCTTTTTGATAGCCTGTTAAAATTAAGGAGAAGAAAATGATTGCAAAGATTATGCTTACCAATGCAGGCCGCGCGCTCAATCGCGGATTTGACTATATTGTGCCGCCTGAACTTGAAGAGAAGGCGGCTGTTGGTATGCGCGCAATAGTGCCGTTTGGTGTGAGGAATACGCCAAACGAGGGGGTTGTTACTGAAATTACATCTGGCAGTGAGCATAAGAAACTAAAGCCCTTGAGAGAATTTGTTGGCGATGAACCTGTATGCACAAAGGAGCAATTAGAGCTTTGCGATTGGATGCAGAAAAAATATCTTTGCACATTCTCGCAGAGCTATAAGCTGGTGCGTACCCCAAGAGTGAGTGCGAAAATAAGACAATGGATAGTGAAAAAGCAAGATGTGGATGGGACTGACGCGCCTACGCCATTTCAGCAAAAAATATTAGCAGAGCTGGAGTGCAGGGACGGGGCGGCTGAATACGAAGAACTTTCAGAGAGTGTCGGCGGAAGGAATTTCAGGGCGGCAGTATATGCCCTGAAAGATAAGGGCTTTGTTGATATATGCGATGATATAAAAGATGCAGTCGGAATTAAATACATACGCAAGGCGCATCTTGTATGTGCCGCCGAGGATGGATATGCAGTTGCTGATGAGCTTTTTTCAAGAAGAGCGCACGTTCAGGCGAATATGATTTTGGCTCTGTGCGACAGCGGGGATTTGACGTGTGCAGACCTCGTTATGATGTCGGACGGAAATTATTCCGCGCTGAATTCACTGTGTGATAAGGGGCTTGTATCTATATATAAAGAACAGATTGTACGCGATGCGTATGAGGAAGATAAGTATAGGAGGGCGGATGCGTATATTCCAACAGAGGAACAACGCCCGATAATTGAGTATCTTAATAATCTTATTGATAGCTCTGTTTATGAGAAAATTTTGCTTCGCGGGGTTACGGGAAGCGGAAAAACCGAGGTCTTTTTGCAGGCGATAAAACATTGTATAGAACGGGGTAAGCAGGCGATAATGCTTGTGCCCGAAATTTCTCTGACACCGCAGATGGTAGAGAGGTTTGTGGGTCGTTTTGGCAATTCGGTGGCGGTTATGCACAGTGGATTGTCTGTAGGCGAGAGGTTTGACCAATGGAACAAAATACGAAACGGTCAGGTAAGCGTTGTCGTCGGTGCAAGGAGCGCGGTTTTTGCTCCGTTTGATAACATTGGTATAATAATTCTTGACGAGCAACACGAGAGTAGTTATAAATCCGATATTGCGCCTCGGTATCATGCGGCAGAGGTTGCGCAAAAGAGGGCGAGAGATGCGGGTGCGCCCGTTTTGCTTGCGTCTGCCACCCCCGAGGTTGCAACATATTATCGCGCAAAATGCGGCGAGTACACTCTTTTTGAGATGAACAAGAGATATAATGAGAACGATATGCCAAAGGCAAGAATCGTTGATATGAGAAGTGAGCTTTTTGATTTGCATAATAATTCGCCAATCAGCGTAAGACTTCGCGAGGAAATGAGGCTCAATCTCGAGCGAGGGGAAAAGACAGTTCTGTTTTTAAACCGACGCGGATATAACACTTTTGTTTCGTGTAGAGAGTGCGGCGAGGTTATCAGGTGTGACAATTGCAGTATCGCGATGACATATCATAAAAAAACAGATAAGCTTGTGTGTCATTATTGCGGAGAAACGATTGATAATATAAAGACTTGTCCCTCTTGCAATTCAAAATATGTACGGTTTTTCGGGACGGGAACACAGAGGATAGAGGACGAGATAAAAAAGCTTTTTCCTGAGGCGAAAGTTTTAAGGATGGATTACGACACTACCTCGGGCAAGGGCGGACACGAAATGATATTGAATAAATTCAAAAACGGCGAGGCGGATATTCTTCTCGGCACGCAAATGGTTACAAAAGGTTTGGATTTTCCCGAGGTTACACTTGTCGGAGTTCTCGCAGCCGATACGGCGCTTAATGTGGATGATTTCCGCGCAAACGAAAAGTGCTTTTCGCTTATAACCCAAGTATGCGGTAGAGCGGGAAGAGGAGATATGCCGGGGCGTGCCGTGATACAAACATATCAACCGCAGAACAGAACAATAAATTTTGCAAAGGAGCAGAATTATTCAGCCTTTTATGAAAATGAGATATTATACCGCAAGAGGATGGAATACCCGCCGTTTTGCGATATAGTGTGCATACTTGTGGCGGGGGATAATGAAGAAGAGGCAGAGGCAGAAATGCTTGGCATAGGAGAGGTTTTGAAAAAAGCGCAGTTAAACGATGAGAACATAATAAAAATAATAGGACCTGCACCTGCACCAATACAAAAGATAAAGAATAAATACAGATTTCGTGCTGTTGTTAAAGTTAAGTCTGGCGAGGCTATCCTGTCTCTTTTGGCGGAAATAAATGCACAGCACGACAAAATGCACACAGGGAATATTCTTACAATTGACATAAACCCGACGAATATGGTATGATAGAAATATTCGTAGGGGAGGACCTCTGTGCCCTCCCGCACCTCACGAATTGAATTTTTTGAATAAATCGCCGTCCCCGGTTCCGCCGTGCCTACGGTTCGCACTTAGCCGCAGTAAAACTGCGGAGTGCTATCGCATGGGTGGTGTTCGCCAAATCACAGATTTGGACACCACTCCAACCGCGGCGGCAATGAAAAAATTCAATTCGTATGATAACGCAAAATTATGCACTAAACAAGAAAAGAGGGAAATACAGATGGCAATAAGACAAATTTTGAAATTGGGGCTCGATGGCGAGGAGGCATTGTCAAAAAAGTGCAAGCCTGTCGGAGAGATGACCGAGAGGATGAAAATTGTCCTTGAGGACCTTATAGATACCCTTTATGATTCGGGCGGGGTGGGACTTGCGGCTCCGCAGGTTGGAATACTTCGCAGAATGGCTGTGGTGGATATAGGTGATGGACTTATCGTTTTGATTGACCCCGAGATTATTAAAGAAGAGGGCAAGCAAACAGGAACCGAGGGATGCCTGAGCTATCCTGAACATTGGGGGATTGTGACAAGACCGAACAAGGTGACCGTACGTGCAACAGATGAAGAGGGAAATGTGCGTGAGATAACGGGAGAGGGACTTCTTGCCCGAGCATTTTGTCACGAGATAGAACACCTTGACGGTCATATGTTTACCGAAAAGGTAGAAGAGTGGGTAAACCCCGAGGAAATGTTGGAGGGCTAAACAAAAATAAGAGTTCATAAGATGTTGATTTAGTCAAAATAATATATTTATATTACAATATTGTAAAAATAAACATTTTTGCTAATAAATGTGTTACAATTTATCTATGGCAAAACGATTTAAACAAACCAAAGGAGGAAATTTTAATGAAAAGAGTTTTGGCAAGTATTTTAAGTTTGATTATGCTCTTTAGCGCAGTGGGTGTCGTTGCTGCTGAAGGGGATATCTGCAAGATTGGTGATGTTGGATACCCAACCTTGAATGCGGCAGTTGAGGCAATTACCGATGATACACAAACTACAATAGTATTAACCTCAAGTGCACAGGGTGCGGGGGTTGTTATTCCGTCAGGTAGGAATATCGTTCTTGACCTTGGCGAAAAAACATATGATATTGTTGCACCGACAGTTGGCTCGGAGGGGACAAAAACAAGTGGCTTCCAGCTTCTCAAGGATAGTACAATAACAATTAAAAACGGAACTATCACGAGTGAAGCGGCAAAGTTCTTAATCCAGAACTATGCAAATCTCACACTTGACGGCGTTACTCTTGATGGCTCAATGCTTGCAGAGTCAGAAAACAGTCCAAACTATACACTCTCGAATAACTGTGGAAATATCGTAATAAATAACTCCACAATTATAGCTGACACAGACGGGGAATACACTGACTTTGCATTTGATGTATGTGACTATGCAAGCTATAGCGGTGTTAAGGTTACTGTAACTGGAGATAGCAAGATTGATGGTAAAATAGAAATTACAGACCCGAATGGGGGAGATAAAAAGCCCGAACTCGTAGTCGAGGGCGGTTCCTTTACAGATATAGCAACAGCTATCGAAAATGCAAAGAGCGGTGCCACTATCAAGCTTTTAAAGGCTACCTCTGACAACGGCATAAAGGTTGCATCGGGTAAAAACTTTACTCTTGACCTTGGCGGAAATACATATACTGTTGTAGCTCCGACAGTTGGCTCGGAGGGGACAAAGACAAGCGGCTTCCAGCTCCTCAAGGACAGCACAATAACGATTGCAAACGGAACAATCAAGAGCGAAGAGGCAAAGTTCTTAATTCAGAACTATGCAAATCTTACACTTGACGGAGTTACACTTGACGGCTCAAAGCTTGCAGAGTCGGAAAGCAGCCCAAACTATACACTCTCGAATAACTGTGGAGATATCACAATAAAGGACTCTACAATTATCGCGGACGAGGATGAGGCTGATTTTGCATTTGATGTATGCGATTATGCAAGCTATAGCGGTGTTAAGGTTACTGTAACGGGTGAAAGCGCGATAAATGGTGCATTCGAGGTTACAAACCCTAATGGCGGTGAAAACAATGCAAAGCTTATTATAGATGGCGGCAAGTTTACTAAGGACCCGTCAGCATATATCGCAAAGGGATACGCAAGAACTGAAATAAAGGATGAAACTTATAAGTATAGCGTTGTTGAGCTTGAAACAGACGCACAGCCGCTCCTCCCTGAAACCAATGCAAGTGCAGCAGAGGGTGTTGATGAGGAGATAGCAGAAGAAATTATTACTAACGCGGGAAATGCTGCTATAAGCGGTATAGACAGCGTTGTAAACGATATTGCAAATGACGTTGATGCGGACGAAGCAAAGGATAAGTTGGTGACTGAAGAAATTATCGCTGCAGATTCAGAGGCTGAAATCAACGTATTTGTTCAGCCCTCGCTTGATGTAACGGTAACAGAGGTCAAAGTTGAGGATGATAAGCCTGTTATAACTCTTGATATTAAGGCAACCTCGCAGGTTATAGCTACTACAGCGAGCAATGCAGAGGGTATCATAACAGGTGATGAGGGTAAAAATGCCGTTGTTCTTGAAGAGAAACCTCTTGAAACAAAGGGGCAGGATGTTGTAATAACAGTTCCTGTACCTCAAAGTGTTGTTGACCTTGGCGCAGTTATGGTTAAGCATACCAAGACTGATGGAAAAGTATACTATTATCCTGCAACTATCGATACAGTTAACAAGACCATAACCTTTGTAAATCCCAATGGATTTTCTGAGTTTGAGATTTCCGAGGCTGCCCAGCCGCTTACAATTGATTTTGGAACCAACAAGGATAAAGCGGGAAATCCAATAGAGGATATAGCCCTCACCATATATGATATAGGCACAAAGCTTGATCTTAAAGATGCTTATAAAAAGAGCCATCGATTTGACGGATGGTCATTCGGAGAAGATAAGAAGGAATACAAAGGAAAGGTTGAACTCACAGAAAAATTGTGGGCAGTCTTGTCAGAAGAGGCGACAGAAGGTGTTGTGAATGCTTCTGCAAACTTTACCAAAGAGGATAGCGACAGAGAAACAGGAACCTCTACTGGAATATATGTTACGTATAAAATTCAGTTTAATTCAGCAGGTGGAACGGATGTAAAGGATGCAACAGTTGCAAGGGGTGCCAGCCTTACAGAGCCTCAGGCACCTACAAAGGGTGAGCTTGTGTTTGGAGGATGGTATACAGACAGAAGCTACAGCGTGGAATATGACTTCAGCAAGCCCGTATATTCATCATTTACTCTCTATGCAAAATGGGAGAGTGCAGAGGGTACTGCAGTAATATTTGATGATGTAATCGAGAATGATTGGTTCTTTGATGTTGTAAATGAAGCATACGAAAAAGGACTGATGAATGGTATGGGTGACGGAGAGTTTGCTCCGGCTGCCGAGGTTACAAGAGGAATGTTTGTAACTGTCCTCTACAGAATTGCGGGCGAGCCTGCAGTTTCTGAAGCTGCGGCGTTTGATGATGTAGCTGCTGATAAGTATTACGCAAATGCAGTTGCTTGGGCGACAGCAAACGGCATTACAAATGGTATGTCAGAAACAGAATTTATGCCAGAGCGCAGCATCTCGCGCGAGCAGATGGCGACCATTCTCTATAGATATGCAGAAGCTGCAGGCGAGGATGTTTCAATTGGTGACACCCTTTCATTCAGTGATGCAGAAAGCATAAACGATTATGCGGTATCTGCTATTGAGTGGGCTTGTGCAGCGGGATTGATGAACGGATATCCTGAGGGAACTTTTGCACCGCAGAATACTGCAACAAGAGCAGAGGCGGCAGCGGTTCTCGTAAGAATGGCAAAATAATATAAGTGTTCGGCAGAGCCTTTATGGCTCTGCCGAAATTTATGTATTTTTTGCGCAAAATACTTGACAAATTCCGTGCTGTATGATATAATTTTTGACGTTGTCGAGGTGTGGCTCAGTTTGGTAGAGTACTACGTTCGGGACGTAGGGGTCGCAGGTTCAAATCCTGTCACCTCGACCAAGAAAAAGCATTGCGGCAGCAATGCTTTTTTTAATTACTCCGTTTTGCGAGTTTGACGAGGCACCATAGATATAGACATAAAAGAGATGACCTGCAAAACAAATGATATAGGGGGAAAGATTATGAATGAGTTTAAAAGCTTTCATCCTATTGTAAATTTTACATATTTTATCATAGTTATTTCTTTTGCTATGATTCTTCTGCACCCGATATGCCTTCTTGTTTCTTTAATTTCAAGTGTGGTATATTCAATCATACTTAAGGGGCGGAATGCGGTGAAATTTGCGGTTTCAGGCTTAGTCCCTATAATACTTGTAAGTGCCCTGGTAAACCCCATATTTAATCACGGAGGCGAAACGATAATTTGGTATTTGCCGGGCGGAAATCCGTTTACACTCGAATCGGTCATATACGGACTTGCAACCGGTATGGTGATTTCGACGGCGATGTGTTGGTTTTCCTGTTATAACAAAGTTATGACGAGTGACAGGTTTATTTATATTTTTGGAAAGATAATTCCGTCATTTTCGCTTATTTTTTCTATGACCCTTCGGTTTGTGTCAAGATTTAAACACAGATTTAAAATGGTGAGGCAGGCACACAGCCATATAGGTTCTTCGGAAAAAGCAGGGTTTGTAGGCAAGATAAAAAATGCGCTCAGGCTTTTATCTATTATGCTTACATGGTCTGTCGAAAGCTCTGTTGATACTGCAGACAGTATGCGAAGCCGCGGATATGGATTAAATGGAAGGACTGCCTTTTCGAACTTTAAATTTGGCAGACGGGATTTAATTTGCTTATCTTGCATATTGGGGCTTGGGCTATATGTTCTGACCGCAATTCTTGGGGGGAGACTTAAATATCAGTATTTTCCCCAATTTGATACAATGATGGAAGGCGAATATCTTTTAAGCGTTTTTTGCGCATACGCGCTTTTGTGCCTTGTGCCTGTTATTGTAGAAATTACAGAGGTGTGCAGATGGAAATTCAGGCATAAAAATGAGCCTAAATAGGTGTTGACATACCTGCAAGGTATAAGGTATTATATAAATGCAAGATTGAAAGAGGAGGGGCTTTATGTATAATACTGCGATTTATCCGGGGTCCTTTGACCCATTTACAAACGGACATCTTGATGTAGTAAAGAAGGCAGCTTTGATTTTTGACAAGGTTGTTATAGTTATTGGCGTTAACGCAAATAAAAAACGTATGTATGACGCGGATAAAATCAAAGAGGCTATAGAGCAGACTTTAGATGACAATAATATAACAAATTGTGAGGTTTGCATATATGGCGGGCTTGTAGCGGAATATACCAAGAGCAACAATATAGGATATATGATACGGGGCTTGCGTAATAATATGGATTATAATTACGAGGAAAACATTGCGGAGGTTAACAAGCTTGTAAATCCTCAGCTTGAATATATATATTTCAGGGCAGACAATGTCGCAGTATCCTCGTCTATGGTTAAGGAACTGAGCAGCTTTGGACAGGATGTATCTAAATATGTACCGAGGGCTGTCCTTGAAATTATTAAGAAAAATAAATAAAATTGATTTGGGGGTAACGAAGGTGAAGAAATTATTGGTGTTGATTCTGTGCCTTATGATGGCATTAACTGTTGCGGCTTGCGGGCGTGATGACGGAAAAACCTCAGAAGATGGTTCGACGACGGTTCAGAGTCAGGACAAAGAAAAAGCAGGGGCAGAAGCTGAAGATGGCGCTGCGGACTCAGTAGAAGTAATTGCAGAAATGGTTGACGAATTCAACAATACCGACGACCCTGAAGTTAAAGAGCAGCTCAGAGGGAGGCTTGAAGAGATATTTGCTCAGGCAGAGGCGGCATCAATCGGAGTAATACCTGAATAGAATACATAAAAGAAAGGTGTAGCTGTGATAGCTACACCTTTTACTTTTTATACTGCATCTCTGTCGGGGATTGTATCGGAGGCGGTGGTGTAGGTTATAATCGGTTTTGCTTTCTTCTCTACACATTCACGCGTGATAACAACCTTTTCAATTGTTGGGTCTGATGGGATTTCATACATAATATCAAGCATAATATCCTCTAAAATGGTACGCAGACCGCGTGCGCCTGTGTTGCGCTCTGCTGCGAGGGCTGCAACCGCTTTAACAGCATCAGCCTCAAACTCAAGACTGACATTATCCATATTAAGCAATGCCTGATATTGCTTAATAAGGGCATTTTTCGGCTCTGTTAAAATAGAGGCGAGGGCATCCACACCGAGCGAGTCAAGCGTGGTAACAACAGGAAGTCTGCCGATAAGCTCAGGGATAATACCGAACTTGAGCAAGTCCTCGGGCTGCAGTTGCTTTAGTATATCGCCTCGGTTTTTGTCCTTTTTGCTCTCTACCTTGGCACCAAAGCCGAGGGTCTTAGAGCTTACACGGCTCTCGATTATCTTGTCTATTCCCTCAAAAGCGCCGCCGCATATAAAGAGAATATTTGTGGTGTCAATCTGTATAAATTCCTGATGGGGATGCTTTCTCCCGCCCGTTGGCGGAACAGAAGCAACAGTGCCCTCTAAGATTTTGAGCAAGGTCTGCTGAACGCCCTCTCCGCTGACGTCGCGGGTAATAGAGGGGTTTTCTGACTTTCGGGAAATTTTATCCATTTCGTCTATATAGATTATACCCTTTTGCGCAAGCTCTATATCATAGTTTGCCGCCTGAATAAGCTTGAGAAGGATATTTTCGACATCCTCGCCGACATATCCTGCCTCGGTAAGAGAGGTTGCATCAGTTATCACAAACGGAACCTTAAGCTTTTTTGCGAGCATCTGCGCAAGAAAAGTTTTTCCGCAGCCCGTCGGTCCAATAAGAAGAATGTTACTCTTTTGAAGCTCCACATCACTTTGGGTGTTGTTTGAATTTATGCGCTTATAGTGGTTATATATAGCGACAGAGAGAGCCTTTTTTGCATTTTCCTGACCGATGATATATTCGTTTAAGAAACTGTGTATTTCAGCGGGCTTTGGTATATCCTCAAGGGTTTCTGCCTCGGCATCTGCGTAATCGTCCTTAAAAATTTCTACGCATAGCTCAACACATTCGTTACAGATATATGCCCCCGGACCTTCGATGAGGCGCATTACCTCATTTTCGGCTTTGCCACAGAAGGAACAGCGACACATTTTGGTTTCGTCAATTTTATTTGGCACCTAAACACTCCCTTTTTTATCTGTTGGTCACAATCTTATCGATAAGACCATACTTCATAGCTTCCTCTGCGGTCATAAAGTTGTCGCGCTCGGTATCTGCCTTGATTACATCAAGGGGCTGACCTGTATTCTGGCTTAAAAGTCTGTTTAAGTTATCCTTTATTTTAAGCATTCTTTCAACGTGGATTTGCATATCGGTTGCCTGACCTTTTGTGCCGCCGAGAGGCTGGTGTATCATAATTTCGCTGTTGGGAAGAGCAAATCTCTTGCCCTTTGCACCCGACGAGAGAAGAAATGCACCCATAGATGCCGCCATACCTACGCAGATGGTGGAAACATCGGCTTTTGTGTACTGCATTGTATCATAAATTGCCATACCTGCAGTTACTGAACCACCAGGGCTGTTGATGTAAAGATTTATATCTTTGTCAGGGTCCTCGCTGTCAAGGAAGAGGAGCTGTGCAACAACAAGGCTTGCAGTTACATCGTTTACCTCATCCGAGAGAAAAATTATCCTGTCTTTTAAAAGGCGGGAAAAAATATCATACGAACGCTCACCTCTGCCGGTCTGTTCGATAACATAGGGAACCATACTGTTTTTGAAATTATAGTCAAAATTGTTCATAACAATCTCCATTCCGCCGCTCTGCGTCGGCATAAATTTTAATAAAATTTCTCTTATCCGCAGAGCAAGGAATGATAAGAGATTGTTTTGTCCATGTGCATTTCCGAGCATTCATGCGAGGGAAATTTTGCACGGACAATAAATTCCGCCGGAGGCTTAACGGGAAAGGAACTTTCACGTTAATCCTCCTGAATTTAAAATAAATATTTTAATATTTAAGAAAGGTTGAGTTGGATAATATATCCAATTCAACCTAACCCTATACATTTAGATTGTAAGTTTATTTAAAGTCAGCATTGTCTACAAGGAAGGCAATGGTCTTTTCTGCTTTAATTCTTTCTTTTATGTCAGCTTCCTGAACGTACTTTTTAACGTCCTCAACCTTCATATTATTCTGCTCTGCCATAGTCTTGTATTCCTTCTCAACATCGGCATCTGTTGCAGAAATTCCTTCAACCTCACAAACCTTTTCAAGCACAAGAGAGGTTTTAACGTTCTTGGTAGCGTCATCCTTGAACTGTTCTTTCATAGTATCAATAGTCATACCTGTGTATTTCATATACTGTTCAAGGTTAAGACCCTGATAACGCATCTGCATATCAAAATCTCTAATCATCTTGTCTATCTGAGAGTTTATCATAGCCTCGGGAATGTCAATCTCTGTTGCATCGCATACCGCCTTGATTACATTCTCTTCTGTTTCGTGCTTTGCTCTTTCTTTGCCCTGTGCAGAGAGTTTTTCTTTTATGTCATTGCGAAGCTCTTCAAGTGTGTCGAACTCGCTGGCATCCTTTGCAAACTCATCATCAAGTGCGGGAAGCTCCTTAACCTTGATAGAGTTGATTTTAACCTTGAACATAGCGTCCTTGCCCTTGAGTTCTTCTGCGTGATATTCCTCGGGGAATGTAACGTTAACCTCAACATCATCGCCGATGTTTTTGCCAACGAGCTGGTCCTCGAAGCCGGGGATAAACTGACCTGAACCTATTGTAAGGTCGAAGCCCTCGCCCTTTCCGCCGTCAAAAGCCTTACCGTCTGCAAAGCCTTCGAAATCGATGTTTACGATATCGTCTGCTTTAACGGCTCTGTCCTCAACGGGAACTATTCTGGAGTTTCTCTCTCTCATTTTCTCCACTTCAGCCTCGATGTCCTTCTTCAAGGTGCGGTGGCTAACCTTTGTTGCCTTTATGCCCTTATATTCGCCAAGCTCAAATTCAGGTTTAACTGTAACCTTGGCTGTAAATGTAACACCGCTATCCTTGCTAACCTCGCCTTTGATATCGATTTCAGGCTGGTCAACGGGGAAAACAGAATTTTCTTCAATTGCTTTATCATATGCATCGGGAAGAACAATGTTTATAGCATCCTCATAAAAAATTTCAGCGCCATAAAACTTTTCAATCAACTTTCTCGGTGCCTTACCCTTACGGAAGCCCTGAATATTGATTTTGCCTACGTTCTTTCTGTACGCCTTTTCGATTGCTGCCTCAAATTCTTCAGCTGTAACTGAAAACTCAAAGCTTACTACATTCTTCTCGACTTTTTCTACTGTGCTCATTAAAAACATTCCTCTCTGCTTCTTATAATATACCGTATGATATTCTATCATAATATCATCCAAATTGCAAGCGTTTTTTATATTTTTATTCGCCTTAAAAGCATTATTGTATTGATTGTTAAAAATGTGATGATATTACTTTGGAATTTTATCAAAAGTGTTAATATCAACCTTATTTATGCAACAAAAGTGGCATAAAATCCAAATAGTCACAAGCCACAAGCTTGAGCTGTATCCCGTCAAAATTCCCTATTGGTGCCATCGTGTGCGATACGGCGTGGAGATGGCCGAATATACACTTTTCGACCCCATATTCTTTCATAATGGAAAGAAAATCAGAGGCGGTTTGCCCGTTTTCTACAGGGGGATAGTGCATCGCAACAATTATTTTGTCGGTTTTTTTTGATATCGCATCCTCAAGAGAGAGAATGAGTCGTTGTTTTTCACGCTCAAATATTTTTTTATCCTCGGGTGAGGCAGTGGAAGAAGGGATAGTCCAACCCCTTGTTCCGCATATTGCGACGTTATCAAAAACATATGCCTTGTTTTGCAGTATCTCAATGCTGTCAAAGCCGTGGCTTTCAAGAAAAGCCTTCATTTTAGCGGATGTCGTCCACCAATAGTCGTGGTTGCCTTTGAATATCAGCTTTTTGCCGTTTAGTGAGTGAATATATTCAAAGTCTGAAACTGCATCCTCGATGTAGGTTGCCCACGAAATATCCCCGGGAATAATAACGAGGTCATCGTCACCCACAATGCTGTTCCAGTTTTGAGCCATTTTATCGGTGTAATTTTCCCATCTGCTTCCGAAAACGCTCATCGGTTTGTCACCGCCAAGCGAGAGATGCAGGTCGGATATTGCAAAAATTGCCATAAAACCAATTCCTTAACGATTTTTATAGTTCTCGATTACTCTTTTCATAGTTTCGATTGCGGGTCCGCCGATAAGCTTGCGCTGATTTACGCAGGTTTCGAGCGAAATTTCGTCATATATATCATCTTCAATAAGGGGTGAAAAGCCCTTGAATTCTTCCATAGAAAGTGCGTCAATAACTGTGTTTTTCTCTATGCAATAAGCCACCATTTTGCCGACAACCGAGTGGGCATCGCGGAAAGGTAAGCCGTGCTTTACAAGATAGTCTGCAACGTCGGTTGCGTTTGTAAATCCGCCCTTTGCGCCTTGAAGCATCGCGTCGCGCTTTACGCGCATAGTGGAAAGCATTTTGGAGAAGACGGGCAGACACATTTTCACTGTGTCAATTGCATCAAATATCTGCTCTTTATCCTCTTGCATATCCTTGTTATAAGCAAGGGGGAGTCCCTTCATCATAGTAAGAAGTCCCATAAGAGAGCCGAAAACTCTTCCGCTCTTTCCGCGGACAAGCTCGGCAACATCGGGATTTTTCTTCTGCGGCATAATGCTTGAGCCTGTACTATAGGCGTCGTCAAGCTCTATAAAGCCAAATTCGTGACTGCTCCACAATATTATTTCCTCGGAAAAGCGGGAAAGATGTGTCATCAGCATTGATAAGTCAAATGCAAGCTCGCACACAAAGTCGCGGTCGGATACCCCGTCAAGACTGTTGAGGGTAACCCCGTCAAACGCCAACTCTTTCGCGACAAATTCGCGGTCAAGAGGATAGGTTGTCCCCGCGAGTGCCCCGCTCCCAAGTGGCATAACGTTTAAGCGTTTGCGGCAATCGGCAAGTCTTTCGCTGTCGCGGCGGAGCATCTCAAAATATGCCATAACATGATGAGAGAGGGTGATAGGCTGTGCCTTTTGCAGATGCGTATATCCCGGCATAATTGTATCGAGGTTGCCCTCTGCAATGTCAAGAATTGCAGATTTAAGCTCGTCTAAAAGAGCCGATAGCTCATCAATTTCACTGCGCAGGTACATTCTTATATCAAGGGCAACCTGGTCGTTACGGCTTCTGCCTGTATGAAGGCGCTTGCCCACATCGCCAATCCTTGAGATAAGAATGGTTTCGATATTCATATGTATATCCTCGGCGTCAATCTCAAATTCAATCTTGCCCGCCTCGATATCTGCTTTTATCTCTGAGAGGGTTTTGACGATAAGTGCCGAATCCTCCTGCGGAATAATCCCTTGCTTTCCGAGCATAGTTGCGTGTGCTATGCTCCCTTCTATATCCTGTGCGTACATACGTGCATCAAAGCGGATGGAGGAATTGAAATCATCCACCATCGCATCCGTAGCCTTTGAAAAACGTCCGCCCCATAGCTTTGACATAAAAGTCAGTCCCTTCAATCAAATTATATAACAACTTATTATTTTAGCATAATTAGGGAATAAGGTCAAGAAAAAATAAGCGGACTCCTATAACTTTATTTTCTGTGGAATAATTTTTTTATTGAGATTTAGCAAAAAAATTGTTTTCACATAAAAATGGGTAAAGCCTGTTAACTTCACCCATTTTCCACATTTTACATAATATAACTGATCATAATAACAGATCAGTATATAAAATGCCCAAAGAAAGCAATAACAAAACAGCAAGAAAAACCCCTAATAATATCAAACTTGACCAAAAAACTTCTTTCAAATCTTTAAGCAAGGAAATCTCGTCTGTAAAATACACTGCTTTCTTTTTGGGAGGTTCTTCACTAAAATAAACATCTAACTGCATACCAATTTTTAGTTTACTTTCTTTGTTTTTGCTTACAATTTCATAATAAGTATAACATTTTTTAGTGCTATCAATACAAGTCTCTATTGAGTATATATAAATAACTTCAGACCCTATATCTCTTGTTTCAGTTAGTTTTACAACTTTACCTTTTTTTATTTTATTTTCATACTTTATCGTTTTCAATTTGTCATAAACGATATAAGTTTTTCCTATAAAAAACAAAACTGCCAAAAAAGCAACAGGCATCATGCCACGTAACATGTCGGATAACATAACAACATCACTCCTCTTTTTTGACATTATATCACATATATAATTAAGAGTCAATATATGGTGCTGTCTCCGATATTTATGATTGTATTTTTAGGATAGTGCTCTAATCTGGTTATATCTTTCTGGTGAATATCCCCGAAGAATGATATAACCAGCACTTTTATATATCTGCCTATTAATTTTTCTAAAAAACTATGCTTTTAAGGGGGTAAAATCAACAAAAATAGTGCGGTCGGAAAAACCTCCGCATTTTTCTGACACTTTTAAATGACACTTTTGAGGTAGATTATCCCAGGCCTTCCCCTTGAGGGGAAAGTGGGGTGCGAAGCAACTCCGATGAGGTGGAATTGTAGGGAACAGCCTTTAGGATGTTCCGCAATTACAATATTCGTACCGTCGAGGAAAAATCCTCCCACCGCTAAAGCGGTCCCCCCTCCTTTAGGCAAGGAGGGCTTTGCAAGAAAAAATAAGAGGATTTCGAAAATTTCGAAATCCGCTTGGAATTATTATTTCTCGTTCTTTTTGTTCATCAATGCACGAACCTTGAGGGGCAGACCGAAGAGGTTGATAAAGCCCTCTGAATCCTTGTGGCTGTAAAGCTCTTTGCTGTCGCCGAAGCTTGCAATATCTTCGTTATAAAGTGAATATGGAGATTTTGCACCTGCGGGTGTTACGCTACCCTTGTAGAGCTTAAGGCGAACCTCGCCTGTAACGGTTTCTTCCATCTTGTCAATCATAGCCGAGAGCGACTCGCGCAGCGGTGTGAACCACTTTCCGTCATACACAAGCTCGCTGAACTTGATTGCCGCCTGACGCTTAAATGATTGGGTGTCGCGGTCAAGACAGAGATATTCAAGCTCGCCTATAGCGGTATAGAGAATAGTTCCGCCCGGTGTTTCATAAACGCCTCTTGATTTCATACCAACAAGGCGGTCCTCTACGATATCGGCGATACCTACGCCATATTTTCCGCCAAGTTCATTGAGCTTTTCAACGAGTGGGCGGGGAGCAAGCTTTTCGCCATCAATTGATACGGGTACGCCCGCCTCAAAGCCGATGGTTACATAGCAAGGGCTATCTGGTGCCTTTTCGGGTGATACACCAAGCTTTAAAAGGCTGTCAAGCTGCGGCTCGTTTGCTGGGTCTTCCAAATCCATACCCTCGTGGCTGATGTGCCAGATGTTTCTGTCGCGTGAGTATAAATCCTTCTTGGTAACGGGAATTTCAATTCCGTGTGCCTCTGCGTAGTCAACAGCGTCCTCACGTGATTTGATGTCCCAAATTCTCCAGGGAGCAATTATCTTAAGGTGGGGTGCCAATGCTTTTATTGTAAGCTCGAAACGAACCTGATCGTTACCCTTGCCTGTTGCGCCGTGGCAGATTGCAACTGCGCCTTCTTTTTCTGCGATTTCAACAAGTCTTTTTGCGATAATGGGACGTGCGTGGGATGTGCCGAGGAGGTACTTGCCCTCGTATACAGCGCCCGCCTTGAGAGTCGGGAAGATGTAATCTGCAACATACTCATCACGAAGGTCCTCTATATAACATTTGGAAGCACCGCTTCTTTTGGCGCGCTCTTCCAGACCATCGGTTTCTTTGCCTTGTCCGACATCTCCGCAAACAGCGATAACTTCATAGTCATAGTTCTCAATAAGCCACGAAATAATTATCGAAGTATCGAGTCCGCCTGAATAAGCCAAAACAACTTTCTCTTTTGCCATTGTAAATTCCTCCAAATTATGTTACAATAATATATATTTCTGTTAATTATAACGCAGAATTAACTTTTTTGCAATAGGAATATGCTAAAAAAACCAACAAAAATCAAAGAGGGAGTGACTCTTTTTATGATAATACTTGGAATTGACCCCGGATATGCCATTGTGGGCTATGGCGTGCTTGAGTATAACGGAAATAAATTTAAGGTCATAGAATACGGCGCAATCACAACCGATGCATCGATGGATATGTTCGACAGGTTTAAATCGATTTATGATGATATAAACGAGGTTATAGAGAGGACAAAGCCTGATTTTATGGCAATAGAGGAGCTTTTCTTTAACAGCAACCAGAAGACTGCGATAAATGTTGCGCAGGCGAGGGGCGTGCTCTTGCTTGCAGCACTGAACCACGGAATAGAAATTTTTGAGTATACACCGCTTCAGGTTAAGCAGGCGGTTGCGGGATACGGAAGGGCGGATAAAAATCAGGTTCAGCAGATGGTGAAAATTCTGCTTGGTCTTGATAAGGTGCCAAAACCTGACGATACAGCCGATGCAGTTGCAATTGCGATATGCCATGGACATTCGTACAATCCAAAGAGGGATATGAAAATCAGGGAGGGTCAGATATGAGAAATGTACTTATTACGGGTGCATCAAGAGGAATAGGTGCGGCGGCGGCAAGGGCGTTTGCGGCACTTGGTGACAGAGTGATAATAAATTATAACAAATCAAAGGAAGATGCAGAGCGTATAGCAGAGGAAACGGGCGGAATTGCGATAAGGGCGGATGTTTCAAAGCCTGATGAGGTCAAGAGAATGTTCGAAGAGGCAGGAGATATAGACGTTCTTGTCAACAACGCGGGCGTTGCGGGCTTTTATATGACCGATGCGATGACCGATGAAGAATGGAGAAGAATTATTGACATAAACCTCTCGGGCGCGTTTTATTGCATAAGAGAGGTTTTGCCGCAAATGATAAGGCGAAAGAGCGGTGCTATTATAAACGTATCATCAATGTGGGGCATAACGGGTGCGGCGTGTGAGGTTGCATATTCTGCTGCAAAGGCGGGCGTTATCGGTATGACAAAGGCGCTCTCTAAAGAGGTTGGGCCGTCGGGGATAATAGTTAACTGCGTCGCTCCGGGCGCGATTGATACCGATATGAATGCAGCTCTTGATAAAGACGCTATAGATGCTATATGCGCAGAAACCCCGCTTGGCAGATTGGGACGGCCTGAGGAAATTGCACGGGCAATTGTATATCTTGCAGAGGATGGAGGTTTTATAACAGGGCAGGTCATCAGCCAAAACGGAGGCTTAGTTATATAAGTAAGAAGTGAAAAATTGCTGGCAATCCCAATAGAAAAAATACAATAAAAATATCGTGCTCTGCATAAGATTTAAAATATATCAATTGTTGATGTTGGGGGCAGAATGGAAATGTTTGATTTGCATTGCGATACCTTGTTGAAAGTCAGAAAAGGGGGGAGCCTTCAAAGCAATCCTTTTGATGTCAGCTTTGAAAAACTCTCTAAATATAAAAAAGCAGGGCAGCTTTTTGCCATATATAATCCGGGTGAATTTTCCACGAAGGATATGCTCGATATAATTGAGTTGCTTAAAAAAGAGGCGGCTCAAAGCTCGGTTGCAGAATTTTGCGTTACGGCACAGGATTACAAAAACTGCAATGTACCGATATCGGCGTTTGTATCAATCGAGGGAATGGGAAATACACCCGGATTTTCTGTTGGAAATCTGTATGAGTTATATGATGCAGGGGTGAGGATTGCAGGGCTCACGTGGAATATGGACAATGCTCTCTGCGGGGGGATTGGCGATAATGCATCGGGACTCACCAAGCTCGGCAGAGAGGTTCTCTCTGAAATGGAGAGGCTCTCTATGGGCTTTGATGTGTCGCATATATCCGACAGAGGATTTTGGGACGCCGCAGAATATGAGAGTGTCAGGATGTTGGCAACCCATTCAAATTCAAGAACCGTTTGTTCAGAGGAACGCAATGTCACTGACAAACAATTTGAGGTTATTCGCAGGCGCGGCGGTGTGGTTGGGCTTAATCTGTACCCCTTGTTTTTAAACGGCAGTGAGAGTGCAGATGTGAATGATTTGATAAGGCATATTGAACATTTTTGCTCAATTGGCGGAGAGAATACCATTGCTCTTGGCGCTGACTTTGATGGAATTGAATTTAAAATGGCAGACATTGACTCGTGCGAAAAGCTGGATATTCTCTTTAACGAGCTTGCAAGGCTTAACTATCCACAGTCGCTTATAGAAAACATCGCACAGGATAATTTTATAAGATTTTTCGAGTCGCTGTCTTGAAATATACTAAAACAAGTTAGAGTTTTATTTAAAGCAGGATGCGCAAAGATATGTAAGTGTTGGAAGTGCGGAGGAGGATACATGGGCTTGCCCGCCGTCTGAAATGCTGTCTTGTGTAGCGGCAAGTCCTGCCTATGAAAAACTTGGTAAAAAAGGGTTTGTGTGCGAAGACAGGCTTCCTTCTGCAGGTGATGTATACCACGAGGGATGTATAGGATATCATTTGCGCAAGGGTAAGCATTACTTTGCCAGAGAAGATTGGCATAGACTTATGGAATTTGTGAAGAAGCATATTTAGGCTCGGGACACGGAATTAGAAATACAAGTAAGGAATACGCAGATGCTTTTCGAGCAGAGGGATTGCGTGTTGGAAATTATTATTCCTTGCTTGACTGGCATCATCCGCAGTTCCCGATTGATTGGATGCATCCGCGTCGCCGCGATGCTGATGCCGAAGAGCAGGAAATGGGCAACGCCACAAAAGAGGAAAAGAGTTCGGTTATTTTGCAAATACCTACTCTTCAGCCCAAACAGACCATTCCCGTAATTGAATTGTTCCTGAAATAAATAGCAGTCGATACTTTGAAGGTACCAAAAAGAATAATAAAAGCGCCTGTTCAATACAAACTTGAACAGGCGCTTTTATTTTCCTGTAGCCTCATAACAAAGGCACCGTTATTTTTATAATAACGGTGCCTTTGTTATGGTGCGGGCGAAGGGACTTGAACCCCCACGTCGTTGACACTAGATCCTAATGGTTATATAGCGTATGTGAAAGAATTATTTTCCTTTTGCATATGCTATTTTTTATCCAATAACCAAAAGAGTAATATAAATATGGAGAAATTACCACAAACATACAAACAATTACATCAAAAGCATTGTTATTTGTCGAATTATATGATATAATAAACAAAGATATAATCCACAAAGATGGAGGTTTACAAATATGGCAATTAAAGAAACCATACATGCCAATGGCTTTGATATCAGCATATATACAAACGATTTTCAAAATGAATTTATTTCTCTTACGGATATTGCAAAATATAAGAGCGATGCACCGAATGATGTTATAAAGAATTGGATGCGTTCTCGTGACACAATTGAATTCTTAGCTTTATGGGAATCATTACATAATCCCAATTTTAAACCCGTCGAATTCGACGGGTTTAGATCACAGGCAGGGGCTAATGCATTTACTATGTCACCCACAAAATGGATTGAAGGCGTAAATGCTATTGGCATCGTTTCAAAATCCGGAAGATATGGCGGTACTTATGCTCATTCAGATATTGCATTCGAGTTTGCATCATGGGTATCTGCTGAATTTAAACTATACATTATTAAAGATTATAAGCGCATTAAGAGGGATGAAAACAGCAGACTTTCTCTTAATTGGAATTTAAACAGAGAAATTTCAAAACTGAATTATAAAATTCATACCGATGCAATAAAAGAAAATTTGAT